>JBKPPF010000052.1:0-78352 GCA_046733475.1 Actinomycetota bacterium
CTCGTTGTCAGCATCCCGCGCCGCGGCTCCAGGGTGGCACCGCTCTCCGTCGAGGAGCTCGAGGAGATCCAGGCGCTTCGCCTCGGCCTCGAGACCTTCCTGGCCCGCGCGGGAGCCGAGCGCATCACCGACGGCGCGCTCGCGGCGATGGAGGCCGCCCGCAACGAGCTGGAGCGCGCGTTCCGCGCCGGCGACCTGGATGCCTACCTCGGCTCGTTCTGGTCACTCCGTGATGCGTGCTACGCCTGCGCCGAGCGGCCGCGGCTTCTGCGCGCACTCGAGGATCAGCGGATCCGAGTCGAGCGCTACATCCTCTACCTCTGCCGCGACTCGGAGGCGTTCGGGGCGCTCCGGCGCGGGCCGGACACGCTGCTCGAAGCCTGCCGTGCGCGTGACGGCGAGGCAGCCGAGCGTGCGACGAGAGACGCGCTCGTTTGGGTGCTCGCCGAGCTCCAGCGGATGCTCGGCCAGGCGGAGAAGCCGGCCGCATGAGCTTCCTCCTCGACTGCCCGAACTGCGGGCCGCGGGACGTGAACGAGTTCAGTTGCGCAGGCGAGGTGACGGCGCGCCCGAAAGAGTCGCCGACGCTCCGCGAGCTGACGAGCTACATCTACTTTCGCCGCAACGTCGCCGGAGTGCAGCGCGAGTGGTGGTACCACCGCGACGGCTGCGAGATCTGGTTCCAGGCCGAGCGCGACACCCGCACGAACGAGGTCATCAGCACGGAAATCGTCGAGCCCTCGTCGCGCGCCGGGACGCCCGGCCCCGAGTCCGTCGCCACACCGGACACGCCCGCGGTATGAGACTTCCGGCGCGACCAGGCGAGAGGCTCGACCGCTCCTCCGAAGTGGTCTTTTCCTTCCAAGGAAAGGCCGTGAGGGCTTTCCTTGGTGACACGTTCGGCTCCGCGCTCTACGCCTCCGGCCAGCGGATCTTCTCGCGGAGCTTCAAGTACCACCGCCCGCGCGGGCTTCTCTGCTGCTCCGGCAGCTGCGCGAACTGCATGATGACCGTGGACGGTGTCCCAAATGTCCGCATCTGCGCCGAGCCCGTCCGCGAGGGCGCGGTTGTCCGCCCGCAGAACGTCTGGGGCTCGCTGGAGCACGACATGCTCGTCGCCACGGACAAGCTGGGCGGCCCGTTCACCCCGGTCGGCTTCTACTACCGGACGATGATCCGGCCCCGCTGGGCCTGGCCGGTCTACGAGAAATTCCTTCGCAACGTCGCGGGACTGGGCAAGCTGGACAAGCACGCCGGTCGCGCGAACCGCTACGACGTCGAGCACCGCCGCGCCGAGGTCCTGGTCGTCGGCGGCGGAAAGGCGGGGCGCAAGGCTGCCCGGGAGCACGCCGCCGCTGGACGGCAGGTCGTCCTCGTGGACGAGGGGTTCGTCGATCCGCTCGAAGGCGTGGACGTCATCTCGCCTGGGCGGGCGCTCGGGATCTGGGAAGGCGGGCTCGTCCCCGTCGACGCGGGCCGCATCCTCTACCGGTTCCGCGCCGAGAAGATCGTCGTCTCGACAGGGACGATCCAGCAGCCGCTCGTCTTCCCGGGCAACGACCTCGTTGGCGTGATGCTCCCGGACGGAGTGCGCCGGCTGATCGAGGACTGGGGCATCAAGCCGGCCGAGGAGGCCGTCGTCGTGACCGTGGACGAGGCGGGCCGCGAGGCTGCCACCGCCCTCAAGGATGCGGGCGTGCAGATCAACGGCGTCTACGACCTCCGGCGCGAGCGCGTCCGTGAGATCGTCGCGCGCGGCCGCGGAGGCATCCTGCGGTCGGTCGAGATCGATGGGCGCAAGCTCGCGTGCGACCTCCTCGTCATGTCCGGTGGCCGTCAGCCGGCGTATTCCCTCCTCGCCCAGGCGGGCGCGCAGGTCGAGTACGACCCCGAGCGCGGCGTCTTCGTCCCGACCGACATCCCGGACGCGATCGAGGCCGTCGGGTCGGTCGCCGGCGCGGGTCTCGACGGCGCCGTACCGGCTGCGTCCTACAACGGCGCGTCGGGCAAGGGCAAGTGCTTCGTCTGCGTCTGCGAGGACGTGACCGACAAGGACCTGAAGCGCGCCATCGGCGAGGGCTTCGACTCCATCGAGCTCGCCAAGCGCTACACCACCGTGACGATGGGGCCCTGCCAGGGCCGCTTCTGCCACGTGCCCTCGATCCGCCTCTACGCACGTGAGAACGAGAAGGACGAGGCGACGATCGGGACCACGACCGCGCGACCGCCCTGGGCGCCGGTCACGCTCGGCCTCCTCGCCGGCCGGCCGCACGAGCCCGCGCAGCGCACGTCCATTCACCATCGCCACAAGGAGCTCGGCGCCAAGATGATGTGGACGGGCACCTGGCGCCGCCCGCACTCCTACGGCGACCCGGAGGGCGAGGCGAAGTCGGTCCACGACTCTGTCGGCGTCATCGACGTCTCCACCCTCGGCAAGATGATCGCCCGCGGCCCCGACGCGGCCGAGTTCCTCGAGCGCCTCTATCCCAACCGCTTCGGCGACATGAAGCCCATGAGGATCCGCTACGGCGTCCTCAACTCGGACGCGGGCCGGATCATGGACGACGGGACGATCGCGCGCCTGGACGACGAGACCTTCTACGTCACGACGACCTCCACGGGCGCCGGCGCCGTCCTCGAGTGGTTCGAGTGGTGGAACGCGGTCTGGGGCATGGACGTCGAGATCGTCAACGTGACCGGCGCGCTCGCTGCGGTCAACGTCGCCGGGCCGCGCGCGCGAGAGGTCATGCGCAAGCTCGCTGACATCGACCTCTCGAACGAAGGGCTCTCTTACCTCGACGCGCGCGACGCGCAGGTTGCCGGCGTGCCCTCACTCATACTCCGCATCGGCTTCGTCGGCGAGCTTGGCTACGAGCTCCACTTCCCGAGCCCGTACGGCGAACACGTCTGGAACGCGATCCTCGAGGCGGGCGACGACTTCGGCATCCGGCCGTTCGGCCTCGAGCCGCAGCGGATTCTCCGCCTCGAGAAGATGCACATCCTCATCGGGCAGGACACCGACTCCGAGTCGAACGTCCTCGAGGCGAACATGCCGTGGATCGCCAAGCTCGACAAGGACGATTTCGTCGGCAAATGGTCGCTCGAGCACGTGCAGGAGCGCGGCCTCCAGGACCTGCTCGTCGGCTTCGAGATGGAGGATGGCAAGGTGCCGCTCGAAGGCGCGCAGGTCGTCCTCGAAGGCACGCGCCCGATCGGGAGGATCACGAGCTCGCGCTGGAGTCCCGCGCTGCAGAAGGCGATCGGGATGGCCTGGGTTCCCGCCGAGATCGCCGAGGAGGGCAAGTCGTTCCTCGTCACCGTCGGCGGCGGGTTCGAGCGCGCGACCGTGCGCCTTCGCCCGTTCTTCGACCCGGATGGAGAGAAGCTCCGCTCGTGAGCGACCTCGCTTTCCTGTCACCCGGTCGCGCGGCGGCGGAAGCGACCTGGCGCTCGCCGCTCGAGCGCGCGCTACTGGGAGCCCCGCCCACGATCTCGGATCTCTCGCCGAGCGGGAAGATCGAGATCCGAGGTGACCTACGGAAGTCCGTCAAGGGGGGCAACCTCGTCCGCATCACGCCGAACCGCGGCCTCGTCCTCTGCGACTTCAGCAAGACCGTCGAGCTCCTCGAGATGCTCTCGAAGGACTATTTCGCCTTTGACGTGAGCGCGAGCCTCGCCGGGCTCTCCGTTCGCGGCGAGGCGGTCATGCGGCGGATCACCGACCTCGACCTCGACGCCCTGCCCGCGGCCGGCGCGGTCTCACACGTCCAGGCGATCGTGACGCGCGACGGCGATTCCTTCGCGCTCTGGTTCGCCCAGGAGTACTCGGACTATCTCGCCGAGGTCGTCATCGACGCCCACGAGGGGCTGCAGCAATGAAGGACATCTTCCGTGTCCGCCGCATGTGGCGCCCGCCGGCCGAGCTCAAGGACCGCTACGACGTCGTCATCATCGGCGGCGGCTCCCACGGGCTCGCGACCGCGTACTACCTCGCGAAGAACCACGGAATCACCGACGTCGCGATCCTCGAGAAGAACTACATCGGCTCCGGCGCGGCCGGGCGGAACACGACGATCATCCGCGCGAACTACCGCACGCCCGAGGGCGCGGAGTTCTACAAGGCGAGCGTCAAGCTCTACGAAGGCCTCGGGGCCGAGCTCGACTTCAACCTCCTCTTCTCGCAGCAGGGCCACCTCACCCTCGCCCACTCCGACCGCGGAATCATCACCGCGAACGAGCGGGCCGAGGTGAACAAGCTCCTCGGGATCGACAGCCGCGTCATCTACCAGGACGAGATCCGGAAGCTCTGCGCGGAGATGGACCTCTCCGAGAACGTCACCTGGCCCGTGCAGGCGGCGCTCTACCACCCGCCCGGCGGGATCATTCGCCACGACGCGGTCGTCTGGGGCTTCGCGCGCGGAGCGGACCGCGGCGGAGCGGAGATCCACCCGTACACCGAGGTGACCGGCATCGACCGCTCGAACGGCCGCGTGACGGGAGTCGAGACCAACCGTGGCCACATCGCGTGCGACACCGTGGTCTCGTGCACCGCCGGCTGGTCGACGCTCGTCGCCGACCTCGCCGGCGTCCCGCTCCCGATCACGACCCACATCCTCCAGGCGTTCGTGACGGAGCCGCTGAAACCGTTCCTCGACGTGATCATCGTCTCGTCGCAGATGCACGTGTACATCTCGCAGACGGATCGGGGCGAGTTCCTCATCGGCGCCGAGATCGAGCCGTACACGACCTACAAGGGCATCGGCACCTTCCCGTTCCTCGAATACTCGGCCCGCCATGCGCTCGAGCTCTTTCCGCAGCTCGAGCAGGCGAGGATCTTGCGCTCGTGGACAGGCCTCTGCGACCTCTCGCCCGACTACAGCCCCATCCTCGGCTCGACCGAGGTGGAGGGCTTCCTCGTCAGCTGCGGCTGGGGCACGTACGGCTTCAAGGCCGCCCCCATCGTGGGGACGACGCTTGCGGAGCAGATCGCAACGCAGCAGACTCCCCAGCTGATCGCACCGTTTGCGCTCGAACGCTTCTACCGCGACCGGCTCGTCTCCGAGCTCGCAGCCGCGGCAGTCAGCCACTGAACCAAAGGAGACCGTGTGGCCACGCAGATGCCGTCCAGCCTCGAGATCGCCCAGGAGGCTGAGCTTCGCCCGATCGCCCAGATCGCGGAGGCCCTCGGCCTCTCCGAGGACGAGTACGACCCGTACGGCCGCTTCAAGGCAAAGGTTTCGCTCTCCGTCCTCGACCGCCTGAGCGACCAGCCCGACGGCAAGCTCATCGACGTCACCGCGATCACGCCCACCAAGGCGGGCGAGGGCAAGACGACGACCTCGGTCTCGCTGACGCAGGGCCTCGGGCACATCGGCAAGAACCCCGTGCTCTGCCTGCGCGAGGCCTCCGTCGGCCCGGTGTTCGGGATCAAGGGCGGCGCGGCCGGCGGCGGCTACGCGCAGGTCGTCCCCATGGAGGACATGAACCTCCACTTCACCGGCGACATCCACGCGATCGGAGCCGCGAACAATCTGCTCGCCGCACTCCTCGAGGCGCATTTGCTGCAGGGGAACAAACTCGGGATCGATCCGCTCTCGGTCACATGGCGACGCTGCGTGGACATCAACGACCGCGCGCTCCGCTCGATCGTGGTCGGGCTCGGCGGTCGCGCGAACGGCTACGTCCGCGAGACCGGCTTCGACATCACGGCCGCCTCGGAGGTCATGGCCATCGTCGCCGTCGCGCGCGACCTCTTCGACCTCCGCGAGCGGCTCGGGAAGATCACCGTCGGCTACACGTGGGAGGGCGAGCCGGTCACGGCCGAGCAGCTCCAGGCTGCGGGCGCGATGACCGTTCTGCTCAAGGACGCGATCATGCCGAACCTCGTGCAGACGCTCGAGGGCCAGCCCGCATTCCTCCACTGCGGCCCGTTCGCCAACATCGCGCACGGAAACAACTCCCTCGTCGCAACCCGCACGGCGCTCAAGCTCGGCGACTACACGGTGACGGAGTCCGGCTTCGGCTCAGACATGGGCATGGAGAAGTTCTTCGACATCGTCTGCCGCGTCGGCGGGCTGCGCCCGAACGCCGTCGTCCTCGTGGCGACCTCGCGTGCACTCAAGCACCACGGCGACGACCCCGACGGCGGAGTCGACGCCATCGAGCGCGGCGCGGCCAACATGCACCGCCACCTCGGGATCGTGAAGGAGTTCGGCCTGAACGCCGTCGTCGCGATCAACCGCTTCCCGGGCGACACGGACGAGGAGGTCGAGATCGTGAAGCGCCTCGCCCTCGAGGGCGGTGCGATGGCCGCCGAGCTGAACGAGGCCTTCGAGCACGGCGGCGAGGGCGCCGCGGCACTTGCGGAAGCCGTCGTCGCGGCGGCCGAGGCACCCTCCGACTTCAAGCCGGTCTACGAGCTCGACCAACCCATCGACGCCAAGATCGAGGCGATCTGCAAGCGCGTGTACGGCGCCGAGGGCGTCGTCTTCCTCCCTGCCGCGCAGCAGGCGATCGAGCGCTACAACAAGGTCGGCTTCGACAAGCTCCCGATCTGCATGGCGAAGACGCACCTGTCGCTCTCGCACGACCCGTCGCTCCTGAACGCGCCGACCGGCTTCACCGTCACCGTCCGCGACATCCGCCAGTACACGGGCGCGGGCTGGCTCGTGCCGCTCCTCGGGGACATGCAGACGATGCCGGGCTACGGCGCCTCTCCGGCGGCCTTCAACGTCGACATCGACGAGAATGGCCGCACCGTTGGACTTTTCTAGCCAGAGCGTCGGCGAGTTCTGCGACACCATCTCGGCCGAGACCTCCGCGCCGGGGGGCGGCTCGGTCGCTGCGGTCGTCGGGGCGATGGGGGCATCGCTCGCAGCAATGGCGGCGCGCTTCTCGAAGGAGCAGTGGGAGGACGCGGCCGGCGCAGTCGCCCAGGCCGAGGCGCTCAAGGCGCGCGTTCTCCCCATGGCGGAGGAGGACGCGCGGGCCTACGAGAGTGTTCTCCTCGCGCTGCGGATGCCGAAGGATGTCGACGAGGATGTCCGCGACGCGGCGATCGGGGACGCTCTTTCCCGCGCGACCGACGTGCCGCTCGCGATCGCAGAGGCGTCCCTCGACGTCGCCACGCTCGCATGTGAGCTCGCAGAACGCGGAAACCCGAACCTGCACGGGGACGCGGCCGCGGCCGTCTTCCTCGCGGAGGCCGCGGTGCGCGCGAGCGCGAATCTCGTCGAGATCAACCTCGCCACGCGAGAGGGGGACCAGCGCCTCGACCGGGCGCGCGAACTCGTCGAGCTGGTCCGCCGGATCAGCCGGCGCGTGGTGATGGAGCCGGCCGGCTAGCTACTACGGCCGGGTGGTGACTCCCCACTCGGTCGCCTTGGCGATGACGACCGCCACGACGATGCATGCGAGGCAGATGCCGATCATGAGGAGCTCGAAGTTGCGGCTGTGCCGTTGCATCGGGGGGAACTCCACCTGCCCCCGGCGCGGTGCTCGTTCTGTCGCCATTGGTCTCCTTTCCCCTAGACGTCGCCGAGGTCAGAGGGGCCGCCGAGCCCCGGTGAGGGCGTGTGCGGATCCTTGATCTGCACTTGGCCCGCGTGGCCCGTGAGGAGGAGCCTCGCGGCCTGCTGCTTGAGCTTCCTGTCCTCGGTCGTCACCCAGGCGACGAAGGCGGCGATCATGACGATGATCCCGACGATCGTCAGGATCCAGTACGAGGTGCTGACGCCGTCAGTCGCCGTTCCGAACGTCGAGCCGGGGCCCATGGTGAAGAAGTCGTTGCACTTCTCGTAGGCCTTGTAGACGCCGTCCGCCGCCGGGACGTCGTGCTGGATGCAAGGCGGCGTTGTGTCCCATCCGAGAGCCATGCCTGCCTCCTCAGTATTCCTCGGCCCGGCGACGGCGGCGATCCTTGCGGAATGCCCACCCGCCCAGCAGTCCGAACACCGCCACGAGCAACACGATGCTGAACATGAACTCCACCATCAGACCCGCGCTCCCGGGCCGGCTCGCTCGCGCCCGTTTTCCGCGACGAGATCGGCGTAGCCCTCGAGCAGGATCGGCGCCGCGATGACCTCGCTGCCGTCGGCATCGATGATGACCTCGGGCGGCCGCGCGAATTCGGGATAGAAGTCGGCTTGGAACTCGGCCGCGTCGAGGCCTTCGAGCTCGACCTCGGGCGGCACGCGCAGGAGATTGAGCTTCTTCATGACCCACGACGGAATGTAGCCGCCGAAGAACCCGAGCGGCAGGAACACCATCATCCCGTACAGCTGGCCGGTGAGGGAGGAGTCGACGTTGTTCAGCCCCGTCGGATAGCCGGCCGCGAAGAGGCCGACTGCGAGCGGGCTCCAGAACCCGCAGACACCGTGCACCGCCACCGCCCCGACCGCGTCGTCGATGCGCAGCTTCTTCTCGATGAAGTTGCCCGCGTACACGGCAAGCGCGCCGCCGAACATGGCGATCAGGTAGACGAGGGTCGGAGCGTAAATATCCGCTCCCGCCGAGACGGAGATGACGCCCGCGAGGCCGCCGGAGAGCGTCCAGAACGGATCCCCGCGGCTGGCGAAGTAGCCCCCTGTGAAGCCACCGGCGAAGCCGATCGTGATCGCAAACGTGATCGACGAGAGGGTCGTCGGGTTGAGGTAGATGTTCCCCCAGCCCGGCAGGGTCGTCGACTGGATGACGAGGCAGGCCGCGTAGAAGGCATAGAAGCCGGTGAAGATCAGCATCAGCCCCATCAACGTCAGGTGGAGGTTGTGCGGCCGGAACGAGCGGGCGAGGCCATCCCGCGTGTACTTGCCGATGCGCGGGCCGAGGTTCAAGAGGACGCCGAGGGTGAAGGCGCCCGCGACGCCGTGCACGACGAGCCCGGCGATCGAGTCGTGGAACCCGTAGCGCATGTTGAGGAAGCCGTACGCGCTCCAGCCCCACGAAGCGTCGAGGATCCAGATCACGGAGCCGAGGATCGAGCCGAGGATCAGGTACGCAGAGAGCCGCACGCGCTCGATCAGCGCGCCCGAGAGGATCGACGCGGTCGTCCAGGAGAAGAGGAGGAAGGCGGCCCAGAAGACGCCGGAGATGTGATCGTTCAGGTTCGGCCCGAGGTTCGCGGCCCAGGGATACGTGGTCGAGCAGAAGTTCGCCATGGCCACTTCGCTCGAGTGCACCGAATTGGCGAAGTCGCTCGGCGAAAACGGGATAAGCCCCTTGTTGAAGCAGCCGTAGATCCACCAGCCGAAGTAGTAGAACGTCGGCGTCACGACCGCGATCGTGAGGATGTTCTTCATCGCCGTCGCCATGACGTTCTTGCGACGGCCGGCCCCGGCCTCGTACGACATGAAGCCGACGTGGATCAGCCACATGATGACGACGGTCCAGTAGTAGAACTGCTCGGACAGGATCTGACTGTCGAGCGTGAGCTTGTCCGACAATTCCTGCGTGGTCGGAGCCTGCGCGAGCAGTGAGGCAATACCGCTCAACATCGAAACGACCATCGCGTTACTCTCCGATCGGCGTTGCGAACCGACGATGCGTGGGCTCGCGCGAGGCTAGATAAGGCCTCTCCCGACGGGCAATGGCGACGGATGACACTTTGGCCGCGGACTCTTGTGCGGAGTTCACACAGCCCGAGGCGGCGCTAGGTTCCGTTGCGGACCGAGTCGATCCGCCCACTGGTCGCATCGATGACCACGACGGTCACGTCCGTAGGGTGCCCGAACCGGTCCTTGATCCAGAATGAAACGGCCCAGTAGGCGTGCGGCGGAATGCCCATGCGCACGAGACGGATGTTGTGGCCCTCCGGCGTGAACTCGACCTGCGGGCGCGCGATCTCTACTGCGCGCTCTTGGCTCACTTCCTGCCCCCCGCGCCCGGGAAACCGCGTCAGGAAAAGCCCGATGGCGACCAGGGCGACCATGAACGCGACCCGCGTCCAGGTGACCTGGCGAAGCCGCTCGCCGAGGCTACGCGGTTGCGCGCCGACGCCGGTAGAAGACCCAGAAACGGAGGGCAAGGTACCCCGGGAAGTGGAAGAGGAAGGTGAGCTGGATCCACCAGAGCTTGTGCCGCTTGTCCATCTGCTGCTCCCTCACCTCGATCCAGGTGAGGTAGATCGCGAGCGCCCACGTGAGGAGCAGCACGTAGGGATACATCCCGAGCAGAAGGAAGAGCAGCACGCGGGCAGTGTGTCCCAGGATCCTCGGTACTGCAACCCCGGGGGTGACGAGTTCGGGCCCAGAGGTCACAATCGAGCCACGTGACGACGAAGGACGTCATCCTCACGATCACGCTGATGCTGGCTGCAGGGCTCGGCGCCGAGCTCCTCGCAGAGCTGCTGCGCGTCCCGCCGATGCTTCTGTTGCTCGCAGCGGGGGCGCTCCTCGGGCCCTCGGTCGCGGGCGCGATCGATATCCCGCTCGACTCCATGGGCGCGGAGCTCATCCTCACCCTCGGGGTCTCCTTCATCCTCTTCCACGGGGGGCTGCAGCTCTCGCTCACGATCCTCAGCAAGGTTGCGATCGGGCTGCTCATGCTCGTGATACCGGGGGTCGTGCTCACCGCGCTCTTGACGGGCGGTGTGGCGGCCGCCGTCTTCGGCGTGCCGCTCACGACGGGCCTCCTCATCGGCGCGACGCTCTCACCCACCGATCCGGCAATCCTCATCCCGCTGTTCGAACGGATGCGCCTGCGCGCGAAGGTGTCCCAGACGATCATCGCCGAGTCGGCGCTGAACGACCCGACCGGCGCCGTCCTCGCTCTCGCGTTCGCGGGAGTGGTCGTCAGCGGCAGCGCTTCTCTGACGACGCCCATGACGGATTTCCTCGTCGACCTGGCGCTCTCGACCGCGCTCGGGATCGTGTTCGGGATCGTCCTTTCAGCCGTCGTCTCGAGCCGGCGGACCGGCATCTGGCGCGAGTCGGCGGCGATCGTGGTCATTGCCGTCGTCGCGGGCAGCTTCTTCTCCATCGACTCCGCGGGAGGAAGCGGCTATCTGGGCGCGTTCCTCGCGGGCCTCATCCTCGGGAACATGCCGCTCCTCGGGCTCGGGATGCACACCCACCACGAGGACGAGATGCGCGCGTTCGTCTCGACGGTGTCGCACACGATGGTGATGCTCGTCTTCATTACGCTCGGGGCGAACCTGCCCTGGCGATCGATGGCCGACCATTTTTGGCCGGCTCTTGCAGTCCTCGCGACGCTCATCTTCGTCGCACGACCACTCGTCGTTGTCGTGTCTCTGCTCGTCGACCGGCGCGGCTCGTGGACACGTGAGGAGCTCGTCTTCCTCGCCTGGACCCGCGAGACGGGGGTTGTTCCGGCCGCGCTTGCTGGGATCATTGTCAGCATGCACGTGCGCGACTCCGACCTGGTCGTCACGTCGGTCGCGCTCGCGATCATCATCACGCTCGGCCTGCAGTCGACGACGAAGCGCTGGCTCGCTCGCAGGCTGGGGCTCCTCGAGGGAGACGTGACGCCGCCTCCCACCGCCCCGATCCCGACTCCCGCGAGCGTCAGCCCCACCCCCGGCTCATGACCATTCGCGCCAAGCTCGTGACCGCGATCGTCGTCGCCGTAGCGGGCCTGGCCCTCACGGCCGGAGTAGGAATCTGGGGCATGAACAGTCTCGGGGACAAGTTCGACGACGTACGTGAGGCTGGCGAGGCGCGGGCGCTGGCGCTCGAGCTCAAGTACGACATCACGGACTTCAACGGCTGGCAGACGGCCTACGGCTACGACAACGGGGCGAGCCGCCCCATCTTCCTGCGCTCGGTCGCACGCTTTCGGAAGGACCTCGCGACTGCGAAGGACGAGCTCACGACCCCGGCGGAACAGAAGCTCCTCGGAGACATCGAGCAGGCCTTCAACGCGTTCATGGGTCTCGACGTGGTCGCCTACCGAGCGCTGCAGAACGGCAACGCCGACCAGGTCAAGCGGCTCTTCCTCGGGCCCGAGATCAGAAACTTCCAGCAGGCGGCGGATGGGGCGGAGAAGCTCGCGACCCTCGAAGCCGCTCGCGCGGCGGAGACGGAAAAGGCATTCGAGGACGCGCAGAGCGACGCGCTGCGGCTCCTCATCCTGGCGAGCATCATCGCGGCCGTGCTGGTCGCACTGCTCCTCGTCACGGCGTGGGACCTCGCCCGGGCCGCCGAGCGGACGCTCGCCTCGTCGCCGCCGGACGAGCCGGCCGTCTAGCTCCAGGGGTAGGGCGAATGCGAAACCGGGTGCAGGTCGCCCGTCGCGAAGCGCTCGAACCGGAAGGGATAGAGCAGGCTCGAATGCTCGCCGACGACCACCTTCGCGACCTCGCGCCCCACCCCGATCATCTTGTAGCCGTGGTTCGAGTCGAGGATGGCGTAGACGTTCGGCTTCATGTAGTCGAACACCGGGAAGTTGTCCGCGGTGAAGGCTCCGACGCCTCCTGAGCGCGCCTGCTTGTAGAGCGGGCGGCAGCCCTCGAAGCGGCTCATGGAGTGCGAAAGGGCGGCGCACCACATGTCCGCGAAGCTCGGGTCGACGTCGGTTGTGGACGGATACGGGTCGAGCTCGACGTCGCCCTCGACGACGAGCGGCGCGGCGCCGCCCTGGACGCCGTGGCGGTCGCGCTTGAAGTAGATCCCCCAGAGGTCCTCAGTGATGAGTTGGCCGTCGTCGGCCACGAGCGGCGCATCCGTGTCCAGGTGGATGACCGGCGGCGCGCTCCCGTCCGCGGTCGCGAACATGAACGGGTCGACGGTGATCTCGCCCTCCTGGAGGTTCCAGTACGTCCACATCGGCTGGTCCTTCACGACCTCGCCCGACGGCGTGCGGATGTCGATCTCCATCGGGAGGCCGAGCATGCGCCAGAAGCTCTTCGCCCACGGGCCCGGCGCGATGACGAGCTGCTCGCCGACCTCGATGCGGCCCTGGTCGGTCTCGACAGCCGTGACAGCGTCGTCCGGCCCCAGCTCGAGCCCGGTGACCTCGACGCCCGTGAGGATCTCGACGCCCTGCCCCCGCGCCTTGTCAGCGAGGCCGTCTACGGAGTCCTGGTTGAAGGCGAAGCCGCCCTGGGACTCGTGCAGGCAAGCGGTGACGCCCTGCGCGCGCCAGTCGGGGAAGAGCTCCTTCATGTGGCGGTCGACCTCGGCCTCGCCGGTGATGAACGTCGAGCGGTACCCGATCCGCTCCTGGCGCTCGAACGTCTCCCCGAGGTCAGGCTCCTGGACCTGCGGGCCGAGCGCGATGTAGCCCACCGCGTTGTATGCATAGGCATCCGGGTCGGACTCCCAGACCTCGGCGCAGGCCTGCATGAGCTCGCTCATCGCCGGCTGGAAGTAGTTGTTGCGGACGACCCCGCAGGCGATTCCAGAAGCTCCGGCGCCCGGCCGCGACTTCTCGAGGACGACGACGTCGGCCCCTGAGCCGAGGCCGCGCGCGGAGACCTCCTTTGCCAGGTGATAGGCGGTGGAGAGGCCGTGGATGCCGGCGCCCACGACGACGTAGGGAGAGGACTTCGGAACCGTTGCCATTAATTGCCTCCTGGGCAATAGTGTGCCAGAATCTAATTGAAACGTAGCATGGCCCGGACCGGAAAACCAGCCCAGCGCACCGTCGCCGCAGTCGAGCGCGCGCTGGTCGTGCTCAATGCCTTCCTCGAGACCCCCGAGCTCGGCACGAACGAGATCGCGCGGCGAACCGGGATCGGCGCCAGCACCGTCTCGCGGATTCTGGCCACGCTCGCCAGCGGTGGATTCGTCGCCTACAACGACGGGACGGGCCGCTACAGCCTTGGGAGCCGACTCATGGTCTTCGGCAACCTCGTCCATTCGAGGCTGGACATGAGGCAGGCGCTCCGTCCCCTGCTCGAGACCCTCGCGCGACGGACCGGAGAGACCACCACACTCTCCGCGCCCTCGAATCCAGACGCGATCACGATCGACTTCGTCCAGGCCCCCGGCTCAGTCGTGAGCGTCGCAGAGTTGGGCCGGCCGAGCGTCGCCCACGCGACGGCAGCCGGAAAGGTTGGACTCGCGTTCGGCACCGCCTCGCTCCCGCGGAGCCGGCTCGCTCGCTTCACCGACGAGACCGTCACGGACCGCGCGCGGCTCGCGGCGGAGCTCGACGAGGTGCGGCGACGAGGCTTCGCGACCGCGGAGGGCGAACGGGAGCCCGATCTGAACGCGATCGCGGCTCCGGTATTCGGGGCCGAGGGCAGCCTCGCAGCCATCGTCGGGGTACAGGGACCAGCTTCGCGCTTCGACTCGGCGGCGATCGACGAGGCGATGCACAGGCTCACGGCGATTTCCCTGGCCATGTCGCACGCTTTAGGCTTCGACCCCGAACTCACCAAGGAGAGCGAATGAGCGACACAGGCATCGTCCGCACGGCCTTCGACGAGGCCCAGCAGAAGATGGGCGTCGAGCTGATGGACTGGGAAGGCTGGTACTGGCCCAACCATTTCGGGGACCCGGTCGCCGAGCACACCACCGTGCGCGAGCACGTGGGCGTCTGGGACGAGTCGCCGCTCAGGAAATGGGACTTCAACGGGCCGGATGCGCTGGCGGCGGCCGACCGCATCTTCACGAACGACATGCTCGGGCTCGAGATCGGGCAGGTGCGTTACGCGCCCTTCTGCGACGCGGACGGGAAGATGGTCGGCGACGGCACCGTGTTCAAGTTCACGGACACGAGCTGCTGGGTCATCACCGCGCTCGACTCCGACCTCGACCACTTCCAGAACGTCGTCGACGGGATGCAGGTGGAGATCGAGCCGATCACCGAGAAGCTCCCTCACCTCCAGATCCAGGGGCCCAAGTCCCGCGAGCTCCTCGCCGACCTCACGGACGAGTCCGTCGAAGATCTCGGCTACTTCCGCTTCTTCCCCCACCAGGTCCATGTCGGCCGCGTCCCGGTCTGGGTCTCGCGCACCGGCTACTCGGGCGAGCTCGGCTACGAGGTCTTCACGGACCCGGACTACGCCGAGGAGCTCTGGGAGGCGGTCACGGGTGCGGGCGCGAAGCCGTATGGCCTCGCCGCGGTCGAGACGCTGCGCATCGAGTCCGGGCTGATCTTCATCGGCTACGACTACTTCCAGCACGAGACGAACCCGTACGACATGTCGCTGGACAAGGTGATCCGGCTCGACACGGGCGACTTCGAGGGGAAGGCGGCGCTCGCCGAGACGGCGAAGAGCCCTCCGCGGCGGCTGGTCACGCTCGACGTGCAGGGCGACGAGGCGCCGGAGTACGGCGCTGCCGTGACAAAGGACAGCGAGCCCGCCGGCACGCTGACGAGCCCGTGCCAAAGCCCGACGCTCGGCAAGGTGATCGGCATGGCGGTGCTCGAGACGGCGCAGGCCGAGAAGGGGAACCGGGTCGAGGTCGCACTCACCGACGGCGGCACGGCCAATGCAACCGTGGCCGACTTCCCGATCTACGACCCCGAGAAAACGCGGCCGCGTAGCTGAAATCGGGCTAGTAACAGACTGTTACTAGGGTTCTTTTCGCCACATTTCCGGTGCGTCGATCCCGCATCGTTCGGCGACTCTCGGCCAAAAATGAACAAGTAACAGTCTGTTACTTGGCTTCTTTCGTCTGGCTTCTCTGTGACGGGCGTGACGTCGCACGGGCTGGGAGGCCTGTGGATCGCGGGCTACGGGCCTTCGGCCAACAGCCGCCGAAACTCGCGGTACTGCCCGAGCTTGCCGACTGTGACGAGCGTGTCGCCCTCGGCGATCACGTCGTCGGGCTGCGCGCCCGTGACGGGCTCGGGCTCGCGGAGGATGGCGATGATCGTGATCCCGGTGCGCGCGCGGAAGCCGCAGTCCGCGAGGGTCTTCCCGATCGCTGGGCTCCCGGCCGGGACCGGGACCCACTCGATGGCGAGCTCGCCGAGCGCCATCTCGAGCTCCTCGACGATCTTCGGCCGCTCATAGGCGCCGCCGAGGACCGCGCCGAGCTGACGGGACTCGTCGTCCTCGAGCTGGAGGACTGCGGTGGGCTCCTCGTCGCCCGCGTGACGAAAGACGTAGAGCTCGCGGGAGCCGTCCAGGTGCTGGATGACGGCCACCCGGCTGCCGTGGTCGGTCGTGAACGTGAACTTCGTTCCGACTCCCGGCAGGCGCGTCTCTCTCAGCTCCTGGGCCATGCGTCTCCTTTCAGGCTAATCGAGGCGGGAAGAGACGGCGGCCGATTCGCTTCGACTCCTTCATGAGAATGACGCCGAGCGTGGCCGTCGCAAGGACGTAGAGGCCGGCGAAGGCGACGAAGTCGCTGCGGTCGCCGGACGAGATCGCGTCGTTCTGGGAGGCGATCTGGGCCAGGATGATCGTGAACTCGCCGTGGGCGACCAGCGCGGCCCCCACGTTCAGGCTTTGGCGCGGGCTGAACCCGCCGACGACGCCCGCCCCAAAGCCGCTCGCGAGCTTGGCCAGGACGGTGAGCACGACGGCGAGGGCGACGAGCCAGCCGACGCTATCAAGTGCGCCCACATCGATCGAGAGCCCGAACACGAAGAAGAAGAGGGCCGCGAAGACGTCGCGGAAGGAGAGAAAGCGCTCCTCGATCTCCTCCCTGATCGAGGTTTCCGCGAGGACGACGCCGGCCATGAGCGCACCGATCGCCTCCGAGAGGCCGAGCTCCTTGGCGATCGCGGCCATTCCAATGAGGAATCCGAAGGTGACCAGGAGCATGAACTCGCCCGGCAGGCGGCCGAGCAGAGCATCGACGGGACGACGCGCGAATCGCGACGCCGCGACCGAAACCGTGACGAAGACGAGGGCCTTGGCGACGGCGACGAGGGTCGGGCTCACTCCCTCCCCACCCGCGGCCGCGAAACCGAGGACGCCGGCGATGACGATGTCCTCGAAGACGAGGATGGCGAGAATGAGGTCGGTCTCGTCGTCGGCGAGCCGGCGGAAGTCGATCAGCCCCTTGACGGTCACAGCGCTCGACGAGACGTAGATCGCGGCCGCGAGGATGAGGGCCGGGAAGCCGAACCCGAACGCGATCACCCCGACGAGGAGGCCGACCGCCGCATTCACGGTCAGGTCGATGGAGCCGCCGAGACCGATGTGCCTTCCGCTGCGCAGCAGGCGGTCGACCGTGAACTCGAGGCCGAGGAAGAAGAGCAGGAAGATGATCCCGAGCTCCGCGACGAACGTCGTCACCTCGGATGGCTCTATGAGGCTCGTCACGTGCGGCTCGTGCGGCCCGAGCAGCAATCCCGCCAGCAGATAGGCGGGGATGGCAGAGAGGCCGAAGCGCCCCGCGACCAGGCCGAGCGCCGCCAGCAGGGCGATCGTCAGGGCCAGCTGCGAGAGCGTCATGCCTCAGTCATCCTAGGAGGGCCTTGGCTCTGGAGATGAGAACCGTCTGCGAGCGCTGCGGCGCCAGCCTCACCGGGGAGGGCGCCGCCGTCATCTGCAGCTACGAGTGCACGTTCTGCACGGAGTGCGGCGGCGCATTCGAGCACGTCTGCCCGAACTGCGGCGGCGAGCTCGTCCCGCGCCCGCGGCGTGCCGACGGCTCCTAGCCTGCCGCGGAGCTCTCCCGCGTCGGTATGCCCAGACGGCGCGTGATCCACGGGACCGGCGTCCCCTGGCCGACGACCGAGAGCAGAACGACGACGAAGACGATGTAGAAGACGGTCGTCGCGTCCTCGACGCCCTGGAGCACGGCGAAGGCGGCGAGCAGGATCGGAACGGCGCCCTTGAGCCCGCACCACGCGATGAAGGCACGCTCGCCGCGGGAGAAGCTGAAAGGCGCGAGCGCAGCCAGGACGATCGGCGGGCGCACGAGAACGGCGAGGGCGAGGACCAGCGCAATGCCGTCCACGCAGACGTCGAGCGTGAGCGAGTCGATCCTGACGACCAGGCCGAGGACGACGAAGACCGCGATCTCGGCGAGGACGGCCAGCGCCCCGTGGAAGCGCTCGATCTCTGCCTTGTACGGGGTGCGGGTGTCGCCCAGGACGAGACCCCCGATGAACACGGCGAGGAAGCCGGAGCCGTGGGCAAGCGCCG
The DNA here is from genome assembly GCA_046733475.1 of Actinomycetota bacterium. Classification (GTDB taxonomy): domain Bacteria; phylum Actinomycetota; class Thermoleophilia; order Gaiellales; family Gaiellaceae; genus DATEOR01. The sequence goes on from JBKPPF010000052.1 coordinate 18,011, forward strand.
TCACGCCGTAGAGCGCCCCCGCGAGGGCGAGGGCGAGCACGGGACTGAGGGCCGGCGCAGGCAGCGTGAAGCGGCGCAGGAGCGCGACCATCGCCAGCGCACCGACGAGCCCGACCGCCCCTCCGATCGCCATCTCGACCACGAACTCGCGGAGGATGACGAATCTCGAAGCCTCGTCGTGCGTGGCGAGCTCGATCATCCCGATCATGAGGGCGATGCCCGCGGGGTCGTTCACGCCCGCCTCGCCCTCGAGCGTCACTCCGGAACGCCCCTCGATCTCGCGCTGGCCGAGCACCGAGAACATCACGGCCGGATCGGTCGGCGCAAGCGCGGCGCCGATGACTCCCGCCGTCATCCATTCGAACCCGAGCGCGTAGTGGGCGAAGACTGCGACGGCCCCGGCGGTCGCGAACGTCCCGAAGACGCCGAGCGAGAGTATCGGCGCGAGTGCGCCTCGGAAGCGCCGCCAGCCGATGTCCATGCCGCCGTTGAAGAGGATCACGATCAGGGCCACCACCGCGATCCGCTCCACGGTCAGGGCCGGAACTTCCTCGTAGAGCCTCGGGAAGAGGTCCGAGACGATTGCTGCAACGACGAGAAAGACCGCCGGCGAGGGAATCGGAATCCAGGTCGTGAGGCGTGTGGAGAGAACGGCGAGCGCCACGGCCCCCCCGATTGCGAGAAGGATGGCTGCGAAGTCGGTGATCTCGGTCATGGCTCGGGGTCGCGCCCGGCGAACGCTATGGCGCGAGCCAGACGAGGCACGTCGCGCGCTCGCGCACGGCCTTCGCGGCTTTCGCGTAGATCCTTTTGCGTATCCGGCTCCTGTCGGGCCCGAAAACAAGCAGGCCGGGCTTGCGCTCCCCAACGAGCTGGATGAGCGCGTCGACGGGATGAGGCGAGCGGACGCGCAACCTCTCGACCTGCACGCCGAGGGAGTGGGCCAACTCGGCCGGAGCGCGAAGAGCAGCCGCATCTTCGGGCGATGGATCGACGTCGCCGTAACCGAGCATCGTCCCCGGGTGCGGCATCACCTCGACGAGGTTGACGAGGATGAGCCCTTGCCCCGACTCCACCGCGGCGTCCACGGCGAACGTCGAGGCTTCCTCGTCGAACGGGACCTCCAGCGTGGCGAGCATCACCGGCCGGCCGCGCGCTCCGGTGGGAGTGTGGACGACAACCTCTGCGCCACGGCGGCGGGTCAGCATCGCTACTCCGGGTGCAGCTCCCAGCGCGGGCGATCGGCAACGAGGCGCCGCACGCGCTTCTTCCACAGCGGGCCGAAAAGAATCGCGCCCATCGCGAGAATGATCGGGACGAGGAAGAGCAGAGCTTCGTTGACGAAGAAGGCGAGGGGCAGCAGAACCGCGACCGCGAGGACCGCCAGGCCGATGGTCGCGAACCGAAGCCGCCGGAGCTCGCGCGTCAGGCCCTGGTACTCCGCGAAAGGAATCTGCTGGGTGTTCCAGCGCTTCGCGCAGCTCTCGCACGTCCAGGTCTCGCCGTAGCCGAGATCGCGCTCCTCGCCGCAGTCGCAGGTGACGTGGATGGGCGGGCCTCGCATGCGTTGATTCTAGGGCCGGGCGCGCTCCCTGCTCATTGAAGTTGTCCGTTACCGGTGCTACGTTCGCCCGGGCCGGAAATCCGGCTTTGGCGTCCTTCCTGTATTTACTGGTGGAGGTGGAGCGTGGCGCAAGCAGTCGTTGAGGAGCAACGACTCCTCAAGACACTTCGCTGGTACGACGGGTTCGTCATCGCCCTGGCGAACCCCGGGTTCCTGCTTGGATCGCTCGGCTATTCGGTCGGCGACCTGGGCGGCTGGGGCGCGGTGATGCTCTGGGGCATCACGGCGTTCATCGCGATCTTCCTGAACGTCATCTACTCGGAGCTCGCGGCGATGTTCCCGGAGAAACCGGGAGGAATCGCGTTGTTCGCGCACGAAGGCTGGCGTAAGTACTCGACGCTGGTCGGCCCGGTGGCGACCTTCGGCTACTGGATCGCCTGGTCGGTCGTCCTCGCGATCTTCGGGATCTTCATCGGCCAGATCGTCACGGGGGCATGGTTCTCGAGCGAGCCGCTCGGAACGCCGTTCGACGCGGGCTACTTCGACTTCGGGTCCGTGAACATCGGCCTGCCGCACCTCATCGGCACGGGCCTGATCGTGCTCGTCTGGCTCTTCAACGTCCTCGGGGTCCGCGTCAGCATCACGTTCGGCTACGCGGCCGGACTGCTGCTGATGATCCCCCTCTTCTGCTTCATGGTGCTGCCGTTCATCAACGGCGACTTCGACAGCGCCAACCTGACGAACAAGCTGAACGATCCGGGCCTGGCATGGGGCGGGTGGCAGTTAGCCCTTGTCTGGGTGTGGATCATGACGTGGTCGGCCTGGGGCGTGGACGTTTGTGCGACCTTCGCGCCCGAATACAAGGACACGGTCAACGACACGAAGCTGGCACTCCGCTCCGCCGCGGTGTTCTCGCTTCTCGTCTACACCCTCCTCCCGCTCGGCATGGTCGGAGCCGGAGGCGAGGACGCGGTCGCGGCCTACGACTACGTCGGCATCCTCGACAAGATCGTGGGCGGCGGGGCATGGGCGACGGACTTCTTCGTCGTCGTCATCTCGCTCAGCTTCCTCATCTCGATGAACACAGCGACGGCGGACGGCGGACGGGCGCTCTACGGCATCGCGCGAGATGGCATGACCATCAAGCAGCTGTACCGCCTCAACCGCTTCAACGTCCCGGGCCTGGCGATGACCTGCGACATGGTCATCAACATCCTGTTCGTCTGGTTCGTGGGCAACATCTTCGGAATCCTTGCGGCGAGCAATCTGGGCTACGTACTGGCGCACTTCTTCGCATTGACCGGGTTCATCCTTTTGCGGAGGGACAGGCCGGCCTGGCCTCGTCCGATCCACCTGGGGCCGTTATGGGTGCCGATCGCCTACGTCTGCGCGGCGATCTGCGTCGTCCTCACCGTGGTCGGCTTCGGCTGGTTCCAGATCGCAGCGGGCGGCTACGGCGGCACGAAGGAGAAGATCATCGGCCTGGCCGTGCTCGCCGCGGGCATCCTGCTCTTCCTCTTCCGGAGGATCTTCCAGGATCACGAGCGGCCGCACTGGCGTGAGGAAACGCCGCTCGTGCCCGGCGAAGTGCCGCAGGCAGACGCGACCGTCACGGCGCCGGTCACCTAGCAAGGATCGTCATCCTTTCGAGAGGGCGGGCAAAGTCCCGCCCTCTCGTTCATCCTGCTGCTTGCAACGCTGGGCGAGCGGTTGCAGAATCGCTTTCCCAGTGCGTCCAAAGGAGGCTTCCGCGAATGGCGCGTGATCCGAAGCACGACATTCTCTTCGAGCCGATCGAGATCGGCCCGAAGACCATGAAGAACCGCTTCTACCAGATCCCCCATTGCAACGGGTTCGGGTCGGAGAAGCCCCTGAACCAGGCGCACTTCCGGGCCATGAAGGCCGAGGGTGGCTACGCCGCGGTTTGTACGGAGTACTGCTCCATCCATCCGGAGTCCGACGACACCCACAGGGTCTCGGCCCGGCTCTGGGACGACGACGACATCAAGAACCTCGGGCTCATGTGCGACATGCTCCACGAGCACGGCGCGCTTGCCGCTGCCGAGCTCTGGTACGGCGGCCCGCACGCGCCCTGCATGGAGACGCGCTGCGTCCCGCGCGCGCCGTCGCAGATCCCGTCGGACTTCGAGCACCTCACGTATCCGAAGGAGATGGACAAGGACGACATCCGCGAGGTCCAGGGCTTCTACGTCGAGGCGGCGAAACGTGCCCGCGAGGCCGGCTTCGACATCGTCTACGTCTACGGTTCGCACTCCTATCTCCCGCAGCAGTTCCTGACCCCCTACTACAACCGGCGCAAGGACGAGTACGGAGGCTCCTTCGAGAACCGCGCGCGTTTCTGGCGCGAGACGATCGAGCAGGTGCGCGAGGCAGTCGGCGACGATTGCGCGATCGCCGTCCGCATGTCCACCGACATGTTCATGGGCGAGGCCGGCACGCAGCTCGAGCGCGACTGCCTGCCGTTCGTGGAGCTCGTGGACGAGATCGTGGACGTCTGGGACATCAACGTCTCCGGGATCTCCGAGTGGGGCGAGGACGCGACCCCATCCCGCTTCTACGAGTCAGGCCGCATGCTCCCGTGGCAGAAGGCGGTGAAGGGCGTCTCGAAGAAGCCGGTGCTCGGGGTCGGACGCTTCACGAGCCCGGACCTCATGGTCGAGGCGATCAACGACGGCGCGCTCGACATCATCGCCACCTGCCGGCCATCGATCTCCGATCCCTTCCTTCCGAAGAAGATCGATGAGGGCAGGCTCGACGACATCCGCGAGTGCATCGGCTGCAACATCTGCATCTCCCGCTGGGAGATCGGCGGCCCGCCGGTCATCTGCACGCAGAACGCGACCGCAGGCGAGGAGTACCGGCGCGGCTGGCACCCGGAGAAGTTCGAGAAGGCGGGGAACGCCGACAACGACGTCCTCATCGTCGGCGCAGGCCCGGCCGGGATGGAGTGCGCGCGTGTCCTCGGCGAGCGCGGCATGCGCCGCGTCCACCTCGTCGAAGGGCAGGACGACATGGGCGGGATCATGCGCTGGATCCCGCAGTTCCCCGGGCTCGGCGAATGGGCCCGCGTCGTCAACTACCGCAAGATCCAGATCGACAAGCTGAAGAACGTCGAGTTCATCCCGAACACGCGGCTCGACGCGGACGGCGTCAAGAACTACGGCGCCGAGATCGTCATCGTCGCGACCGGCGGCTACTGGGGGACCGACGGCCTCAACGGCTGCACCCACGACACGATTCCGGGCGCGGACGCCTCGCAGGCATGGTGCGCGACTCCGGAGCAGATCATGGTCGAGGGCAAGGCCGTGGGCGACAAGGTGCTGATCGTCGACAACGACGGCTACTTCACCGGCGTCTCGCTCGCCGAGAAGCTTGCGGAGGAGGGCAAGCAGGTCACCCTCATGACGCACCTCGGCCACATCGCGCCGTACATGCACTTCACGCTCGAGGCGCCGAACATGCACCGGAAGCTGCACAAGCTCAAGGTCGAGATCGTCACGTACCAGATCCCGACGGAAATGGCAGAGGGCAAGGTCACCTCCGCGCACGTCTACGACGAGGAGCACCTGACCGAGTGGGGCGTCGACTCGGTCGTTCTCGTGACGCAGAGGCGGTCGAACGACGCGCTCTACCGCGAGCTGAAGGACTCGGTCGGCATCGACGCGCTCGAGTCAGAGGGCATCGCTGGCTTCTACCGGATCGGCGACTGCGTCGCCCCGCGGCTCGTGGCCGACTGCATCTTCGACGGGCACAGGCTCGCGCGTGAGATCGACTCCGAGAATCCCGACGTGCCGCTGCCGTTCAAGCGCGAGCGCCACGTCATTGAACGAGAGGCGGTTCTCGCCTGAAAATCGTCGTCGCGGTCAAGCAGGTCGCCGTCCTCGGCGACGAAGTCGAGTTCACCGAAGACGAGCGGGATGTCGATCCCGACTACCTCGACTTCGCGCTGAACGAGTGGGACACGTACGCGACCGAGGAGGCGCTCCGCCTCGTCGAGGCCGCAGGCTCCGGCGAGGTCGTCGTCGTGTCGGTCGGGGACGAGGACGCGGAGGACGCCATGCGGCGCTGTCTCGCCATGGGCGCCGACCGCGGCATTCGTATCGAGGCGGAAGGGCGGCTCGACCCGATCCAGGTCGCCCGGGTTCTCGCGGAGGTCGTCCAGGGCGAGAGCGCCGACCTCGTCTTCGCGGGCGTGCAGTCGAGCGACTCCGTTCAGGCCGCGACCGGCGGAGCCCTTGCCGGGCTCCTCGACATGCCGTCGGTCGCAGTGGTGACGAAGATCGAGCTCGGCAACGGGAAGGCGACGGTCAACCGCGAGCTCGAAGGCGGGCTCGTGGACGTGGTCGACGTGGACACGCCCGCGGTACTCACCATCCAGACCGGGATCAACGAGCCGCGCTACGCGACACTCCGGGCGATCAAGCACGCGGAGGAGAAGGAGATCGAAGTGCGACAGGCGGGCGAACTCGCCGAGCCGGCCTCCCGTGTCCGCAAGATGTTCGTCCCCCCAAAGGGCGAAGGCGCGGAGATGCTGAACGGTGGCGCGGCCGAGGTCGCGCAGCGCATTCAGGAGATCCTGAAGGAGAAGCTCGCGTGAGCGTCCTGATCGTCGCGGAGCACCTGCGGGGCCAGGTCCGCCCAATCACGCTCGAGCTCGTCTCGGCGGCGAAGGAGCTGGGCGAGGAGACGGCGGTTGCCGTCATCGCCAAAGACCCGGCCGCGATTGCCGACCAGGTGGACGTCGAGGGCGTGAACGAGATCGTGAGCGTCGAGGTCGAGCAAGAAGAGTTCGAGAACGACGTCTACCGCCAGGCGGTCGAGCAGCTCATCTCCGACCGGAGTCCCGACGTCGTCCTCGTCGGGTTCACCGTGAACGGCATGGGCTACGCTCCGGCGCTTGCGGCCACGCTCGGCATCGGCTTCGCGTCGGACGTCTTCGCCCTCCGGCGCGACGGAGACGACCTCGTCGCCGAGCGATCCTTCTACGGGTCGAAGGTGAACGCCGAGATCGAATTCCCCGGCCACGACCGCGTCCTCCTGATGATCCGACCCACCGCCTGGCCGCCGGCCGAGGGCGACGGCGCCGCGGTCGAGGCGGGGCTCGAGGTCGCCATCACCGGCTCCCGGGCCCGGCACAAAGACTTCCAGGAAGTCGCTGCGGGAGGCGACGTCGACATCACGGCAGCGGACTTCCTGCTCTCGGTCGGGCGCGGCGTCGGCGAGAAGGAGAACCTGGGCCAGTTCGAGGGCCTCGCGGAGAAGATGGGCGCGACCCTGTCCGTCTCCCGCCCGCTCGTCGACCAGGGGTGGATGCCGAACTCGCGGCAGGTCGGCCAGTCCGGCAAGACCGTGAAGCCGAAGGTCTATCTCGCTCTCGGCATCTCGGGCGCGGTGCAGCACCTCGCGGGCATGAAGACGAGCGGCACCATCATCGCCGTCAACACCGATCCCGAGGCGGCGATCTTCAACGTCGCCCACTACGGGGCGGTGGCAGACCTCTTCGAGGTCGCGGAAGAGCTCGAGAAGCTCTACTAGCGTGACCGCGACTCGGGACACGTTCGCCGGTCTCGAGACGTGGCAGGTCGTCCTCTGGTACTCGCTGATCGTCCTCTCGGTCGCGATCTTCGTCTACGGCGTACTTCGCCTCCTCCTCAAGTACCGCCACGGACGCGGCCACGAAAAGCTCAGCAACCGGCGCGAGCGCGCGATCCGGGTCGGCAAGGTCGTCTTCACGCACGCGTGGATCCGCAGGCGTGACCCGATGGCGGGCCTTGGGCACCTGCTCGTCTTCTACGGCTTCATGGTGCTCTTCGCGGGTACGGCCATCCTGGCGTTCCAGGACGATTTCGCAAACCCGGTGCTCAGCTTCGACTTCTGGCACGGCTGGTTCTACAAGCTGTACTCGCTCTTCCTCGATCTCTTCGGCGCCGCGCTCGTCGTCGGGCTCGCCTACTTCGCCGTCAAGCGCGGCATCCTGAGGCCGTTCCGCCTGCGCTACTGGCGGCCAGTCGAGCCGGCCGAGCCCTTGCGCAACCAGCCTCGACGCTACGAACTCGGGGACTGGGTCTTCCTCGGGAGCCTCTTTTTCCTCGCGCTCACGGGGTTCCTGCTCGAGTCGTTCCGGATCGCCGCGGACGACCCCAGCTTCGAGGTGTGGGCACCCGTCGGGTACGCGATCGGGCACGGCTTCCGCGCGATCGGTTTCGAGGACGGACCCGCGGCGGACGCGCGCGCCGTCGACTGGTGGGTGCACGGGGTCTTCGCGCTCTTCTGGGTTTCCTCGATCCCGTTCACGAAGGCCGTGCACATGCTCGCCGGGCCGGCCGGCGTGGCGGTCAAGGACGACCGGGCGGGCAACCGCCTCGCGCCGCTCCCTGCCGGCGCGAAAGCCGCGGACGTCGGCTACGCGTTCATCGACTCGCTTCTGCCCAAGCACCTCCTCGACCTGGACGCCTGCACGAAGTGCGGGAAATGCCACGCCGCGTGCCCGGCGACCGCAACCGGCTATCCCCTTTCACCCCGCGACCTCGTCCTCGACCTGCGCGAGGTGGCCGAGGGCTCGATGGGCAACCGCGCTGCGCTCGGCATCGGGCCCGACTTCCCCGAGCACGCACAGATCCTCGGCACCATCAAGCCGGAGACGCTGTGGTCGTGCATGCAGTGCATGGCCTGCGTCGAGATCTGCCCGGTCGGGATCGAGCACGTCCCGATCATCAACCAGATGCGCCGCGCCCTGGTCGAGAAGGGCGACATGGATGCGCAGCTGCAGCAGACACTCGAAACCATCTACACCTCCGGGAACTCTTTCGGCGAGGCGAAGCGAAAGCGCGGACGCTGGGCGAAGGATCTCGACTTCGACGTGAAGGACATCCGCACGAGCCCGGCGGAGGTGTTGTGGTTCGTGGGCGACTACGCGTCCTTCGACCCACGAAACCAGAAGGTGACCCAGTCGCTCGCACGCATCCTGCGCCGCGCCGGCGTCGACTTCGGGATCCTCTACGACGGCGAGCGTACAGCCGGAAACGACGTGCGCCGGGTCGGCGAGGAGGGCCTCTACGCGGATCTTGCCGAGGAGAACGTCGCCACGATCTCCGGCTGTAGCTTCGACCGGATCCTCACCTCGGACCCGCACAGCTTCAACACGCTCAAGAACGAGTACCCCCAGTTCGGCGGCGAGTGGGACGTGATGCACCACTCGCAGCTCCTCCTCGAGCTGCTCGAGAACGGGCGCCTGCAGGTGACGAAAGGTCTCGGCTACCGCGTCACCTACCACGACCCCTGCACCCTCGGTCGCTACAACGGCGTCTATGACCCGCCGCGACAGGTTCTGGAGACGATCGGCGCCGAGCTCGTCGAAATGCCGCGAAACCGCGACAACGCCCTCTGCTGCGGCGCGGGCGGCGGACGCATCTGGATGAAGGAGCTGAAGGGCGAGGACTCCCCCCGCCCGAGCGAGCTGAGGATCGACGAGGCCGTCGAGCTCGGCGGGATCGACTACTTCGTCGTCGCCTGCCCGAAGGACGTGACGATGTACGAGGACGCGATCAAGACGTCCGGGCACCAGGGCGAGCTCGAGCTCCGCGAGCTCTCCGAGCTCGTGTACGAGGCTCTCGCCCTCGCCTGATGGCGCACATCGCCCTTGCGGTCAGAGACCAGGTGCGCTCGCAACACTTCTACGAGACCTACTTCGGCTTCGATCCCGTGACGGCCTGGATCGCCGATGACGGCGTGCTCCTCATCAAGGGACCCGGCGACGTGACACTCGCGCTCGGCGAGACCGACGAGCCGATCCAGTTGCCGAGCTTCCTCCACTTCGGCTTCAAGAGCGCGGCCGGCGCCGAGGAAGTGCGCGCCTTTCGGGACCGCCTCTCCGGCGACGGGATCGAGATTGTGGAGTTCTCGGACGAGGGCGACTACGTGAGCGTGAAGTGCCGCGACCCGGACGGCTACGTGATCGAATTCGCCTGGGAAGGATGAGCAGAGTCAAGACGCCGCCCGAAGTTGCGGCCGGCTACGACCGGGTCGCCCGAGAGTATGCCGCGCTCGAAGGCGAAGAGAAGTGGCCTCGCCTCCGGTGGCTGCACGCCCTGACCGCGCGCCGCGACGACTGCTCACGCGTGCTCGACCTGGGCTGCGGAAACGGTGTGCCGGTCGTACGAGAACTCGTGCACCGACACGAAGTGCTTGGAGTCGACATCTCCGAGGGCCAGATCGATTGGGCGCGCCAGAACGTGCCAGAGGCGACGTTTCGAGTGGCCGATGCAACTGCGCTTGACTTCAGGCCCGCCAGTTTCGATGCGATCGTGTCCCTGTACATGCTCGGCCTTCGTAGGCCTTCGCATCCGCGGGGCCGACGCGGGCCTCCGCGCGACTCTCCGAGGGTCTTGCAACAGGTCGCGTGGACTCGACGGCCATCGGTTTCCTAGGCTACACCCGTCTTCCCACGAAAAGGAGCTTCCGTTGAGCAAGGAGACCGCGTTCTACCCCCGACTGAAGGCCATGACGGACGAGTGGATGGACCTGTTCGGCTACTGGGCGCCGACGGTCGTGACGGACACGCAGGAGGAGTACCGCGCCGTGCGCGAGACCGCGGGCCTGATGGACTTCACGATGCTCCGCAAGGTCGACATCGAGGGCGAGGGCGCGCAGGATTTCGTCAACTCCCTCGTGACGCGCGACGTCTCCAAGCTGACTCCCGGGCACATCGCCTACGGCGCGCTCACGGACGACGACGGAAAGATGATCGACGACTGCACGTCGATGATGCGCTCGCCGGACAAGATCCGCTTCTGCGGCGCGAACGACCGCGACTACGAGATCTTCAGCGAGAAGGCGCCGGAATCCATCAGCGTGCGCGAGTTCACCGACGCGATGCCGCATCTCTGCCTGCAGGGCCCGAAGAGCCGCGAGATGCTGCAGGGCCTCGCCAACCAGGACCTCTCCAACGAGGCCTTCCCTTACTACACCTTCCGCGAGGACGTCGAGATCGCCGGCATCCCCATCTTCATGACCCGGCTCGGCTACACGGCGGAGCTCGGCTACGAGCTCTGGGTCGACCGCGATCGCGCGCTCGAGCTCTGGGATGCGCTCGTGGAGCACACCGAGCCCCAGGGGATGAAGGTGATCGGGATGGTCGCGCTCGACCTCTTCCGGATCGAGGGCGGCTTCATCATCGGCGGCATCGAGTATGACCCGACCGTCTCGCCCTTCGAGTGCGGGCTCGGGTGGTCGGTCGACTTCGGGAAGAGCGATTTCCAGGGCCGCGAGGCGCTCGAACGGGACAAGGACGCCACGCAGCTTCGCCTCACGAGCGTCGTCCTGGAGGGCGGCGGCGACGAGGCGTCGGGCGGGGATATCTTCGTGGACGGAGAAGAGGTCGGACTCGTCACGCAGGCGGTCGAGTCCCCGTACCTCGATGGAAAGACGCTGGGGCTCGCGAAAATCCGCAAGGACCTCATCGAGGTCGGGCGCAAGATCGACGTTCAGATCGGCGAAGAGCAGGTACCGGGCGAGATCGTCACGCATCCCGTGTACGACAAGGAGCGACGGAGGGTGAAGGAAAGCTAGGGGTGGCAGGCTGGTCGACACTGGGCGGACGGCACGATCGTGCCGCCGTGATCCCGTTCTGGATCGCCGGAGCGGGCCTCGTTCTCGTAACTATCGCCGCGTGGATCTTCGTCATCGCGACGAGCGGCGACGACATGGAGATGATGCCGAGCGCCGGCGCCTACATCGGCTCGTGGACGCTGATGATGGCGGCGATGATGCTCCCCTCGGTCGCGCCCTTCGCGCTCCTGTACGCGCGCGGGGCCTCGAGCACGGCCGCTCCCGGGATTCTGGCGGCCGGCTATCTCGGCGTCTGGGCGATCGTCGGGATCCCGGCCTACGCACTGGATCGAGCCCTCGGGATGGACCATCCGACGGCAACGGCTGCCGTCCTGATCGCGGCCGGGCTCTACCAGCTGTCACCGCTCAAGCAAACGTGTCTGAGCAAGTGTCGCTCGCCGGTGGACTTCCTCGTCCAACACTGGCGTCCGGGGCTGGGCGGGGCGTTCCGCCTCGGGGCCCACCACGGCACGTACTGCCTCGGCTGCTGCATCGCGCTCATGGCCCTGCTCGTCGTCGCCGGCGGGATGGATCTCGCGTGGGTGGCGGCGATCGCGCTCGTCGTCGCGGCGGAGAAGCTCCTCCCCCACGGCCCGCTCCTGGGCAAGATCGGGGGAGTAGGATTAATCGCCGCCGGAATCGTCGTCGCGTTGTGAAAGGAGACCTGAGATGGCTGACTGGGAGCTGAGCGGAACCGTCCTCATCGGCTGCAACTGCGATTACGGGTGCCCGTGCAACTTCAATGCTCCGCCGACCACCGGTGACTGCGAGGGCGGCTGGGTCTGGAACGTCGAAAAGGGCCGGTACGGCGACGTCCGTCTCGACGGTCTCACGGTGGCGATGTTCGCCGACTGGCCAAACGCCATCCACGAGGGCGGCGGCAAGGCGGTCGCGTACTACGACGAGCGCGCCGACGACCAACAGCGGGAAGCGCTGGAGACCCTGCTCCGCGGCGGCGAAGGCGGGCCCTGGGGGATCTTCATCAACACCTACGACCTCCTAGAAGTCGCCCCGGCGGCGATGGAAGTGAACCTCGACGGTGAGCGCTCGAGCTTCACCGTAGGGGACGTGGCCGAGCTGCAGATGGAGCCGATCAAGAATCCGGTCTCCGGTGCGGAGGTGCGCGCAGGCGTCGAGCTTCCCACCGGGCTCATCTGCAACAAGGCCTGGTGCGCGGCGTCGACCGTCTTCAGGGTGAAGGGCGGCGACGAGGTCACCTACGACCACTCGGGCAAGCAGGCCGAGTACGCCCCCTTCTCGTACTCGGGACCCAGCTGACGCCTAGCCGCTAAGACTTCATGCGTTGGCCGGCCTCGGCGAGCACCTCGCCGAGGATGGAGACGATCTCGTCGATCTCGGCAGTGTCGGCCACGAGCGGCGGCGAGATCTGCACCACCGGATCCCCGCGGTCGTCGGCGCGGCAGATCAGGCCCGCCTCGAAGAGCCGCGGTGAGAGGAACCCGCGCAGGAGTGTCTCGCACTCCTCGTCGCTGAAAGTCTCGCGGGTCTCCTTGTCCTTGACGAGCTCGAGCGCGTAGAAGAAGCCAGTCCCACGCAGGTCGCCGACGATGGGCAGGTCGAGGAGCTGTGACAGCTGCTGGTGGAAGTAGTCCTGTCTTTCGGCCACGTGCTCGACGATGCGCTCTCGGCGCATGATCTCGATGTTCTTGAGCGCGATCGCCGCCATGACCGGATGGCCGCCGAACGTGATCCCGTGGCTGTACATCTCGTGACCCTCCAGGAACGGCTCCATGACGGAGTCGCGCGCGATGACGGCGCCGATCGCGGCATGCGCCGAGGAGAGCCCCTTGGCCGACGTGATGATGTCGGGCCGGATGTCGTACCGCTTGGATCCGAACCAGGCTCCGAGGCGGCCGAAGCCCGTGATGACCTCGTCTGCGCAGAGGAGGATCTCGTAGCGGTCGCAGATCTCGCGCACGCCCTTCCAGTAGCCCTCGGGAGGCGTGTACGAGCCGCCCGCGTTTTGCACGGGCTCGAAGATGACCATGGCGACGGTCTCGGCGCCGGCCTGCAGGATCGCTTCGTCGAGATCCTCGAGCAGGAACGCGGTGAACTCGGCCTCGGTCTCCTCCGCAGGACGGTGGTAGCGGTTGGTGTTGTGCACGTGGATCACGTCCGGGACGAGAGGCTCGAACGGGATCCGAAGAGACGCGATGCCATTGATCGACAGAGCGCCCATCGTCGTACCGTGGTACGCGATCCGGCGCGCCACCGCCTTCCAGCGGCGCTGGCTCGGGATCCGCTGCTCGATACGCTCGCCTGCCGCCATGCGCTCCGCGACCTGGGCGCGAACGTTGTCGCCCCGCGCCGTGTAGTACTGCCGCGCGAGCTTCCAGGCCGACTCGACCGCCTCGGAGCCCCCGGAGACGAAGAAGACACGGTTCAGATCGCCGGGCGCAACGGACGCGATCTCGGCCGCGAGCTCGATCGCACGCGGATGCGCATAGCTCCAGTTCGTGTAGAAGGGGAGCTCGCGCAGCTGCGCCGCGGCGGCCTCGCCGATCTCGTCGCCGAAGCCGTAGCCGATATTGACGGCGAAGAGGCCGGCAAGCGCGTCGAGGTAGCGCTTGCCGTTGATGTCCTCCAGGTAGCAGCCGTCCCCGCGCACGATGATCGGGATGTCCTCGCCCGTGTAGCTCGACATGCGCGTGAAGTGGAGCCAGAGGTGGTCACGGGCGGCCTTTTGCAGTTCGGCGGGGGACATCGACGTGACGGAGGTGCTCACATCGCTCCTTTCGGTTGACGGCGCCATTGCCACAGGACGTTCGCGAGCATGAATGCGACCGCGACGAAGAATATGGCTGAGCCGATGACGTTGATCTGCGGCGGAACGGCGACCCGTGCCGCTCCCCAGACGAAGAGCGGGAACGTCTGGTCGGCGCCGGACACGAGGTACGTGATGACGAAGTCGTCCACGGACAGGGCGAACGCGAGCAGGAAGCCCGCGAGGATCCCCGGCCAGATGAGCGGCAGCGTGACCTTGTAGAAGGCCGTCCACGGGTTCGCGAAGAGGTCGGCGGCCGCCTCTTCGAGGTGGCGGTCGTAGCCGGCCAGCCGCGCGCGCACCGTCACGACCACGAAGCTGATGTTGAACATGATGTGCGCGATCAGGATCGTCGTGAACCCGAGCGGGACGCTGTAGTTGAGAAACAGCGTGAGAAGCGACGAGCCCATGACGATCTCCGGGGTTGCCATCGGCAGGAAGATGAGCAGGTTTGTCGAGCCGTGGCCCCGGAACCGGTAGCGCACGAGCGCGAGCGCCATGAGCGTCCCGATCGCGGTCGCGATGATGCTCGAGAAGAACGCGATGACGAGTGAGAGGCGGACGGCGGGGCCGAGCTCCGGGTAGTCGAACGGGTGCAGCCAGTTGTCGAGCGTGAAGCCCTGCCAGGTGAAGTTGAAGCGCCCGAGCGGGTCGTTGAAGGAGAACATGATCACGACGGCGATCGGGAGCAGCAGGTAGACGAAGGCGAGAAAGGCGAAGAGGGTGAGCGTGTGCCGGCGGGCGAAGGCCCACGTCCTCGCGAGGGCGCTCCGCCGGTCGCGCCGGACCGAGACCGTCTCGACCGCGCTCGTCACGCGACTCCCGTCGTCACGCGCTCGCTGCCGACGCTGCGCGCGTAGGCGATGATCAGGACCAGGATGACGGCCATGAGGACGAAGGAGAGTGCAGCAGCCTGCGGGTAGTCGGCCACGTCCTTGAAGCGCCGCTGGATCACGTTGCCGATCATGAGCTGCTTCGGCGTCCCGAGCAGCTGAGCGTTGATGAAGTCGCCGCACGCGGGGATGAACGTGAGCAGCGTCCCCGCGAAGACGCCCGGGAGCGACAGCGGGAACGTGACCCTGAAGAACGCCTTGGCGCGGTTCGCGTAGAGGTCCTCGGCCGCTTCGATGAGCCGCTGGTCGATCTGCTCCAGGCTGACGTAGATCGGGAGCGCCATGAAGGGTAAGAAGTTGTAGGTGATCCCGGCGATGACGGCCGTCGTCGTCGCGAGCAGCCGCCCGTCGGACGAGATCAAGTGCAGGTGCTGGAAGGTCGAGACGACGATGCCGTCGTCGGCGAGGATCGTCTTCCAGGCGAGCGTCCTGATGAGGTACGTGACGAAGAAGGGCGCGATGATCAGGAGAAGGAGCACGTTCTTCCACCGCCCGCCGCGGAAGGCGATCCAGTACGCGAGCGGGTAGCTGATCAGGAACGCGGCGATCGTGGCGATGGCCGCGTATTCGAACGAGCGGATGAAGTGGTCGCGGTACAGCGACCACGCGTCCCTGTAGTTGTCCCACGCCCACGTGAAGGTGTAGCCGGAGAAGAGATCGCCCGACTCGAGCGACGTATAGCCGAGGTAATACATCGGCACGAGGAAGAAGAGCGCAAGCCAGAGCAGCCCCGGAAGGAGCAGTAGGTACGGCGTGACCCAGCGGTGGCGGTGGAGCAGGACGGGCCCTTCCCTAGGCGCCGGTTACGGTCTGGAACTTCTCCTTGAAGTCCGGGTTGTCCGCGGCTTCCGGATCGAAGGACTTGACGTTCGCGAGCATCTCCTCCGTCGGGAAGATGAGCGGGTTCTTCGCGACGCCGGGGTCGATCTTCACGAGCTCGTCCTTCGCACCCTCGACCGGGCAGATGTAGTTGACCCAGTCCTCGATCTCCGCTGCGACCTTGGGGTCGTAGACGAAGTTCATGTAGGTCGAGGCGGTGAAGACGTCGCCGCCCGTCGGGATGAGCATGTTGTCGGTCCAGATCATCCCGCCGCCCTCGGGCAGCACGAACTCGAGGTCCGGGTTGTCGAGCTGGAGCTGCACGACGTCGCCGGACCATGCCATCGCGGCCGCGACGTTCCCGGACGAGAGGTCGTCGCCGTAGTCGTTGCCCGTGAAGCGGCGGATCTGGCCGGAGTCGACCGCGTCCTGCAGCGTGCCGATCGCCTTGTCGAAGGCGGCGGGGTCGACCGTGGTCGGATCGTCGCCATTCGACTGCATGATGAGGCCCATGCAGTCGGGCATCTCGGTGAGGCAGGTCACCTTCCCCTTGAGCGCCGGGTCGGTGAGGAGCTGCTCGATGGACGTGACCGGACCTGTCTCCTTCTTGTTGTAGGCGATGCCGGTCATGCCGGACTGCCACGGCATGCTGTACGCACGCTCTGGGTCCCACGTCGGATGCTGGAGCGTCGAGACGAGGTTGGCCTCGTTCGGGATCGCGCTCTTGTCCTTCTTCTGGACATAGCCGAGGCGCACCATGCGCGCGGCCATCCAGTCGGTGAGGACGGTGAGATCGCGGCCGATGTCCTGGCCCTGCGAGAGCTGGGCCTGGTACTTGCCGAACCACTCCTCGTTGTCGTTGACCTCTTCGATATAGCGGACGTTGACGCCGGTCTGAGCCGTGAACTCGTCCAGGGTCGGCCGCTTCTTGCCCTTCTGGTCGATGTAGAGGGGCCAGTTCGCGAACACGAGCGTGTCCGCAAGCTGCTGCTTGACCTCGGTCGAGGCCCCGCCCGCGTTCGACTGCCCGGAGATGCCGCCACCGCTGCCGCAGGCGGCAATCAGGGAGGGGAGGCTGAGAGCGCCGGCGCCGACGGCAGCGCGCTTCAGAAACAGGCGCCGGGTGATCGGGTCGTGCAACCGGGGGTCGGTCATTTGCTCGTCTCCTTCTCGGAATCGACAACGAACGTGGAGTCGGGGCTCCACGAGAGAGTCACCTGGTCGCCGGGATGGACAGCCGCAGCGCCGGCATCGCTGTTTTGGACGTAGATCGTGATCGGGCCGTGAGTCGTCTTCACGATGTACTGCGTAGAGACACCGATGTAGGCGCGCTCCGAGACCTCGCCGCCGAGCGCGTTTTCCTCGCTCCGCCCAAGCCGGATCTTCTCGGGACGGATCCCGACCGCGACGGGCCCTTGGCGGCCGCTCGCGGCGGGGGCGCGGACAACGGTGCCGTCGTCGAGACGAACGGTGCCGTCCCCACTCGAGACGCCTTCCAGCAGGTTCGAGACACCGAGGAAGCGGGCGACGAAAGGCGTCACGGGCCTCTCGTACAACTCGTCCGGCGAGCCGAGCTGCTCGATGTGACCATCACTCATGACGGCGATCGAGTCCGCCATCGTCATGGCCTCCTCCTGATCATGCGTCACGTGGATGAACGTGATCCCGAGATCGTGCTGGAGCGCCTTGATGAAGAGCTGCATCTCCTTGCGCAGTTTGAGATCGAGCGCGCCGAGCGGCTCGTCGAGGAGAAGCACGCGCGGGCTGTTGACCAGCGCCCGGGCGAGGGCGACCCGCTGCTGCTGCCCCCCGGAGAGCTGGCGCGGCTTGCGCCGTTCCATCCCCTTGAGCTGCACGAGCTCGAGCATGCGGCTCACCTGTTTGCGGACGCTCTCGCCTTTGACACCCCTCCGGCGGAGCCCAAAGGCGACGTTCTCGAAGGTGCTGAGATGCGGGAAGAGGGCGTAGCTCTGAAAGACCGTGTTCACATCCCGTTTGTACGACGGCAGTCCCGTGACGTCGCTATCGCCCAGAAAGATCGTGCCGTCCGTCGGCTCCTCGAAGCCTCCGATCATGCGGAGCGTCGTCGTCTTCCCACAGCCGGACGGGCCGAGAAGCGCGAAGAAGGCCCCGTGCGGCACCTCGAGCGTGAGCGCGTCGACCGCGACGACTTCGTCGAAGCGCTTCGTGACGCTTTCGAGGCGGACGTCCGGTGCGGACGTCTCGCCCGCCGTCGCCGGCGGCTCTACGCGCTCCTCGACCGCCACGTCACTCAGTCGATCTTCGCCATCACATGCTTGATCTGCGTGTAGTCCTCGAGCGAGTAGACCGAGAGATCCTTGCCGTAGCCCGACTCCTTGTAGCCGCCGTGCGGCATCTCGGAGACGAGCGGAATGTGGTCGTTGATCCAGACGGTGCCGAACTGGAGCTTCCGCGCCGCGTTCAGCGCCCGGCCGATGTCTCGCGTCCACACCGAGGCGGCGAGGCCGTACCTGACGTCGTTGGCCCAGGCGATCGCCTGGTCGTCGTCCGCGAACTTCTGGACGCTCACCACCGGGCCGAAGACCTCGCGCTGGATGATCTCATTGTCCTGCTCGATCCCGGTGACGACCGTCGGCTTGACGAAGAAGCCACGGTCGCCGTTCGAGTCGCCGCCCGTGAGGATCGTCGCCTTCGACTCCTTGGCGCGCTCGAGGAAGCCGACCACGCGGTCCTGCTGGTCCTTCGAGATCACGGGGCCCATCTCGATCTCATCGCCTTCGGCCGGGTCGCCGACGTGCAGCGACTCGACGGCGGGCACGAGCTCCTCGATGAGCTTGTCGTAGATCTTGGGGCCGGCCACGACCCGCGAGGCGGCCGTGCAGTCCTGGCCGGAGTTCCAGTAGCCGGCGATCTTGATCGCCTCGGCCACCGCGGCGGGGTCGGCGTCGTCGAAGACGACGACCGGAGCCTTGCCCCCTAGCTCGAGATGGACGCGCTTCAGGTTGTCCGCAGCGGTCCTGGCGATGGCCTTGCCGGTCTCGACGTCGCCGGTCAGGGAGACGAGGCGTACTTCGGGATGCTTGACGAGAGCCTCGCCGACGGGCACCCCGTCCCCGGTGATGACGTTGAGGACGCCCGGCGGGATCACGTCGGCGGCGAGCTCCATGAAGCGGAGGAGCGTGAGCGGCGTTTGCTCGGACGGCTTCAGCACCTGGACGTTTCCGGCCGCGAGCGCGGGCGAGAACTTCCAGACGGCCATCATGAGCGGGTAGTTCCAGGGCGCGATGCCGGCGACGACGCCGATCGGCTCGCGCCGGAGCATGGAGGTGTAGCCCCGCATGTACTCGCCGGCCGCGCGACCTTCGAGCACGCGCGCCGCGCCGGCGAAGAAGCGGATGTTGTCCGCGGACACGGGCATCTCGTCCTGCGCATAGGACAGGGGCTTGCCGACGTTCTTGGACTCGAGGGCCGCAAGCTCCTCCGCGTTCTCCTCGATCAGGTCGGCGAGCTTGAGGAGCAGCTCTGCGCGCTCGCCGGGAGTGCTGTCGAGCCACTCCGGAAGCGCTTTCTTGGCCGCCTCGACCGCGCGGTCCGCGTCCTCGGCCGTGCTGCGAGCTACCTCCGCGATCACCTCGCCGGTCGACGGATTCAAAACCTCCATCGTCTCTCCGCCGGACGAGTCGACCCACTCCCCGCCGACGAAATTCTTGTGCTGCGACACCGCTACGCTCATCTCAGGACCTCCAGCTCCATTACTACGGCACGGCCAGCGTAGCCCGCGGGCGGTTCCCCAACAACCCTGAAGCGTCGTCCTAGGCCCTATTGGCCACTTGGACGCGATGGCCTAAAGACTGAGGATCGCTACTCCTGTTGCGACAAGGACGGCTCCGGCGAGCCGCTCCCGCCCCACCGGCTCTTTGAGCACGAACGCCGCGAAGGCCGCGGCGATGACGATGCTCGTCTCCCGGACCGCGGCGACGGAGGCCGCGGAGGCTCGCTGGAGCGCGGCGAGCACGAACCCGTAGGCCCCGAAGGTCGCGAACCCTGCGGCCACCGTGGCCCAGCCCCATTCGGCGCGCAGGGCGGCCGGGCCCCGTAAGCGTACGATTGCCGCCGAGTAGCCGAGGCCGGAAAGGAGCATCGAGAGCTCGAGGTAGACGAAAGGTGCGGCATAGCGGATCCCGTACTTGTCCACGAGGGTGTAGGCGGCGATGAAACAGGCGATCGCCAGGCCGAAGAGAACTCCCGTCGGCTCGGCCGAGCGGCGCAGGCCGCGGACGAGGAGGACACCGAGTCCTACGAGGCAGACGCCCGCCGCCTGCTCGGGCGAGGTGCCGAGCCCGAGCGCGGCCACGCCGACGACGAGTACGAGCACCGGCGCCGTGCCCCGCGCGATCGGGTAGACGACCGAGAGCTCGGCCCGGACGTAGGCCGCGGCGAGCAGGATGACGTAGCCGAGCTGCAGAAACGACGTGACGACGATATAGGGGATCGCCGCCGGCTCGATCCTCCACGTGAGCGCCGCGATGGGCGCGTAGGCGACCAGCGCGACAAGGAGCGCGACGGCTGTCGCCGCCTCGGGGTCCTTCGCGCGCGCGATGAGCAGGTTCCAGAACGCATGGAGAAACGCGGCGGCGAGGGCGAGCGCGAGGGCGTCCAGCGGCACGGCGATAGTCTCCCCTGCCGATGGGACGGCCGCGCGCGATCGTGTTCGACTTCAACGGGACGCTTTCCCACGACGAGCCGATCCTCTGCGAGATCTTCATCGAGCTCTTCGCGGAGCATGGAAAGCCGCTCTCGGCCCAGGAGTATTTCGACGTCCTGGCCGGCCTTTCGGACCCCGAGATCGTCCGCACCTGGCTCGGGCGCGACCATCCGGACGTCGACGAGGTGATCGAGGAGCGGATCCGCCGCTATCGCGCTGCCGTCGCCGATGGCTCGAGCGTCCCGTCCGAGCTCCGTGAGGCGGTGCGCTTCGCCGCCGAGCGTGTCCCGCTCGCCATCGTGTCCGGAGCGGCGCGACCGGAGATCGAGCCCGTCGTCGAGGCGGCCGGGCTCACGGGCTGCTTCGCGGCGATCGTTCCTGCCGAGGACGTCGAGCACGGCAAGCCGCATCCCGACGGCTATCTCCGGGCGCTCGAGCTCCTCGACGGCGGGCTTGCCGCAGGCGACGTCCTCGTCTTCGAGGACACGGAGGCCGGCGTCGCCTCCGCAAAGTCGGCAGGGATGCGCTGCGTCGCCGTCCTCGGCACCCTGTCTCCGGAACGGCTGGCTCAGGCGGACGAGATCGTCGAGCGCATCGATCCCCCGCTCATGCAGCGGCTCTTCGACGAGGCGTGAGGCCGCTCGTCCTCGCCCACCGCGGCGCCTGCTGGGAGCTGCCTGAGAACACCCTGGAGGCGTTCGAGCTCGCGATCGCCGAGGAGGCCGACTACGTCGAGTTCGACGTGCGGGCCCGAAACGGCCAGCTCGTCATCTGCCACGATCCCGGCCCGCCCGAGGACGTGCCGACGCTCGAGGAGGTGCTGGCCGCCCTCAGCGGCCGTGTCGGTCTCTGCGTCGAGGTGAAGGAGGAGGAGACGACCGACGCCGTCCTGGACGCGCTCGAACGGCACCCGGTCGATCCCGACCAGCTGCTGGTGGTCTCGTTCCGGGCCGGCGCGGTCCGGCGCGTGGCAGAGCTCCGGCCCGAGCTCCGCTGCGTGCTGCACACGGACGACCCCACCGCGGCCGCCGGGTACTGGGGGATCGGTTTCGAGGAGCCTGCGGCGGCCGGCCGGATCGAGGAGGCTCAGGCCGCGGAGCTGGCTACCACGGTCTTCACCGTCAACGACCCCGCACGGATGCTGGAGCTCGCCGCGCTCGGCGTGACCGGGATCTTCACTGACCGGCCGGGGCTTGCTCGGCGGACGCTGGCTCGCTGAGCGCGAGCACGCGCCCTCCCTCCGCCGGGAAGCTCGCTGCCACGCGTGAGCCGACGGGAAGCTCGGCGGCCTTGGGGCCGGGAAGGTCGGCCGAGAGCGCATGGTCGCCGGCGTCGACCTTCACCCGCGTGATCGCGCCGAGGAAGATGTGCGCGACGACGTCACCGACGAGCGCCGCAGAGGCCGCACCGTCGGCGGGCTGGAGCTCCAGGATCTCCGGGCGGACGAGGACGAGTACGCGCTCGCCTCGCGGAAGGCCGCGAGCGTCCGTGACGGGCAGGACCGTCCCGTTCACCTGCACCTGGCCCTCGTCCGAAACCGTCGCCTCGAGACGGTTCATCGTGCCGATGAACTCGGCGACGAAGGGGGTGCCGGGCGCGTTGTAGATCTCCGCGGGCGCCCCGATCTGCTCGATATGGCCCTGTGAGAGCACGGCGACTCGATCGGAGATGGACAGCGCCTCCTCCTGGTCGTGGGTGACGTACAGCGTCGTGATGCCGAGCTGGGTCTGGAGGCGACGGATCTCCTCGCGGAGCTGGACGCGCACCTTCGCGTCGAGCGCAGACAACGGCTCGTCGAGGAGCAGCACGCGCGGCTCGATGGCGAGGGCGCGCGCGAGCGCGACCCTCTGCTGCATCCCGCCGGAAAGCTGATGCGGATACCGCTTTGCCGCCGCCGTGAGACCTACCAGCTCGAGCAGCTCCTCGACCCGCTTGCGCCGTTCTGCGCCGTTCTGGCCGCGGACACGGAGGCCGAACTCGACGTTGTCCGCGGCATTCATGTTCGGGAAGAGCGAGTACGCCTGGAAGACCATGCCCATGTCACGGTGGTTGGGCGACACGTGCGTGAGGTCCTTGCCCTCGACGACCACGCGGCCCGAGGTCGGGCGCTCGAAGCCGGCGACGATCCGAAGAGCGGTCGTCTTCCCGCAGCCCGACGGGCCGAGCAGCGACAGGAACTCGCCCGCCTGCATGGAGATGTCGATCTCCTCGATCGCCGTGAAGTCGCCGAACTCCTTGTGCAGCTTCTCGAGCTCGAGATACGCCATCAGCGGGTTCCCGCCACCTGAACAGTCGTGCGCCCGGGGCGCCTGCCGACGAGGAGAATCCCGAGCAGCGCGAGCCACGTGATACCGAAGGAGATGATCGTGAGCGCGGCCGCCGGATTGGCCTTCGTCTGGCCGATGTAGTTGATGTACGTGGGGAAGGTGTTGAAGAGGGAGAGGCTCGCCATCGTGAACTCGCCCATGACGAGCGCGAATGTGAGGAACGCGCCGGCGAAGGCTCCGGCACTGATGTTGGGGAGGATCACGCGCAAGAGCGTCCGCGTCCAGCCCGCGCCGAGGCTCTGCGACGCTTCGGTCAGCGTGTGTACGTCGATCGCTCGGAAGGCATTGTCGAGTGCGAAGAACATGAACGGGAACGCGAGCACGACATAGCCCGGGATCAGGTAGTACGGGGAGCCGAGATACTTCGCCGGCACCCATTGGTAGTTGTAGACGTAGAGGATCCCCACGATGAGCACGATCGGGGGCACGACGAACGGCAGTGCACAGAGAAACTGAACGAGCGGCCGGAAGTGCGGGAGCCGAAGGTGCACCCAGTACACCGTGGGGACGAAGAGTAGGAGCGCGACCACGATCGTTGCGGCCGCGAGCTTCAGCGAGAGGAAGAAGGTGTCCCTGAACTGCGGGTCGTCGAGGATCTCGCGGTAGGCGGCGAAGCTGTACGAGTCGCCGTCCTTGAGGCTGAACTCCGCCGTCGCAGCGAGCGGCACGAAGAAGTAGAGGAGCCCGACGGCGATCCAGAACCAGCCCGACCTGGTCATTGCACGGTCCTGCGCCAGCGCGAGGCGCGCCGTTCGAGCACGAAGTAGATCGTCATCGCGACCGCGATGACGATCACCATGCCGAAGGCGAGCGCGTAGGCCTGGTGCGGGTCGGAGAGGACGTTCCCGTTGATGAGCTCGCCGATCTTCAGTGGCACGAGCCCGATGTGCCCCGAGGTCAGGGCATAGGCGGTCGCATAGGCCGCGAATGAGCCGCCGAAGAGGAGCACCATCGAGCCGAGGATGGAGGGCAGGAGTACGGGGACGCCCACGTAGCGCCAGTACTGCGTCGAGGACGCGCCGAGGTTCGACGCCGCTTCCCGCCATTCGGCTTTGAGGCCGTCGATCGCCGGCGCGATGATGATGATCATCAGCGGGATCTGGAAGTAGAGGTACGTGACCACGAGGCCCCAGAACCCGAACAGCGTGAAGCCGTGGTCATATGGGTTGAGGCCCATCGAGTCGAGGACTCTCGTCGCCATGCCGACCGTGCCGAGCGTGGAAATGAACGCGAAAGCAAGCGGGACGCCGCCGAAGTTCGCGGCGACGCCGCAGAAGGTGAGAAAAGCCGGCCGGAGAAGCTTCGGCGCCCCCGGCGAGAGCGCCGCGTAGGCGATCAGGAACCCGAGCGCGCCGCCGAGAACGGCAGTGATGAGGCTGATCTCAACGCTCTTGACGTAGGCGTCGAGAGACGAGCCCTTGAAGATGTCCTGGATGAACTCGGTCGTGTACTCGCCGTCCTGCGTCCTGAAGGCGCCGATGAGAAGCGCGCCCGCCGGCACAAGCAGGAACGCGAGCGCCCAGGCGAGGAACGGCACGAGCCCGAGCCAGGCGAGTGAGAAACGCCGTCCGGCCTCCCGCGGTGCGACCGGCCGGACAGCGTCGATGCTTTCAGCAGTTGTCGCCAGGATTTACCCCGAGACCGCGTCCCAACCGTCGGCGATGACCTGCGTCGCCGCGTCGTTCTGCTCCGGCGACGGGAACTCGACGTTCGCGTAGAGATCCGCCGAAGGCAGTGCGTCGAGCAGGTCCTGCGGGACGACGCCCCGGTCGGACATGTCCTGGAACCGGGCCGGGTGCGAGTATCCCTTGAGCCAGAGGAGCTGGCCCTCGTCCGAGTAGAGAAACTCCTGCCAGAGGCGAGCGGCGAACGGATTCGGCGCGTCGGCGTTGATCGCCTGGCAGTAGAAATTGCCCACCGCCGCGTCGGACGGAATGGTCACCTCCCACGTGATGTTCGACTTGAACTCGGAGCCGTAGGCGATCTGCAGGTAGTCCCAGTCGATCGTCACAGGCGTCTGGCCGTTCGCCACCGTCGCCGGCGTGGCGTCGACGGTGATGAAGTTGCCCGAGTCCTTCAGCTCCTTGAAAAAGTCGATGCCCGGCTGGATGTCGTCGAGCGAGCCGCCGTTCGCGACGGAGGCCGCGAAGACCGCGGCAAACGCCGAGCCCGACTCGCGCGGATCGCCGTTCAGCGCTACCTTGCCCTTGTACTCCGGCTTCTTCAGATCGGCCCAGCTCGCCGGGAGCGGGGCGACCTTCGTGTTCGACCCGAGCGAGACCGCGCCCCAGTAGTCGCCCACCCACGCACCGTCGGCGTCCTTCAGGTCATCCGGGATCGTGTCCCACTGCGAGTTCTTGTAGGTCGCGTAGAGACCGCCGGTCTTCCCTTCCGCGGCGAAGGACGGCCCGACGTCGAGAACGTCCGGAGCGCGATCCTGCCCCTTGAGGGACTTGACGGCCTGGTTCTCCTCGGCCGAGGAGCCGTTCGGGTTCGCGTTGTTGATCTTGATGCCGTACTTGGACTGAAAGGTGTCCATGATCTCGCCGTAGTTCGCCCAGTCGGGCGGGAGGGCGATCGTGTTCAGCGTCCCTTCCTCCTTGGCGGCCGCCACAAGGTCGTCCATGGAGATGTCGGCGCCCGACGCGGGAACCGACGGCGCGCCGCCCGTGCCCGTGGCGCCGCTGGTCGAGGTCTCGTCCCCGCCGCATGCAGCCGCGATAGCCGGCAGCGCCGTCAGGCCTGCTCCGAAGACGACGCTGCGTCGCAAGAGCGAGCGCCTCGTAATCCGGGACTCTTCGAGAGCACGCTTGACGCGCTCTTCCAACTCGCGGTCGTCCATGTGATCCCTCCTCGCGTCGTGTTGAGGATTCCGATGCTCTCACGGAGCTAGGCTCCCTTCAAGATGCGTACACACGTCTTTCTCCAGAAAGGCACCTGGCTCAAATGTGCGCTTCACGCGCATACGACCAATTCCGACGGCGAGCTCGCGCCGGCCGACCTCGTCCGCCACTACGAGCAAGCGGAGTTCGACGCGCTCGTCATCACCGACCACTGGATCCGCACGGTCGAGCCTTCGACAGAGCGCCTGCTGGTCGTTCCGGGCACCGAGCTCGACGCGCTGCGCCGCGATGGGAAGACCTATGCGCACGTGCTCGCGCTGGGCGTCGAGTCTGACCCGGAGCCGCCCGCGGCCGATTTCCCGGGTCTCGAGGAGACCGTCGCCTGGGTGCGCG
Organism: Actinomycetota bacterium; assembly: GCA_046733475.1. Lineage (GTDB taxonomy): Bacteria > Actinomycetota > Thermoleophilia > Gaiellales > Gaiellaceae > DATEOR01. Next base: position 43,949 of record JBKPPF010000052.1, read on the forward strand.
CAAACGGCGGCGTGCCCTTCATCGCGCATACGTACTGGAGCGGACTGCGCACCGACGAGTTCGAGGAGATCGACGGGCTCGCCGGCATCGAGGTCTTCAACGCGGGCTGCGAGCTGGAGGTCGGGCGGGGCCACGCCGCCCTCCACTGGGACGAGGCGCTTCAATCGGGGCGCGACCTGCTCGCCATCGCGACCGACGACTCCCACCACCCGGGCAAGGACAGCGCGCAGGCGTGGGTGTGGGCCCGCTGTGAGGAGACGAGCCGTGAGGCGCTCCTCGCCGCTCTCGACTCGGGCTCCTTCTACAGCTCGACAGGGCCGCAGATCGCCGGGCTCGAGACCGAGGGAGACGACGTGCGAGTCCGGTGCAGCCCCGTGCGCAGCATCACGCTTCTCACCGGCCGGACGAAGGGCGCGCGCGTGAACGCTGGCGAAGGCGCCTACATCTACTCGGGCGAGGTGCTCGGGACGGACGGCAACGGCCTCATAACCGAGGCACGGCTCACACGCCCGCGCGGGACACCCCATGGGCGCCTCGAGGTCGAGGACGAGGGCGGCCGGCGCGCATGGACGAATCCGCTATGGGCGTAGAGTGGCGCGGAGAGGCACTCGAGGAGCTCGCTGGCCGCGATTTCGACTTACTGGTCGTCGGCGCCGGGATCGTCGGGGCCGGAATCGCCAACGAGGCGGCACGCGCGGGGCTCGCGGTCGCCCTTGTCGACAAGGGCGACTTCGGCGCCGCGACGTCGAGCTCGTCCTCGAAGCTCATCCACGGCGGCCTTCGCTACCTGCGCCTCGGCGACGTGCGGCTCGTACGTGAGGCACACAAGGAGCGGCGCGCTCTCATGCGGGTCGTCGCCCCCCACCTCGTGCGGCGCCTCCCCTTCCTCTTCCCGGTCTACGAGCGCGGCCCTTATCGCGCGCTCACAATCCAGACCGGTCTCTGGCTCTACTCGACTCTCGCGCGCGAGCGCCTCGGCGGGCTCGTTCCGCCGGAGCGATCGCAGCGCAGCATTCCGTCGCTCCGGCTCGAAGGCCTGCGCGGCTGCGGGCTCTACGCCGACGCGTGGACGCACGACAGCCGCCTCTGCCTCGCCAATGTGCGCGCCGCCGCCGATGCGGGCGCGACCGTCCTCAACTACGCGAAGGTGACGGAGCTCCGAAGCGAGGGCGGGCGCGTCGCGGGAGCGGAGGTGCGGGACATCCTCGGCGGCGAGATCGCGAGCGTCCGCGCCCGGGTGGTCGTCAACGCGACGGGGCCGTGGGTGGACCGTTTGCGGCGGCTCGAGGATCCTGGGGCGGCGCCTTCCATTCGCCTGAGCAAGGGCGCCCACGCGATCCTGCGCCTCGAGCAGCCGTGGAGCGCGGCGCTGACGATCCCGCACGACACGGTCCGTGTCTCCTTCGCCGTGCCGTGGGAAGGGATGCTTCTCCTCGGCACGACCGACACGCTCTACGAGGGCGAGCCCGACGAGGTGGCGGCGACCCCGGAGGACGTCGACCAGATTCTCGCCGAGGCCGCCGTCGCGCTCGAGTCGAACGCGCTTCGGCCCGACGCGATCCGCTCGGTGTACGCAGGTCTGCGCGTCCTTCCCGGTGCGGAGGGAGCTACCGCCAGCGCGAGGCGGGAGACCGTCTACCAACGAGGCCCGGGCGGGATGCTCACCGTCGCGGGCGGCAAGCTCACGACCTACCGCCGGATCGCACTCGACGCGCTCCGGCAGGTGCGCGGCGACCTCGGGCTGCACCGCCTCCCCAACCGCCCCGTGCCCCTGCCCGGAGCCAAGGGACTTGCCGAGGCCGGCGTTCGCCTTGCCCGCGCGAACCCCCATCTCGAGCCCGCGATCCGCTCGCATCTGGCCCATCTGTACGGGAGCCTCGCCGCCGAGGTTCTCGAGGAGGCGAACGACGACCCGTCTCTCCTCGAGCGCCTCAACCCCGAGGCGCCCGACATCGCTGCCCAGGCCGTCTACGCGCAGCGGCGCGAATGGGCATGCAAGCCGGAGGACATCCTCAGACGGCGCACGACGCTCGAGCTGCGCGGCCTGCGGCCGACCGCGAGACTCACTGAAGTCCTCGGCTAAAGCGCGACGATCACGGTCTTGGTCTCCGTGAACGTGTCGAAGGGGTGGCGGCCGCCGACACGGCCGATTCCGCTCCGCGAGCCGGCCCGCCCGCCGAACGGCAGGTGGCTCTCCCAGTAGTTGGACGACTCGTTGACGTTCACCCAGCCGGCGCGCGCCGCCTCGGCGAAGCGCAGCCCGCGGCGCAGGTCCTGCGTGAAGACCGACGTGAGCAGGCCGTACGGCGAGGCGTCGATCAGCGCGAGCGCCTCCTCCTCGCGCGCGATCGTCGAGATCGGGACGATGGGCCCGAAGGTCTCCTCGGTGGAGACCTCCATGTCGTGCGTGACGCGGTCGAGCACCGTCGGCTCGTAGTAGAGACCGGTCGGGTAGCCCTCGGCGCGGTTTCCGCCCGCGACGACCTCGGCGCCGCGCTCGACCGCCTCGCCGATATGGCGGTCCATCTTCTGCGCAACCGGCTCGTTGTTCAGCGGGCCCATGGTCGTGTCGTCCGCAAAGGGGTCGCCGAGGCGGATCTCCTTCGCCATCGCGGCGGCGAGCTTGTCGAGGTAGGCGTCGTGCACGGACTCGTGGACGAGGAAGCGCTCCCCCGCCGTGCAGCTTTGGCCCGCGCAGAGGAAGGAGGCGACGAGCGTCGCCGCGACGGCTTTGTCCAGATCGGCATCTTCGAGCACGACCACCGGCCCGTTCCCGCCCATCTCGAGGAGGAGCGACTTTCCGGCCGCCCGCTCGGCGACCTTGTAGCCGGTCGTGATCGAGCCGATGAAGCCGACGGCGTGCGTGTCGGCGCTGCCTGCGACCTCGTCGCCGACGACGGCGCCATGGCCGGTGACCATGTTGAAGACGCCGGTGGGGATCTCCGACTCGGCGATGCACTGGGCGAGCTTCACGCCCGCCACCGACGTGGTCGGCGCCGGCACCCAGACGACCGTGTTCCCGGCTGCGAGCGCGGGCGCAATCACCTCCGCCGGCATCGTGTACGGCCAGTTCCACGGCGTGATGACGCCGACGACGCCCTTCGGCACGCGATAGACGAGCACGCGCTTGCCCGCGTCCACCGACGGCGGCATCGCCCCTTCCAGCCTGCGGGCGTCGGCAGCTGCCATGAGCCAGTACTGCTCGAGCTCGTCGACCTCGTCATAGGCCTCCGCCTGGAGAGGCTTGCCCTGGTCGAGGGTCAGCGTCCGAGCGAGGTCGTCTCGCCGCTCGGCCACCACCGCGGCAATCCGCTCCATCGCCTCCGCCCGCTCGAAGACCGAACGCTCGGCCCAGTCGCGCCAGGCGGCATTGGCCTCCGCGATCGCGCGCTCGGCATCGGCCCGCGTTCCGTCGGGAACGCTCCCGAGGCTTTCGCCCGTCGCCGGGCTCGTCGCCTGCATGCGCGTGGCGGACTCGCTCTCGACCCATTCGCCCGCGATGTACATGCGGTGCTCCACGAAGGAAGTCTCGCATCAGCGCATCCGTTCGCGCACGGACGCCGTAGGGAAGGCAGCGGTTCATTCCCCTCGGACGCCCACTGGGAGGCGGACGGGCTCGCACCGTCCGCCTCTCGAGCTCAGCGGAGCAAGAGGAGGAGTGCGACGCCGATCGCGAAGACGACGAGACCGGCGACAAGGGCTGCCAGGCTCCCGGTCCCGCCGCGGCCGACAAGCGGATCCGGCGCCCGGTCCTTCGCCGGAAGATTGGGCGGGGTCGGCGGGGTGATCTGGCCCACGTTAATGCGCCGGAGGCTCCCAGCCCTCGAGAACGGGCGGGTGGTAGTCCGTGCCGACCGTCTTCGAGCCCTCGACCCACGGGCCGAGCTCGGGCTGGGGGAACTTCGTGTGCTGTTCCTTCAGCTGGATGCCGTAGGAGTTCCCCGACTGCAGGTGCTTGACGAGCACCTTGCGCGCGATCTCGTTCTCGCGCCCCTCGGGGATGTCGAAGTAGATGCGGATGAACGAGTTCGAGTACCGGTCGAAGACCGCCGGGGTGCCCTCCTCCTCGAGGAGCTCCACGTCCTCGAGCCAGTTGATGTCCTGGCCCGGCGTCGCAGCGTCGAGGTCGACGTCGTCGAGCTCGGCCATGTCCTCCTGGTAGGCCTGCCGCTTCCCCGACAGGTACTCGGAGTCGATGTCCTTGATCTTCTCGGGCTCGCCTCGCGAGCCGGTCTTCGCGCTGGCCATCAGTCGGCCGCTCCGGCCATGTCCTCGCTGGACTCGGGCAGGTAGTCGACCGGGAACTCGAGGTGCTTCTCGAGCAGCCGCTCGATCTTCGCGAGCGCGCGCTCCTCGGTCACGCCGGGGATCCAGTCCGTGCCGGCAAGAGGCACCTTCGCCATCGCGGCTGCCTCGATGGTCAGCGCGCAGAGGTCCTCGGGCTCGAGCGAGTGCACGTTCGTCTTCCCGCAAGCGCGCGCGAGCATCTGCAACTCGAGCGTCAGCGTGTGGAGGAAGTTGTAGACGCGCTCGGCCGCCTCGTCGACGACGAGCCGCTTGCGAAGCTCGGGGTCCTGCGTCGTGATCCCGACAGGACAGCGCCCGGTATGGCAGTGGTAGCACTCGCCGGCCGGGACGCCGATCGTCCCCTCGTAGTCGGTGACCCCCGGGATCTCCTTGTTGCAGTTCAGCGCTACGAGGGCCGCGTGGCCGATCGCCACCGCTTTCGCACCGAGGGAGAGCGCCTTGGCGACGTCGCCGCCGTTGCGGATCCCGCCGGCGACGACCAGGTCGATCTCGTCCGCGAGGCCGACGTCCTCGAGCGCGCGCCGCGCCTCCGGAATCGCCGCCATCAGAGGAATCCCGGTCTCCTCGGTGGCGATGTGCGGGCCCGCGCCGGTGCCGCCCTCGGCGCCGTCGAGATAGATGATGTCCGGCCCGCACTTGGCTGCCATGCGCACGTCGTCGTATACGCGCGCCGCGCCGAGCTTCAGCTGGATCGGGATCTGGTAGTCGGTCGCCTCCCGGATCTCCTGGATCTTCAGGGAAAGGTCGTCCGGGCCGAGCCAGTCCGGATGCCGCGCAGGCGAGCGCTGGTCGATCCCGGGCGGGAGCGAGCGCATCTCGGCCACCTGCTCGGTGACCTTCTGGCCCATGAGGTGGCCGCCGAGCCCGACCTTGCAGCCCTGGCCGATGAAGAACTCACATGCGTCCGCGAGCATCAGGTGGTGCGGGTTGAACCCGTACCGGCTCTGGATGCACTGGTAGTACCACTTCGTCGAGAGGTCGCGCTCCGGCGGGATCATCCCGCCCTCCCCCGAGCACGTCGCCGTGCCAGCCATGGAGGCGCCCTTGGCGAGCGCCATCTTCGCCTCGAGCGAGAGCGCGCCGAAGCTCATGCCGGTGATGTAGACAGGGATGTCGAGCTCGATCGGGTTCTTGGCGAACCGCGCCCCGAGGACGGTCTTCGTCTGGCACTTCTCGCGGTAGCCCTCGATCACGAACCGGGTGAGCGTGCCCGGCATGAACATGAGGTCGTCCCAGTGCGGGATCTTCTTGAACATCGAGAAGCCGCGCATGCGGTAGCGCCCGAGCTCGGCCTTCATGTGGATGTCGTTCAGGACCTCGGGGGTGAAGATCGGGCTGCGCCCGAGGACGGTGCGGCGCCCGGGCTGGCCCTCGCCGATGTTGCCGCCGACCTGGTCGTAGCGGTCACTCGTGGTCATAGCACCAGCTTCCTTTCGGCCGGCTCGAGGTTGTCGTAGTTGTAGAGCACCTTGCCGCACACGAATTTCTGGAACTCGGGCGGGTCGCCGAGCCCGTAGATCGAGAACTTGCGGTTGACGAACTCCGTGTCTGCGTCGGTCCACTCGCCGGGGACGCAGTCGATCCCGAGCGACTTGACCTTGCCCCCGACGTAGATCGTCCCGTCGTACATCGAGTCGCCGAGGCCCGGGCCGACGTTGCCGCAGAGGATCTGGCGCCCGCGCTGCATCATGAAGCCGGTCATCGAGCCCGCATCACCCATGACGATGATCGTCCCGCCCTTCTGGTCGATCCCTGAACGCGCGCCGACCTGGCCCTTGACGACGAGGTCGCCGCCGCGAAGCGCAGCACCGGTGAGCGAGCCCGAGTTCCCTTCGACCACGACGACGCCGGACATCATGTTCTCGCAGGCCGACCAGCCGACGCGTCCGTTGATCTGGATCTCGGGACCGTCGATGAGGCCGCACCCGAAGTAGCCGAGCGAGCCGTCGAACGTGATCTTGCAGCGGGTGAGGATGCCGACTCCGACCGAGTGCTTCGCGCCCGGGTTCTGGACGGTGACATCTGCGATCCCCTCTTCGTAGAGGAGGCGGCGAAGCTCGAGGTTGATCTGGCGCGTGGAGAGGTCGCGCGCGTCGAAGGTCGCCCTGCCGTCCTCGACCTTCGCCGTTCGCGGAGCCTCGGCGTTGGGCTCGGCAAGCCCGCGCGCGTCGTAGGTGATCCGCTGCTCTCCTACCGCTGCCATACGAGCACCTCGCCTTCGTAGGGGTCGTGCGTGTCGATCTCGCGGTCGAGCACGGCGCGGATAGCGATCTCCTCCGAGGCGAGCGCGACGACGTCGTCCGACTCGTAGAGGACGAGCGGCTTGGCCGCCATCTCGTCCTTGGCGACGCCGAGCGCGTCGTCGGTGACGGCGATGTAGGTGAAGACTCCGTCCAACTCCTCGAGCGAGTCGCGCATGGCGGCCTCGAGGTCGGCGCCCTCGGCCATCTTCTCGGCGAGGTAGACCGCAATGATCTCCGAGTCGCACTCGGACTGGAAGCGGTGGCCCGAGCGCTCGAGCCGGCGCTTCCACTGGAAGTAGTTCGTCAACTGACCGTTGTGGACGACGGCGACGTCCTTGAACGGATACGCCCAGTAGGGGTGCGCGCCCGAGATGTCCACGTCGGACTCGGTCGCCATGCGCACATGGCCGATCGCGTGCGTGCCGCCGAAGTCGCCGAGGTCGTACTGGGCGCAGACCGTGTCCGCGTCGCCGAGGTCCTTGATGATCTCGAGCGAGCGGCCGATGGAGAGCACCTCCGCGTCGGGGATGTCTTCGATCCGGTCGGTCAGGTCCTTGAGGTCGCCCTCGTAGGCGAACGTCACGCGGTGGGCGTAGTCGGTCTCTTGCTCATGCTCGCGGATATCGGCGCCCGCGGTCTTCAGCCGCTGAAGGACGCGGCCCTGGTGGCGCTCGAGCCGCTCGTCGAACTCGAAGTCACGCGGGGTGTTCGAGTCGGCCAGGGTGTAGCGCATGACGGCGAGGCCGTCGTTCGGCGGGCCGTAGAGCGCGTAGCCGGTCGAGTCGGGGCCGCGGTGCTTCATGGACTGGAGCATGCGGGTCATGTCGCGCCCGATTTCGTGGGTCCCGTCGCGGTAGATGATGCCTGCGATTCCACACATATCTTCGCGCTTTCTCTAGGGCAGGACGTCGAGGTATTCGTTCACGTCCCAGTCGCTCACCTGGGCGCAGTGCCGCTCCCATTCGTCCCGCTTGTAGTGCATGAACACACGGTACATGTCGCCTGGAAGCGCGTTCTTGACCACTTCGTCCTCTTCGAGAGCGTCGAGCGCGGCGCCGAAAGTCATCGGCAGGCGCTTGACCTCCTTGCCCGCCTCCATCGCCTCATAGATGTTCCTTTCCTCCGGATCGCCCGGATCGAGCTTGCGCTCGATGCCGTCGCGCATCGCGGCCAGGAGCACGGAGAGTGAGAGGTACGGGTTCACCGCGGAGTCGACCGTTCGGTACTCGAAGCGCCCGGGGGCGGAGACGCGGAGGGCAGTCGTGCGGTTCTGGAAGCCCCAGTCGGCGAAGACCGGCGCCCAGAAGCCCGTGTCCCAGAGCCGCCGGTAGGAGTTCACCGTGGAACAGGTCAGCGCGGTCAGCGCAGGCTGATGGGCCATGATCCCGCCGATCGCCCAGAGGCCGTGCTGCCCGGGCTTCTGCTGGTCCTCCCCTTCCGGCACGAAGACGTTCTCGTCACCGCGCCAGATGGAGATGTTGTGGTGACAGCCGTTAGCGGACACGCCCATGAACGGCTTGGGCATGAAGCACGGGAAGGCGCCGAGCTCGCGACCGACCTGCTTGCAGATCTGGCGGAACGTGGAGAGGTTGTCGGCGGCCAGCTCTGCCCGATCGAAGCCGAAGTTGAGCTCGATCTGACCGGGCGCATCCTCGTGGTCGCCCTGGATCATGTCGAGCCCGAGCTTCTGGCCGTACTCGACGACGCGGTTGATGATCGGCTGGAGCTCCGAGAACTGGTCGATGTGGTAGCAGTAGGGCTTCGTGACGCCCTCGACCGAAGGCGTTCCGTCGTCGTTCAGCTTCAGCCACATCATCTCGGGCTCGGTGCCGGCGCGGAGATGGAGGCCGGTCGCCTCCTCGAAATCGGCCTGCTGGCGGATGAGGTTGCCGCGGCAGTCGGAGGTCAGGAACGCGCCCGGGTCCTCTCGCTCCTCGCGGTTGCGGAAGCACTGGCACCAGACGCGGGCGAGCTTCTTCCCGTCACCGGCCGTCCACGGAAGGACGGCGAAAGTCTCGGGCTCCGGAATGCCGACGAGCTCCGCGGCCTCCGGCCCATAACCGATGTAGTTCCCGTGGCGGTCGATGAAGAGATTCGCCGTGGCGCCGTAGACGAGCTGGAAGCCCTTGTTGGCGATCGTCTCCCAGTGGGGAGCGGGGACGCCTTTCCCCATGATCCGCCCCGTGACCGAGGGAAATTGGTAGTAAACGTACGAGATGTCCTCGGCGTCGATCCGCTTGCGGACTTCCTTGATGCGCTCTGCACGCCCGTCGGCTTCGACGAAGCGCTCGAGGTCCGTAGTCGCCACGAACTTCCTCCTGGTCGGGATGCCGGTGCGCGGATACTAAAGCGCGCAACTGGCTCCCTCCACTTGAAGCGCGAAGACGGGCTAGGAAAGGTCGACTTCGCGGTTGAGAACGTGCTCGTAGATCTCGCGGTAGAGGCCGATCGCCTGGCCGACGTCCCCGGGGTCGAAGTCCTCGCCGCGATCGACGATCAGCCGGATCTCGTGCGCCGCCCGATACGAGCCCAGCACCTCGGGATCGACGCCCTCGTCGTCCACTTGGTCGGCTGTGTCCACGGGATACCCCGCCTCCAGCAGCATCCGCCGGACGAGGTCGTCGAGGTCGCCGAGCGCCTCGACCGGCGAGTCGACGACGAGCGGTTCGAGCTGCTGCCATTCCGACTCCCAGGCGTGCCGGTCAAGTCCAGGTTCGACCATACTGGTCCTCCTACCGCTCGACGGCGGTATTTGAAACACCCGCCCGCGACCTTAAACTCGCCCTGGTGAAGGTGCTGATCCTGGGGTCGGGCGGCCGCGAGCATGCGCTCGCGTGGAAGATCGCGCAGAGCGAGCGGCTGACGGAGCTGCATGCGGCGCCGGGGAATCCCGGGATCGCGGCCCTCGGCCGCTGTCACCCGATCCGCATGGACGACGTCGAGGGCCTCCTCGGCCTCTGCCGCCAGCACGAGATCCACCTCTGCGTCGTCGGCCCGGAGGCGCCGCTCGTCGCGGGCATCGCGGACGAGCTCAGGCGCGCGGGCGTGGTCGTATTCGGGCCGAGCAAGGCGGCCGCGCGCATCGAGGGGTCGAAGGCCTTCGCCAAGGAGGTGCTGGAGGCCGCCGCCGTGCCGACCGCCGCCGCCCTTGATGAAGCCCGCGCACCCTGCGTCGTCAAGGCCGACGGCCTCGCGGCGGGCAAGGGCGTCTTCGTCTGCCGCACGCAGGAGGAAGCGGATGCGGCGCTCGTGCGCGCCCGCGCGCTCGGCGGGGACGTCGTCGTCGAGGAGTTGCTCGAGGGCGAGGAGGTCTCGCTCTTCGCACTCTCGGACGGCCAGAAGGTCCTCCCACTCGCGCCCGCGCAGGACTTCAAACGGCTGGTGGACGGAGACGAGGGCCCGAACACGGGCGGCATGGGGAGCTACTCGCCGGTGCCGATGCTCGGCGAGGACGACGTCGAGGAGCTCGCCGGCCTCGTCCACCGTCCGGTGATCGCCGAGCTCGCGCGGCGCGGCGCGCCGTTCGCCGGCCTCCTGTACGCCGGCCTGATGCTGACCGACGCTGGACCGCGCGTGCTCGAGTTCAACTGCCGTTTCGGCGACCCAGAGACGCAGGCGCTCGTCCCTCGCCTGGGCGGCGACATACTCGAAGCGCTTGCCGCGGCCGCGCACGGCGAGCTCGCCGGAGTCGAGCTCGATCCCGAGCCGCTCGCAGCGGTGGCCGTCGTCCTGGCCGCGCCCGGCTACCCCGACGATCCCCAGAGCGGCGTCCCGATCGGCGGCGTCGAAGTGGCCGCCGCGACCGGCGCGCTCATCTTTCACGCGGGCACGGCGCTCCGTCACGGCCAGCTCGTCTCGGCCGGGGGTCGCGTCCTCGACGTCGTCGGCAGGGGGGACACCGTTTTGGACGCGCGCGAGCAGGCCTATGCTGCCGTCGAGCAGATCGACTTCCCGGGCGCGCAATTCCGAAGAGACATCGCAGCGAAGGCGGTCCATGTCGCAACCTGAGTCCCACCTGCACGAGGTGCCCTTGGCAGCCCTGGAGGAGTTCGAGGACGCGGGCCCGCTCGTCGGCATCCTCATCGGCTCAGAGTCCGACCGGGAGGGCATCGAGCCCGCCGTCGAGGAGCTGAACGAGCGCGGGATCTCCAACGAGCTGCGCGTGCTCTCCGCGCACCGCGACCCGCGCGGGGTGGCCGAGTACGCCTCGAACGCCGCGCTCCGCGGAGTCCGGGTGATCATCGCCGGAGCCGGGATGTCCGCCGCCCTCCCGGGCGCGGTCGCCGCCTACACCGAGTTGCCCGTGATCGGAGTCCCGATGACGTCCTCGAAGACCGCCGCGGGCGGCCTCGACGCCATCCTCTCCATCGTGCAGATGCCTCCCGGCGTGCCGGTCGCCTGCGTCTCCCTGAACGGCGCCCGGAACGCCGCGATCCTCGCCGCGAAGATCCTCGCGCAGGGCGGCGGCTACCCGATCGGCCCGGGCGGCCCGGCGACCGCGGTCTAGCACGAAGACGGGGCCCTCGCGGGTCCCGTCCGGTCGAATCGTGCCGCCGAGCGGCTAGTCGTCGTCTCCACCGCCGGGGCCGGAGTTGCCGCCGTCGTCCGAGCCGTGCCCGGAGTCGTCGCCGCCTCCGCCGCCCTGCCCGGAGTTGTCCTCGTCGGCGTCATCGTCGTCGTGGCTCGAGCCGGGGCCGGAATTGGCAGAGGGGCCCGAGTTGTCTTCGTCTCGGTCCTCGACCTCGCCCTGGTCGTCGTCGCCGGCTCCGCCGCCCGCACCCGTGCAGCGCGGGTCGTTGGCGTGCTCGGCCTCGTCGCAGGCACCGCTGATGTCCTCACCCTGGTCGTCGTCGGCGACGGCGTCATCCTCGGCGTGGTCGCGGCCACGGCCGCGGTCGTCGTTTGCATCCTCGCCCTGCTCGTCCGCGTCGTTGTCCTCGGGAATCTGGGCGCCGGCGCACTCGGGATCGTTCGCGTGCTCGGCCTCGTCGCAGGGGCCCTTGACATCCACGACCCTGGTCACCAGGTCGGAGCTCGAGCCGCCGTTCGTGCCCGCGGCGACGGCGACGCCGACTCCGACGGCCAGCACCGTGGCGAGAACGAGTAGAAGCTTGTTGAAGGGATTCACTGCCATGACCTCCGTGGGAATTTGCTGACTCTCTGACCGTAGAGAGGCCCGGTTCAAGCGCGGGCGGCGTTCCGGTGAAGGTTCGGTCGCCGGGAGTAAAGACTTGGTTCAGGCGCCTGGGGGGCTAGTCGTCGCCGCCGGAGCCGCTCGAGCCGGAGTTCGAGGAGCCTGAGCCCGAGCCGGAACTGTCGTCGGAGCCCCCGCCCGGCCCGGAGTTGCCGCCCGAGTCATCGGACCCTGAAAGGTCGTCGGTGCTCGTGCCCCCGCTCGTCCCCGATGTACCGTCGTCGGAGCCGCCGTGGTCGTCCCCAGTCGTCGTCCCGGACGAGGAGTCGTCGGACTTACGGTCGTCCTTCTTCTTATCGTCTTTCTTGGAATCGTCGTCCAGAGCCGTCGGGTTCGCCCTGCCCTGTGGGTTGACGGGCACGGAAGCGGGTGTGGCGGCGATCGTGCTCGCCGAGCTCAGGTACACCGCGAGCGCGAGTCCGACGGGCAAGGCGAGGCCCGCAAGCGCGACGAGCAGGGTGGTCAGACGGCGCACGCTCTGAACGTAGCAGCGCCCGTCTTCAGAATCGGTAAAGCCCCGGTCAGCGATCGGCAGGCGTCTGGCGGAAGACGACCCGCACCCGCGTGCCCGGGCCTTCGGAGAGGGTCACCTCGCCGTGCCAGCGCTCCACGAGCTCGACCACGATCGCGAGTCCGAGCCCGGTTCCCGGGCCTAGACGTCTGCCGTTAGCCCCCCGGTAGAAGCGCTCGAAGACCCGCGCGCGGTCCTCCTCGGGGATCCCGGGCCCGTCGTCGGCGACGGCGAGGGCTCCCCGCCCGTTTTCCGAGGCCGCCTCGACGGTCACCTGTGCGCCCGGCGGGGTGTAGCGAAGCGCGTTCTCGATCAGGTTGTCGACGACGTGCGCGAGGTCGGCCGGGTCGGCGAAGACGAGTGCGTCCTCAAGGCGACCGGCCCCCACGGTCTTTCCCGCTTCGCCCGCGGGAGCCTGCCACCGCTCGACTGCGTTCTCGGCGACGGAGGAAAGGTCTACGGTTGAGCCCGAGGGCGACGGAGTCGCCGCGCCGGCGAGCGTGAGCAGGTCGTCCACGAGTGCCTCGAGGCGGTCGAGCTCCTCCTCGGCTTTCTCGGCGTTCTCGCCCGCGACGCCGCCCTCGGCTCGAATGGCCTCGAGCCGAAGCTTGATCCCGGTCAGCGGAGTGCGGAGCTGGTGCGAGGCGTTCGCCACGAAGTCACGCTGCACGCGCAAGCTCGAGCCGAGAGCGTCGGCCATACGGTTGAAAGACACGCCCAGCGCCGCGAGCTCCGCCGGGCCGTCGGTCGGAGCCCGCGCATCGAGGTCGCCGCCCCCCAACTCGCCGGCCGTGTCGCGGAGCCGGCCGAGCGGCCGGGAGACGGTCGTGGCCAGGATCCAGGCGAGCACGAACGCGCCCGCGACGACCGCGAAGCCGATCGCGGCGAGACGAAGCCAGCTGTTGTGCACGCGGTCGACGACGGAGTCGCGCGAGGCCGACACGCGCACCGCACCCACCACTTCGCCCCCGTCCACGACCGGCACCGTGACGAGCAGAAGCTCCTCGCCGGCCGTGTCGCTGAACCGGCGCCTGGAGTCGACACGCCCGCCCTCGAGCGCGACCCCGAACTCCGGGCGCTCCGCAGTCCCGAACGTCGATCCGGTCACGGCCTCGCCGGTGCTGTCCACGAGCACATGGCCGCGCGCATTCGTGACCACGATGCGCTCGTCCGGGGTGGCTGCCGAGGAGCTCACCGCCTGGGGCAGTGCTGCTTTGTCGACGCTCGCGCCACCCTGGCTCGCCACGACGACATCATCCGAGATGCGCGCCGCGAGAAGGGCGGTCCGGCCCAACACGTCGGCCTGGAAGTCGGAGTCCGCTCTCCGTTCGATGCTGAGCGCCAGCGGTATCTCGAGCGCAATGACCACCGCGGCGACGAGATAGGCGGCCGCGAGAACGAGGCGGGTGCGGAAGCTCACGGTTCCAGCTCGTCCGCGGACGAGAAGCGAAAACCGACGCCGCGGACGGTGTGGATGTAGCGAGGCACGGCTGGATCGTCGCCGAGCTTCTTGCGGAGCGAGCTGACGTGGACGTCGAGTGTCTTCGTCGAGCCGAACCAGTTCTGGTCCCAGACCTCCGACACGAGGTCGTCGCGCTTCACCAGCCGGCCCGCCCTCTCGAGGAGGACGCGTAGGAGCTCGAACTCCTTCACCGTCAGCTCGACGGTCTCTCCGTCCCGGGTCACCGTGCGCGTATCGAGGTTCATGGTCACGTCGCCGCTCGCCAGGACTCCGCCGGACGCACCCGCGGGCTCGGCCATGCTCCGCCTGAGGACTGCGCGCATGCGAGCGACGAGCTCCGCCGCGCTGAAGGGCTTCGTGACGTAGTCGTCCGCGCCGAGCTCGAGGCCGAGCACGCGATCCATCTCCTCTCCCCGCGCGCTCACCATCACGACCGGCGTGCGCGACGCCTGCCGGATCTGGCCAAGCACGTCGCGACCGTCGCCGTCCGGAAGCATCACGTCGAGGAGGACGATGTCCGGCGCCTGCGCCGAAAAGGCCTCGAGGCCGTCCGCGGCCGTCGCGGCGAGGCGGACGTCGAAGCCCTCGCGCCGCAGCGCGTCCGCGAGCGGCTCCGCGATCGGGCGCTCGTCCTCGATCACCAGGACTTTCTTCCTGCTCACCATGGCCACGGTCACAATACGGACGCAACGGGCGGTCGGCTTTCCACCGGGTCGCCCACCGCGGGCTCTAGAATCGAACCGGTGATCCCGCGCTATTCCCGCCCGGCCATGCAGCACATCTGGTCGGACGAGGGCAAGCTCGCCCGCTGGCTCGAGGTCGAACTGGCTGCGCTCGAGGGCTGGAGCGAGATCGGAGCGGTTCCGGCCGACGCGGTCGCGCGCATCCGCGAACGGGCGACGCCGCCGACACCTGAGCGCGTCGCCGAAATCGAGGAGCGGACGCATCACGACCTCGCCGCCTTCGTGGACGCCGTCGCGGAGGAGCTCGGGGACGACGGACGCTGGTTCCACTTCGGCCTGACCTCTTCCGACGTGCTCGACACGACGCTCGCCCTGCAGGCTCGCGAGGCCTGCCGGCTCATCCTCGACGGGCTCCGGAGCGCGTTCGCGGCTGTCGCTCGCCGCGCGGAGGAGCATCGCGCCACCGTGATGGTTGGGCGAACTCACGGCGTCCACGCCGAGCCGATCACCTTCGGCGCCAAGCTCGCGGGCTGGGCTTTCGAGCTCGAGCGCGACAGCGACCGGATCGAGCGCGCTCTCGCCGGAATCAGCGTTGCGAAGATCTCGGGCGCGGTCGGGATCTATGGCGGCGGCGACCCCGAGGTGGAGCGGGTCGCGTGCACCCGCCTCGGACTGGTGCCCGAACCGGTCTCCACACAGGTGGTCCCGCGCGACCGGCATGCCGAGCTCCTCTCGGCGCTGGCCGTCTGCGCCGCGTCGGTCGAGCGCTTCGCCACCGAGATCCGCCACCTCGCGCGCACCGAGGTCCGCGAGGTCCAGGAGCCATTCGGCCGCGGGCAGAAAGGCTCGTCCGCGATGCCGCACAAACGGAATCCCATCGTCTCGGAGCGGCTCTGTGGCCTCGCGCGCGTCGTGCGGGCGGCGGCGGCGGTCGGGCTCGAGAACGTCGCGCTCTGGCACGAGCGAGATATCTCGCACTCGAGCGCCGAGCGCGTCGTGCTCCCCGATGCCTTCCTCGCACTCGATTACATGCTCGACCGGTTCACGTGGCTCGCCGACGGCCTCATCGTCGACCCTGATCGGATGCGCGCCAACCTCGACTCTTCGCACGGCCTCATCTTCAGCCAGCGCGTCCTGCTCTCGCTCGTCGAGTCCGGCCTCTCCCGCGACGAGGCCTACCGGCTCGTCCAGCGGAACGCGCTCCGCGTGTGGGACGAGGGGCTCGATTTGCGCACGCTGCTGGAGCAGGACCCCGAGGTGACGCTCCCCCCGGAGGCGCTCGACGCCGCCTTCGAGCTGGACGACGCGCTCAAGCACGTCGACATCGTCTTCGATCGACTGTCCGCCCTCATGACCCGCAAGGAGGAACCCGTTCATGTCTGAAACCGCCGTCCACGTCGCGAGCGGCAAGGTTCGCGAGATCTTCGAGCTCGACTCCGAGCGCCTTCTGCTCGTCGCCAGCGACCGCATCTCGACCTTCGACGTCGTGCTCCCGACCGAGATCCCGGACAAGGGCCGCGTGCTCACCGGGCTCTCCGGCTTCTGGTTCGCGCGGACTCGCGAGATCGTCCCGAACCACCTTCTCGCCTTGCGGCCCGACGGCCGCTCGACTGAGGCGAAGCGCCTGCAGATGCTTCCGATCGAGTGCGTCGTACGCGGGTACCTCGCCGGCTCGGGGTGGAAGGACTACTCCGCGACCGGGGCGACCTCCGGCCACGAGCTTCCGGCCGGGCTGCGGGAGTCGGACCGGCTGCCCGCGCCGATCTTCACCCCCGCGACGAAGGCGCAGACCGGACACGACGAAAACATCGACCACGCCCGCGCGGCCCAGCTCGTCGGCGAAGAGCGTCTGGCCGAGGTCGAGCGGATCGTCCTCGAGCTCTACCGGCACGCGTCCGAGTTCGCCGCCGAGAGGGGCGTGATCATCGCCGACACGAAGTTCGAGCTCGGCTTCGACGAGAACGGCGAGCTCGTTCTCGGAGACGAGGCCCTGACGCCGGACTCCTCCCGCTTCTGGCCCGCAGACATCTATGCGCCAGGCGGCCCCCAGCCGTCATTCGACAAGCAGTACGTGCGCGACTACTGCGAGCGCCTCGGCTGGGACAAGACCGCGCCTGGCCCCGAGCTTCCCGAGGAGGTCGTCGCCGAGACACGCGCCCGCTACGTCGAAGCCTTCGAGCGCCTCACCGGTCTCTCGTTCGAGGACTATCTCGCCGACCCCGAGGTCGTCCTTCGATGAGGGCGACTGTTCTCGTCCGACCGAAGGCAGGGATCCTCGACCCCCAGGGGGAGGCGGTTGAGAGCTCGCTGCGCCAGCTCGGGTTCCCGGTGGGCGAGGCGCGCGTCGGGCGCGTGATCGACCTCGATGTCGATGCCGCCACCGCCGACGAGGCACGGGGCGAGATCGAGCGCATGTGCGAGCGCCTGCTCGCGAACCCGCTGATCGAGAGCTACGAGATCGAGGTCGCCGAATGAGCGAGGTCGCGCCGCGCATCGCGGTGCTCGTCTTCCCGGGGTCGAACGATGACCATGACGCGGCGTGGGCGCTCACCGCACTGGGCGCCGACCCACGGCTCGTCTGGCACGCGGACAAGGAGCTCCACGAGGTGGACGCGGTCGTTCTCCCAGGCGGGTTCTCGTACGGCGACTACCTGCGTTGCGGTGCGATCGCCCGCTTCTCGCCTGCGATGCAAGTGGTGACCGCATTCGCGGCCGAGGGCGGTCTTGTCCTCGGGATCTGCAACGGCTTCCAGATCCTGTGCGAGGCGGGCCTCCTTCCCGGGGTGCTGCGCCCGAACGCGTCGCTCGAGTTCGTCTGCACCGACGTGTCCGTTCGGGTCGAGCGCACCGACACGCCGTTCACCTCCAGATGTGAGCCGGGGCAGGAGCTGGTGATCCCCGTGAAGCACGGAGAGGGCTGCTACCACGCACCGGCCGACCTGGACGACGAGCAGGTCATCCTCCGCTACGCGCAGGGCGCGAACCCGAACGGCTCGGAGCGCGACATC
Organism: Actinomycetota bacterium; assembly: GCA_046733475.1. Taxonomy (GTDB): domain Bacteria; phylum Actinomycetota; class Thermoleophilia; order Gaiellales; family Gaiellaceae; genus DATEOR01. The sequence continues at coordinate 61,358 of JBKPPF010000052.1, forward strand.
GCAGGCGTCGTCAACGCCGACGGCAACGTCCTCGGGTTGATGCCACACCCTGAGCACGCGGTGGATCCCCTGCTCGGGTCGGGGGACGGCGCGCTCGTGCTCGCGTCGCTCGTGGATGCGGCTCGAGAGCGGCTCTATGCGAGGGCCTAGGCAGCCATCCCGAGCGCTCCTTGGATCGCTGGGTGTTCGGCGAGCGCTGCGCGGAAGCGCTCGAGGTCGCGGCCGCGGAGGGTGACGGGGCCTCTCCGAGCCGTGCCGTCGGTCGAGTAGGCGAACCGAACGAGCTCGTTTCCCTTCTCGTCGACCAGGAGTTGGACGATCGTCGCAAAGCGGCGATCGCCGGCGCGCTGCTGCACGGTGAACTCCTCCAGGACTTCTGCCTGCCCCCAGGGTGTGGTCGCCTTCGCCATGACCCGAGAGGCTAGAAGGAAAGAGCGCGCGCGTGGCGCCCGAAATGTGCCGGCTTCGGAACCGCCTCGCGCCGCAAGGCGCCCACGGGAATCAGGCTTCGCGCAAGCGCGGATCGAGCATGTGGTGGGCGATGTCCACGAGCAGGTTCAGGCAGATGATCATCACGGCGAGGACGATCGTCACGCCCATGACCACTGTGTAGTCGCGGGCGATCACGGAGGCGACGAAGTACTTCGAGATGCCGGGGATGGAGAAGATGTTCTCGATGATGAACGAGCCGGTGACCATCGCGCCGAACATGGGGCCTGCGACGATGATCAGGGGGAGCAACGAGTTCTTGAGGGCGTGGACGCCGACGATGCGCCTCCGCGACAGCCCCTTGGCCCGGGCCATCCGGACGTAGTCGCTTTCCAGGGTCTCGAGCAGCGTGCCGCGCAGGAGCCGCGCGAAGTACGCCATCGGAACGAGGCTGAGGGTGAAAGTCGGCAGCACCTTGTTCTGCCAGCCGTCGTCCCAGCCCGAGGTCGGAAGGAGGGCGAGCTTCACCGATACGTAGTAGATGAGAAGCGTTGCGACGAGGAAGCTCGGCAGCGAGATGCCGAGGCCGGTGAGGACGCGAACGGCGTAGTCGAAAACCGAACCCGGTCGCAATGCCGCCAGGATGCCGACGGGGATCCCGATGAGGATCGCCCACGCGAACGCCAGCAGCACGAGCTGGACCGACCGCGGCGCCATCTGCTTGATGATGTCGGTCACACGCATGTACCGAAACGAAAGTGAGGGACCGAAGTCGAGGGTCACGACGCCCTTCAGGTAGTTGCCGTATTGCTGATACCAGGGCAGGTCGAGGCCGTACCTCTCGCGCTGGTTCCGGCGGATCGCAGGCGGCTGGGGGTCCCCGTACTTCACCCAGCCCGCATTCGAGAGCCCGAGCAGCGGCCCGTGCCGGAACGGATCGCCCCCGATTGACCGCATCATGAAGAACACGATCGTGAGAACCACCCAGAGGATGGGAATCGTCCACAGGAGTCGACGAAGGATGAAGCCGGCCACAGGCTGAGCTTTCCCAATCGTGAGCATCACCACCACTTTGATTTCTTGCTACGAGCATAAGAGCTCCTTACGCTCGGAGAACGGCTGGTGACCCGAGCGGCGAAGGCCCTCTCCCTCCCGAAGCGGGTCGTCGTACGCGGAGCGAAAAGCGCACTTCGGCTCGGTTCGCGCGGCAAGCCTGTGCCCTTAGGGGTCCTGCTTCGACTCCGGCGCTTCGGAGGTCGGACCAACATGCTCACGTTCCGAACGGCGAGCGTGGTCCGCCCGGGCACGGCGCTCGCCAACCCCTACCTCTCCGAGCGCCTTGCCGACCGCAGGTTCGGGGACTGGACGATCTCGGCGCAGACGATGAACTTCCTCGAACGTGAGATCCGCGCAAGGGCGCGGACCCGCGTGCTCGAGTTCGGGAGCGGGCTCAGCACGGCGTGCCTGGCGCGCTACATGGCTGAATCAGCACCGGATTTGCCCGGCCCGATCCTGATCTCCGTGGAGGGAAGACGCAAGCTTTTGCACGGAATCACGAAAGCTCATCGCCGAGCTTGGCCTGGAAGAACTCGCGTCCGTCCACCACGCGCCACTCGTGACGAAGGAGGTCGCCGGCCGAAGCGTCCCTACCTACGATCTGGCAGCCACGATTCTCGCTGAGCTCTCGACCAGTCCTGCAAGCCTCGTCTTCATCGACGGGCCCCGAAAGGCAGGGAGCCCTTCGGACGCTGGGCGGTCTTGCACGCCGTTCTCCCGTTGCTGCGGAGGGACTTTCGCTTCTACCTCGACGACGCGCTCACGGACTCGGCGCTCGAGTCAGCAAAGCGCTGGGAGGACATCCCCGGCGTTCACATCCAGGGGGTGGCCCTCGTCGGCCATGGCGTGCTCGTCGGCGACTAAGGCCGTAGTTGCGAGTCCCCCGTTCTGGACGGAAATGCTCGGTGGCCCAACCCTGGCCCGTTGGCTTACCGGTCGACCGGGCCAAGCGACCCGGTGCCGCGCGTGGGCTTTGCTGTTTCCTTCAGCTCGGGGAAGACCACGTGAGTCGGCCTGACCGATGTTCTCCCCTGCGAGGGCCCATGACTTACCGCACCCACATCTGGTCGAGCAACACGCCGAATTGGGGATTGAAGATGTAATTGCCTACTCGCTTCGAAACGAAATCGGCGTCACGCAGCGCGTAGAGGGGGACGGCGGGCGCCGCGTCCACGAGCAGTCGGTCGATCCGCGCCCAGGCCTCGGCCGCGGCGCCGGCGTTCATCTTCTCCCGAGCGCGGGAGACGAGTGCATCGACGCGACGGTCGCAGAACTGGGAGACGTTGACACCCCCCTCCTGATTGGCTTTGCACGTGAAGAGAGGCTCGATGAAGTTGGAGGGCGCGGCGTAGTCCTGGAGCCAGCCGAGCCTCATGGCGTCCACCGTGCTGTGGGTGTCGAACATCGCGCCGAACGCGTCGTTCTCGACGCGAGTCGATGCTTGGTAGCCCACCCGTCTGAGGACCTGGGCGACATACCGAGCAAGATGCGGATCAGCCGGGCTTCCCGCTTGAATTGCGATCACCACGTGCTCTCCAAGGGTGTGCGACTGCTTCGCCAGGCGCCGCGCGCGTGCGAGGTCGGGGGCGCTCCAGATCCCTGCGGCAGGGTTGACGGTGTAAGGGCAGTAGGGACGGTATCCCGGCACGGTCGGCGGCAGGACCTGGCAGGTCGGCCGCGCCACGAGCTCCCCTCCTGCGAGCATCGCCAGGCGATTTCGGTCGATTGCATACGCGAGCGCGCGACGTGCGCGCACGTCGGAGAACGGCCGCTGACGCGTGTTGAGCATGAGATGCTGGACACCGCCGACGGGCGTCGTGTGGAGTTGGGCAGCGTTCTGAACAGCGAGGCGCTCGATCTCATCCGGGGAGAGCGCGCTTGTCCAGTCGGACTTCCCGACTTCCACCTCGCCGACTGCACTTCTCTGTTCGGAATCGTTCCCGTCACCCAGGATCCGAACGACGATCTGGTCGGGGTAGCCGTCCGGTTGGGCCTCGGGAGCAAAGGGCTTGAAGCGAGGATTGCGCGTGAGCCGAAGCTCGTGCTTCGGGTCGAACGAGGCGGCCACGTAGGGGCCCGTGCCCGGAATCCTGTACGCGCCGACATCTCCGAAACGGTCGAGATCCGTCACCGGCTGATCGGGCTCCGGGGCGTCGGCGGGAAGCACGAACGCGAACGGAAGCGCAAGCTTGGCGAGCAGGTCTGGGTCCGGCCCAGAAAGGTGAATCGTGACGGTGCCAGCCGCATCGTCGACCTCGATCCCCTCCCGCAGGTCGCAACGGCCGAGCTGCGCGGAGCAGTGTTCGGCGCCGAGGATCCCGCCGTAGAAGGGTGGGACGCTGACGCCGTTCAACCTGAGCAGCCGCTCCATCGACGCACGAAAGTCGCTCGCCCGAACCGGGCTGCCATCCGAGAACCGGAGTCCCTTGCGAAGCTGGAAGCGATACGTTCGCCCGCCGTCGGTGGGGATGGGCAGATTGACGGCCAGATCGGGGACGAGAGTCGTCCCTGGCGCGCCCCCGGTCTTGCGGTAGGCGACGAGCCCGTCGTAGAGCATCGAGAGCGCACGCCACGCGTCGACCTGCCAGGCGAAAGCCGGGTCGAGGCAGTTGCAACCCGACAGATACGCGCTCACGACGAGCGTCCCACCGCGATGACGCGACGCCGGTGGAAGTGCAGCCGCCCAGACGGTGCCGTCAGTACCCCCGGCAAGCGCGCTCGGACTACTCCCCATCTCGATGGTGTCGGTCACCTGCCCGCTCTCGCGGTCGATGCGAAAGACCTTGGACGCAGGCGGGCTCGCAACCCAGATAGCGCCCCCGGAGGCGACGATGCTCGAGACCCCGGGGGCAACAGCTTCGACGCCTGTCACCGAACCCGTGGTCGCTGCGATCTTCGAGACCGTGCCGTCGAGGGCGTTTGCGACCCAGACGGCCTCACCGTCGACCGCGATTCCCCGCGGGCCGTTTCCGACCGGAATTGTCTGAACGACGACGCGTTTCCGAGGATCGATCCGACTCACGCTCGCGGTGTCCCCGTTCGTGACCCAGATCGACCCGGCGCCGACCGCGAGCGCGTCAGGACGGCCGCCGACGCGCACGACGTCAGTCTCGACGCCGCGCTCGGGATCCACTCGCGACACGGTGCCGTCGAGCGCGTTCCCCACCCACACAGCTCCATCTCCGACCGTGACCGGGCCGGCGCCATTGCCCACAGCAATGTCGTCGCGAACTACCGTGTTCGAGTCGGCGCTGATCTCGGAGAGCGTGTGTCCGGTCACATCGGTCACCCAGACTGCCCCCTCGCCTGCGGCGATGCCACCCGGAGTCCCGGGCACCGGGATAACCGGGCGCTCTTCTCGCTCCGGATCGACCCGGGACACCGTCCCATCCACGCTATTGGCCACCCAGACCGACCCGAGCCCCTCGGCTACGGCAGTGGGGCCGTTACCGACGGGTGTCTGGCCCTGCAGCTTCGCATTACCCGAATCGATTGCCCCCAGCGCGTTCTCCTCGATCACGTTCGGCGGATCGGGACCCGCGAAGCCCGTCGTGAGAATGGCCACGAAAACGGCCAGGATTGCGATGGCTGCGACGGCCGCAACCGCGAGGATCACCGTCGTGCGGATTCCGCGCGGCGCCGGCTCGTCGGCAGGCATGTCAAGCAAGAACGAGACCTGATAGACGCGCACCCGCTCGGATAGGCCCTTGACGCTGATACGACCGCGGTCGACGTACGTCGTATCGTCGACCTTGCGCGCAAGATGGGCGAGGCTTTCGCTGACGAGAACCTCCCCCGGTTGCGCGAGGCTACAGAGGCGTGCGGCGAGGTTCAGCGCGCCGCCGCGGTAGCCACCGTCCACCGGGACAGCCTCGCCCGCATCGAGACCGATGCCCACTCGCACCGGAAGCGGGTCCTCCGATCGCATGCGCTCTACGAAGCGATGCTGAAGGGCAATGGCGGTCCGTATCCCGTCCCGGGGGGAGCCGAAGACAAGGAGCGCCTCGTCCCCCCGGATCTCGACGAGTCGGCCGCCCGTGCCTTCGACGACGCTCTCGACGATCTCGGCGAAGGAAGCAGCAAGACGGGCAGCCGCCTCGTCGCCGTGTTCCTGGGTGTACCGCGTGTAGCCACGGACGTCGGCGATCAGGAAAGTCCGGATCCCGGCTTCCGACGTAGGTGGGAGAGGGTTTTCGAGCATGGCCGCAACGCCCGGTTTGTGAACCGTGCAGCACATCTTGCGCTTGGCGTTCTCGGTGGTCAACCACGCCAGTGGCGACGAAGGCGTGAGGGCCGGGCTTCGACCCTCGAATCGCCTCCTCTCGGGATCCCTCGATCAGCCACTGCGCTCGATGAGCTCGACCCGGTAGCCGTCTGGAAACGACAACTTGTCGAGCTCTCTAGCTGATGGGGCCGGGACAGCAGGCTCACCGGCGAACACCGCCCGCGTGTAGCCGTCCACGAGGATGCTGGTCAGCAGGCCGAGGATGCGGCTTTCGACGGGACGCCGACGACGCTCCGCTAGCCGCTGGTGTACTCAACATGGAGCAGGGGCGCGGCCGCCGGAACGCCGTTGTACGCTTCGGCCGTTCGGTGACCGGTGCCTGTGATGATGAGCACCAGCGCGTTTCCGGAGAACCAGCCGGGCCGCGTGACGATCTCCGAGACGATCGGGGTTAGGTCGCTCGTCCGCTGGTCGGTTCCTGCCGCACCGACGCTCGACCAGGGAACTGGACTCCAACTAATTGCTGCGCCCGTTCTTGGTCGTCCACTGATGTTGCCGCTGAGTGACGCGAATGTCGGGGCGTTGTCCGCAGCTTGACCGCGGATCATCAGTGCGGTCGCTTCGCTGTCGACTTCGTCGACCTGGAACTGGACGTATGCACGGGTCACAGTCGCTCCCTGCGGGACGCGGACGCCGGTGAACCGGAGACCCACGGTCTGGTTCGACCCGTCGTACACGAGCTCGAGATCGCTACTGCCGAGCGCCACGCTTCCCGACGCCGCCTCTTCGGCATCATCGGGGCCCGCAGCGACGCGTGCGTCGACCGTGCCGCCACTGCCACCACCGCTGACGACTGTGATGACGACGTCGTCACTCGAGGTCAACGCCGAGTCATTCGCGGTGAGACGAAGCGTGTAGACGCCGGCGGCTGGGAAGGCCGCCGTTGTGGTCGTCGAGCCGGGCGAGCCGAACGTCACGCCCGGCGGGCCGGCGACCTGTGTCCATTGTTTGGTCGTCGTCCCCGGCGGATTCGGGCGGCCATCGTCGCTCACGCTGCCGGTAAGGGTGGCCGTGGCCGGGAAGACGATCGACTGGTCGGGCCCAGCCGAGACAACGGGCGCGGCGTTCCCGGCCGTACCGCCCGTCTCGTAGCGGCCCAGGTCGGGTGCACTCCCGTTGTATTCCGCCGGCGGGATGTCCACGACCACTTCGCCGTTGGCGAGGGTAAGTGCGGCGATGCCCGCGTCGATCGCGGGACTACCCGACTGGAGGTGGTAGGTCGAATCGAGGAGCGGGTTCGCGTTTACGTTGTGCGCGCCGTCGAGGTTGCTGCCGTCGCTTGCCAGGCCGTTCGCCCAGAAGAGGTTGTAGGTGGCGAGCGAGGCGCCGTCGACCCGTTTCAGTGCCGTATTCGTATTGTTCGCGAAGACATTGTTGACCACGGTCATTCTGTCGCCGCCCGTGATGCCATAGGCGTTGGCGACGACCGTGTTGTTCGTGACTACCACGCGCTCGAGCAAGCTGGCGGCGCGGTAGTCCTCGTTACTCTCTGCGGCATCGAGCAGCCCGATGGCCGCCTGCGCGTTCGTCGCCAACACGTTTCGATCGAGAACAATCTTCGTGGCGGTCGGAGCCGTCGTGTCCTGGTCGATGATCTGGATCCCGTCGTGGCGGTTGGCGGACACTTCATTCGCACGGAACACGACCGTCCCGACGGTCGACGGCCGGTTGCGGAGTCTGTATTCGACCCCGTCGCCACGGTTTCTGCGCACGATGTTGTTCGAAACGACCAACTGGGAGAAGTTGACGTCGATGCCGTCGTCGAGGTTGTCCTCAATTACGTTTCGCTCCACGAGCCCCGCGGCCGCCTCGCTGGTGAACTCGACGCCATCGGTCGCGATCCCCGTCACATGGTTGGCAATGACCTTCGCCAAGCCGCTTGACTTGATGCCGTTTCGTCCGCCTCCGCTGATCTTGAAGCCCACGACCTGCGTCTCCGGCCCCGCCGTCTTGGAGATCAGGATGGTTTCCGCGGCCGACGATGGCGCCTGGATCACCGTGCGGTCGACGAGCGACTCATCGCCGGTCGTGTAGTAGGTCGATGCAAGCGTCAGCGTCTTCGAGATGGTCACGGTCTCGGTGTACGTGCCAGGCGAGACGAGAACGAGCGCGCGGGCGGGTGCCGCGTCGACCGCAGCTTGGATCGTCACGTAGTCCTGTGGGACGCGCAGTACGGTCGTCGCGGCCGCGACGACGTTGATCACGACGTCATCCTGAGCCGTCAACGACCCGTCGTTGGCCGTCAGTCGCAACGTGTAAGACCCAGGCGTGCTGAATCGCGCCACCCCGAAGAGATCGCGGCTCTGATCGAAGACAACCGGTGCCGGTCCGCTGACCTGACTCCATGACCAGCGAAGGTCTCCGAGGCCCCCCGGCAACCCGTCATCGGAAACGGTCGCACGTAAGAAAGCCGGATCTCGAACCGTGATCGCCTGATCGGCTCCGGCCGATACCACAGGCGCGCCCGCCCCTGATGCCGACGATGGCGAGGCGGTCGAGAGGACACAGGCCAGGATCACTCCAGCCGCTATGAGCAAAGACCCGCGCCGCAATGAGATCAAAGGCCGCACCCTCCCGTTCGCTCCCCTCGAAGCGCAACATATCGGCTTGAGCAGGCGACCGCACAAGGAGTTTGATCCTTGCGCCGGCGAACCGAGACGGGCTGGCCGGAGTCTACGGTCGCGCCCGAGCTCGATGAGCTCGACCCTGTAGCCGTCTAGGAAACGTACGCTGGGGAGCCGAGGCGGATGACCGCTTTACTCGTACTCCTCCGCTTGGGGTAGGTCATCTGTGATCTCGAACCACGGCGCCTTCGAGCCGACGAAGATGTGCTCCGTTGGCCGAACGCCGGGGTCATCGACGAGCGAGCCCATCGCAACGTGGACATATTCGCCGTTGCGCACGACTGAGAAGAGGAGCGAACCGCACGTGGCGCAGCGGGTGTCATTCAGCTCGTCCGACCCGTGGATCAGGAGGTTGCTAGCGCCTTCTTCGATCTCGAGCTTGCTCCGCTCGATGCCCGCAAACGCTTTGAAAGCCGACCCCGTGGCCGCGCGGCAGCGGGAGCAATGGCAGTTCGCGGCGTACAGGAACTCGTCTGCGACCCGATAGCGGACCCCACCGCACTCACACTTCCCGAAAAGGAGGCGCTCCCGAGAAGTGGCGTCTGTGCTCACCTCACCTCGCCTCCAGGAGCTCAACGCGATAACCGTCCGGATCGCGGACGAAGCAGAGCCGGGAACCGCCCTCGCGCACGATGTACGGCGGGCGCTCGGGCTCGATGCCCTGGCCGGCGAGCTGCTCCAGCGTCCCATCGAGGTCGTCGACGGTGAGCGCGATATGGCCGTAGCCGGTGCCGAGCTCGTATGAGTCGACGCCGAAGTTGTAGGTGAGCTCCAGGCGGTCGTCGTCCCCGGGCAGGCCCATGAAGATGTTGATCGCCTCGTCGCGAATCGGAAGCTCGCGGCGCTTCTCGAACCCGAGCGCCTCGTAGAACGCGACCGAGCGGTCGGCATCGGTGATCCGGTAGCAGGTGTGGATCAGTTCCATGGCGCGAGACTAACGCACGCGGCCTGCTCCCTCGGTCGCTGGGCAAGAACCGTCCGCGGCCACCCTTCGCATGGTACGCGCGGTTCTCAAGTTCGACACGATGGCACCGGTCGTGCCGCCCTACACGGGCGTGACGAACCCGATCCGCGGGGTGAACGGCGGCGGAGTGCCGTGGAAGCTCGCCTCCGCGCAGCGGAGGCTTCGCGCCGACGGGCGCCTCGACATCGAGGTGCAGGGGCTCGTCCTCGTCTCCTCCGGCATGAACCCCTCGCCGACCTTCCGGGGAATCGTGAGCTGCCTCTCCTCGGATGCCGCTGGTGGGCCGACGACCGTGAACGTCGCGACGGATTCGGTGCCGGCGACGACGACCGGAAACGCGGAGATCGATGCCAAGATTGCGCTGCCGTCGCCGTGCTTCGCCCCGATCGTCTTCGTGACGTCGGGCACCGGCAACTGGTTCGCGGTCCCAGGCCGCTGAGGCCGCTTATGCGCGTGGGGTCGCCGGGGCAGGCTCGTCCCGGCGACCCCGCACGACCTTGAAGATGCCGGAGCCGAGCGCCACGCCCGCGAGGATGAGCAGCAGGCCGAGCGCCGCGTTCAGGTGGATCTGCTCGTCGAGGATCGTGACGCCGTAGAAGAGCGCCATCGGCGGCAGGAGGTACGTCACCAGCGACGTGCGCGACGACCCGTAGGTGTTCAGCATCCGGTAGAGGATGAGCGTGGCGAACGCCGTGCCGATGAGGCCGAGGGCGGCGACCGACGCGAGCGCCTTCCAGCCGGGCATCTGGTCGGGGAGCTGGAAGAGCGAGAGCGGGATGAGCAGGATCATTCCCCAGAACGTCGTCGTGGCGGCCACGACGATCGGCTCCGTGTTTCCGAAGCGCGCCGGCGCGTAGAGGTTCGCGCACGCATAGGAGAACGAGGCGACGACGACCGCGAGCGTCCCGGCGACCGCCCACCAGCCGCCCTCGGGGTTGAGCCCGGTGAGGACGCCGACGCCGAGGAGCCCGAGGAGGACGCCGAACAGACGCATTCCGGTCACGCGCTCGCTCGGGCGGAAGCGGATGGCGAGGAGCGCGACGAAGATGGGCACGGTCGAGTTTGCGATCGCAGCCACGCCAGAGTCCACGTGCTTCTCGCCCCAGGCGATCAGCGTGAACGGAATGGCCATGTTGATCAGGCCGAGCAACGCGCCGCCGCGGCCGGTGCCGCGAATCCCAGAGACCGCGCCGCGAAAGCCCGAGGCGTAGGCGAGCACGGGAAAGAGGGCGGCGAACGCGAGGATGAGCCGCAGACACATCATCGGCGCCGGCTCGAGGTCCTCGACGGCGACCTTGATGAAGAGGTAGGACGCGCCCCACGAAGCGGCCAGGATCCCGAGCATGAGGACATAGCCGCGCATCCGGTTCAGGGTAACGACGATGCACCTCCTCGCCTTCCGCTCGACTCGATATGGTTGGCGAGGCCTCTTGAGCTCCGTTGCTCACCGCCCGTTGCATCGCGCGCTCGGCCTCACGGACGGGGAGTTCGACCGTATCGAGACACTGCTCGGGCGCCGTCCGAACGATTTCGAGCTGGCCGTCTTCTCGCTCCTCTGGTCGGAGCACTGCGGCTACAAGCACTCGGCCCTCCTCCTCAAGCGTTTCCCCACTGAAGGTGCGGGAGTGCTGCAGGGGCCGGGCGAGAACGCGGGCGTCGTCGACCTCGGCGAGGGCGAGGCCGTCGCGTTCAAGGTCGAGAGCCACAACCATCCGTCCGCGGTCGAGCCCTTCCAGGGCGCGGCAACCGGGGTCGGCGGGATCCTCCGCGACATCGTCGCCATGGGGGCGCGCCCGATCGCGCTCCTCGACGGCCTGCGCTTCGGCAGGCCGGGGTTCGCGTTCGGGCGCGCGGTCGGCGGCATCGGCCACTACGGGAACTGTGTCGGCGTCCCCACCGTCGGCGGCGACACCGTCTTCGACGACGCCTACGCGTCGAACCCGCTCGTGAACGCGATGTGCGTCGGGCTCCTCCCGACCGACCGCGTGACGCGCGCCGAGGCCGGAGGAGCCGGCAACCACGTGGTCCTCTTCGGCGCGACCACGGGACGCGACGGGATCGGCGGCGCGAGCGTGCTCGCGAGCCAGGAGCTCTCCGACGACGACGAAGACAAGCGTCCCTCCGTCCAGGTCGGCGACCCGTTCACGGGCAAGAAGCTCATCGAGGCGAGCCTCGCGCTCGTCGAGGGCGGCCTCGTCCAATCGCTGCAGGACCTTGGCGCGGCGGGCCTCGCGTCCTCCCTCTCCGAAATGGCGAGAGGCGGCGTCGGCCTCGACGTGCACCTCGACCGGGTGCCGCTACGCGAGGCCGACATGGAGCCCGTCGAGATCGTGATCTCGGAAAGCCAGGAGCGGATGGTCTGCGTCACCGACCAGCCGGATGCGGTGGCCGCCGTGTGCGCCCGGTGGGAGCTCGAGGTCGCCGACATCGGCGTCGTCACCGCTTCCGGGGCGCTGCGCATGTTCTGGGACGACGAGGTCGTCGGCGAGATCCCGGCGGAGCTCCTCACCGAGGAAACGCCCCGATACCGGGTCGCAACGCGGCCGCGCAAGTTGCAGGCGCCGATCCCCCACCGGCCGATCAAGCCCGAGACCGCAGAGCTCCTCGATCTCCTTCGCACGCCGGGCCTGAAGAGCCGAGTCTCCATCTACCGCCGCTACGATCATCTCGTCGGCTCGCGCACGGTCCGCCGCCCCGGGCTCGACGCGGCCGTGCTGCGGCTGCGCCCTTCCCACCGCGGGCTCGCGATCTCCCTCGACGGCTCGGGGAGGATCGCGTCGCTCGACCCACAGACCGGCGGGATGCTTGCCGTGCTCGAGGCGGCGCGCAACGTCGCATGCGCCGGCGGGAAGCCGCTCGCGCTCACCGACTGCCTCAACTTCGGCAACCCGGAGAAGCCGGAAATCGCCTGGGAGCTGACCGAGGCGATCGAGGGCATGTCGCTCGCCTGCGAGGCGCTCGGCATTCCCGTCGTCTCCGGCAACGTCTCGCTCTACAACGAGACCGACGGCACGGCGATCCACCCCACTCCGGTCGTCGGCTGCGTCGGGCTCGTCCCCGACGTCCGGCTCGTCCCCGACGGCTGGCAAGTGGGCGACGCGATCTACGTCGTCGGCACGCCCGAGCTCGCGCTCGACGGCTCGGAGTACCAGGCGCGCTTCCTCGGCGGCCCGGCCGGAAGGCCCCCGCGCCCGCACCTCGGAGCCGACGCCGCGCTCGTCCGCTTCCTCTGGCGCGCGGCGCCGACGCTCACCGCGTCCCACGACGTCTCCGAGGGAGGCCTGGCGGTCGCACTCGCCGAGCTCGCGCTCTGGTCGGGACTCGGCGCACGGGTCGAGCTCGCGGAGGACGCCGTCGTCTGGTTCGGCGAGGGAGGCGGCCAGGCGGTCGTCGCCTGCCGTCCCGGGGACGAGTCGGCGCTCGAGGGCATGCCCTACCGGCGAATCGGCCAGGCGGGTGGCTCGAAGATCTTCGGCGTCGAGCTCGAAGACCTCGCCCGAGCCGGAGGCTACGCCTGATGTGCGGGATCTTCGGTATCCACGCTCCCGACCGCGACGTCGCGCGACTCACCTACTTCGGCCTCTTCGCGCTCCAGCACCGCGGCCAGGAGTCGGCCGGGATCGCCGTCTCGGACGAAGGCCGCGTCACCGCACTTCGTGACATGGGCCTCGTCACCCAGGTCTTCAGCGAACAGAAGCTACGCGGGCTCACCGGCCAGGTCGCGGTCGGCCACGCACGCTACTCCACAACCGGCTCCACGCACTGGGCGAACGCCCAGCCGATCATCCAGCAGGGCCCTGCGCGAACCGTCGCGCTCGGCCACAACGGCAACCTGACGAACACCAGCGAGCTCCGCGCCGGGCTTCTCGCGGAGGGCGCGCGCCTCCGCTCGACCTCGGACACAGAGGTGATCGCGGCGCTGATCGCCCGAGACGACCGCCCGCTCGAAGAGGCGGTCACAGGAGCGATGAGCAAGATCCAGGGCGCGTTCTCCGCGGTTCTCCTCGCCGACGGAAAGCTCGTGGGCTTCCGCGACCCGTACGGAATCCGACCGCTTGTCCTCGGAAGGCTCGAGGACGACTGGCTCCTGGCGTCCGAGACCTGCGCGCTCGACCTCCTCGGCGCGGAGGTCGAGCGGGAGCTCGCACCCGGCGAGATGGTTGTCGTGGACGAGAATGGATACGAGGCGCGCCAGGCCGTCGCGCCGGACGGCGCCGGCTCGCTCTGCATCTTCGAGTTCATCTACTTCGCGCGGCCCGACACGAAGCTTCGCGGCGTCGAGCTCCACGGAGCCCGCGTGCGGATGGGCGAGCAGCTGGCCGCCGAGGCGCCCGTCGAGGCCGACCTCGTCATGGCCGTGCCGGACTCGGGCACGCCGGCTGCGATCGGCTTCGCGCGCGCGAGCGGGATTCCCTTCGCCGAGGGCCTGATCAAGAACCGCTACGTCGGGCGCACATTCATTCAACCCGACCAGGCGCTCCGTGAGCACGGGATCAAGACGAAGTTCAACCCGCTCGCCGAGGTGTCGGGGAAGCGAGTCGTAGTCGTGGACGATTCGATCGTCCGCGGCACCACGACCCGCAAGATCGTGGCGATGCTTTTCGAGGAAGGCGCGGTCGAGGTGCACCTGCGCATCTCCTCCCCGCCGATCGTCTCGCCGTGCTTCTACGGGATCGACATGGCCGACGAAGACGAGCTGATCGCCGGCGGCCGCTCGGTGGAGGGGGTGCGGGCCGAGGTCGGGGCGACGAGCCTCGCCTACCTGTCCCTGGAAGGACTGCAGGACTCGACGCGCAGGCCCGAGGGCACGTTTTGCCGCGCCTGTCTGACGAGGGACTACCCGACGGAGATCCCGGAGGACCTGAAGCTGGCGAAGCTTCGCTTCGAGGGTCAGGCCGCCGCGGGCTCCGACCGGAGCCTGGCGAACCCGACGAAGACGAACATGCTGGCCACCAGCGGCACGAGCCCCAAGGCCCCGTAGCCCAGCGCCTCCGCGACGCCACCTCCGATTGCGGGCCCCACGAGGTAGCCAATCGCCCAGATCTGCGACCAGACGACCATCGCCAGCACGATGCGGTCGACACCGATCGATTCGAGGAGGACGCCGAGGGAGCCCGCCTCGCCCGCCCCGACGCCGAGCCCGAACAGAACCGCGACGACGACCCAGAGGCCGATCATCTCGGTGGCGCCGCCGAGGGCGATCGAGAGCGTCATGAGCACCGTCGCGACGGCGAGTATGGGCCCCGGCGCCTGCCGGCCCGCGAGCGCAGCCGCCCCGGAGGAGATGAGCGCCGCGAGGACGTAGAGCGCCGCGATCTCGGCCTGGCTCAGATACTCGGCGAAGTGGAGCGGCATCGGGCCGTCAAAGGTCCCGAGCGTCAGCGCAACCATGAGGATCCCGGCCGAGGCGAGCCAGAAGCCCGGCGTCCGTAGCGCGGCCCGGTCCGAGCCGAACTTGGCCCTGTCCTTGGGAGCGCCGATCGCCACGAGCGCCAGGGTCAGCACCGTGACGAGCACGAGGTGGATGGCGAACGGCGCGCTGATGCCTCCGATTCCGCCGATCGCCGGGCCGGCGATGGCCCCGAGCCCATAGGCGGCGAGGATGCCGGTCAGCCGCTTGTACTCCTCGCCGGGAAACCGCTCGATGATCGCGAATGCCGTCCCGATCCACAGGCCGCCCGCGCCGATCCCCTGCACCAGCCTGGCCGGGAAGTAGACGCCGAGGCTCTCGCCAAAGATGAAGCCGAGGTCGCCGACGATCACGAGGGCGAGCGAGGCGAACAGGACTGCGACGGCATGGCGCCGCCTCAGCACGCGGGCGGCGAGCGGGTAGCCGACCATCTGGCCCACGGCGAACGAGGCGACCAGCGCGCCCATGAGCCCCGGCCCGGCGCCGGTCGCATCCCCGATCTCGGGGACGACGGGCGCAATGATGCTGTAGCCCGCGGAGTCGAGCGCCGCGAGCGCGAAGAGGACTGCGAAGGCCAACTACTCGAGGCCGCCGACGTCGAGCACGACCGTCTTCAGGTCGGTCATGTCGAGCATCGTGTAGCGCCCGCCGATGCGGCCCCAGCCGGTGCGCGTGCCGGCGGCGCCGCCGAACGGCTCGTGCGCCTCCCAGTAATCCGTCGAGTCGTTGACGACGACATTGCCGACGCGTAGGGCGTCGAGATAGCGGAACGCGCGCTTGAGGCTCGTCGTGTAGACGGCCGCCTGGAGGCCGAGGTGCGAGTCGTTCGCGACCGCGATCGCCTCGTCGTCGCTGCCCACGCTGATCAGCGGGACGATCGGCCCGAAGGTCTCATCGCGGTTGATGAGCGTGTCCGTGCCCACGCGGTCGATCACGGTCGGCTGGTAGTAAAGGCTCGTCGGCCGGCCGTCTTCCCGCGAGCCGCCGACGACGACCTCGGCGCCTTTGGCAACTGCGTCCTCGATGTGCGCGTCCATCTTCTGCGCGGTCGGCTCGTTGTTCATGGGGCCGACGAGGGTCTCGTCGTCGAAGGGGTCGCCGAGCTTCCAGCCTTCGGCCTCGTTCACGACCGCGGCGAGGAAGTCCTCGTGGACGCGCTTGTCGACGAGGACGCGCTCCGTCGCGCAGCAGACCTGGCCGGCGCAGAAGAAGCCGCCGAAGACGGCGCCCTTCGCGGCCGCCTCGAGGTCGGCGTCGGCGCAGACGATCACGGGACCGTTCCCGCTCGCCTCGATCAGGGAGCGCTTGAGGCCGGCAGCGCGGACGATCTTCTCGGCGGTCGTGTGCGAGCCGACGAAGCCGACGCAGTCGACATTCTCGTCCTGGATGAGCCGCTCCCCCACCTTGCCGTCGCCGTAGACGACGTTCACGACGCCTTCGGGGAGCCCGGCGTCGGCCATGATCTGCATGAAGTTGGCCATGGCGATCGGCGTCCACTCGGACGGCTTCATGACGATCGCGTTCCCGGCCGCGATGCCGGGCGCGATCAGCTCGACCGGGATGAGCGTCGGGAAGTTCCACGGCGTGATGCCCGCATAGACGCCGTTCGGCTTGCGGAAGGTGAGGATGCGCTTGTTCACGTCCTGCGAGGGAATGACGGCGGTCTCCATCCGCTTCACGTCCTCGGCGGCGATGCGGAAGTTCTCTGCCGTCTCCTCGATGTCCGGGATCGCCTCCGCCGTATAGGGCTTGCCCTGCTCGAGCGAAAGCTCGCGGGCGAAGTCCTCTTTGCGCTCGTCGATCAGGTCGGCGATGGCGTGGCAGACCTTCGCGCGATCCCACGCGGAGAGCGCCGCCCACTTTGGCTGGGCATCCCGCGCCGCCTTCGCGGCCCGCTTGACGTCCTCCTCGCTCGCGTTCGGCGCATCGGCAAGCTTCTCGCCGGTCACCGGCGAGACGATCTCCCGCGCCTCGTCCCCGGTCGCTTCGACCCAGTCGCCAGCGACGAAGTTCTGCAGCGTCTTCACAGCGGTCGCCATGTCCCTATACCCCCGCGGTTGTGTTGACCCGGTCCCACGCCTCGTCGAGCACCTGGCGCAGGACGCCCACCATCTCGTCGAAGTCCTCCGGCCCGGCCACGAGCGGCGGCGCGAACTGCGCGCACGTCTCGCCGCGGTCGTCGAAGCGCATGTAGACGCCGAGCTCGCGCGTCCGCGGAAGCAGGAAC
>JBKPPF010000053.1:0-30258 GCA_046733475.1 Actinomycetota bacterium
GCAGAGCCATAACCTCGAGAAGAAGAGCGCCAAGCGCAAGCGCGCGTTCCGGAGCGACCAGCCGGTCGCCGGCCAGGACGAGCGCGAGGTGCGGCGGCTGCTCGGCCGGTAAGGGGGAGAGATGCCTCGCGTCAAGCGATCAGTCCACGCGCGCAAGAAGCGCCGGAAGCTCCTCGGCGAGGCGAAGGGATTCAGCGGGCAGCCGCGGATCTCTTACCGAAAGGCGAAGGAGCAGGTCATGAAGGCGGACGTCCACGCCTACCGTGACAGGAAGAACAAGAAGCGCGTGTTCCGCCGCCTCTGGATCATCCGCATCAACGCGGCCGCCCGGAAAGAGGGGCTCTCCTACAACCAGTTTCTCTTTGGTATGCGCAAGGCGAACATCGAGCTCGACCGAAAGGTGCTCGCCGACATCGCGGTCAACGACCCGGCCGCCTTCTCCGCCATCGCCGCCCAGGCGAAGGCAGCGCTCGAAGCCTAAGAGGCGGGCTCTGAGCGAGTCCACCTCTGAGGTCTTCCGCCGCATGGCGGACGACTTCGAGCAGGGGGGCTCGAAGCTCTACGCGTCGCTCGCGCGCTCCCTGGCGGACGATCCCGTCGTTGAGACGCTCGTTGGCGAGCACGAGCCCAAGTGGGAGGCGCCGCTCCGCCTCTTCGGCGGCGTCCACTATCTCGAGCTCTCGGGGATGGTGCAGCACCCATGGGCGAAGCTCCGCGGCGTGCTCGAAGCGAACCGCGAATGGCTGGCGCGGTTCGTCGCCGAGCAGCCGATCCAGACGAACGAGGTGCAACGCTGCTGGGGGCTCCTACCCGCGTTCCTCACCGTTGCCGACGGACGCCGTCTCGACCTGATCGAGCTCGGGCCGAGCGGCGGGCTCAACCTCTACTGGGACCGCTACGCGTACCGCTACGGGGAGGAGAAATGGGGCAACCGAAGCGCCGGCCTCATGCTCTCCGGCCGCGCGGAGGGAGGCCCGCCGCCGGATCTCCTGCGAGCGAAGGTGGAGGTGGGAAGTCGCATCGGCGTCGACCGCAGGCCTGTCGACGTGACGACGGATCACGGCGCTCGCCTTCTCGAGGCATTCGTGTGGGTCGACCAGACCGACCGGCTCGACCGCGTGCGCCGCGCGATCGAGATTGCGCGGGAGGACCCGCCGCGGCTCCTCGACGGCGACTACGTCGAGGTGCTGCCGGCGTTGCTCGCCGAGCGCGACCTCGACGCGCTCACCGTTGTCTACCACTCCGTCTCGACCGTCTATCTCCGGCAGGAAGAGCGGAACCGCCTGGACGAGATCCTCGCGGAGGAGGGGCGGCGCGGATCGATCGCCCGGATCTCCTATGAGGTAGACCGCGACACGCCGACCTTCCACGGCTTTGCCCTCGACGTCGACACGTGGCCCGGCGGCCGTCGGCGGCTCGCCCTCCTCGACGGCCACGCCAACACGATGGAGTGGGCCGCGTGATCACCTCCGCGTCCAACCCGCGCCTGAAGCTCGTGCGCAAGCTCGCGTCCGGGCGGCAGCGCGGCAAGCTCGGTCTCTTCGTCTGCGAGGGAGAGGATCTCGTCGCGGCGGGGCTGGCCGCCGGTCTGCAACCGGTCGACGCGCTCATGGACGCGGAGCGGCCGGTTGAGCTCGATGGCCTCAAAGGCATTGAAGAGGTCGAACCGAGCCTTCTCGCCGAGTTCTCCTCACTGGCTCACCCACCGCGGATCGTCGCCGTCTTTCGCCGAGCCGATCTACCTCGAGCGCTCGACGCTGCGGCGGGTCTGGCACTTTGGCACGTCGGCGACCCGGGAAACGTCGGCACGCTCATCCGGACCGCCGATGCGCTCGGGCCTGCGTTCGTTGCGCTCTCTCCGGGATGCGCGGACCCGACGTCTCCGAAGGCGCTCCGCGCCTCGATGGGAGCCGTCTTCCGAGTTCCCACCGGGACTTTCGACGACACGCCGAAGCCGAGGGTCGGACTCGTGCCGCGTGGGAGTACTGCGCTCGAGGAGATCGAGCTCGGCGACCGCGCCACGTTCGTCCTCGGAGCCGAGCGCGTAGGGCTTCCGGACGAGATCGCCGCGTCGTGCGACGTCCTGGCGTCGATTCCGCTGTCCGACGGGGCGGAGTCCCTCAACGTCGCTGCGGCCGGCGCCATCGCCCTCTACGAGCTCAAACGCCGCTAGCTACCAGGCGCCTCCGCCTCCACCGCCGCCTCCGCCTCCGCCTCCACCGCCGCCCGAGAAGCCGCCGCCGAAGCCGCCCGAGCCGCTCGAAGGCGGGGCCAGTGCGCTGCCGAAGCCCGAGGAGAGGTCGCCGATGCCGAGGGCCGACGGGCCCGAGCCGAGGTCGCCGGTCGGACTGATCCAGTAGATGGAGGAGGCCTGGTGCAGCTCCTCAGGCATGTGGAGCTGTGCGCCCTGGAGGACGCGCTCTGCGATCCCGAAGGCGATGCCGTAGACGAGGTAGCGCTCCCAGAGCTCGAGGGTCGACGGCGGCGCCTCTTGCAGGCGTGGGAAATCGGTGAGGTAGCGGCGAAATGCCTCCCAGCGCTCTCCCTCCCGCTCGGCGTCCGGCGAGCGGCGCCGCCACAGGCTCACATGGCGGCCGGCGAGGGCGAGCACGCCCGCGCTCACGCAGAGGCACGCGCCGAACGCGATGAGGAGCACGTCGTCCCACCGGGGGGCGAACGACTCGAAGCGGTGGATGCCGATCGCGAGCATGAGCGCGCCCGCGACGAGGATCGGAAGCCCCGCGCCGAGGATGACCTTCAGCCCGTCCGAGCGGAACCACCTGCGCCGGCGAACTTCGTCCCCGACCGCACTTTTGAACGCGGCGAAGCGTTTGCTGTTCTCCGTGCGGTGGCCCTGTATCTGCACGCGGAAGTTCGAGAGCCGCTCGCTGCCGCCGTCGAGGATGCTGTCAACGACCTTCGTGACCGGACCCTCGACCTCGGATACCGGCGCGTCGTTGGCGAGGCTGAGCTCGAGGTCGGCCACGTCCTCCTGGCGCAGGCCTCCCCAGGTGTTCTTCTGCGTGGTGACCGGCTCGGCTTTGTAGCGGCCCTTGCGGATGAGGTCGAAAAGCGTGGCCGTGAACTCGTTGGAGCCGACCGTAGGGGACTGGCGCAGGAGCGGCGGGACGAGCGCGGGCTCGAGCTCGGAGGGCGGCTCTTGCTCGTACTCGCGGTCGTACGTCGTCTTGCGTTCGCGCCCGTAGAACCAGTACGTCGCGCCGAGCACCAGGAGAGCGGGAAGGAGGGCGGCCGCGAGGAGTATCAAGATCGTGCGCGGGAGGTGGTCCAGCGCGTTCCTGATCTTCTCCTGGTCCTCCTCGAAGGCGGCCGCATCCGCCGTCTCCTCCGCTAGGATCCGCCGCAAGGCATCGCCCGTCTGCACCTTCGTGCCGCCTGTCGAGGTCAGGAGGCTGCGCGGGAAGACGGCGCGCAGCTCCACGAACTGCTTCGGCGGGATGTCCACCGCCCTGAGGAGCGCGCGATCCGACGCTCGGGTGACGTCGCCGCGCACGGAGACCGGGTGGCCCCACACGCGCCACGAGGGCCCGCTCGCCGGCCCCGGCAAGATCAGCTCGGCGGTCAGCTGCTGCAGGGTCTGGTCCCACTGGTCGCCCCAGACGTTGAGGTCGACGTCCACGACGTCGTCGAAGGCCACGGCGAGGTTGCTCAGCCGGTAGCCGACCGTGAACGTCCGCGCCTCCGAGGCCGCCTGGAAGTGCCAAGCGATTCGGTAGCCGCCGTCGATCGGCGTCTCCCCGTAGGTGTTCGGAGCGCCGCTCGAGCCGAGCTCGGCCGAGGCGCCGGGAGAGTAACGGCTGGCGCCGTCGGAGACCGAGACATCGCTGATCCGCTCGCCGTCGCGGAGCGGGACGTCGCGGTAGGCACCCGTGAACGAGCCGTCGAAGAAGAACGTGATCCGCTCCTCGATCGCGAGGGCGCCGTCCGGCTCGACGGTGACGTGCACGTCGGCCGCGGGCAGATAGAAGGACTTCGCGGCAGCCTCGCTGACCGCGAGGAGCGCGAGCAGGACCGCCGCCACGAGGACGGCGGCCCTCAGAACTGGACGCGTGGCGCCTCCCGGGCTGCCGCCTCTTCGACCTCGAAGTACTCCCGCGGCTCGAAGTTGAAGACCCCGGCGACGATGTTCGTCGGGACGGTCTCGAGCGCGTTGTCGTACGTGAGGACGGCGTCGTTGTAGACCTGGCGCGAGATCGCGATCTTCTGCTCGGTCTCGGCGAGCTGCGCCTGCAGCTGCTGGAAGTTCTCCGTCGCGCGTAGCTCGGGATATGCCTCGGCGACGGCGAAGAGCCTGCCGATGGCCTGGGTGAGCATGTTCTCCGCCTGTGCCTGCTCTTCGACGCCCTTCGCCTGCTGCGCCGCCGTTCGCGCCTTCGTCACCTCTTCGAAGGTGCCGCGCTCGTGCGCCGCATACCCCTTCACCGCCTCGACAAGGTTCGGGATGAGGTCGTAGCGCCGCCGAAGCTGGACATCGACCTGCGCCCAGGCGTTCTCCGCGCGGTTTCGCAGCCGGACGAGCCTGTTGTAGAGCGCGATCACGATCCCGATGAGGACGACCGCGATCACGATCAAGACGATCAGCCAGATCATGTGCCTACCCTAGACCGGTGGACGGCGGGCAATCCAGACCGTGTCCTCGCCGCCGTTGTAGGGCCGAAGGTCGAACCAGCCGTACATCGCGTCGACCTCGAAGCCGGCCCGCTCGAGCAGGGCCCGCCACTCCTCGGGCGAGCGCCAGCTGAGCTGCATGGCGGTCTCGCCGTCCTCGCCGCGAACGGCGAGCGTGAGGACGCGCCGTTGCAAGTCCCAGTCGGCACGTTCCCAGATGCCCGGCTCGCGCTCGAGCCAGCGCCCGTTGGTCTCCTCGACGTCTTCCATGCTCGGTGCGAACACATCGAAGACGAAGCGCCCGCGCGGGATGAGAAGTCTGTAGACGGCGCGCAGAGCCTCCAGCCGCTCGCCGTCCGAGCCCAGATGGAGGAGCGCGCGGAACGGGCATGTGACGAGGGGGACGTGCTCGAGCACGGGCGGACGGCGGAGGTCGCCGAGCCTGAGCTCGACGAGGTCGGAGACGCCGGCCTCCTCGGCGCGCGTTCTGCAGAGGGCGAGCATCCCCTCGGAGTCGTCGATCCCGATCACGCGGACGCCCGCTGCCGCGACCGGGACGGCGATTCGCCCGGTGCCGACGCCGAGCTCGACGACGGGCCCGCCCGACTTCCTCGCCTGGGCGACGTAGAAGTCGACGTCCTCGGTGACGCTGCGGCTCCAGGGGTCGTAGAGCGCGGCGATGGCGTCATAGGAGCTCACGAGGACGATGATACGCTCCGGCAGTGGACGTCCAGGGCCTGGAAAATGAGGCGCAAAGCGCGATTGCGAGCGCTTCGACACTCGCTGAGCTCGACGATGCGCGGGTGCGCTACCTCGGTCGCAAGAGCGCACTTAAGCAGGCCCTCCGCGACGTTCGCGACCCGGAATCGGGCCGCGTTCTCAACACGCTGCGCGAACGGCTCGAGCAGGCGGTCGCCGAGCGGGAGACGACGCTCTCCGGCGAGGACCTGGAGCGTCGGCTGTCGGAGCAGCAGGTCGACGTCACGCTTCCGGGCCGGGCAACGCCTCGCGGGCAACTTCATCTCGTCACGCAGGTCCGCCGCGAGGTGGAGGACATCTTCCTCGGCCTCGGCTACCGCGTAGTCGACGGCCGCGAGGTCGAGACGACGCACTACAACTTCGACGCGCTGAACCTGCCGACAACGCATCCGGCGCGCTCGCAGCTGCAGTCGCTCTTCCTGAACGAGCACGTCGTCTTGCGAACCGAGACTTCGCCGTCCCAGATCCACGTTATGGAGGAGGGGGAGCCCCCCGTCTACATGGTCTCGATCGGCCGGGTGTACCGGCGCGAGACTCCCGACGCGACCCACTCGCCGATCTTCCACCAGGTCGAGGGGCTCGCCGTCGATCGCGGGGTCACGATGGCCGACCTCAAGGGCACGCTGCTACACCTGATGCGGGCGCTCTTCGGCTCAGAGCGCGAGATGCGCTTCCGCACGCACTACTTCCCGTTCACGGAGCCTTCGCTTGAGCCGGACGTCTCCTGCTTCCTCTGCTCCGGCCAGGGCTGCGCGGTGTGCCGGTGGTCGGGCTGGATCGAGCTCGGCGGCTCCGGCATGGTCGATCCCAACGTGCTCGAGTTCGTTGGGTACGACCCCGAGGAGTGGACGGGGTTCGCGTTCGGGATCGGGCTCGAGCGCATCGCCATGCTCCGCCACGGCCTGCCCGAGATCGGACCGCTCTGGCAGAACGATCTCCGCCTGTTGCGGCAGTTCTGATGAAGGTCCCCGTCTCCTGGCTCCGCGAGTACGTCGAGGTCTCGGCCACGACGCAGCAGATCGCCGACCGGCTGGCCATCGCGACCGGCGAGGTCGAGCGCATCACGCGGCGCGGAGTCGCCGACGAGAACAGCAACTACGGGCTCTTCAGGGTCGGGCGTGTGATCGAAGCGGGCAAGCACCCGAACGCCGACCGCCTTCAGCTCTGCCGCGTGGACGTCGGCGAGGGTGAGCCGCGCCAGATCGTCTGCGGCGCCTGGAACTTCGGCGCCGGAGCGACGGTTGCGGTCGCGCTTCCCGGCGCCGTCCTGCCGGACGGCGTGAAGCTCGAGCAGGCGAAGCTCCGCGGCGAGGTCTCCGAGGGGATGATCCTTTCGGAGAGCGAGCTCGAGCTCGGCTCCGACCACAGCGGCATCCTCGTTCTCTCCGAGCCCATCGAGCCGGGTACTCCGCTGGCGGACGTTCTCCCGCTCGGCGAAGAGGTGCTGGAGATGGAGATGACGCGCAACCGTCCCGACTGCCTGTCGGTGTACGGAATCGCGCGCGAGGTCGCGGCGCTCTTCTCGGGAGAGCTCGCGGCGCCGCCGGGGCGCGACCCCGGCGATCCGGGTCCGGAGAGGCCGGACGTGACCATCGAGGACTACGGGGGCTGCCCGCGCTACATCGGTCGGCTCTTCACGAACGTCGCCATCGCGCCCTCGCCTCCGTGGCTGAAGGCACGTATCACGGCTGCGGGCATGCGGCCGATCTCCAACGTCGTCGACGTGACCAACTACGTCATGCTCTGCCTCGGCAATCCGCTCCATGCCTTCGACTTCGACACGCTCCGCGGCGGGAAGATCGTGGTGCGCCGGGCCAGAGAAGGCGAGGAGTTCACTACCCTCGACGGGGCCCCGCGCAAGCTCGACCCGGAGGACCTCGTCATCGCCGACGCCGAAGGGGCGATCGCCTTCGCCGGGATCATGGGCGGCGAGGACACCGAGGTCCGGGAGGGGACGGCGAACGTCCTCCTCGAGGCCGCCAACTTCGAGCCGATCGGCATCCTGCGCGGCTCCGAGCGGCATGCGCTCCGCACCGAGGGCTCGAACCGCTGGGAGAAGGGGGTCGACCCGCACCTCGCTCCCCAGGCGGCCGCGCTCGCGACCGAGCTCATCCTCGAGCTGACGGGCGCGAAGTGGGCGGGCCACGTGGACGCGAAGGGTGAGCTTCCCGACCCGCCGGTCGTCTCGCTCCGCACCGACAGGGTCAACCGCGTGGTCGGGCTGGAGATCCCCCCCGAAGAGCAGCGCGGCGCGCTCGCACGGCTCGGCTTCGACGTGAGCTCCGACTGGACGGTCACCGTCCCGACCTGGCGCGCCGTCGACGTCACGCGGGAGATCGACCTCGTCGAGGAAGTGGCACGCGTTCACGGCCTGGAGAGGATCCCGTTCACGCTCCCTTTGCGGAGCGCGATGTTCGGCACCCTCGCTCCTGATCAGCGGCTGCGGCGCGTCGTCGAGGACGTGCTCGTCGGAGCGGGCTTCTCGGAGGCCTACACGCTCAGCCTCGCCGCGTCCGATCCGGACGAGAAGGCACTTCGGCTTCCCGATCCGCTCACCTCCGAGCACGCGGTTCTCCGCACGACGCTCCTGGACGGTCTGGTCGCGGCTGCGCGCCACAACGTCAACACGGGGAACGAGGCCATCCGGCTCTTCGAGATCGCGAGGGTCTATCTGCCGAGCGGCGAGGAGCTCCCGGAGGAGCGCCGGCGCCTCGCAGGGATCGCCGAAGGCGGCTTCTCGGTCGCCCGCGGCGCTGTCGAGACGCTCTTCGCCGCCCTCAAGGTGGAACCGGGCTTCGAGCGCACGACGGAGCCGTTCCTCCACCCGGGCAAGGCCGCCCGCGTGCAGGGCGGCTGGGTCGGCGAGCTTCACCCGAGCACGCTCGATGGGGAGTGGGGCGCCTTCGAGCTCGACCTCGAGACGCTGCTCGAACGTCTCCCCGAGCGGATCGTCTACGAGGACCTCATCACCTTCCCCGCGCTTCGCCAGGACCTCGCGTTCGTCGTCGACGAGGACACGCCGGCCGGGGACCTCGTCGCGGCCGCCCGCGAGGCGGCTGGCCCCGAGCTCCGCGACATGCACGTCTTCGACGTCTACCGCGGTGAGGGGATTCCCGAGGGCCGAAAGTCGATCGCCTTCCACGCCGAGTTCCGCTCCCCCGACCGCACGCTCTCGGACGAGGACGCGCGCGGGCTCAGGGAGAGGATCGTGGCTGCGCTGGGAACGGAGTTCGCGGCCGAGCTCCGCGCATGAGCCCGCAGGCCGACACCGTGGTCTTCATCCCGGCTCTGAACGAGGAGGAGAGCCTCCCGGGAGTCCTCGACGAGCTCCGCGGCGAGCTTCCCGGTGTGGATGTGCTCGTCCTCGACGACGGCTCGCGGGACCGCACGGCCGAGCTCGCGCGGGAGTGGGGGGCCGAGGTGCTGAGCTTTCCGGAAAACCGTGGCCTGCCCGTGGTGGTCGCGGCCGGCTATGAGTATGCGGCGCGGAAGCACTACGCGTACTGCGGCCGGGTGGACGCCGACGGCCAGCATCCGGCCGCGGAGCTCCACCGCCTGCTCGAGCGCGTTCGATCCGGGGAGTGCGACGTGGCGGTCGGTTCGCGCTTCGTCTCGGGCGACGGGTACGAGCCGTACCGCTACAAGCCGAGCCCGGCGCGCCGGCTTGGCACCAGCGTGCTGCGTCGCGCGCTCCGGCTCCAGCTCGGCCGGCCGTTCGGAGATGCGACAAGCGGGATGTACGCGGCAGCCGCCTGCGCCTTCCCATTCCTCGCGCAGCCCTATACGACGGGCGCGCCCGAGGTTCAGGGCCTCCTGCGACTCGCCGACGCGGGCCTCGTGGTCGAAGAGGTTCCCGTGAACATGCGCGAGCGCGCAGCCGGCGAGTCCCGCATCTCCGGGAAGAAAGCGGTGAGCCTCGTCCTCACCCTGACCGGGACGATCCTGCTCTACCGCTGGATGAAGAGGCGCCCGTGAGGCTGGTCGTCGTCCTCGGCTACTCGGCCTGGCGCGGCGCGGGCCTGCATCCCGTGTGCGAGGCAAGGGTGCTCGCTGCGGCCGAGCTCGCCTCCGAGGAGGACACCATCCTGCTCAGCGGGCGACCGGAGGCCGAGCTGATGCGGGAAGCGTGGCCGGGCGGCCCTGACCGCGTTCTCTGCGACGACGGAGCCCGCATGACCGCCGAGACCGCGGTGCACGTCGCGCGTCTCGCCCGGGAGCTCGGTGCCGACGAGGTGGTGGCCGTCACGTCGTGGTGGCATTGCCGGCGCACGGGCGTCCTGTTTCGACGGTCGCTTTCCGGAACGGGGATCAACGTCCGAACCTTCGGCGCGCCCCGCTGGAGCGGCCGTCTCTTGCTGCGCGAGGCCGCGGCCTACGCCGTGCTGCCTCTGCACCTGCGCCGGGCGCGCGTCTAGTGCCGGCCGAAGAGCCGCGCGAAGAACCCGGGCTTGTCCGGCTCGAGGCGCATCACCGGGGCGTCCTCGTACTCGGGCAGCGACTCCATGGCCGCCTTCGTGAGATCGACCTGGATTTGGTCGGGCCGGATTTCCTGAACGTGCTCCGAAGGAATGAAACGCTCGCCGCCCAGGATGCCGACCGTGACCGCGAGCCCGGTGAAGACGTCTGCGTCAGGGTCGCCTACGACTCGGCTCACCTTGGCCGTCTTCTCGCCGTCGGAGGAAACGACCTCCGCCCCCGAGTCGATGATCTTCCAGGAGACCTGAGGCCCTTGGGGGGTGCTCAAACCGACCGGCCTCCGACGCGCCAGACGGGGCCCTGGGTCGAGACGTGCGAGGTGTGCGAGAGAACCCGGAGCGCGCGGAGCGAGCCGGTGATGCTCTCGGAGTCGAGGCGCTCGAAGCAGCGTCGCGTCATCTCGGGGGCGACCCCGTAGCCGTCCACTCTGGCGCTCCTGAAGCGTAAAGCGGCGAGCCCGCCGTACCGGGCGGGATTCACCGGCGCGAGGAGCAGGGCGGCCCGGGGGAGGAAGTCGGAGGAAGCGAGCTCGACCTCCGCGTAGAGCTCCGACCAGTCCTGGGGCAGATCGTCGACGAGCTCGTCCCACTGCCGCGCGAGCGTCGCCTGGCGACGCAGCGCCTCGGCCACAGGAATCTCGGTCGACGCAGCGCCGGCGTCGATCAAGTCGAGCCGGCCCCGGACGCCCTCCTGGTCGAGCCGGCGGACGATGCCTTCCGGGTTGCGCGAGGGTGTCACGTCGAGCCGAAAGCTCGTGCCCATGCGGCCCGGAGTCAGCGAGGCGAGGATGAGCGCAACGCGGTCGGCATCGGCGTCCTCGGCCACCGCCAGGGACAGCTGGGCCGAGGTCCACCCCTCGGGGAGCGAGGCCTCGAGCTCCTGCCATTGGTCGGCCAGTCTCACGGCCGCAAGTCTAGTGGCCTGTTGCTAGCGTGTCGGCGCGTGGCCACGCTAGAGGAAAAGGGGCAGGTTTCGTCCAGTGCGCGCCTGAAGGATTTCTTGCGGGAAATGCTGCTCATCCGCCGTTTCGAGGAGAAGGTGGAGGAGCGGTTCCGCGCCGGTGAGCTCCCCGGATTCCTCCATGTCGCGATCGGCCAGGAGGCCGTCGCGGTGGGGGTCTGCCAAGCGCTCGAGGAGAACGACGTCATCGCCTCCACCCACCGCGCCCACGGGCACACGCTGGCCAAGGGAACGCATCCGAACGAGGTGATGTCGGAGCTGTACGGCAAGGTCGAGGGCGTGAGCCACGGCTACGGCGGGTCCATGCACCTCTACGACCTCGAGCGCGGGAATCTCGGCGCAAATGCGGTCGTCGGGGGCGGGCTGCCCGGGATCGTGGGCTCCGCGCTCGCCTTCAAGCTGCGCGGCGAGCCGCGTGTCGCCGTCGCTTTCTTCGGCGACGGGGCTACGAACATCGGCACATTCCACGAGTCGCTCAACCTCGCCCAGCTCTGGACCGTGCCGGCGGTCTTCGTCTGCGAGAACAACCACTACGCGGAGTCGACGCCCGCCAAGCAGCAGCTTCCCATCGAGGATCTCACGAAGCGCGCGGAGGCTTTCGGCATGACGGCGATGAAGGTCGACGGCCAGGACGTCGAGGCGGTCTACGACGTCGCGAAGAAGGCGCTCAAGCACGCGCGCGAGGGGAAGGGCCCGGTGTTCCTCCTCGCCGAGACGTACCGCCTCACCGGCCACTACATCGGCGACCCGCAGGTGTACCGGCCGAAGGAGGAGGTGCGCGAGCT
Organism: Actinomycetota bacterium; assembly: GCA_046733475.1. Classification (GTDB taxonomy): domain Bacteria; phylum Actinomycetota; class Thermoleophilia; order Gaiellales; family Gaiellaceae; genus DATEOR01. Next base: position 11,610 of record JBKPPF010000053.1, read on the forward strand.
GCGCCAGACGCAGGATCCGGTCACGAAGGCGCGCGAGAAGCTCGAGCTCTCCGACTCCGACTGGGAAGAGATGGACGCGGAGATCGTCAAGATCGTCGAAGCGTCCGTCGAGTTCTCGAAGCAGGGCACCGACCCGAAGCCCGAGGACGCCCTCAAGAACGTCTACTCCTGATGGCCGAGCTCTCGTACAGGGAAGCCGTCCGGGACGCCATGTCGACCGCGATGAGGCGGGATGACGACGTCTTCATCATGGGGGAGGACATCGCCGAGATGGGCGGATCGATGGGCGTGACGCAGGGGATGCTCGAGGAGTTCGGGCCCGAGCGCGTGCGCAACACGCCGATCTCTGAGATGGCCATCGTCGGCGCGGGCATCGGAGCCGCGATCGCCGGGATGCGCCCGATCGTCGAGATCATGTACCAGGACTTCACGACCCTGGCGATGGAGCAGATCGTCAGCCAGGCCGCCAAGCACCGCTACATGTCGGGGGGCCAGATCAAGGTGCCCCTCACGATCCGCACGCAGGGAGGCGCCGGCTGGTCGCCGGGCGCCCAGCACGCCCAGCAGCTCGAGGCGTGGTTCGTGCATGTGCCGGGGCTCAAGGTCGTCTTCCCGTCCACCCCCGAGGACGTGCGCGGCCTCCTCTGGAGCTCCATCTACGAGGACAACCCGATCGTCTTCTTCGAGCACCGCACGCTGTACGGCATCAAGGGCGAGGTGCCAGACGAGATCGAGCCGATCGAGATCGGCAAGGCGCGGATCCACCGCGAGGGCGAGGACGTGACCGTCGTCGCCACGGGGCGGCTCGTGCACGAGTCGCTCAGCGCGGCAGAGCAGGCCGCGGACGAGGGGATCTCCGTGGAGGTCCTCGACCCGCGCACGCTGCAGCCGCTCGACGAGGACGCGCTCATCGCCTCCGTGAAGAAGACGAATCGCGCAGTCGTCGCCCACGAGGCCGTCACCCGCATGGGCTGGGGCGCCGAGGTCGCGGCTATCGTCCAAGAAAAGGCCTTCGACTACCTCGACGCGCCGGTCGCGCGCGTCGGCGCCAAGTTCACCCCGATCCCATTCGCGCCGGTGATGGAGGAGTGGGTCGTTCCTCACGCCAAGGACGTGCTCGCGGCGATCAAGAAGACCGTCGGCAAGGAATGAGCTCCCAGGTCACCCTTCCGCGTCTCGGCCAGGGGATGGAGTCCGGCACCATCGTGCGCTGGCTGAAGTCCGAGGGCGACAGCGTGGAGAAGGGCGAGGCGCTCTACGAGCTCGACACGGAGAAGGTGACGCAGGAGGTCGAGGCTGAGGCCTCCGGAGTCCTGCTCAAGATCCTCGCCGGCGAGGGGGAGGAGATCGAGGTCGGAAAGGCGATCGCGGTCATCGGCGAGCAGGGCGAAGAGGTGCCCGAAGGCGAGGACGTCCCGCAAGGAGAGGCCGAGGACCCCACCGAGGTTTCCGAGGACGACGCGCAGGAGGAAGGCTCCCCCGCCCCAGAGCGCGAGGACGAGCGCGAGCGGGGCCGCGAGGAAGCGCCCGAGGGCCCGTCCGAGCCCGAGCAGAGCGTCGAGAGCACGAACGGCGGGCGGGTCAAGGCTTCGCCGCTCGCACGGCGCATCGCCCGCGAGCGCGGGATCGAGCTCTCCGCCCTCCGCGGGACCGGCCCGGAGGGCCGCATCGTCGCCGAGGACGTCGAGCGCGCCTCGGCAACGGGGGCCGTGAGCGTCGCCCCGTCGGCCGGCGCGGCGGCCCCGAGCGACGAGGTCGAGGTCGTGAAGCTGAACCAGATGCGGAAGACGATCGCGCGCCGCATGACCGAGGCGTGGGAGGCGCCCGCATTCCAGATCTCCATGTCGGCCGACATGACGGCCTCGATCCGCCTGAGGGAGGCGCTGCTCGCCCAGGTCCGGGAGGGCGGGGTCAGGCCGACCTACTCCGACATCCTGACGAAGGTTGTCGCACTCGCCCTCATGCGCCACCGTGACGTGAACGCCCACTTCGCCGGCGATTCCGTGAAGCTCTTCCCGACCGCGAACATCGGTATCGCCGTCGCGATCCCCCACGGCCTGGTCGTGCCCGTGATTCCGGGCTGCGAGCGGCTGACGATCCCGGAGATCGCCGCGGCGCGGGCGGACATCGTCTCGCGGACCCGGGAGGGCAAGCTACACGCCGAAGACCTCGACGGCGGGACGTTCACGATCTCCAACCTCGGCATGTACGGCGTCGAGCGCTTCACGGCAGTCCTGAACCCGCCGCAGGCCGGCATCCTCGCGGTCGGGGCGATCGAGGAGCGGGCCGTCGTCGTCGACGGCGACTTCGAGATCCAGTCGCGCATGGACATGACGCTGACGATCGACCATCGCTCGGTCGACGGCGCCACCGCCTCCGAATTCCTCGCCACGGTCAAGGCGTTCCTCGAAGAACCCGGGTTGGCGCTTTGAACGTCTGGTACCGCGTCACGGATCTCGAGGCGGCGCAGGACTTCTACAAGCGTACGTTCGGCTTCGAAGAGGTCTACAAGGACGAGGAGGACCGCTGGACAAGGATGATCCGCCACGGCCTTGAGATCGCGCTCGCGGAGGGCGAGTTCGAGGGCGGCGGCGAGGGGGGCGAGGAAGAGGTGATCGCCACTCTCGAGGTCGAAGATCTGAAGTCGGAAGCGGACCGCCTGCGCGAGGCCGGCGTCAACGTTGGCGTCGTTCTCGAGATCCCCGGCACGATCCGCCTGCTGGACGTCTTCGACCCCGACGGCAACCGCATCCAGCTTTCCGAAGACGTCTGACGCGGTGAGGGCGATGCGTGCGGTCCGCCTGCACGAGACCGGACTCGCCGTGGAGGAAATCGAGGTCCCGACCGTGCACGAGGGCGAGGCGCTGGTCCGCGTTCACGCTGCCGCGATCACCCGCGATGAGCTGACCTGGCCGGTGGACCGGCTTCCCGCCATCCCTTCCTACGAGCTTTCGGGCGTGGTCGCCCACGTGGCTCCCGACGTGGACGACGTCGAGGTGGGAGAGGAGGTCTTCGCGCTGACGCCCTTCGACCGCGACGGCGTCGCTGCCGAATACGCCGTGGTTCCGGCCACTGTCCTCGCGCCGCGACCAATGAGCCTCACCCACGTCGAGAGCGCCACGCTCCCGATGACGGGCCTCAGTGCGTGGCAGGGCATCTTCGAGCACGGCGCGCTGAAGGACGGTGAGCGCGTTCGCGTCCTCGGAGCGAACGGCGGGGTCGGCCGTCTCGCGGTACAGCTCGCGCAGGGTCAGTTGGCCGCCGACGACGAGACGCCGGACCTCGTGTTCGACACAGTTGGCGGCGATGACCTTACGAATGCCGTCGGGTTGGGCAGCAGAGTCGTCTCGATTGCGCAGGAGGCCGAAGGCGCGACGTACTTCGTGGTCGAGCCGGATCGCGCACAGCTTGTCGAGCTCGGACGCCGCGCAGATGCGGGAGAGGTGACCCCGGCCGTCGACTCGGTCTTCTCCCTCGAGGAAGCAGGCGCGGCCTTCGACCGCGTCGGCGAGCGCAGCAAACAGGGAAAGGTCGTGCTTCGTGTCGGCGACGACTGAGGAGAAGGCCGAAGCCTTCCGCGCACTGCACGCCGGCGACCCGTTCGTCATCCCGAATCCCTGGGACGCCGGCTCCGCACGCGTTCTTGGTGCGCTCGGCTTTCGCGCGCTCGCGACGACCAGTTCCGGCTTCGCGTTCACACTCGGCCGCCTCGACGGCGCCGCCGCACTCGACGAGGTGGTCGACCACGTTGCTGTTCTCGCACGGGCAACGGACTTGCCGGTCTCGGTCGACCTCGAGGACGGCCACGGCGCCGACCCGGGCGTCGCGATCTCCCGCGTTGCAGAGGCGGGCGCGGTCGGTGGATCGATCGAGGACTGGGATCGACAGCGCCTCTACGGCCTCGACGAAGCCGTCGAGCGGGTTCGTGCAGCTGTAGCCGCGGCACGCGCGGTCGGTTTCGCGTTCACGCTGACGGCGAGGGCCGAGAACCACATCCGCGGCAATCCCGACCTCGATGACACGATCGCCCGCCTGCAGGCGTTCGAGTCCGCGGGCGCGGACGTTCTCTACGCCCCCGGCCTTTCCGATGTGAATGACATTCGCGCTCTTTGCGCCGCCGTCTCGAAGCCGGTGAACGTGCTCGCGCGTCCAAACCTGACCTTTCAGGAGCTCGCCGACGCCGGAGCCCAGCGCGTCAGCGTCGGCGGATCGCTCACGTGGGCGGCGGTGCAAGCGCTCGTCGAGGCGGCGACCACGATCCGCGAGCGGGGCGACTTCTCCCTGCTCGGCTCGGGCCCGCCCGCAGAGTGGCTCGACCCCACGTGAGCCCGCCGCCCAGTTAAACCGGGAGGGCGGCTTCCCTTGGTATGCCGCCCTCGCCGTGACCCGGGGTTAATCCGGTCAGCCGAGGAAACGGCAGAAGGGCGCACGCCGGCGATCCCTGGAACGAGGGAAAGCTCTCCAGCTCTGAGAACGAGCCCTCGCGGGTAGGATCGACCCTGGAAAATCGAAGCGAGCGAAAGGGCAGAGATGGAATGTGACGTTGCCGTCATCGGCGGCGGGTCGGGCGGCTATCCGGCGGCGATCCGGGCGACACAGCTCGGCGCCAGCGTCGTCTGCGTCGAGCAGGAGGCCGAGCTCGGCGGCACCTGCCTCCGGGTCGGCTGCATCCCGACCAAGGCCTGGGTGCAGACCGCCCTTGCGCTCAAGGAGGCGAACGAGACCTTCGAGAAGCTGGGCGTGAAGGTCGGGCCCTCTGAGCTCGACTTCGGCGCTGCACAGCAGTGGAAGGAAGGCGTTGTCAAGCAGCTGACCGGCGGCGTCGCGACACTCTTCAAGGCGAACGGGATCGAATGGGTGAAAGGCGTCGGCCGCTTCAAGGACGCGAACACCCTTTCGGTCGAGGGCGCCGAGGACATCACGTTCAAGAGCGTGATCGTCGCGACGGGCTCGTCGCCGCTTCGGCCGCCCATCGACGGCATCGAGTCGGAGCGCTGCGTCGACTCGACAGGCCTCCTCGCGCAGACGGAGGTGCCGCGCCGGATCGTCATCCTCGGCGGCGGCATCATCGGCTGCGAATTCGCTTCTGCGCTCGCGAGGTTCGGCAGCGAGGTGACGATCGTCGAGATGCTCCCGAAGCTCATCCCGCTTGAGGACGACGACGCGTCGAAGGAGCTCGCCAAGCAGTTCAAGAAGCGCGGCATCGAGCTCAACCTCGAGACGCAGTGCGACAAGGTCGAGGACACGGGCGACGGCCTCCTCGTCCACTTCGGCGGTCAGACCAAGGAGTGCGACCTGATGCTCGTCGCGACCGGGCGCGGGCCCAACGTCGAAGGGCTCGGGCTCGAGGAGATCGGCGTCGAGTTCGACCCCAAGAAGGGCATCGCGGCGGACGAGCACCGGCGCACCACCGTTCCGCACATCTACGCGACCGGCGATTGTGCCGGCTACTGGCAGCTCGCACACACCGCCTTCCGCGAGGCGGAGGTCGCCGCGGAGAACGCGATGGGCCACGACGCTGTCGTCGACAACCGCGGCGTGCCGCGCCCGATCTACACCGACCCGGAGATCGCGAGCGTCGGCCTCACCGAACAGGCTGCGCGCGAGCAGTACGGCGACGACGTGGTCACCGGCTCGTTCCCGTGGGTCGCCAACGGGCGGGCGATCATGCAGAACGAGACGACCGGCTGGGTAAAGACGATCCATGAGTCGCGCTACGGGGAGTTTCTGGGGCTCGTCATGGTCGGTCCGCACGTGACCGACCTGGTCGAGGCCGGGGTGGTCGCGCTCGACGCCGAGGCGACGATCGAAACCGTTGCCGACGGCATGACCGCGCACCCGACGCTCTCCGAGGCGATCAAGGAGGCCGGTCTCGTGGCGCTCGGCCGTCCTATTCACGTCGCCACCCGCCGGCGCACCGCCGCGAAGGCCTGAGAGGAGGAAAGCGATGAGCGTGTTCAACAGACGAAACGCTTTCATCGGCTGGCTCGTGATCACGCTTGCCAAGCCGGTCGCGAAGCAAAAGGCTCGCGCGGCCGCGCGCAAGGCCGGTACCAAGAAAGGCGGCGCGGTCGCAGCGTCGATCGCAGCCGTGGGGGCCGTGGCGGCAGGGCTCATGTTCTGGCGCAAGCGCCACTCGGGCGACACGCCCGTCGACAGCTGAGCCCCGACACCGTTGTCGTCGGTGCGGGAGTCGCCGGTTGCGCGGCGGCGACCTTCCTCGCGCGGGAAGGGTCGCAGGTCGCCGTCGTCGACTCCGGCGGAATCGGCGCGGGCGCATCCGGCCGAAACGGCGGCTTTCTCTTTCGCCAGCCGCTCGGGTGGGTCAATGACCTCCTCGCCGAGTCGCTCGAGATCTACGAGGAGGTCTCGGCTGGGCCGGTCCCGTTCGACCTCGTGCCGTGGCCAATGCTCGTGCTGGCCGTCGAGGACGACGAGATCGAGGCGGCGAGGGCCTATGCGGAGGCCGTGGGAGGCGAGGAAGTCGACCTCCGCGCGGATACATGGTTTGCGGACGACCTGGCCGGAGGCTTCGTGGTCGACGGCGGATGGACGCTCGACTCGAGGGGCGCGACGACTGCTCTCGCCGAGTCCGGCCGGCTCGAAGGCGTGGACTTCAGGCTCGGGTGCGAGGCGAAGCGGATCCTCGTCGTTCGCGGACGGGTCACCGGACTCGCCACGGACGAGGGAGTGCTCCCCTGCGAGAGGGTCGTTCTCGCGACCGGGCCGTGGCTGCGACTGCTCTTGCGCCCGCTGGGAGTCGAGCTCCCCGTGACGGCCTCGCGCGGCTGGCTCCTCGAGACCGGCCGCGTCGACCCGCCCCCGCGCTATGCGATCGAGCAGGCGCTCTGGCCGATGCAGGACGAGATGGCGAGTATCGTCGGGGCACCGACGATCAGAGAGGTCGCGGACGGCGCCGCCGAGAAGCCGGGCGTCGTCTCGCTGCTTCTCGGCGCGCGGCCGGGTGGGCGCTGCTTCATCGGCACGTCGCTCCGGCGGTCGCTGCTGGACGACCCGGAAGGGCCGGAGACCGTTCGCCGGTTGGCCGACCGCGCCGCCCGCGTCTCGCCTGCGCTCGAGGACGTTCCCGTGATCGCTGCCTGGTCTGGCCGCCGAGCCCACACCCCCGACGGATTGCCCGTCGTCGGACCGGTTCCCGGAGTCGAAGGCCTTGTCGCAGCGAGCGGTTTCTCCTCCATCGGAATGGTGACCGCGCCTGCCGCGTGTCGGCGACTGGCGATCGGGGACACCGATCTTTTCGATCCGGGCCGCTTCGCGGCCAACTAAGCTAATTGCCCATGGACCCGCTCATCGCGCCCATCGAGGGAGCCGACCATCGCGAGGTCGGTGGCGCCGAGATCGACATCGCGCGCGCGGGCAACGGGAGGGTGAAGCGCGTCGTTTACCCGCCGGGCTTTCGCTGGTCGACCCACATGCGCCCGAACGTCGAGACCGAGCTCTGCATGCACGCGCATGTCGGCTTCCTCGCCCGTGGCCACATCGCCGGCGAGTTCGCCGACGGCTGCACGTTCGAGTTCGTGGCGCCGCAGGTCGTGATGATCGAGCCCGGGCACGACGCATGGGTCGTCGGGGACGAGGCCGCAGTGCTCATCCAGTTCGACTCGGAGGAGGGCACGGTGCGCCGCTTCGGCCTCCCTGAGGAACACACGCACTAACTCGTGTTCGAGTCCCTCACGCAGTACGTCTCCGGCTCGCCGTGGACGTATGCGTTCCTCTTCGCCGTCGCCGCGCTCGACGTGATCATCCCGTTCGTCCCGAGCGAGACTTCCGTCATCCTCGCGGGCGTGCTCGCCTCGACCGGCGACCTGATGCTGTGGCTGGTGATCCTCTGCGCGTCCGCCGGCGCGATCCTGGGCGACAACACCGCTTACTGGATCGGGAGAAAGGCCGGCCACCGGATCGTGGCGCGATGGTTTCAGGGAGAGCGCCGCAAGCGGATCGACTGGGCGGAAGAGCAGATTCAGGAGCGCGGCGGATATCTCATCCTCATAGGCCGCTTCATCCCCGCGGGGCGCACGGTGGTGACGCTCACCTGCGGCATGCTCGAGATGGCGTGGCACCGGTTCATCCGCTTCGACGTGGCGGCCGGCTTCCTCTGGGCCGGCTATGCGGCCATGCTCGGATATTTCGGCGGGCGGGCCTTCGAGGAGCAGCCGTGGAAGGGCTTCCTGCTTGCGTTCGGGATCGCGCTCGCGATCACGGGCGCGGTCGAGCTCTATCGCTGGCTGAAGAGGCGCGGTGTCCTCGCTCGCGGCTGAGCTCGAGGCTGCAGCCCAGATCGGCGCCGACGGCGGCGGCGTTTCCCGCTTCGCCTGGTCCCCGGAGCTCGCACAGGCGAACGACTGGCTCGTACGTCGGCTCGAGGAACTCGGACTGGAGACCGAGCTCGACCCGGCGGGCAACGTCTTCGGCCGCTGGGACGCGGGAGAGGGGCAAGCGGTGCTCGTCGGCTCTCACCTCGACACGGTGCCACGCGGCGGGCGGTACGACGGCGCCCTCGGGGTGATGGCAGCGCTCGCGACCGTCCGCGTACTGCGCGCAGAAGGCGTCGAGCCGAAGCGGCCGCTCTGGGTCGTGTCGTTCAACGACGAGGAGGGCAGCCGCTTCCAGACCGGGATGCTGGGCAGCCGCGTCTTCTGCGGGGAGCTCGACCTCGAGGACTGGCGCCGTCGCGGTGTCGCGGACGCGATGGCGCGCGCCGGCTTCGACTTCGACCGCCTGACTGACGCGCGCGGAGTCGAGCGGGTCGGCGCCTACCTCGAGCTTCACATCGAGCAGGGCCCCGTTCTCGAGCAGAGTGGGGAAGACCTCGGCATCGTCACGGCGATCACCGGGCTCCTCGGCTTCCGCGTGAAACTCCTGGGTGCGGCGAATCACGCGGGCACGACGCCGATGGACGGCCGCCGCGACGCGCTCGCCGGCGCTTCACGCATCGTCCTCGAATTGCGGCAGGAGGCGCGCTCCCGCGAAGACATGACCGCCAACGTCGGAATCGTCTCCGTCGAGCCAGGCGGCTTCAACGTGATCCCCGGGCTCGCGGAATTCACGATCGACGTCCGCTCGCCGACCGCCGAGGGGTTCGAGCGGGCCGACGCGTTCGTGCGCGAGACCGTCAAGCGAGTGGCCGGCGAGGAGGGCCTGGGCATGGAGATCTCCGCCACGCACCGAAAGCCCCCGGTTGCGCTCGACCAGGGTCTCCAGGACGCGCTCGTCGAGGCGACGCAGGCGGAAGGAGCCTCGTTCAGGCAGATGCCGAGCGGAGCGGGCCACGATGCCATGGTTCTCGCGCATCACGTTCCCTCGGCGATGCTGTTCGTGCCGAGCCGCGGCGGCATCAGCCACTCGCCCGACGAGTACACGCCGCCCGAGCAATGCGAGCTCGGTGCGCGGGTCCTCGCCCGTGCTGTGCGCGCGCTCGTCGCCTGAGAACCCCTCGAAGGAGTGACGTAAAGGGAGCCGCTGGCCTCCTACTCTCTTCAGCGGAGGGTGAACGCGGCCTACCAACCTCGATCGCTCGTCCTGAGCCTCGCGATCGCGAGCTATGCGCTCCTGTTCACGACCTTTGTCGTTTTCGAGGTCCCGGGGCTCGGAATCGCTCATCTTTTCTACCTCCCGGTCGCCGCGCTCGCGCTGACCGGCGGAGTGAAGCGCGGGATCTTGGCCGGTGCGATCGCAGTTGCCGTCTTTACGCTGGACGTCGTCATCAACCCCAACATCTCGCCGTCGGAGCTCCTCACCCTCTCGACCCCGCTCCGCTTCCTCACGTACGCGACGATGGGCGGCCTGCTCGGCTGGTTCTCGTCGCGTGATCGGGAGCTCGTCGAGCGACTGCGCGTCCTCGCCGAGCGCGACTTCCTCACTGGCTTGCCGAACACGCGGGCCTTCGAGGCCGCGATCGCCCGGCGCTTCGAGGCCGGCCTTCCGTTCGCGCTCCTCCTCGGCGACATGGACGGACTCAAGACGATCAACGACTCGCAGGGACACGCCGAGGGCAACGACGCCCTGCGGCGCCTCGCGCTCATGCTCGGAAGCTCGCTTCGCCCGGAGGACGAGGTCGCGCGGGTCGGCGGCGACGAGTTCGCCGTCCTCACCTCGGACGGACCGATGAAGCCGCGGCGCTCGCTGCGAAGCTCGAGGGCGCTATGGCGCGCCAGGAGAGCCGGATCACGTTCGGCTGGGCGGTCTATCCGGCGGACGGCGAGAATGCGCTCTCCCTCTACCGAGCGGCCGACGAGCGCCTCTACGCACGGAAGCTCGTATGCGGCGAGCACGCCGCACGCACTCTGTACACCGTCGGCGCCTAGGTCTTACCGGGCGCCGCAAGGTGCCTAATGATGGCAGCTGCAGACCGACTCGCCCAGGTAGCGGCGCTCGAGCTTCAGGCCGCAGTCCCGGCACGTGGGCGGGAGCTTCTGGGCGAAGACGAGCACGGCGCGCGCGACCGTCATCCAGGCCATGCTGATGAGGAGAAGCGCGAGCGGGACGTCCCGGGGAAACATGCTTCTCGAATCGGAAGAAACCACTCGGGCCTTTAGCCTCCGGACTACAATGAGGCGATGGGCGTGGTTGCCTTCGTGCTTCTCGCGTGCGCCCTCGTGTTGATCGCGGGGGTGGAATGGCCGCGTGTCTCGGCCAAGGTCGGGAGCGACGCGCGCGCCGGCCGAAAGCGCGCCCGGCGGAAGGAGGCCCTCACGGTCATCGAGGGCGACGCCGGGCGGGAAGACGATTTTCAGGCGAGCGTCGAGCGGGATCTGGCGAACCTGCCGGTGCTCGAAGAGACCGACGACGACCGGTCGCATCGCCAGTAGCCCCTGAGCGCCGCCGGTACAATCGCCTCACCGCGCGGATGTGGCGGAATTGGTAGACGCGCACGGTTCAGATCCGTGTGAGCGAAAGCTCGTGGAGGTTCAAGTCCTCTCATCCGCATGAAGCGAAAACCCCTGGTTGGAGAAGGAACAGCGAGATGCCGTCGCGGATGCTCCAGCTAGCGAAGGTGTGCCGCATGTCGTAGATGGCGGCGGTGCTCGATGCCAGCCGCCTTTAGAGCCGGAAACCACTTGCCGGTAGCGAAACGTGTTCGTGTCCAGGTAGCCGCCCCCTCGCTCCCGAGAACAGCAGCGGCGTGTCGAGGCGGGGAGGCAGCTGGTCGAGAGCTTCCAGGACGCGACAACGGAGAGGAACCCGCCGCCGCTGGTGGTGAGCTTCCCCTTAGGGGTAAAGCCTTAGGAGTAGAACCAGCATTGAAGGTAGGAGGGGGTGATTTTACTTTAGGGGGTTGGGTCTTTTCCCTCTGTGGGCGCAGCCCGACCCGCATGAGCGGTGTTGGGCTGGTCTTGGTCAGGTGCGGACTCGGGGCGACCGAGGACACGCTGTATATCGGCGACCAACTCCTTGAATTCAGGTCCAGGGTCGCGAGACCACGGGTCGACGTGGCGGGGGTCATCCACTCCCCACCGCGCGACCGCGAGCAGGCCGACGCACCCACCCTGGCCGGGCTGCGTCAGGTGGTTCGGGTTCGTCTGGGTCGGACGGGCGAGCCCGCGACGACGACCGCCGCCGAGACACCCGTGCCCGTCGTTCTCTGCCCCCGAGCGTGGTTGAAACGCGGCGATGGGGTGGAGATATCCCGAGCGGCCCTCTCCGTGCGGAAAAACGGTTTCTGGCCGGTCTGGCCGATTGAAGATTGCGGGGTCGGTCCGCCCGTTCTTCGAAGCTATGTGGACATCGTGCCAACAGCCCTAGGGGGCGGGAAAGTCGAGGGCGTAGACGTCTGTCGCCGCGAGCCCGAAGCTCGACCCGTCGAAGAACAGCGTCGACGAGTAGGTGCCCGCCGTCGTTGGCCCGAGCGACGTCGGATCGAACACGAAGACGTCTTCGTCTGTACCACTGACACCCGGAACCGCGAAGCCGGCGCGCGTCGAGAGGTAAAGGTTTCCGGAACCATCGAGGGCGGCGCCGTCAATGTCCTCGCCGCTTTCCCCAAGGCCCACATCGCTGCCGTCGAAGTGGAGCGCGAATGTCCCTGAGGTGTTGGAGCCAAGAGCGATCGGGGTGAAAGCCAACAGATCCTCATCGCGCGCCGAGACGCCCGACAGCGAGACCGAATCCGTCGTCGAGACAGCGATCTTCTCGGCCGGCAGGAGTTCGATCGCGTCTACGTCGGCCGCCGTCGTCGTCAGCCCGACGTCGGAGCCGTCGAAATACATAGAGAAGGTGCCCGCGGTGGTGGCCCCGAGCGAGGTTGCGTCGAAGCGCACGATGTCCGAGTCGTCGACCGCGACGGTCATTCCGGGCAAGATGTCGGTCCGGTCGGCGTCGACCGACAGAAGCAGCGTGTCCGAGTCGAGCCAGGAGAAGGCATCGATCCGGAAGGCGCTCAAACCGACATCGGAGCCGTCGAAGGCCTGGGAGAAGTGTCCGGCGCCGTCGTAGGACAGGATGTCCTCGTTCGCGACAGCGAACCCACCGACGGTCGCCGCGTCGCGCAAGGAGAAATCGAACGCCGAAGAGATCGGCGGCGGAGAGGTCTCGTCGACGTCCGTGACGGTGACCGAGATCTGCTGCGAGTCGCTGCCCCCGCGCCCGTCGGAGACGGAGACGGTGACGAGATAGACATTGTCCCCGTTCGAATCGCCCGGTAGTTCGTAGTCGCGAGCAGTGGCAAAGGTGAGCACCCCGCTGTTCGCGTCGACCTTGAAGGCAGAGGCATCGGTGCCGCCCGAGATTGAGTATGTGAGTGGATCGCCGTTGGGGTCGATTGCATTGACGTCGGTGGCCGAAGTCTGGTTCTCGGGCACCGACGTCGAGGCCGTCGCACCGCCGCCGTTAGAGGTGATCGTCGGCGGGTCGTTGACCGTGGAAAGGGAGGATGTTTCCTTCCAGCCGAGATCAGGCGCGGACCCCTGATAGCTGCCAGCCGCCTGATCCATCACGGTTTCGCCTTTCCACTCGAAATGTGCGACTCCGGCGTCGATCGCGGGGCTCGAGGCCTTGAGGCGGTAGTCCGCATCGAGAAGTGGGTCGGCCACAATCGATGCGGCAACAACGCTCCCGCTGGCGTTCGTCGTGTTCTGCCAGAATAGGTTGTGACTTGCGATCGAATCCGCATCCACGTTCTTGAGCGCAAGGAAATGGCCGACGAAGATGTTGTTGAGGGCGATGAGGTTGTCACCTCCGGAAATCCCATGGTCGTTCCGGAGGAGCGTGTTGTGAAAGACCGTGATCCGCTCGCGGACGCTGGCGGCACGAAAGTCCTCGATCGTCGTTCCCCCATCCAGCAGTCCGATGCCCGCTCGCCCGTTGTCACGGATCAGGTTCCGCTCGATTGAGATGACCCGGTTCGTGTCAGTGAAATAGTCGATGATCTGGATCCCATCGCTTCGGGACCCCCAGATTTCGTTGCCCCGGAAGATGATGTGCGCAGTGCTCGAGATCGCGTCATCGTTGAGGCGCATCTCCACCCCGTCGCCATCGCTGCTGATCATCTGGTTGTTCTCGATGAGCAGGTCGCGAACGGGATGGTTGATGTCGATGCCGTCGTCGAGAGCGTCCTGGAAGATGTTCCCTCGTGCCGTCCCGCCGCCCTCGACCTTGTAGTCGAGCTGATCGTTATTTGCAACGAAGAGGTTGCCCACAATCGTCGCGGGGCTCTTCAATGACACGCCTGACAGACCGTTTCGAAGAACGAGTCCGGTCACCGTGGGTGCCGGTGACACTCCAGACGGGATAGTGATCACGTCAACCGAAGCGGATGCTTCGAGGATGGTCGTATTGCCCGTGGGGGCGGAGCCCGGCGACCTGCCGCGCAGTGTTATCGCCTTGCTGAGCGTCACGGCACCCGTATACGTGCCGGGCGCGACGCTCACGGTGTCGCCCGGAGCCGCGGCCGCGATGGCTGCCGAAATGGTGCTGAAGTCCTCGGGGACGAGGAGCGTGGTTGCAGCACGCCCTGGGGCCGTGAGCACGGTCAGCGATGCGCCGAACATCGCCGCCACAATCAAACACTGACCAGCCGTTCGACGGAACGACGCCCGTCGAGATGTGACTTTGAGCCGCATTACGAATCTCCCCCAATCATCCCAGGCCGCCTTCCGGCCACTTCGCTGCCGCGCAAGGTGTGGCTCACACCGTCACCCGCGCTCACGAGTGTATATCGCATCGCCTCCGTCGCAATGAGTAGGGACGCCTCGCATCTTGAGGGGATCGCCAGGGGGCTCTGCTCGGCCGCTCGAACCGGAGTTTGTCCTGTGCTTAGCTCAAAGCGCCGCAGACGGCCGCGCCGTGAGCCTCACCTGATTCCTCGTTGCCGTGCTCGAAGGTGACTTCGCCGTTGAAGTCGACGATCGGAATCCCTTCGGGCGAGAAGTCGACCACCGTCCCCGTGAGAATGATGATGCCCGCGTCCGAAGGGATCGAGCCGGGAACATGCCCACCGAACCCAACAATCTTGATTGTCGCTGTGGAGCCGATCTCCGCCCCTTCGCCGTAGTCAAACATGATCGGCTGGGCAAGGGGGAACGAGAACGAGCCCATATCGGAGAAGGTAGTCAGCGTGGCGCTGAATGTATCGACCTCGCGGACAACCTCGCCTTCTTGATTGACCTTGAGCACGACGCGCGTCTGGCCTTCGACGTGGATGAAGACGTCGAATCCACAGAACTCGGAGAAGCCCTCATCCTGAAACGTGTCGTCGATGGGGAACGTAAGAACCCTTGACGCTGCTCCCGCTGTCGCCGCCATGCCTAAGACGGCGAGCGCAAAAAGTGCACATAGAAACACCTTCGATGGCCGCATATCCACCTCGCCTAGAGTGGCGTTCCGAGTCTTTCAAACGCCCTCGGAGGAAGTCAACGTCATACGACCTGGACAGGGAACGAGACCGCTAGTGCCGCCAAACGAGCTTCTCGCGCCGTCGTCGCTCGCCTGCTCGGGCGGAAGCCCTAAGCTCCTTCCGTGTATCTCGAGGTCACACTTGTGAACGGACAGAATTACTCGATACCCGTCGAAGGGGGCCACTCCGTGGAAGAAGAGCTCGAGCTGTTCCTAAAACGAGAGGGTCGTTACGCGGCGGACTGGGTTCAGCTCCAAAAGGCGAGTAGAAAGCTCTTCGTACGCTACGAGCAGATCATTCTCGTCAGTCCGATGGACTGAAACGGCGCGGGCGTCGACTTCCTTACTCTCTGTAGCCCCGCTCCTTAGCCGCGATCCCCGCGCAAAAGATCGCAAGTCTGCGTGCGAAAGTCCGGGATTCTGATTTGCCGTGAAGGATCTTCTGGCAGATGCCGAAAAGCGCTATGCCGCCGCGTGTGCTCGACGAAGAGGGACGAAAAGGCGTGGAGGAAGCTGGCTAGCCCCTTCCTCGCCCAAGGATCCCAAGGGCAGGAGGTCGAGCATGCCCTGGTGGCGATGCTGCGACTCCACGACGTGCTCTGCGACAAGCTCGCCGCCCCGCTGAGGAAGGTACACGCTGGGCCGGAGCCGTCGGCCGTCTTGAGAGCGACGCCACGGATAACCCGCAAGGTTGAATCAGTGGCGCCCAAGGTGGCCGGGTAGGCGCCGACCACCCGGCGCCGACTTCGAGTACGAGCCTCCCACGGTAGTTCCCGACCGAGTGAACCATCGAAGCGTGGCCACATCTGCCTCGAAAGTCCGGTCGTACTCGACGGTCGGGTCTCGGACGAAAAGCTCGCTGAGCTGCTCGCGCTCCAGGCCGAGTACCCGCAACTCGACTACAAGCGCATCGTCGATCTCACGAGCACCGAAGGACTCTTCGAGTTCGCGAAGGACGTCAACCGCGTGGTTGGGCCGACGGAATAGCTATAGCGGGCCGCAAGCCGAGCAACCATGTGGCTTCGTGCTCTTGCCGGGACCTCCCTTCAAAACCTCGTGGAGGTTCAAGTCCTCTCATCCGCATGAAGCGAAACCCCCTGGTTGGAGAAGGTTTTCTTGTTTCTAGCTCTCGGGTGTGCTGGCCCAATAGTGGCCCAAACGTTCCCGGGCACCTGCATCGAGCAGGCCACGGGTTGCTCTTCACTCTCCGGGACGAGGTGCCCCCTAGGTGGAATCGAGCAAGACAATGGAGGTGCCCATGATCCGGGAACGCAGGAAGAGGCTGACGCCGACCTGAGTGCGCACGAAGCAAAGGTGTGGCGAGGGAGGGGGCATCAGACGCCCTTGAGCTGACGCTGCTGCTTGCCGACCGCGAACCTGAGATACGAGCGCGCGGCGGCTCGTTGGCATCTCGCTTCTCGCAGGAGGTTCCGCACATAGACCTGCGAGAGAGCTGGCCGTCCTCGCCCTCCTCACTGCGATCTCCTCGAACCGGCTGGCCGCTGCCGCCCTCGCCGAACTCCTCAGCCGGCGGCGTTCATGCGAGCGAGTCGCAGAGGCTCTTGTGCGCCGGTCGCGGGCGGCGTAGAGGCCTGGGCAGGGGGTGGCGAGCTCGCCTTGAAACGAGTAGCGGGAGCCGGGCTAGCCACATCCTCTCCCCGTGGCGAAGGCCGGGTGAGCCGCCGCAGGCTCGCGGGCCGCCCGGCTCCCACGCTCTAAATCGCTCACGGTTGAGCTTGCGTTACAACTGTCTGACCAGTTTCGCCTCCGCACGCTCCTTCGCGCCGTCGTCGCCAGGCCCCTCGAGCGGAAGCCCTGGAGCGAGTACTAAGGCGTAGGCGGCGCTCACGCGGCCCTTAGGCCTCTCTCCATCCGTACTGCATTCGGTATGCGCTCACTGAGTCCGGCCCGACTTCCTCCCGTCTCTGGTCACCGTGCTCGTCCGAAGAAGACGATCTCCTCTGTCTCCAGCACCGCGCCGCTCTGCGGATCGGTCGCCGTCGCGGGCAAGATCTGATCCTGCTTGATCCCCACGAAGCTTTCACTTGGGGAGAACCGCTGCATGAGTCTGCAGCTTTCTCCGGGTTGCAGGAGCGTCGGCTCGAGACCCTCGAATGTGCCCCTGGAGGACCCGCGAAGTCATCCCAGGAGCGCACGAGCGCGAGGCTGAGAGAGACGGCTTCGTCGCTCGTGTTCGTGATCGTTGTCGCCTTGACGGTGGACGAGCCGACGGGCTTTGACCCGAAGTTGACGGTGCCTGGCGTCACCTTCGGAACCCTAAGAGGCAGCGCCCCCGAAGGCGGAAACGGTTGGGTTCCGGCTGGCGACTGCACATCGGCGCTACCTTGGGCGCTTGCATCTATCTTGTGTAGCGCTTCTGCGGCGTGTCAGAGCCGGGCTCTAGTCTCTTGTCCCGAGAGGCGAACGTCGAGGGGCTTGCCGCAATGCTTCTCGACTGAGCCCGGCTCTCGCTAACCTGCTGCGCCGCGAGGGCTATCTGCCCGACAAGGATCTCGCGCAGCTCGTGAGCGAGCCGGCCCTTCGCATAGGGCGGCGCAGCGTCCATGCTCTCGGCGAGAGCGAGTGAAAGCGCGACCACGACACGCTCCGAGCCGGTGAGGCGAGGCCGGTGCAAGTCCGCGACAGCGAAAGTGATTGGCTCAGGGCCTTTTTCACGGCTCGGGGAGGGGAAGGGTGACTGGCGAGCGGTCACGGCGCCTGTCTTGCGCTTAGGCACCCAGCCGTCCCCCTCGGTAGGGCCGACTCGGCCCATAGCCATGGAGTCGAGGGTCGGGCAGAGTAGGAGAGAGGCCGAACGCACTGGTCGGCAGAGGGCGTCTTCTGTCGCCTTCTCTCCCCGCCTCCGGCCTCGCTGTCAAGACGCAAGCGGAAGAGAAGCGAGGCGGGGAGCCGGGGAAAGAAGTGCTTTCCAGTGGCCACACGCTTCCCCTCAACCTGACCGGTTGCTCTCCCTGGGCCACAGACAAGCCAGTCGAGGCTCCCTCGCCTCTAAGCGGCATTCTTAGGGTTTCCTTCGGCTTCACGCAATGCGACATTCGGCCGAGACGCGGGCCGAGCGCGCTCACTTCTAGAGCCTGCCAGTCGAGTGTCCACCTTCCCCGGCTTCGTCCTCCACGCCTCGAGCGGCAGTCCTCGGGGTTCGTTTCTGGCCGGGACGGATGGGTACTTTTGATGAGCCTTCCGACGTCCAGGCAGGGGGACTTGGGCGCGTTGGCAAGCTGGGAGCTGCCCTTCTCGCGCGACGAGGGGCGGCTCTCTCCATTAGACGGAAGGCCGACCGGGCCGGCGGGGCGGAACGCCGGCCCACGCCCCGATCAGCTCGATGGCGCCGAATGCCCTCTACGTGTCCTTCAAGGCGCTTCGTTCGGACGCCACTCCGAGGGAACGAGCCTGGGAAGCTTTCGTAAAGCTCGGCAGTTGCCGGGTTTATCGATAAACCGGATGTGGGATGAATCGGACCGGTTACCCCGGGATGCTCGTGATCGTCTTCGCCATCTTTTCTCAATCGCTTGGACTCCCTCGCCGCCCAAGCATGGGACGCGGACGAGCTCGAGAAGGCCGGCGCCTCCGACAGCGATGGTTATGGTCCGTCGCCGGGCCAAATCGCTCAGGCTCCACGCTGGGACGCCGGACGGCCCTCATCTCCTTGGCGTTCACGGCGCTTCTTCTCCCCGCCCAGGCCTTCGGCGCGACGCTGAAACTCGACGGCACGATCCGAACGTCGCCCTTCTCCGGAAGCTCCGTGTCGATGGGTGACAACGAAGGGAGTGCGTTCGTT
>JBKPPF010000054.1:0-12558 GCA_046733475.1 Actinomycetota bacterium
CGGGGCCTGTATAGCTGAACCCCTCGCCCCAGATCGCGACGGTCTTGCCCGTGTTCGTCACCGCGATCTCGCCGTAGTCGCCGTAGACCTCGCCGAAGCCGTCCGCCCCGATGTACCCGGCCGCGCCGGCGGGCGCGTCACTGATCTTCACCGGAGAGGACCAGGTCGCGCCTCCGTCCGACGAGCTCCGGTACCACACGTTCCAAGCGTCGGGTTGTCGCCGTCTGCGGTCTGCATGTACCAGATGCGGACGTTCCCCCCGCCCGACGAGGCGAGCCGCGGCTGGGTCGCGTTTTCGCCGTTCACCGAGAGCGGCACACCGGCGCTCCACGTCCGACCGGCGTTCGTCGATGTCGAGACGTAGGCGCGCTGTGGCCCCGCGTCGGTCGCCGGGCCCTCGTACGCGAAGACGAGATGACCCGGCGCGTCGCCCACGACCGAGGTCTGGCCCGTATAGAAGTCGGGGCCGCACCCATCGGCGACGCAGCTCTCTCCGAGTGGCACCTTCGCGACGATGACGTTTTGCCACGTTTCGCCCTTGTCGCGGGAGATGACAGCGTGGTGCCAGACCTCGCCGCTCAGGTGGTCAGACCGGAGTAGACGATGGTCGACTCCGAAAAGATGACCGTCCCTTCGCCGAGGACGCGGGCGTCGTAGGCGTAGTAGTAGCGCTTGTCGTCTGAGAGCTTCTGCTGCGTCCAGGTCTCGCCGAAATCGTGCGAGATGCCCACGTAGAGGTCGCCGCCCTGCGGCCCGTTCCAGGAAACGTAGACGTCCTTCCCGGACGCGCTCGAGGTGATCTCGGGCTTGTCCGTCCAGGAGACCTGGCCGTAGACGTGCACCGGCTCCGTCCAGGTCTTGCCGTGGTCGGTGGACTTCGTGAAGACGGTCGAAACCCGTTGTGGCGATCCCAGTTGAGGAAGGCCGAGTAGACCGCGCCGGTGTCTGGCACGACCTCGATGGTCGGGTCGTACTGGGCCTTCGAGCGGTCGCACTCGCAAATCGGCACCTGGGAGGTCCAGGTCGTGCCGCCGTCCTTGGAGATCGTGAGCGGGATCCAGGGAGTTGGGCAGTGCACGCCGCAGTCCGCGACGCGTAGCGCGCGGTGAGGAAGTAGATGTAGGGCGCGCCTTCGGGTCGGTCGCGACCGCGGGCTCCCAATCGTCGAAGTTCGAGCTCAGAGCCTCTGAGCCGACCCATCCGGTGGCAGGAGCCGTGGTCGCTGCGATCTTCTGGCCGAAGTCGCCGTTGGCCCTCGCCTGGGCGAGCGCCTCGAGGCGCTTCTCGGTGATCTCCGCTTCTTCCTGGGCCTCTTCCGCACCGCCGCGGCCCTCTTCGCCCTCGACCTCGCCCTCGCCCTCTGATTCCGCTTCGCGCGCAGAGCTCTCGTTGGTCGAGACGTTCGCCGCGGGCTCGGCCGCGCGCGATTTCCGTCGTCGGAGCGGTTCGGCCGTAGGACGACGGCCAGGGCAATTGCCTGGGCCGATGCCAAGCACTGCGATCACATAACGGCGCGGAATCATCGAAATCCCCTTGGAGCGCTGTCCCGGAACCCGCCGGATCGGATGACTCGGCCCGCACCGAGTCAAACCGCTAGCGTCCGGATTTCATGGGCGCGTTCACTGCGGTGCAGCTCGAGGACATCGAGGAGATAACGGACGGGCGGTGCCCGTGGCGGCCGGTCCGGCACCACCTCGGCATCGAGTCTTTCGGCATCAACGCCTGGACCGCGCGCGAACCCGGCGACCGTCTCATCAACGAACACGACGAGGCCGACACCGACGACCAGCAGGAAGAGCTCTACTTCGTCCAGGAAGGGCGTGCTCGGTTCGAGCTGGACGGTGAGTCGGTGGATGCGCCCGCCGGCACTTTCGTCCACGTCCAACCGGGGGTGAAGCGAACGGCCTTCGCGGAGGAGCCGCGGACGACGGTGCTCGCCATGGGCGCGACGCTCGGCAAGCCGTACGTAGCCGTGGGCTGGGAGGTTTGGGCGCAGATCGCTCCGCTCTACGAGGCGGGCCGCTACGCGGAGGCCGCTGACCGCGCGCTCGAGGTTCTCGATGCACATCCGGAGTACGTCGCGCCGCTCTACAACCTCGCGTGCTGCGAGAGCCTGGCCGGCCGGCGGGCGGACGCGGTCGAGCACCTCCGCCGCGCGATCGGGGCGTGGGAGCCGTTTCGCGAGCTAGCCGCCAAGGACTCGGACTTCGACCCGATCCGCGACGAGCCCGGCTTCAAGGTGCTCGTCGGCGAGAGCGTCTGAGCCAGCCTCGCCTCACGTGGAAGCTGGGGTAGAAAAGGCCCGCACACCTAGGAGTTACCCCGCCCGTTGCTGCGGCGGGCAGCGCCTGTCGGCATAGGAGCAGAAGACGCAGCAATCGCCCCCGCGTGGCTCCGCCGCGCTGAGGCGAGCTGGCATTCGCTTTCGATGGTCGGAGAGCACCCGGATGGACGAAGGCCTGCCGGACGCTCAGCCCGGGCGCTAGCGTCTGCCCCATGAAGGTCGCAGCCGAGGCAGCCCGTCGGTTCCTCGTCGGCCGGCATCTCCTTGCGCCGGCTCGGTCTGTGAAAGGAGGTCGGGACGCCGTCCTCGAGGTCTTCAGACGGCTCGGCTCGATCCAGTTCGACCCGATCGCGGTCGCTGGGCGGAGCCACGACCTCGTGCTGCACGCGCGGGTTGCGGACTATGAGCCAGCCTGGTGCGACCTGCTCTACGAACGACGGGAAATCTTCGAGGCGTACAACAAGGGGCTTTCCTTCGTCCCGACGAACGAGTTCGCGTGGTTTCGCGCGACGGTGAGCAAGGACACACCGGCGCGAACGCTTACCGAGAACGCCGACGTGGCTGGGCGCGTGCTCGAGGCGATCCGCACCCAGGGTCCCATGTCGGCACTCGACTTCGAGCGCGAGCGCGGCACCACGACCGACTGGTTCGGCATGCCGACTAATGCCGTCAAGGCGGTCCTCGAGGCCTACACCTTCACCGGCGTCCTCGGCCTCGCACGGCGAGATGGCAACCGGCGCTATTACGACCTCCTCGAGCGGCTCTTGCCTGCAAAGGTGCTTGCGCGCCAGGTTCCACTGGGCGAGCAGCTCCGGCACAAGATGCTCTCCCGCTACAGGGCGCACGGGCTCCTGGGTGCGAGCTCGGGCGGTGACGTCTTCTCCGGCCTCGGCCCGGCGAAGCCCGACGAGGCGCGGCTCGAGCTGCCTGGGCGCACAGCACTGCGCGAGGAGCTCATCGCCGGAGGCGAGCTCGTGCCCGTCGAGGTGGAGGGAATCCGAGGCAACCGGTTCGTCTTGAGAGACGAGGTCGAGCTGCTCGACGCCCCGCCGCTGCCGCCACCATCCGTCGCATTCTTGTCTCCCTTCGACCCGTTGGTTTGGGATCGCAAGCTCCTCTCTAGCCTGTTCGATTTCGACTACGTGTGGGAGCTGTTCCACCCGCCAGCCAAGCGGCGTTGGGGCTGGTACGTGCTGCCGATCGTCTTCGTAGACGGCCTCGTCGGCCGGATCGAGCCGCGCATCGACCGGGAAGAAGGCCGCGTCGAGGTGCTCAACGTCTGGTGGGAGGACCGCTTCGCACCAGGTCGCGCCGACGGATTCGTCGACGCCATGCGCGACGCACTCCGCGCCTACCTGCGCTTTGCGGGCGCGACGCGACTCGAGTGGGCGTCACATCTCAACAAGGAGAAACGCCTCTTCCGCGCTCGTCCGTGACGTATGCGAGTGAGGATGGAGTGTTATGGAGCCGAGCGCCGCCACTCCTCCGCGTTGCAGTGCCTGCTTAGCCCGGCATCGCAGCCGGCGCTATGCTCGCGCCAGGGACTCGGAAGAGAAGGGGGAACGAGATGGACGTCGTCGACCGCCGAACCTTTTTACGTCGCTCTGTGATTGCCGCCGCCGGCTTGGGCATCGCGCTGGATCCGTTCCGATTGACGGGCTCGGCGGCCGCCTCGCCGCCGGACCTCGGGGAGCTCGGCCCAGTCTCCGACCTGCGCGACGGCGAGGTCAGGCTCTGGTTGCCTTCGGGCTTCGTGTACCGCTCCTTCCACGACACCGAATCCGGACCGCAGCTGATCGACGGTGGCGCCACGGTGCTCCCCGGGCGTCATGATGGGATGGCCGCATTCCGCGCCCCCGACGGAAACGTCTGGCTGGTCCGCAACCACGAGATCAACAATCCGGGCGCCGCGATCGGAGTCGGCACGCCATACGACTCCATGGCGCAAGGCATCACGACGACGGTCTTGGTGACTCGCTTCGGCGAGGTCCTGGACGCATTCACGAGCCTGAATGGCACCCAGATGAACTGCGCCGGAGGTGCGACCCCCTGGGGCACCTGGATCATGTGCGAGGAGACCGTCAACGGGCCTGACGTCGGCGCCGACTTCACCGGCGTCCCGAACGTTCCGCTTACGCAGCGTCACGGCTTCATCTTCGAGGTTCCCGCCGGCGGCCAGTCGGATCGTCGGCCGATCATGAGCGCCGGCCGGTTCGCACACGAGGCCGCGGTCTGGAATCCGAGGGAAGGCGTCCTCTATTTGACGGAGGACGACTTTGGCTTTCCCTCCGGTTTTTATCGCTACTTCCCCCCGGCGGATCCGATGGAGACGGGCAGGCTCAGCGACGGCGGACAACTCCAGATGCTCCGCGTCGCCGGGCAGCCAAATGCGCACCTAGAGGCAAATCAGGTCAACGGAGCGAGATACGACGTCGACTGGGTCGACATCGCCGATCCCAATCCGACTTTCCCGTTCACGCCCGGTCAGCCGGCGCCCACCTCGAACGACACCGCCATCAGCTGGGTCGGCGACCAGGGTCGGGCGGAAGGTGCGGCCGGCTTCTCACGTCTTGAGGGTGCCACCCTCTCAAAGGGGTTGGTCTACTTCGACGCCACCCAGGGTGGCGGAGCGCCGGAGCCGGGGCCGCAACCGATCACGGGCTACGGGAACGGCAACGGTCAGATCTGGGCGTACGACCCGGAAGCGCAAACGCTCACGTGTGTTTTTCAGTCGCCGGGCGCGGCGGTTCTCGACCTTCCCGACAACCTCACTCACAGTCCCCGTGGCACGATCGTCATCTGCGAGGACGGCCCCGGCGACAACTACGTGCGGGGGCTTACGCGGGGCGGCGAAGTATTCGACATCGCTCTGAACCGACTCCACAGCAGCGTTACGGGCGCGCCCCGGTTCGGCGACGAGTTCGCCGGTGCCACGTTCAGCCCCGACGGGCACACGCTCTTCGTGAATATCCAGGCCAGCCAGGGTATGACGTTCGCGATCTGGGGTCCCTGGGGTCGTATCGGGGTGTAAAGGATCCGATACGAGACCCTAGCTCGGGGATGGACGGAGCACGGCGCCGCCGGTATCGTGGACGGCGGCATGTTCCTCGCCAGAGTCTGAGACATTCGTCGCCGGGTCCTCCTGGCCCGGCTTTTGCTTGCACGGCTCGACTCTGAAGCGTTTCTACCCCCGAAGGAGCATGTGATGACGGCAGTTGAAGTAACCAATCTGCGCAAGGAATTCGTCCGCCGTGAGGGCCGCCTTCGGCGTCGGCGCGTGCCCGCGCTGAGAGGCGTCTCTTTCACGATCGAGCGAGGCGAGTGCGTGGCTGTGCTCGGTGCCAACGGCTCGGGCAAGTCGACGCTGGTCCGGCTTCTGGCGACGCTACTCCTGCACGACGGCGGCAGCGCCAGAGTCTTCGGGCACGACGTCTTCACGGACCCGCGCCCCGTGCGCCGGCTCGTCAACCGCGTGTCCGTCGAGGCCTCCTTCTTCAAGAAGATGTCGTCGAACGAGAACCTGAGCTACGCGGCCCGCTTCTACGGGCTGACTCCGAAGGAGACGAGCTCGCGCATCCCGGAGATCCTCGAGCGCGTCGGCTTCCCCGTCGAGCGCCGCGGCGAGGCGATGGAGGCGCTCTCGCGCGGCATGCAGCAGAAGGTTGCGCTTGCCCGTGCGCTCCTGACGGCGCCTGTGCTCTTGCTCCTCGACGAGCCCACGACCGGGCTCGACCCTCGCTCGAAGCTCGAGGTGCAGGAATTCATCAAGGAGGTGCGCCAGGTTCACGACGCGACGATCCTGCTCTGCACCCACGATCTCGACGAGGCGGAAGCGCTCGCCGACCGCGTCGGGATTCTCGCCGACGGCGAGCTGATCGCGCTGGGCACCGTGAAGGAGCTGGCCGCCCGTTACGGGGTGGAGACCCTCGAGGAGGCGTTCTTCGCGGCCACCGGGCGCGCGCTCGGCGACGACGAGGAAAAGGAGGAGGGCTGATGCGAGGAGGAGCGGCAGCAACTCTCCGCGGCGAGCTGATCGGCCTGGCCGGCGTCGTCGAGCGGAACGTCTACCTCGTCCGCCGCTACGTCTGGTGGGAGATTGCGTTCTTCATCTGGACGGTCGCGAACACGCTGACGATCGTCTTCATCGCCAAGGGGATCGAGGCGGCCGGCGGCACGATCGATGTCGACCGAACGACCACGATCCTGCTCATCGGGGCGGTCATCTGGGCCTACCTCGGGATCATCTTTGAGATCCTCACTGAGACGGTCCAGTGGGAGCGCTGGGAGGGGACGATCGAGTACACGTTCATGGCGCCGCTCGCGCGCCCGGTGCACCTCGCGGGCATGGGGGTCTTCGCGGTCGTCTACGCGGTCGTGCGGGCGGTGCTGCTCTTCGTCATCGTCGCCGCGATGTTCGGCCTTGCATTCCCGCATGCCGACTTTGTCGCAGCGGCGGTCGTGCTCGCCGTCGCCTCGGTCTCGTTCGTCGGGATCGGGATGATGACCGCCGTCCTGCCCTTGATCTCCCCGGAGAAGGGCGTGCAGCTCGGCTTCATCGCCCAAGGCATCCTGCTCGTCGTCTCCGGCGTCTATTACCCGGTCGACGTCCTGCCCGGCTGGATGCAGGCCCTGGCGACGATCTCGCCTGCGACCTACGCGCTCGAGGGGATCCGCGACGCGATCCTGGACGGGGCTGGGATCGGGGAGGTGTGGAACGACATCTGGCCCCTGCTCCTGATCGGCACGGTGGCGGTGCCGCTCGGGCTCGAGGTCTTTCGCCGCGGCGAGCTCTATGCCAAGCGGCACGGCAAGCTCAAGCGCTCGGGGTAGACCGTGCATCAGTTAGCGGAGGTCACTGGTTCGAGCCCAATACCGCCCACCTCAGAAACTCCGCTCAGGCGGATTTCCTGTAGCCCCAGGGGACGCGTGGCCACAGCCGATGTAGACGGCTAGCTGCGCGCGGCGGCGAGCATGCTCACCCCTTCCATCTCGGCCGGTACTGGCTCACCGAGCAGCTCGAGAATCGTCGGGGCGACGTCGCGCAGATCGCGTTCGGGTCCCCGGCCGACCGAAACGCCTTCTGCAGCCAGCATGTAGAGGCCCTCGTGGGCGTGATTCGCGTCATCGGGGCCGGTGTCGTTTTCGAAGGCGTGCACGGTGCCCGTCCCCACTTGTCCGAGGCTCCGCCAATGGAGATCGCCGAAGTAGACGAGTAGGTCGGGGGCGATCCCGTTCCGTTCGGGATAGAGCTCCTCCGGTAGATGCGCCACGGTTTCGATCGGCCGCCCTTGATCGTCGCCGAGGGCCTCCAGCTTCTGCTTCAGCTCGGCGCGGACATGCTCGTAGTCCTGGGGCGCCACGAGGCCCCGTGGCTCCCGGCCGGCGACGTTGAGGAACAGGCGGCAGTAGTAGCCGCCCTCTCCCCAGGCGGTCGTCCGATCCCAGTCCACCATCTCCGGGACAAGCCGGGTCGGTCCGTCGGGCTCTTCGGTCAGGACGAGATAGCCCTCCTGCCTTAGCCACTCGTTGACGCAAATGCCGCCGTCCATACGCTTGGCTCCGTGGTCGGAGACGACGAGCACGGGAGTCTCCTCCTCGACGATGCGGACGAGGCGGCCGACCTTCTCGTCCAGCGCCTTGTAGTAGTCCAGGACGGCGTGCTCGTAGGGGTTGCCCGGCTGGTAAAGGCGGTGCTGAGGATCGAGGAAGCGCCAGAAGCCGTGGTGGATGCGGTCCGTGCCCATCTCGACCATGAAGAACAGATCCCACGGTCGAGTCGACAGGAGATGCTCGGCGACGCGGAAACGCTTCTCCGTCATTTCCTCGATTCGAGCCAGCAGACGATCCTTCTCTGCGGTGCGGAAGTCCTCGACGTCGACCATGTAGTGGCCGACGAGGCTCTCGATTTCCTCTTTGACATCTGGCGGATAGGTGTACTGGCTTCGTTCCGTGTCCGGCGTGAGGAAGCATGAAACCATGACGCCGTTGACGGGATTGACCGGGTAGGTCTGCGGGACGCCGAGCACGATTACGGGCCGCCCTCGGAGGGAGAGGATGTCCCACACGCGCGGCATGCGCACGGCACGGGAGTCAGCGAAGGCAAGCGAATCGTAGGAGTGGTCACGTCGATTGCGGAACCCGTAGAACCCAAGCGCACCCGGGCTGCGTGACGAGGTCATCGAAGACCACGCGGGCACGGTGATGGGCGGGTCGCAGCTCCGAAGGACGCCGAAGCATCCGCGCTCGCTGATCGAGCGGAGCGTAGGCAGTTCGTCGAGCCAGCGGTCGAAGACCCACTGGGGCGCCGCGCAGTCAAGCCCGATCACGAGCGCCTTCGAAGCCATTACCCCGATGCTAGCCCGGGCCTGCAGAGCCGGCGAGCGCACTCCCATCCTTCCGTCCCTCACGCGCAAAAGGCGTCGAAGGCGGGTCGGCCGCCGCGTGCTCGAAGCCACGTCTGGAGGGATGGACTTGCAGTTGACCCGTGCCCTCACTTAGAGTCAGCACGCACAAGTCACGGACTTCGTGTGGAGGGCTTCACGTATGACCATCGTGACGTGGGTGCTCGTAGGCCTTCTCTTGGTTGGGGTCCTTTCGATGGCTTGGTCCTCGCTTCACCTGCTGAGGCAACAAGGACGGCTGCTACTAAGAATCGAAGCGCTCGAGGCCCGCATCACCACGGACGAGGGAGCTGAGCAGTCGGAGCATCTCCCCGCCGGTTTGGCGCCTGCGACGCCCTTCCCGCCGTTCCGCCTCCCAAGCCTCGATGACGGCGAGGTCGGGCTCGACCAGTTCCGGGGAGAACGCGTGCTGCTTGTCCACTGGAGCCCGGACTGCGGGTATTGCCGGCAGATCGCGCCTGACCTCGCCGGCCTCCAGGAGAGGCTCGGGAGGCGGAGGACCCAGCTCGTGCTCGTCAGCTACGGCAGCCGCGAGACCAATTCAGCGCTCGTCGAGGAGCATGGTCTCAACTGCCGCGTGCTTCTTCAGCCTGATCGCGCAACCATCGAAGGCTTTGCGCACATGGGAACCCCCGTTGCGTATCTGCTCGACGAAAAGGGACGCATCGCCAAGCCGGTCGCCGTCGGAGCGCGTGACGTTCCTGAGCTCGCCGCGCACGCCGCCGGCCGCC
This sequence comes from Actinomycetota bacterium, assembly GCA_046733475.1. Classification (GTDB taxonomy): domain Bacteria; phylum Actinomycetota; class Thermoleophilia; order Gaiellales; family Gaiellaceae; genus DATEOR01. The sequence continues at coordinate 9,417 of JBKPPF010000054.1, forward strand.
GCGCGCGACTGCAGACGGAGCGATCGATATCGGAGAGTCGAATCGAGCGCGAGGGGCTGAAGGCGGGCACGCCCGCACCGCGGTTCGAGCTTCCCGATCTTGCTGGAGAGAAGGTCTCGCTCACCGAGCAACGCGGGCGCCGCGTGCTGCTCGTTTTCAGTGATCCGGACTGCGGCCCGTGTGAAGAGCTCCTCCCCGGGCTCTCGCAGTTTCATCGTGAGCGTCGGAGCGACGGGCTCGAGATCATCATGGTCAGCCGCGGCGGAGTGGAGGAGAACCGACGAAAGGCGGAGGCGTTCGGCGTCGAGTTCCCGGTAGCGCTCCAGTCCGGCTGGAAGCTCTCCAAGAAGTACGGCATCTTCGCGACACCGGTCGCCTTCCTGATCGACGAGGACGGCGTGATCGAGCGTGAGGTCGCCCGCGGGCGGAGCGAGATCCTGTCGCTCGCCCACGCGGCGTCCAGCGCGGAAAGGAGGGTGCCTATCGGCTGATCTGCATGACCTCCCCGAGCCAACGCCCGGGGAGGATGCGAGCGAGGAGAGAGTAATGAGCGACAACAAGTTGGACGAACTCTCGAGGGCACTGGCGACGACCACGTCACGTCGCCAGATGCTAAAGGTCCTCGCTGCCACAGCCGTCGGCGGCGCGGCTTCGCTCGTCGGTGCACGCGGAGCCCGAGCGGCACGATGTCGGAGGGTCGGTCAACCGTGCCGTGCCAACTTCGAGTGCTGCGACTTCTTCTGCCCGCCCAACACCGGCAGGTGCGCCTGTCGGCCGGGCGAGAACCTGTGCGCGAAGACGAAGCGCTGCGTCACCTGCGACCCCGAAGCGACGTTCGACCCGGACACGTGCCAGTGCATCTGCCCGGAGGGAACGACGCAGTGCGGTAACGAGTGCTGCGGCGCAGACGAGGAGTGCTGCCCCGGCGGCTACTACGGCCCGACATGTTGTCCCCCGGGCGAGATCTGCTGCCCGGGCGGCTTCTGTTCGTACTACGGGGGCCAGTGCTAGGGACGTGATGAGAGCTCAGGGTCGTCCTGAGGCGGCCCTGAGCCTACTCGTAGCCGAGGTCCCGAAGGCGCTCCACCATAATGCGCTCTTCATCTTGTGTGTACGTGGGCTGCTGGACCGGCGTCTGGTCAACAGGCCCCACCTCTCGGCGGTCGCCGCTCCGGGTAGCGGCGAGCATCGGCTCGATTGCGGAGGTCTCGAGGGCGGCCGTGATGCCGTGAAGCGCGAGGATCGTCCCCGGAATCTGAGTGATCTCGCATCCGGGCGGGAGCTCCGCTTTCGCGATCCCTGGGCCCGCGGCCCCCAAGATGCCGGTCACCGCATGCTGACCCGAGAAGTGCGCTGTACCTCGCGCGAAGAGGCGATCGTGGCGCTGGAACGCCTCCGCCCACCGCTGGCGCGAGGAGTCGACATGGATTCGCTCGTCGTGGGGGAGAAGGACAAGCTCCGGTGCCTTGTCGAGGTAGAAGCCGTGATAGAGCTCTTCCTTCCGCAACACGGCGAACGCAGGCTCACCGGATTCGGGGTGAGATACTTGCGCGAGCGCCTGCGCGACCTCGTCTGCAAGGCGCCGGTCTCCTTCCGCTCCGACGACCTCGCCGAGATAGATTTGTCCGCCATACCCGAAGCAGTAGGCATGAGTTGTCGCGAAGTCGATCTCCACGAATGGCTGCTGCTCCTCTGGAAGGTCCCCCGCGAGTTCGGGGGCGTACGGGTGGGCGTCCCCCGGGACTGGTGCGGCTGTTCGTTTGTGGAAGCGCAGGTAGCCGGCCTCCTCGAGCCATCGGTTGGCGTGAAAGAGCCAGTGCGTCGGCTTCATGCCGTGGTCGGAGATGACGAGCACTGTCGGCTCCTCGCCCCAAAGCCATTCCGCCTGCTCGATCAAACGCCCGCAGGCAGCATCGACGGCCTCGTAGACCTGTACCAGCTCGTCCCCGGCCTCGTCCGGCCGGTGCGCGGGATGGGTCGGGTCGAGACGGTGCCAAGCGAGGTGGCCGGCAATGTCGGAGCTCATGAAGTCAACACACAGAAGCCCAAGCTCGGGCTCGAGCTCGAGCGCGAGCAAGCAGACGTCCGCGATCTCTTCGACGTGGTCCTTGAGCAGCGCTGTTGCAGCCGCGAAATCGCTCAGGTCGGACGGATGGCGCGACACGCGCAGGTTGGGGTGCCCCGTGAGAATCGCGTTGCGGGCAGACAAGGGGACAATTTCGGGCCGCCGCGGCCCTCCGAAGCCTGTCACGAGGATGCCTTTCAGCGGCTCTGGCGGATGCGTGAACGGGACCGCGACGAAGGCGGACTTGATGTTCGCGGCCCCCATGTAGCGCCAGAGCGGTGCACCTCCGCGGCTGGCCGCGCTCTCCAGACGGCCGCCGCCTCTGTTCGGGTTCGACGTGAACGCAAAGATCCCGTGGCCTGCTGGGTTGAGGCCAGTGAGGAGCGACGACCAAGCCGTCGGCGTAAAGGCTGGGATCGTGGATCGGAGCGGTCCGAACGTCCCTCGTCTAGAGAGTCCGGCAAGCGTCGGCAGCCTTCCCTGCGTCAGCAGTTCGCGGACGAGGTCATAGTCTGCCCCGTCGAGGCCGAGACAGAGGACCCGCATGATTACTTAGCCTACGTCTAGCTCGGGGTCAGCGCAGCCTGCTCTGACGTCGTTCGTGGCGGAGACGGAGGCACAAAGGTTGGCACGGCTACGTCGCCTGGAAACTGTTCAGCCGTTCCTCCGTGATGTCGTCGTCAACAGAGATCCCGGAACGCTTGCGGGAGGGCGGCGGGCTAGGGAGTTCTGAAAGTCACGCCCACTCTCACGCTCGCGGGAGGATCGGATCGCTTCATCACGATCACCGTCCACCGCCCTCCGAGTTGAACCTCCAACGCTGGGAACGGCAACTGACAGATGGCGCGGCGGTGGCGCACCTTGCACCAGTCTTTGTGCCGTGTCGAGTCCAGTATGTGCAGGAGTCGGCCATTGGCTGTTCGCATCCGAACCCGGACGTCTGCCGACGCTGGTGCGACGACTCGGACGTCAAAAACGTGTGTCGGTGGATCAAGCCCGGTGATGTTGAACCTGGCTCTCGAACGCCCTCGGGCCATCGTCAGGGTCGCGCCCTGCGATTTGCCCGCAAGCCTTTCC
>JBKPPF010000055.1:0-115808 GCA_046733475.1 Actinomycetota bacterium
ATCGATGCTCACATTCGGCGTCACGGTCCTGCCGGATCCGCCGCACACCCGCTTCGTCGAGCTCATGAAGCTCGCGGAGGACAACGGCTTCGAGTACGGCTGGACGTACGACTCCCACATCCTCTGGCAGGACGCGTATCCACTGATGACGCTCCTGGCGATGAACACCGACCGCCTGAAGATGGGCCATTGCGTCACGAACCCGGGGACACGCGAGCCGACGGTCACCGCGAGCTCCTATGCCACCCTCCACGACATCTCGAACGGACGCATGGTCATGGGGATCGGGCGAGGCGACTCGGCCCGGAGAGTGATCGGCTACAAGCCGGTGAAGATGGCCGAGTTCGAGGCCGCCCTCGGGATGATGAAGGACCTGATGAACGGGCGGCCCGTCGAGTGGAACGGGAAGGAGCTCGAGCTCACGTGGGCCCAGGGGAGGCCCGATATCCCGCTTTACGTCGCCGCATACGGCCCCCGCGCGCTGGGGGTCGCCGGGCGCGTCGGCGACGGCGTGATCATCCAGCTGGCCGACCCGGTGATCATCCAGTGGATCATGGAGCAGGCGCGCGCAGCGGCGGCGGAGGCAGGGCGCGACCCGGACGAGCTCCAGTGTCTCGTCTGCGCGCCGAGCATCATCACCGATGACATGCAGGAGGCCCGCGAGGCCGTGCGCTGGTTCCCGGCAATGGTCTCGAACCACGTCATGGACCTGATCGAGCGCTACGGAGAGAACTCGGAGATCCCGAAGGACCTGACCGACTACGTCAAGGCCCGGAAGTTCTACGACTACAGAGACCACAGCCGCGAGGGCGCCGCGCACGGCGAGTTCGTCACCGACGAGATCTGCGACCGCTTCTCGGTGATCGGAACCGTCGAGCAGGTGACCGAAAAACTCAAGGAGCTCGAGTCGATCGGCGTCGACCACTACAACATCTACCTCATGACGCACGGGCAGGAGGACATTCTCCGCTCCTACGGGAGCGAGATCATCCCGCAGTTCAAGGGCGCAGCCGTCTAGCCCGCGAGGCGTCGAGCCCTCGCTGCTAGGGTCGCGGGATCGACTGGACCGCGTTCCACTACCTGAACGACCTCTTGAAGGGTCACGGCATTCTGGAGGAGGAGATCGGCGACTTCGTCGCGGTCTGGGCGGTGCCCCTCTTCGCCGCGGCGACGATCTGCCTCTGGTTCCTCGACCGGCCCGGGCCCTGGTACCGCTGGAAGATCGCCGCGCTCGCCGGCATGACCGCTGCGGGCCTCGGTCTCGTCGTGAGCCAGGTGATCACCCTGCTCTGGCAGCGGCCACGGCCGTTCGTCGCACACCCCCACGGAACCGTCCTCCTCGTCGCCCGCTCCGGTGAGCCCTCGTTCCCGAGCGACCACGCAGTCGCGGCTTTCGCTATTGCGTTCGCGGTCGCGTTCGTCGGCCGGCGCATGGGCGCCGCCTTCCTGGCCGCCGCGACCCTGATCGGCGTCGCGCGAGTGATCGCCGGGCTGCACTATCCGGGCGACATCCTCGCAGGCGCGGCGATCGGGCTCCTCTCCGCGGGCCTCGTCTGGTGGCTCGCGGGCGACTACCTCACGCCCGTCGTGAGGCTTGCGAGCCAGATCACCGACCCGCTCGTCACGCCCGCGTGGCGTGCCCTCGACCGGGCCAGGGACCGCAGGCGCCGCGGGACGGCCTCCTGATGGCGCCGATCCCGCCGGAAGCCCGAGCAGTCCTGGAGTCGGAAGCTCTCGCACACCTCGTGACGCTGAACCCCGACGGGAGCCCGCAGGTGACCTGCATCTGGGTCGGGGTGGACGGGGACGAGATCGTGGCCGGGCACCTCTTCCCTCAGCAAAAGCTCCGCAACATCGAGCGCGACCCCCGCGTCGCCCTATCCGTCGAGAGCAAGAAGACGAACGAGATGGGCCTGCGCCACTACCTCGTCGTCCACGGCCGCGCACGGGTCACCGAGGGCGGCGCGCCCGAGCTCCTGCAGGCGCTGGCGCAGACCTACATCGGGCCGGGGACGACGTTCCCGCCAATGCCGGACCCTCCGCCCGGCCGAGTGACCCACATCACTCCGGAGCGCTTCGGCGGCGTCGGCCCCTGGGCCGGCGGCTAGCGCGGCGTCAGCGTGATCGAGCGGGCGAGCCGGAAGGCCGTCGGCTCGAAGCCCATGCTCGGCCAGAACCGCGCCGCGAGCAGGTTGGCCGAGCGCCAGTCCGTGATGCACGACCGGTAGCCCTGCTCCCATGCCCAGGCGAGGGCATACCGTGTCAGCGCGGTCCCCACGCCGAGGCCCCTCGCAGCCGGGAGGGTGGCTGCGATGGTGAGCTCCGTCTTCGCGTCGTCCACCCGCTCGAGGATGAGGTGACCGAGGGGCTTGCCCTCCCGCTCGGCGACGAAGTACGCGACCCCGTCCTCCGCGAGGTACTCGGCGTAGGAGGCGCGTGCGTCCTCTTCGGACGGGGCGGGTGCGCCGGCCCAGGTCGGAGCCGACGCCTGGTGGTCGAAGATCACGAAGGCGAGCTCCATCGTGAGGTCGAGATTTTCGGGCCCGCCGATCCGGAGGGTGAAGCCGTCGGGCTCCGGGAGCGAGGCAGGCTCGAGGGCGAGCTGCGCGTGCACCTGCTGCTGGGCGAAGGACAGGCTGTACCAGGCGTCAAGCACGTCTCCGGCAGCCGGGACGACGACGTAGTGGTCGAGGTACCCGGCCTCGACCCACGCCCCACCGGCGACCGCATACAGCTCGCGGTAGATCGCAGGGCTTTCGCCCTCGGCGATGCCGTGGTCGGCGAGCGACGCCCAGGCATGGCGGCTGCGAACCTCGCTCTCGTTCAGCGCCGCGAGAAGGCGGCCGGCGAAGCGACCTTCCCGGTGGGCACCGGCGCCCACCTTTCCGTCCTCCTCCAGGCGCCGAAGCTCTAGCGCCAAGCTAGTTCGCAACGGATTGGCGCTCGCGGGCGGGCGTAAGCCGCATTCCGTAAGGAAAACGCCAGTGCGGCGGAATGTAAAGTCGGATCGGGCGTCGGGCCCATCGGGTAGAACGCAGGCATGAGATGGAAATTCTGGCAGGCCGACGAGAAAGCCCCGCCGACCTTGGTTCAGGAGGTCGCCTCGCCGCGCCCTGATCCGGTGCCGGAGCCTGCGCCCGAGCCTGTTCGCGAGCAGCCTCCCCTGCTCGCCGAGGCCGAGCCGGAACCGGAGCCGGAACCGGAACTGCCGGCCCAGCTGACGCTCACGATCGACGAGGCCAAGGGCATGATCAAGGAGGCCGGCGGCGACGTCATCCAGGTCGGCTTTCTCGCGAGCGCCTACAGGCGCAACCTGGAGGACGATCCCCACAGCCAGGAGACCGCTGCCTCCCGCAAGCGCCTCCGCGAGCTCGTCGGGAAGCGGCTCAAGGACCGCGGCCTACTCGCCTCGGATGGGATCCTGGAGCTCCGCGACTAACGGCTATTAGCGGCGCGCGGTGGTCGGGCCGGACACCTACGGGCATCCCGTGGGTGCCGGCCACGATCCTGATCAGCCCTAGGGCGGCGGGCGCCTAGCGATACCGGTAGACGATGCGACCTCGCGTGAGGTCGTATGGCGAGAGCTCGACCTTCACGCGGTCGCCAAGGAAGATGCGGATGCGATAGCGGCGCATCTTCCCCGCCGTGTACGCGAGGGTCTCGTGGCCGTTGTCGAGCGCGATGCGGAACATTCGATTCCGCAGCGCCTCGACGACCTCGCCTTCCATCTCGATCTTCTCTTCCTTGACGGAAATGACGCCTCCCGATTACTGGATGGGGGCGACGTTTGTCGCCTCCGGGCCTTTCTGACCTTCGCGGGCTTCGTATTCGACCTTCGCGCCCTCCGTGAGGGACTTGAAGCCGTCGCCTGCGATGTTCGAGTGGTGGACGAAGAGGTCCTTGTCACCCTCGTCCGGGCTAATGAAGCCGTAGCCCTTCGAATCGTTGAACCACTTGACGGTTCCGGTTGCCATGAAGAAACACCTCCTTACCCAGTACTGACGAACGGGTAGGAAGGTGGATGACCTCCGGTACTCGCCCTGGTTTGCACGAACAACTTTACACGTAGAGAGCGCGCCCCGTCCGGTCAGCGGCTCCTAAGACGGAGTCGAGACCACGTAGAACGGCTGTGCTTCGAGCTTCACGACGCTAAACCGTTCGTCCGTCTCGACGATCCGTTCATTCTCGAGCTCGTGACCGGGCTTGACCCAGAACAGGCTGGAATTCGACCTGCTGCGACCCCGCTCGTCGCCCGTCAGCTCGAGCCGTGCGTTGCACCGAAGGTCCGCGCACTCGCAGCCGAAGGTCGAATCCTCGCCGGCTTCGTCGTTGCGGACCGCTTTCAGACGATGATTCAGCGCCGCCTGCCGTTCCTTCATGGACATGGATCCCCCTTCTGTAGTTCGCCGGGGGAGCGCCTCTGTCGAACTCGCCGGTCTCAGCCGTTCGAAAAAGGGGGCGCGAGAGAAGAACCACCGCGACGCTGTACCTATTCTAGTCTGCAACGAGCGTCCACGCCGCCCGGCCGCGGCGCCGCGTAAAATGGTGCGGATGGGTGCTCCTGTAGCACGCACGAAACCGAGGCTCCGCGGGGTCTTCCACGAGATCGGCTTCTATGCAGCGGTCAGTCTCGGCGTGCCGCTCGTGCTCACGGCCGAGGAAGGGCGGGCGAGGCTCAGCGCGATCGTGTTTGCGAGCTGCCTCGCCGGGTGCTTCGGCGCAAGCGCGCTGTACCACCGCCCGACGTGGGCGCCGACCGCACGACAGTGGCTCGCGCGCCTCGATCATGCCGGCGTCTATCTCCTCATTGCCGGCACGTACACGCCTTTCTGCCTGCTCGTGATGTCGAAGGGGTGGGCGGTGCCGGTCCTGTCGATCGTCTGGAGCGGTGCGTTCTTCGCGATCATGCTCAAGCTTTTCTGGGTGCACTCTCCCAAGTGGCTTTCGGCAGCCATCGGCCTCGCGCTCGGCTGGGTCGGCGTCGTCGCGATCTCACAGCTCCTCAAGGTCGAGCTCGCCGGCCTCATCCTCGTGATCGCCGGCGGGCTCCTGTATTCCGCAGGCGCGATCGTCTATGCGCGCCGCCGTCCGGACCCCGCACCGACCGTCTTCGGCTATCACGAGCTCTTCCACGTGCTCACACTCGCCGCCGCCAGCTGCCAGCTCGCCGCGATCGCGTTCTTCGTCCTTCCACGAGCCTGAGCCGAGAAACTCTGAGCGAGCGCCACGCGTGACCGAGAAGTGGAGGGTCAGGGAATCGAAGAGGGTGACGCCCGAGAAGAAGGACGTCTGGGCTTCGTGGACGGTCAGGTCGACCGCGTCTGATGGACGAGAGGTCTGGACCCGTGTGGACGTCTCGCGCGAAGCCATGAACCGGCTCGAGCGCGGCGATGTCGCCGATGCGACCCGCCAGGCGCTTCGGACCCAGGGACGAAGCCCGGTCGAGGCGGCCGTCAAGCAAGGCGATGATCCGCCCGGTCGCATCGTCTGCACGCCGACGGGGTGTAAGGCGCGCGCCTGAAACGCAAAAGGCCCCGCTTGCGGGGCCTTTTGTGAGTAGCGGGGGCAGGATTTGAACCTGCGACCTCCGGGTTATGAGCCCGGCGAGCTACCTGGCTGCTCCACCCCGCGTCGCGAGCCCCAGGATAGCATCCGTCCCATGCCCTGGTGGACGTGGGTCTCGCTCGCATTCTTCGCCGCGATCGTGCTCGCCGCGAGCGTCGTAGCGCTGCTCGCACTACGCTCGCTGAACCGGCTGCAGATCGTCGGCGAGCGACTCCAGGCCGCCTTCGAAGACCTCTCCGTCAAGAGCGACGATCTGGAGCGGCGCGCGGCGCGGGCGAGCTCGCGAGTCGAGTCCGTCGAGCCGCACTTCGCGCACCTGCGAGCGTCGCTCGACCGCTTCTCCGTCCTCACCTGGGCGATCGGCGACATGGCGAAGACCGTCAGCCGGCTGCGAAGCGCGCTGCTCGTCCAGAAGTGACGCGCGTCGCCGCCGTCGACATCGGAACGAACTCGACGCGGCTGCTCGTGGCCGACGTCGAGGACGGATCGGTCCGGGAGCTCGACCGGCGCCTCGAGATCACGCGCCTGGGCGAGGGCGTGGACGAGCGGCGCATCCTTCTCCCGCAAGCCGTCGCGCGCGTCCGGAACGTCCTGGCCGAGTACCGGCGGGCGACGGAGGAAACGGGCGCCGAGCGCACGCTCGCGTTTGCGACGAGCGCTGTCCGCGACGCCGAGAACGGCGAGGCGTTCCTCGGCGAGATCGAATGGAGCTACGGCTTCAAGACGCGGCTCCTCGGCGGCGACGAGGAGGCGCTGCTCACCTTCCGCGGAGTGTCCGCCGGGCGCGACGTCGCGGCGGGAACGGTTGTGATCGACGTTGGGGGCGGCTCGACCGAGCTCATCCTGGGCGGCCCCGAAGGCGTCGTCTTCCACACGAGCCTCGACCTCGGCTGCGTCCGCCTCACCGAGCGCTTCGGCACGGACTTCGGAGCGGCGGCCGTTCACGCGCGCGAGGTGCTCGCCGGATCGGTGCCCGCCGACGTCCGGCCGAAGGCCGCGATCGGCGTCGCCGGCACGATCACGACGATCGCCACCCTCGATCTCGGCCTGAAGGAGGAAGATCCCGACGTCGTGCACGGCCATCGGCTCTCCGCCGAGACCGTTGCCGCCTGGACCGAGCGACTCGAGGAGATGAGCGTCGAGGAGATCCGTGAGCTCCGCGGGATGCACCCCGACCGGGCGCCGGTGATCACGGCAGGCGCGGTCGTCGTCCGCGAGACACTCGCGCACTTCGGCCTCGACATCCTCGAGGTGAGCGAGCACGACATCATGCACGGAGCCGCGCTCGCCGCAGCCGAGCTGCCGGAGGAGGCCGAAGGCGGCGCTCCTCCCGCCGCGCACACCTGCTGCTAGCTAGAAGTGCTTCGCCAGCCAGGCGTGGACGTCCGCGATCCGCGCGATCTGCAGCGTGAGGTGGCCGTCCTCGTCGTAGACGTGCTCCTCCGCGCCGGGGATCCGCTGCGCGAGCCAGCGGCCGTGCGCGACCGGAACGAACTGATCCTGGGAGCCGTGCCAGACCTGAACTGGGACGCTGACATCGTCGAACTCGAATCCCCAAGGCTTGACGAAGACGAAGTCGTCCTCGACCCAGCCGTCGACCCCGCTCCGCAGCGCCTCCCTGACCTGGTCGTGGAAGTACGTCGCCAGCTCCCCTGTCAAACAAGCGCGGTCAGCTGGACAGAGGAGCGACTCGAGGCTCTCGGCAATTCCCTCCGGACTAGCGGAGAGCATCGAATCCCGTTGCTTCGTGAGGTACTCGCGCAACGGCCCCTCGCCCTCGAGGGTGGCGCCGAACTCATCGAGGTTGTCCTGGCCCATGCCCTCGAGCCAGTCGAGCTCGTCGGCGCCCCAGGGAGCCACGCTGGCGAGAGCCGCTACCGCAACCACGCGCCCGGGGCGAACCGCGTTCGCCAGCGCGTGCGGCCCGCCGCCCGAGCCGCCGTAAACGGCATAGCGTGCGACGCCGAGGGCGTCGGCGATGGCGGCGATGTCGTCGGCCGCATCCGCCGCCGTTCGGCCTGGATCCGGGTCGGAGCCCCCGTACCCGGGCCGGTCGTAGGCGATGAGCCGGATGCCTCGCTCACGGGCGTCCTCGACGACCTCGTGCCAGAAGAGCCGCGACCCCGGCGTCCCGTGCAGGCAGAAGACGGCGTGGCCTTCCGGATCGCCGGTCTCCGCAACGCAAACGGTGCGTCCGCCGACGTCTATGCGGTGCTCTTCCGTCAGCTTTCCTCGAGGGGAGCCGGTGGCTCGTCCTCCGCGAGCCGCCGCGCGATGGGCTCTCGCGCGACCACGCCGAGCAGGCGCCCGTCGTCCGTGACAGGTAGCCGTTCCACGTCGAGCTCGGCCATACGGTAGAGCGCCTCGTCGAGCGGAATGTCGGGGGAGATGGTGACGACGTCCTCTTCGGCGACCTCTCCGGCTGTCGCTGTCTCCAGGTCGACCCCCTTCGCGACCGCGGCGACGATGTTCTCGGCCCCGATGCAGCCGACGAGCTTTTCGCCGTCTGCAACGAGCACGCTCGACACGTTGGGATGGGTCAGGAGCTCGGCCGCCTCGCGCGCATTCGCGTTCGCCTGCAGTACGAGCGGATCCGACATGAGGGCCTCGCGAACAATCACGGGTGAATCCCGCGCGCCTCGAGGGCCTCGGCGACCTCGCGGATGCTCGTCACGAGCGCCGCGCGCCGAAAATGAAGCCCCTCGCTCTCCGAGAGGTCCCACACCCGGCTGAGCGCGTCGCCCATGAGGTCGGCGAGCCGCGAGCGGATCTCGTCCGGGCCCCAGAAGAGCCGCTGGATGTCCTGCACCCACTCGAAGTACGAGACGGCAACGCCGCCCGCGTTCGTGAGGATGTCGGGGAGGACCGGGATGCCGCGCTCGGCGAGGATCTCGTCTCCCTCGAGTGACGTCGGTCCGTTCGCGCCCTCGGCGACGAGCTTCGTCTGCAGCAGGCCTGCGTTCGCCGCGGTGACCTGGTTCTCCGTGGCGGCGAGGACGAGCACGTCGCAGGGCAGCTCGAGGAGCTCAGCGTTCGAGACGTCCTTCGACCCCGGGAAGCCGGGGATGCCGTCGTGTTCACCGCGCCACTCGTCGAGGGCCTCGAGGTCGAGCCCCCGCTCGTCGTGAACGCCGCCGGCGATGTCGGAGACGCCGACCACGCGCGCTCCCCGCAGGGCGAGCTCGTGGGCCGCGACCGCGCCGACCTTCCCGTAGCCCTGGACGACGCAGCTCGAGCTCCGGATCGACCGGCCGAGCCGGCGAACGGCCTCCTCCACGACCATGACGACGCCGATCCCCGTTGCCTCGGGCCGGAGGATGCTGCCGCCGACGGAGAGCGGCTTGCCCGTGACGATCTCCGGCACGGCGTGGCCCACCTGCATCGAGTAGGTGTCCATCATCCAGGCCATCGTCTGCTCGTCCGTGGCCATGTCCGGAGCGGGAATGTCACGCTGCGGGCCGATGATGGGCAGGAGCTCGGCGGTGAATCTCCGCGTCAGGCGCTCGAGCTCTCCGCGAGAGAGGTTTCGTGGGTTGCACCGCACGCCTCCCTTTGCGCCCCCGTACGGAAGGCGGAGGAGCGCCGTCTTCCAGGTCATCCACATCGCGAGCGCGGCGCACTCGCCGAGCGTCACCGCCTTGTCGTAGCGGATCCCGCCCTTGGTCGGGCCGAGCACGCTCGAGTGCTGGACGCGATACCCCGGGTAGACGCCGAGCGTTCCGTCGTCGAGCCGAACGGGGATCGATGTCGAGAGCGCCCGCTCCGGATAGCGAAGCACTTCGGCGACGAACGGGTTGATCCCCGCCGTCGGGAGCGCGCCGTCGAACTGGCCGAGCGCCTGCCGGAATAGTGGGTCGTCGAGCTCTGGGGGGAGCTCGCCGCGCCGGGTCGTGGCGGGCTCGGTCGCCATGCGCTCAGTCTATGCCGGTCTAGACCTCGCTATGCACGACCTCCTCGTGGTCGGAGGGCTTGATTCCTTCGGCCTCGGACAGGCCGATCCCGATCCTGCGGGCCAGACCAGGATAGAAGAGCGTGATGAGGATCCCGAGCAGGAGCCACCCGCCGACCATGAGGGGGAAGTTGTCGTACGGATACGCCGGCCTCGGCCACACGTTCTTGTAGATGACGTAGACGAGCGCGACGATCGCAAGGATCGGGACGATCACGCGCCAGAGCGCTTCGCGGCGGCCGAGGTGGAGGAACCTCATGGCTCCGAGGTTCACGACGATGTATGCGACCAGCATGCTGAGGACGCCGATCGTCCCCATGTAGAAGAACGCGTTCACGGACGTCGTCCCGTTGATGCGGAGTGCGACGCCGACGACGACGGCGAAAGCCATCACGGCGGCGAGCGAGACGATCGGTGCGCCGGTCCTCCGTGATGTGTCACCGAGCCGCGTCGTGACGAAGCCGTCGCGCCCCAAAGCGAACAGGAGCCTTGCCGCGCCGACCGCGCAGCCCAGCCCGCTGGCAAATGCGCTCAGCATCGCGCCGAGGTTGATCGCGTCGGCCATGCCGTCACCCACGTAGCTCTTCGAGAGCTCGTCAAGCGGCGCCGAGGAGCTCGAAAACGCGTCGATCCCGGCCTCATCGATGCCGAAGCCGAGCGACTGGCCGAGCATGACCAGCGTGTAGAAGATGCCGCAGAACCCGACCGCCACCGCGATGGCGAGCGGCACGTTGCGACGCGGGTTGTTGGTCTCCTCGCCGAGAGCGGCCGCTCCTTCGAAGCCGCCGAAGGAGAGGAAGCCGAAGACCGATGCGAACGCGACCGCACTCAACCCGACTCCCTCCGCCGGAACGAACGGCTTGAGCGTGAAGTCCTGCCCGTTGGGCGCGTTCCCGCCGATCACCTTCACGTAGATGACGATGATCAGGATGGTGACGAGCGCGACCGAGATCGCCTCGAAGCCGAGGAGCGAGCGTGTCACGGCCTTGATGTCGTTGTAGGCGAAGAGCCAGATGAGCGCGGCAGCGACGAGGGAGATAATCACCCAGTCGGGGTTGTCCCAGATCCCGATGCCGCTGAAGAACGACTCGCCGAAGAGCCCGATCTCGGCGAAGTTGGCCGCGAGGAAGGCCGAGTACGTGCCGAGCAATGCCCAGCAGGCGAAGAAGCCCGCGCGGGGCCCGAGCGTCACGCCTGCGAGCGCGTAGGCCGAGCCGGCGTGGTTGAAGAAGCTCGTCAGGCGGATGAAGGCGTACGAGACGAGCGCGATCGCGATCGACGCCAGGAGAAATGCCAGGGGGACGGCCCGCCCGACGATGCCCGCCGGCGCAACGCCGTTCAGTGCCATCGCCGCGGTGGGCGCCATGATGCCGATCGAGATCGCGAAGGCCTCCCAGACGCGGAGCTCCCGGCGCAGGGTGCCACGAGGCCGCTCGGCCGCCGCAGTTGGTTCCGCAATCTCGCTCATCGTCATCTACCTCCTTCGAAGATGGCTTCCGGGATGAATGCGCCGACGACCCAGTTGGGCGCGTCGACGACCTCGTGGATGCGCAGGTCGGCGGCAACGCTCGCCACGGCGTAGGCCTCCTCGCGCTCGAGCCCGTACCGGTCGCCGAGGTGGGCGATCGTCGCGCGGACGGCGTCGCGCGAGGCTTCCATCAGGTCGGGCCCGACTCCGGTGCAGACGTGGAAGCTCGTCCGCGCGTCCTCCACCCCCGCGCCGGCCGGCAGGTGGAACTGCGGCGCCTCGATCGAGAGGTCGCACCGAACCGTGAGCCGGAGGATCACGTCCATGGCGGTCTCGATCGCCGTGCCGCAGACCTCGCCGTCGCCCTGGGCTGCGTGCGTGTCGCCGAGGGAGAACAGTGCTCCCTCGACGCCGACAGGCAGGAAGAGGCTGACCCCGGTGCGGAGATGCTTGACGTCCATGTTCCCGCCGAAGCGGGACGGCGGCACGATCGAATGTTCGCCGGACTCGGGCATAGCGACCCCGAGCGTGCCCGGGAAGGGCCGGTGCGGAAGCGTGACCCTTTCCCCGAAGCGCACCTTGCCCGCGGCCGCGTCGACCTCGGAGATCCGCAGCCACGGGTCCAGGAACTCGTCCGCGAGGAGACCGAAGCCGGGGATGATCGCCGTCCAGCCCCAGTCCTTTGCGTCGAACGCGAGGAGCTCGGCCTCGAGCACGTCCCCCGGCTGGGCGCCCTTGACGAAGATCGGGCCGCTGACCGGGTTCACGTGCGAAAAGTCGAGCTTCGCAACGTCCTCGGCACCGGAGCCTTTGTGGATCTGCTCGTCCGATGCATCGCGCACGTGCAGCTGCACGGATTCGCCCGACTCGATCTCGAGCGCAGGCTCGATCGAGTTGTCCCAGCTGTAATTGAACGCGTCCGGTGGTACGTCGTGGATGGACGCCATCGGCGGGATCATGCACGCTATTCGGGCTCGACGAGAAGGGTCAGGCCGTCGCGCTCGACCACCCGCACCCAGGCCCCCTGGTCCGCCCCGTCCTCGCAGCGCGCGCGCCAGAGCTCTCCCTGGATGCGCACCTGCCCCTCCGGCCGGCATGCGGACGCCACTTCGGCCCGCGCGCCGAGCATGGTCTCGGCGCCCATCTTCACGCGGTGGCGCTGGGAGAGCCAGATCCAGAAGAACGTCTCGCCGATCTCGATCACGGCCGCCACGCCGACGAGTACGAGACCCCACGGTGCGGGAACGACGAAGACGGCGAGGACGACCGCGAGAACGAAGATCATGTCGCGGGTTGAACGGCCGCCCGCTTTTTCGGGATCATGGGACCTGCATTGGATCAGGTAGCCGCGTTCCTGGCGATTCTCGCCTCCTTCTCGTTCGCCCTGGCGGCGACGCTCTGGCAACGGGCGACGGTCGGTTCCCACATCGCCGGGGGAAGCCCGAGAGCCTTCGCCAAGCTTTTGACGAACACAGTCTGGCTCGTCGGTCTCGGCGCCCAGATGGTGGGTGTGCTCCTACAGGCGGCGGCGCTCGACCGCGGGCGGGTCGCGATCATCCAGCCGCTGCTCGTCACGACGGTCATCTGGGCGATGCCGCTCGGGTACTTCCTGACGAACCAGACGATCACACGGCGGCACATCCTCGGCGCGGTCGTCGTCGTCGCCGGGCTCGCCGTTTTCGCAAGCTTCGGCGACCCGGCAGGCGGCGTGGACAACGCGCCCGGCTCAGCATGGCTCTCCGCGTTCGTCGTCCTCGGAACGATCTGCGCCTGTCTTCTTCTCTTCGGACGCCGAGGCGATGTCTCCGCTCAGGCCGCGGTCTACGGCACGATCGCCGGGATCATGTACGGGGTGTCGGCGACCTTGATGAAACCGGTCGTCGAGCAACTGCATTCGGACGGCGCGGCGAGCGTCCTCGAGGGCTGGGAGCTCTGGATGATGGCGATCGGCGGGCTGGGCGGCTTCTACATCCAGCAGATCTCACTAGCGACGGGCAAGCTCGTCACGTCCGTGGCCACGGTCTCGGTGACGAACCCGGTGGTCAGCGTCATGCTCGGCGTTCTCGTGCTCGAGGAGCGGCTCGACCAGCCGCCGGCCTGGCATGTCGTTCTCGCCATCCTCGGCCTCGCACTCGCGCTCTTCGGCGCGGTGCTGATCGCATCTGTCTCCGAAGGAGCCCGGGAGGCCGAGGAGCCGGCCGATCGCCCGGCCGCTCCTCCCCACCCGCAGACGGCCTAGCTCGACCTCAGACCGAGATCTCCACCGGGGACGTGCTCAGCCAGATCGCCGTGCCGAAGAAGATGAGCCATCCGAGAGCGAGAAGCGCCTCACGCTGCCGCTCCTCGTGGAGCTTCGTCGAGATCCCCGCAAAGAAGAGCGCGGACGCGAGCATGACCACCGCAAGAACGTAGTTATCCGCGCGCTGGTTGGCGGACTCCGCGTCGTTCGAGTGCTCGCCTGCCTGCGCGTTCAGCTCGGAGCTTCGGAGCGACTCGGAGACCCGGTACTCCGGCATGGCGAATGGGGTCAGCGGTGCGTCTGGGTTCGTGAACGGCTTCGTCGCGAGCCACGCGTCGAACGCCGGCTCGAACTCCGGCCGGAAGCGGCGGCGGTAGAAGGCTGCGAGTTCGTCATCCCCAGTCAGGTGCGCATCGGTCCACTGGACGAACGTGGCGATGTCGACCTGCGTCAGCTGGCCCGCGTGAGTGGCCGCTTCAGACGACTCGATGCGCGCCGCCGTCGCCTTGCTCGTGCTCACCGCCTGCTCGCCTCTCCACTGGGTGGACTGGTAGGTGCTCCACGCCGTCGCGACGGCGGCAACGGCGAGCAGGACGGTGGAGAACAGCTCGACCAGCTGCTGCCGTCTGCTCAACGGCTCCATCAGGAGAAGACGTTGACCGCGCGAGCGATCACGAGTCCGACGACCGTCAGCGAGATGAGCGACTGCAACGCCATCGTGAGCTTCGCCCACCAGGCCATGGGCATCACATCAGTGGGGCTGAATGCCGTGGACGTCGTCAGCCCGAGGATGAGGTAGTCGACGTACTGTGGACTCCACCCGGGTGGCGCGAGCTCGGGGCTCATCTGCTGCGTGAAGGCGAAGTCCGGATACGCACGTTCTGCCCGGTAGCGCGCGAGCGGCCCGCCGCTGTCCATGAGCCAGTAGAAGAGGCTGAAGACGAGGACGTTACCGAGCCAGATCACCGCGCCCGAGGCGAGGAGATCGCTCGCAGAGTTGGTCACCTTCGTGCCCTCGACAAGGTCGACGATCAGCTTCACCGTCGAGGTGAGCGCGGCACAGCCGAGCAGGCTTACCAGTGCGATCGCGAGCCGCCTGAGCCAGCGCCTGCGCCCGGCCACTCTCGCCGGGTCCGCCGCGAGCAGAAGCACCAGCAATCCGATCTCTATGGCCGGGAGCAGCCAGTCCGGCCCCAGGGACGAACGGTGCGGTACCGCGAGCCGCAGGATGATCGACACGGCGATGAAGAAGCCGAGCGTGACGGCGATCGGCCAGCGGGGCTCGAGGATGAGCCGCTCCTCGCGCGGCCCGGACGGGGCACCTGTCACGCGGGGCTCGGTGTCGCAGGAGCCGCTCCGGGTTCCTGCTGCGCGGCCATCACGTTCTCGCCCTGATAGGCGGCGAGCAGTTCCTGCTCACGCGCGAAGCGCGGGAAGAAGCGCGCGACGATCACTGCCCCGAGAAGCACCGCCACGATCCCGGCGATGTAGGCCCACTGGTCTCCCTGCAGGAACGAGGTCTTCGCGGCTGCGGTGATCTGACTCGCGTGCTGCGGATACTCCTGCGCGATCGCCTCCGCGCCGTCGAAGGACTTCGTGAGCTGGCCGGCCACGTTATCCGAGACGGACTGGTTCGAAGCGGCAATCTGGCTCGAGGCAGCCGACGCGTAGCCCGCGGTCAGAAGCGCGCCGAAGATGGACTGCATCACCGCGCCGCCGAGATCGCGCTGAAGGTCTGCGGTGCCGGACGCCATCCCCGCCCGCCGCACGGGCACGGAACCGGTCAGCGAGTGCGAGGCGGGAGTGCCGGCGAGCCCGACCCCGATTCCGACGAGGGCGTAGCCGAGTCCCACCTTCCAGTAGGAGATGTCTTCCTTCCAGAGGATGAGCATCGTGATGAAGCCGAGGACGACGAAGACATAGCCGAAGAGAAGGGTCAAACGGGCCCCTCGCACCTCGACGAGCTTCGCCGAGCGGGGCGCGACGAGTACCATGCAGAACGCTGCGGGCAGGATCGCGAGGCCGGCTTCCAGCGTCGAGTAGCCGAGGACGTTCTGCAGGAACTGCTGGCCGACGAACATGGCTCCCATCAGCGAGCCGAATACGATGATCCCCGCGCACGCTGCGACCCAGAACGGCGGGCGCGCCGCGACGTCGAGGTCGTAGAGCGGGTTGGGAGCCCGGCGCTGGCGGACGCAGAAGAGGGCGAGCGCGGCCAGCGCGACGAGGGCGAGTGCAATCGTCAGCGTTCCCTTGTTCGGAACCGGCGCGAAGTTGATGGAGAGGATCAGCGCGCCCACGAGGACGAGCGAAAGGATTCCGCCCAGATTGTCGACTTGCTCGGTGCTCTCGTTCACGTGGGATGGGACCAGCAGCAAGGCCATGACAATCGCGACGACCGCGAGCGGCAAGGTCAGGAGGAACACCGAGCCCCACCAGAAGTGCTCGAGGAGAAATCCCGAGCAGAGCGGACCGAGCGCGGCGATCGCCCCGCCGATTCCCGACCAGAGCGCGATCGCTTTCGTCCTTCCGGGGCCTGCCCAAAGCGCCGTGATGAGCGCGAGCGTCGTCGGATAGGCCATGCCGGCGGCGAAGCCGCCGCCGATGCGGGCGACAATGAGCACGATGTCCGATGGCGCCCACGCGGCGACGAGCGAGGCCGGGATCGCGAGGGCGGTGCCGGCGATCAGCATCAGCTTGCGGCCGTAGCGGTCTCCCAGCGCCCCGAGCCAGAGAACCGAGCAGGCCAGCCCCAGCGAGTACCCGACCGCGACGAGATCGAGCGCCGTCTGGCTCGAGTCGAAGTGCTCGCCGATCGAGGGCAGCGCGACGTTCGCCACGGCCAGATTGAGATTCGCGACCGCTGCGACGAGGATCAGGGCCGTCAGGACGAGCCCGCCCCGGGCGGGAGCGGTCGTACCTCGGTCGGCGGCCGCGTTCATCGGTCCACCCTAATCCGCGGGAGCGAGCCGGGAAACCGGAGCACGAGTCACCCCGAACGACACGAGCCCCATGGCAATCGCGATCCCGGCGCTGAACGCGTAGACCGTCGGAAGCGACACCCCGCTGTCGAGAAGTGGCCCCACGCCGAAGGCAGCGACGCCGTAGCCCAGCTGGTAGAAGGCTATGACTCCTCCCGCGAGGCCGGCCGCGAACGCCGAGAGTTCGTCCTGCCCGAACCCGATCGTCAGCGGCAGGAGCGCCGAGCAGCCCAGCCCGGCCAGGCCGAAGGCCGCGATTCCCGCTGCGGTCGAGCCGTCCGGCAGGAGGGAGATGAGCACGAACGTGCTCGCGAGCAAAAACGGGAGGGCGTGGTAGGTGGTGCGGAGCGGGAGCCAGCGGTCGATTGCCGCGAAGAGAACGCGCCCGACTGTGACCATGGCCCAGAAGGCCGTCAGCGCGACCGCGGCCGTTGTGGTCGAGGCGCCGAGCTCGCTGGTCATGTCCAGCTGGGACCAGTTTCCGTTGACGGTCTCGCACACGCCGTAGAGAACGGCAAAGCCCGCGTACATCCAGAAGCGGGCCGGGATCCCCGTCGTCGTCGGCGCCGGGCCGATCGCCGAGGGCGCCTCCGTCCCGAGAGGAAGCGGGAGGCTTCTCAAAACGAGCAGGGAGATCAAAATCGCAGAGGTCAGCGGAAGGCCCCACCAGAAGCCGAGCCCCACGAAGATCGCCACGAAAACCGGCGCGAGCGCGGTTCCGAGCCCCAGGAGCGCGTTCAGAACGAGAACCGACGAGGCGACGCTCTCTGGATGGAAAGCGGCAGTCAGCGTGTTGAGTGCAGGAACAGTGAGGCCGAAACCGGCTCCGAGAAAAGCGGTCGCTACGAGAAGCAGCGGAAAGGCGACGGCTGTGTTCGACTCGAAGAACTGACTGAGGATGAGCAGCGCCATCGAGACCAGGCCGCAAGCCAGACCGGCCACGTAGACCCGCTTCGTCCCCAGCCGCTTCGTAAGCGATGCGGCAAGCAGCGACGCAGTGATCGCCGTCGCCACCTGCGGGAGAAAGAGCACGCCGTACTGCGTGTTGGAAAGGTCGTACTCGTCAGGGTCGGTGAAGATCGTGCTCGCAGCCGGAAACGTGACCAGCACGATTCCCTGGACAGCACCGGCAGCGTAGACGACGGAGTTCTCGGCACGTGTCGCCACGGCGCCAGCGAGTTTCGTTTATCGGTAGGTGAGCGGCGCCGGGCAGTTCCGGGTTCACCTGGGTGAACATGTGGTGAGCAGCAACCCCTTCCCCCTTGATTTCACGCATCACCTCGGTAGCCTTGGCCGTGACCGAGGGGTCGGGAGAGGAGAGGAATGGCGAGCATGGCGGCTCGCGGCCGATCAGTTACCCCACCGCTGGCTGTGACCAGGCTCGACCCTCCCGTTGCCCGTGAACAGACCATCGTGCGCGAGCGGCTACTCGAGCGGCTGCGGCCCGCGCCGGGCGTGAAGCTCGTCGTGGTCGCGGCGCCCGCGGGGTCCGGGAAGACGACGCTGCTCGGGACGTGGCACGAAGTCGAGGCGCCGAAGAGGTCCATCGCGTGGCTCAGCCTCGAGCACGAGCACAACGACCCCGTCGTCCTCTGGGCTCATACGCTGAAAGCCCTCCGGCAAGCCTGCCCCGGGCTGGTTGAGTCGCCTTCGCCCGGCGACGTCGACCCGGAGCGGATCGTCGATCTCATGCTTCCCGAGCTTGTGAACGAGCTTTCCGACCAGGGTGATGTCCTCCTCATCCTCGACGACTTCGACCGGATCTCGAGCGGGGCGGCACGAGACACGGTCGCCTGGCTGATCGAGCACGCGCCGTCTACGTTCTGCCTCGTCCTCGCCTCTCGAAACGAACCGGGCCTCCCGCTCGGAACGCTGCGCGCGCGGGGCGAGCTCCTCGAGGTGCGTGCCGACGATCTCCGGTTCACCGTGGACGAGACGGAGGAGCTTCTCAATGAAAGGCTCGGGCTCGACCTCGCCCGGGCCGACATCGAGCTGCTGGTCGAGCGCACCGAAGGCTGGCCGGCCGGGATATACCTCGCGGCCCTGTCACTCGGCGGCGTCGAGGATCGCGGCGCGTTCGCCCGGGAGTTCGGCGGAGCGAACCGCCACGTCATCGACTTCCTCGTGGACGAGGTGCTGGATGCGCACAGTCCCGAGCTCCGGACGCTCATGCTTCGCTCTTCGATCCTGGAGCGCCTGAGCGGCCCACTCTGCGACGCCACGCTCGCGCAAGACGGATCGCGCGAGCAGCTCATCGGGCTTTCGCGCTCGAACCTCTTCCTCGTCCCGATGGACGGGCAAAACGAGTGGTTCCGCTTCCACCGTCTCTTCGCCCAGCTCCTGCGCGTCGAGCTGGAGCATCGTGAGCCGGAGCTCGTCCCGACACTCCATCGCCGCGCCCACGCCTGGCACCGCGTCCACGGCCGTCCCGAGCAGGCGATCGCCCATGCACTCGCCGCGGGCCTTTTAGACGACGCTGCCGACCTCATCGCCGCGACGTGGAGCGATCTGGCCGCGGCCGGCCGTCACGCCCTCGTTGCCGGCTGGCTCGAGCGGTTGCCGCCCGACGTCGTGCAGGAGAGGCCGCGGCTGCTTCTCGTGCAGGCAGGAATCGCACGCGAGCCCGACGACCCCGGGTCCCGGGACGCGGGGCTGGATACCGTGCGCGCGGCCTTTCCGTGGAAGGATGTGGGCTCGGGCTACGAAAGCGCACTCCGCGCCGCGGAGCTCGAAGCTCAGGACTCGCCGTTCAGGGCAACCGTCTGCTGGTCGCTCGCCCTCGGCTCCTATCACCGCGGAGACCTTGCGACCGCGGATCGCTGGTTCGCCGAGGCTGTCGAAGTCGGCCAAAGGGACGGGCGCTGGTTGATTGCGGCTTCGGCGCTTGCGCACAGGTCGCTGATCGCGGGGGAGAGTGGCGATACGGTCCAGCAGCGACGGCTTGCCGAGGAAGTGCGACGTCTCGCCGACCTGCACGACGTCGGCCGGATCAAGGGCGAGGTGGACATCGCGGTGGGTGCCTCCCTAGCGGCTAACGGGCGGCCCGACGAAGCGCTTCCGGCGTTCGCGCGTGGAGTCTCCGTCCTGCGAAAGTTCGGCTCGCCGCTCGATCTCGCAAACGGCTTGATCCTCCAGGCTCGCTTCCTCAGAGCGCTCGGCCGAGACGACGCGGCCGCCGCGGCGATCAAAGAGGCCGAGGACGCGATCGGGCTATGTCGCGATCCAGGAGTCCTGCGCGAGCGTCTGCAGGCCCTCCAGCCGCCTCCCCGTTCCCGGCGCGGCAACGCCACGCCCGAGCTGACGGAACGGGAGCGAGCTGTGCTCCGCATGCTCAACGGGCCGCTGTCCGAGCGTGAGATCGGCCGGGAGCTCTACCTCTCCCACAACACCATTCACAGCCATACGAAGTCGATCTACCGCAAGCTCGGCGCTTCGTCTCGCCGCGAGGCAATCAGAGTGGCGCGGACGCTCGCTCTTATCTAGGTAGCGCGCCGAAGTCCACCTAGGTGAACCGGGGCGAAGGCCGCCCGCGTCACCTATCCGCGCGAGACGCTCACGCTGCGAAATGGGATCGGGCGCGGTGAAGAGCGCGACGTACAGGCTCGCCGTTCGAGGCGAATTGGACGAGCGCTTCGCCTACCTCTTTGACGGCATGGACATGGAGCGAACGAGAGGAGAGACGGTCTTGACGGGCCAGGTGAAAGACCAGGCGCAGCTGCACGGCTTCATCGAGCGCATCGAGGAGCTCGGCCTCGAGCTCGTCTCGCTCGAGCAACTGCGGGAGGACGAGCAGTGACGGACACGGCGAGCGCCGACCATCTGGTGATCTTCGGGATCACTGGGGATCTGGCGAAGGTCATGACCTTCCACTCGCTCTACCGGCTCGAGCAGCGCGGCATCCTCGACTGCCCGATCCTCGGAGTCGCAGTCGACGACTGGTCGGTCGACCAGCTCGTCGAGCGTGCGCGAGAGTCGATCGTCGCCAGCGGCGAGGATCTCGACGAGGACGTGTTCGAGCGCCTTGCGGGGCGCTTCTCGTACGTCGCCGGCGACTTCGGGGACGACGCGACCTACGGTCGCGTCGCCGACGCGATCAAGGGGGCTGCTCTTCCGGTTTTCTATCTCGAGATCCCGCCGTTTCTCTTCGGCCGAGTGGTGAAGGGGCTCGCAGACGCGGGTCTCACCAAGAACGCACGCGTGGTGGTCGAGAAGCCGTTCGGCCACGACCTCGAATCGGCCCGCGCGCTTGCCGACGAGCTGCATGAGTCCATCCGCGAGGATCAGCTCTACCGGATCGACCACTACCTCGGGAAGATGGGCATCGACGAGATCGTCTACCTGCGGTTTGCGAACTCCATTTTCGAGCCGGTGTGGAACCGCAACTACGTCGCCTCGGTCGAGATCACGATGGCGGAGGACTTCGGCGTCGAGGACCGTGGCCATTTCTACGACCCCGTGGGAGCGCTGCGCGACGTCGTCGTGAACCACCTCATGCAAGTCGTCTCCCTCTGCGCGATGGAAGCGCCGGCCCGAGGAGACCCACAGACCGTCAAGGACGCACAGGTCGGGCTCTTTCGCGCGGTCAAGGAGGCCGACCCGTCGCACTACGTCCGCGGCCAGTACGACGGGTATCTCTCGATCGACGGCGTCGCGGCCGACTCGACGACCGAGACCTACGCCGCGTTGCGCCTCGAGATCGAGAACTGGCGCTGGGCCGGCGTGCCCTTCTTCATACGCACAGGAAAGCGCCTCCCGGCGACGCAGACCGAGCTCCGGCTCGTGTTCAAGCGGCCGCCCCACCTCGGCTTCAAGGCCTTCGACCAGAGCATGGAGCCGAACCAGCTCGTCGTGAAGCTCGACCCGTCGACCGGGCTTCGCGCAGAGCTCGAGGCCTACCGTGCCGACGGGCCCGGGCAGGTGCACATGGACCTCGAGTTCGCCGAGCAAGGGGGCGAAGGCGCCACGCCGTACGAGGTGCTCCTCCACGCGGCGCTCGTCGGTCAGAGCACCCGCTTCACCCGTCAAGACGCGGTTGAGGAGACGTGGCGCGTTTTCCAGCCGCTCCTCGACTCGCCCTCACCGGTTCAGACATACGCACAGGGCTCCTGGGGGCCGGACGAGGCGAACGAGCTTTTGTCCGGCTACGGCACCTGGCGCGGACCGTGGATCGCATCATGAACGCCAAGGCATCCACCCAGCCCGCCGCGCCGCAGAGCGCAGCCGCACCGTCGCCCTTCCCGCCTATCGCGGACTACGCGTTCCTGTCCAATTGCCACACGGGCGCGCTCGTCGCGGCGGACGGGGCGATCGACTGGCTCTGCTTCCCCTCCTTCGACTCGCCGAGCGTCTTCGGAAATCTGCTCGACCGCCAGGCCGGCTTCTTTCGTTTTGCGCCGTTCGGGATCAACCACCCGACGGCTCGGGTGTACGAGCCGGGTACCAACGTCCTACTGACGACCTGGAAGACCCCGTCCGGCTGGATCCAGGTCCGCGACGCGTTGACCATCGGGCCATGGGATCACGAAGACAAGGTGACCCCACACACGCGTCCGCCGGCGGATGAGGACGCCGACCACATGCTCGTCCGCACCGTCGAGTGCCTCGAAGGCCACGTCGAGGTCGAGGTCGTGTGCGAGCCGGCGTTCGACTACGGGCGCGCAGCGGCGGAGTGGAAGATGGGCGACGGAGACCGGAACACCGCCGACGCGACCGGAGCCGGGCAGACCTTCCGACTCAGCTCCGACCTCGCGCTCGGGATCGAGGGCGATCGCGTGCGCGGCCGCCACGTGCTCCACGCGGGTGACCGCGCATTCTGCGCTCTCTCCTGGGCGGAAGGGCTCGCGGTCCCCGAGAGTCTCGAGGACGCCGAAAAGCGCATCGCTGCGACGATTCGGTACTGGCGCGCATGGCTCAGCACCGCGCGAATCCCGGATCACCGGCTGCGCGACCCTATTCAGCGTTCCACCCTCGCGATCAAGGGGCTCACGTACATGCCTACCGGAGCGACTGTCGCGGCACTCACGACGTCGCTCCCGGAGACTCCGGGCGGGGAGCGGAACTGGGACTACCGCTACACGTGGATCCGCGACACGACGTTCACGCTCCAGGCGCTCCACTTCCTCAACCTGAACTGGGAAGCGGACGAGTTCATGGAGTTTGTCGCCGACCTCGAGCCGACCGGCGACGGCTCGCTGCAGATCATGTACGGGATCGATGGGCGGCGCGACCTGACCGAGTCGACGCTGGACGATCTCACCGGATATGCGGGCGCAAGGCCGGTGCGGATCGGGAACGGCGCGTTCGACCAGCGCCAGAACGACGTCTTCGGCGCGGTGCTCGACTCCGTCCTCCTGCACACGCGCCACAGCGGACGCCTGCCCCGACGGCTTTGGCCGATCGTGCAGACGCAGGCCGAGTGCGCAACCGGCGTCTGGAGGAATCCCGACCAGGGAATCTGGGAGGCGCGCGGCAAGCCGCAGCACTACGTGTCATCGAAGCTCATGTGCTGGGTCGCTCTCGACCGAGCCGCCCAGGTCGCCGAGATTCGCGGCGATCCTGAGCTGCAGGCGAAGTGGCGCGGCGTCGCTGACGAGATCCACGCGGACATCCTTGAGCACGGCGCCAAGGGAGGTGTGCTGCGCCAGCACTACGAGACGGAGGCCCTCGACGCCTCCACCCTCCTTGCAGCAATCTTCGGCTTCCTCCCCGACGACGACAACCTCCTGCGCAAGTCGGTCGAGGCAATTGCCAACGAGCTCACCGAGGACGGCTACGTCCTCCGCTACAAGACGGATGAGACCGACGACGGGCTCTCCGGTAAGGAAGGCACCTTCCTCATCTGCTCCTTCTGGCTCGTGTC
Source organism: Actinomycetota bacterium (assembly GCA_046733475.1). Taxonomy (GTDB): domain Bacteria; phylum Actinomycetota; class Thermoleophilia; order Gaiellales; family Gaiellaceae; genus DATEOR01. The sequence continues at coordinate 23,062 of JBKPPF010000055.1, forward strand.
CGCGCTCGCGATCGTCGGCGAGCTTCAGCAAGCGCGCGACCTCATGGAGCGGTTGCTCAGAGTTGCCTCGCCGCTCGGCCTCTACGCCGAGGAGTTCGACGCCGCGACCGGCCGCCACCTGGGCAACTTCCCGCAGGCGTTCTCCCACCTCGCGCTGATCGAGGCGGCGGCGCGGATCATCGTCCCCGAAATGCTGGCTGAATATTGAGCGCGACGACCACAGCCGGAGCAATTCGCAGCACGATCCCCGCGCGGCTTGACCGCCTGAGCTGGTCGCCGTTCCACACCCGCATGGTGGCCGGACTCGGAGCTGCCTGGATTCTCGACGGCCTCCAGATCACGATCTCGAGCTCGGTCGTGGGGGTGCTCCAAAAGCCCGACACGCTTGGGATGAGCTCGACGGAAATCGGCCTCATCGCGTCGATCTACCTGCTGGGAGAGGTCCTCGGCGCGCTCGTGTTCGGCCGGATGTCCGACCAGCTCGGCCGCAAGCGCCTGCTGGTCGTGACCCTGCTCCTCTATCTCTGCGGCACCGGGCTCGCCGCATTCGTCACCGGCCACCACGCCGGCTGGCTCGTGTTCTTCTATGCCACGCGTTTCATCGCGGGCATGGGCATCGGCGGCCAGTACGCAGCGATCAACTCGGCGATCGACGAGATGATGCCGTCGAAGTACCGCGGCCGGGTCGACATCTGGATCAACGGCTCTTACTGGGCCGGGGCGATCATCGGCTCGTTCGCGTCCCTGATCTTCCTGAACGCCTTCGCCGTCAACGTCGGCTGGCGCCTGGCGTTCCTGATGGGCCCCGTGCTCGCCATCGTCGTGATCGTCGTCGCACGCACCCTGCCGGAGAGCCCGCGCTGGCTCATGACCCACGGGCGCCTGGAAGAGGCGGAAAGGAATATCGCCAAGATCGAAGAGCAAGTGATCAAGTCCGGCCAGACCCTCGAGGCGGTCTCGGACGAGATGGCGCTCGAGCTCACGCCCGAGAAGCAGTACGGCTATCTCCGCTTCCTCGGACTCGTGTTCCACAAGTACCCGAAGCGGGCCGTCCTCGGCGCGACATTGATGATCACGCAGTCGTTCCTCTACAACGCGATCTTCTTCACGTACGCACTCGTGCTCACGCAGTTCTACGGGGTGAGCGCGACCAGGGTGCCCCTCTACGGTCTCGCCTTCTCGGTCGGCAACCTGCTGGGGCCGCTGCTGCTCGCCCCTCTCTTCGACACGGTGGGGCGGAAAAAGATGATCTCCGGCACCTACATCCTTTCGGGCGTCCTGCTCGCGATCAGTGGCTGGCTCTTCGACAACGGCGACCTGACGGCGAACTCGCAGACGTTCGTCTGGATCGTGATCTTCTTCTTCGCCTCCGCCGGAGCCAGCTCCGCCTATCTCACGGTCAGCGAGACGTGGCCGATCGAGATCCGCGCGGAGGCGATCGCGGTCTTCTTCGCAATCGCCCAGCTCTTCGGCGCGCTCGGGCCAGCCTTCTACGGGTGGCTGATCGGGGACGGCCAGAGCCGTACGGGCCTCTTCATCGGCTACCTCGTCGGCGGAGGGATCATGATCTTCGGGGGGATCATCGAGATCATCTTCGGGGTCAATGCCGAAGGGAAGTCCCTCGAGGACGTGACAAAGCCGCTTACCGCGGCCGGCGAGTCGGCTGCGCCTGGCTCAGCGGTCCCAGGCCCAGCGTAAGGAGGTCGCATGGACGCCTATGACGTGATCATCATCGGTACGGGCGCAGGTGGCGGGACGCTAGCCCATCATCTGGCGCCGTCAGGCAAGAAAATCCTGCTGCTCGAGCGCGGGGACTGGCTCCCGCGAGAGCCGGAGAACTGGCTGGCACAGAGCGTGTTCGTCGACAACCGTTACGTCTCCGAGGACACCTGGTACGACGCGAAGGGAAAGCCGTTTCAACCGCAGATCCACTACTTCGTCGGCGGGGCGACGAAACTCTACGGCGCAGCGCTCTACCGGCTCCGCGAGGAGGATTTCGGCGAGCTCAAGCACCACGATGGATTGTCGCCCGCATGGCCCATCTCCTATGAGGAGCTCGAGCCGTATTACACGAAGGCGGAACAGCTCTACCAGGTTCACGGAGCAAGAGGCGAGGATCCGACCGAGCCGCATGCAAGCGGCGACTATCCGTACGCGGCGGTCTCGCACGAAGCTCGCATCCAGGAGCTCTCGGACGACCTGGCCGCCGCCGGCTACCACCCGTTCCACGCGCCATGCGGGATCCTGCTCGACGAGTCGAACCCGCCTTACTCGAGGTGCGTGCGCTGCGCCAACTGCGACGGCTTCCCTTGCCTCGTCCATGCGAAGTCGGACGCCGAGGTCATCGCTGTGCGCCCGGCCCTCGAGCATTCGAACGTCACCCTGTTGACGAACGCGAAGGCGGTCCGGCTACAGACGAACGAGCCCGGCACCGCCGTGACCGGCGTCGTCGTCGAGCACGAGGGAGAGACCGAGACGTTCGCCGGCGAGCTCGTCGTCGTTTCGTGCGGAGCCGCCAACTCGGCGAAGCTCCTGCTCGATTCCGCCACCGACAAGCACCCGAACGGACTCGCAAACGGCTCCGACCAGGTCGGTCGCAACTTCATGTTCCACGACAGCGCCGCCGTGCTCGCCCTCTCGCGCGAGGAGAATGCCACCACCTACCAGAAGACGCTTGGGCTGAACGACTTCTACTTCGGCTCGGACGACTTCGACTACCCGCTCGGCAACGTCCAGATGGTGGGGAAGTCGCAGGCGCCCATGTTTCGAGGAGAGAAGCCGGTCGAGACCAAGCTGGCCCCCCAGTGGACGCTCGAGCGCATCGCCCGCCACGCGATCGACTTCTGGCTGTCCACCGAAGATCTACCCCGGCCCGACAACCGCGTTACCGTCAACAGCGACGGCAAACTCACCCTCAGCTATTCCGAGACGAATACCGAGGCGCGGAAGCGGCTGTACGAGAAGGTGAAGTCGATGGTCGGGGAGTTGGACATGAACCCGGGGCACCTCGTCCACCGGTTCGCCTACATGAAGAACGACATCCCTGAAGCGGGCTGCGCGCACCAGGCGGGAACGTGCCGGTTCGGCTCCGATCCCGCCGACTCGGTGCTGAACACCGACTGCCAGGCGCACGAGCTCGACAACCTCTACGTCGTGGACACGAGCTTCTTTCCCTCGATCGGGGCCGTCAATCCGGCGCTGACCGCGATGGCGAACGCGCTCAGGGTCGGCGACCACATGCTGGAGCGCCTCGCGGCCTGATGCCGAGTGCGTCTCCGTCCGGGGAACAGATCGAGATACACGCCGGCGATCACCGGGTCGTCGTCGTCGAGGTCGGAGCGGGTCTCCGTTCCTACACGGTCGGGGACCGCGACGTGCTCGACGGGTACGCGCCCGATGAAATGGCTGGGGCCGGCCGCGGGCAGGTCCTCATGCCCTGGCCGAACCGAATCGAGGACGGGGCCTACGAGTTCCGCGGAACGAAGCACCAGCTGCCGATCAACGAGATCGAGGCCCGCAACGCCATCCACGGCCTCGTTCGCTGGGTCTCCTGGGCGACGGCGGAGCGGGAACACGACCGGGTCGTCCTCGAGCACGCGCTACGCCCCCAGCCCGGCTATCCGTTCTCGCTCTCGCTTCGGATCGAGTACGCGCTCGACGAGAAGGGGCTGCGCGTCACGACCACCGCGACCAACGTCGGCCGTGAGGAGTGCCCGTACGGGAGCGGGATGCATCCCTACGTGACGTTCGGGACCGAGACGGTCGACCCCTTGGAGCTCCGAGCGCCCGGCCGGACAGTTCTGCGCACGAACGATCGCGGGATCCCGGTGGCCTCAGAGCCGATCGAGGGCACGGGCTACGACTTCGGCAAGGCGAAGCCGATCGGGCCGACGAGACTCGACCACGCCTTCACCGACCTCGAGCGGGACGCAGATGGGCTCGCCCGCGTGGAACTGACCGATCCCGACTCCGGATCCACGGTTTCGCTCTGGGTGGACGAGGCCTACACGTACCTGCAGCTCTTCACCGGTGATCCGCTGCCGGACGTGGCGCGCCGCAGCCTCGCCGTCGAGCCGATGACGTGCGCTCCGAATGCATTTCGCTCGGGAGACGGCCTACTCGTCCTGGAGCCGGGCGAGGCCGCGACGGCGACCTGGGGGATCGGACCATGACCGCGCACGACCTGCAGGTCGCGAAGGAGTTCCTCGAGACACTCGCGGTTGCTGCGAAGACCGGAGAGCGGGACGCACTCTTTCCGTTCCTCGCTCCAGACGTCGCCTGGCTGACGCCGCAAACCGATCTCCACGGGATCGAGGAGGTTCGCGACCGGCTGACCTGGCTGACGCCGAAGCACCGCCTCGGCATCGAGTTCGAAGAGACCGGACTGACCGATCTGGGCGAGGGCCGCGTCATCTCGGATGTCCACGAGATCTACTCGATGCGGGAGGATGGCGAGTTCGCCTATGCGCGCGATCGCCGGATCGAGCTGACGATTCGTGAGGGAAAGATCGCCCGCTACGAGATGCGAATCGTCGGCTAGACGTTCACTTCGGAGGAATGACATGAGCACAACACGTCCACGTGTCCTCATCCTCGGCGGAGGCTTCGCCGGAGTCGGCGCAGCCAAGAAGCTCGAGGACGCCGACACGGAGGTCGTGGTGGTCGACCGCCACGACTACCACACCTTCCAGCCGCTTCTCTACCAGCTCGCGACCGGGCTCCTCGAGCAGACAGCGGTCGGCCACTCTCTCCGTGACCTGCTCGAGGAGCAGGAGAACACGAGCGTCCACAAGGCAACGGTGACGGCGATCGACCTGGGCGCGCGGAAGGTCACCTTCGCGGAGATCTCGCCGCTGTCCTACGACTACCTCGTCCTCGGGCTCGGCGCCGAGGTCAATTTCTTCGGGACGGAGGGCGCCGCCGAGCACGCGTTCCCGATGTACACGCTCCCGAACGCCGTCCGCCTCAAGGACCACCTGCTCGAGCGCTGGGAAGCGGCCGAGCGTGACCCGAGCCTCGTCGAGGACGGCGCGCTGAACGTCGTCATCGTCGGCGGAGGCCCAACCGGCGTCGAGACAGCCGGAGCGGTCGCAGAGCTCTACCGCGCTGATTTCGCCAAGGACTACCCGACGCTCTCCCAGGATGACGCGAGGGTGATCCTCGTCGAGGCCGGCCCGGAGCTCTTCTCCATGTTCAAGCCGAAGATCCGTGAATACACCGCCAAGGCGCTGACCGATCGCACCGTTGAGGTAAAGACGGGAGCGATGGTCGCATCGGTCGGCCCGACTCGCGTCACGCTCAAGGACGGAGCGGAGCTGAAGGCGCACACACTGATCTGGGGCGCCGGGCTGCAGGGAAACGCGCTCGTGCAGAGCCTCGGGCTCGAGCTTCAGCGGGGGAACCGGATCGGCGTGGGACCCGACCTGACGATCCCCGAACACCCTGACGTCTATGCGCTCGGCGACATTGCCGCGATCGTGGACGCAAAGACCGAGCAGGTCCTCCCTCAGCTCGGCTCGGTCGCGCTCCAGTCGGGAGAGCACGCCGGTGAGCAGATCGCCCGCCGGATCGCCGGCAAGGAGACCAAGCCCTTCAAGTACAAGGACAAGGGGACGATGGCCGCGATCGGACGACGGGCGGCGGTCGTGCAGATGCTCGGTGGGAAGACGATGACGGGAACGAAGGCCCAGTTCGCCTGGGCCACGGTGCATCTCGCCCTGCTTCCGACCAACGAGGATCGTGCGAAAGCCGTCGTGGACTGGGCGGGCGCCACCTTCACCCACCAGCGGGCCGGGCGGATCACCGTGGAAAGGGAGTAGCCCGTGACCGCGGCGCCGATGCTCGCGTCGACACTCGAGGCGGCAAGAAGCCAGATGGCGTTCACACTCGGCTTCCACATCATTCTCGCGTCACTGGGCGTCGCACTGCCGTTCATGATGCTCGTCGCGAACTACCGGGGCCTGCGCCACGACGATCCCGATGCGCTCAGGCTCGCGCAACGCTGGTCGAAAGCGGTGGCGGTGACGTTTGCTGTCGGCGCCGTCACCGGAACGGTCCTCTCCTTCGAGTTCGGGCTCCTCTGGCCTGCGTTCACCGGACGCTTCGGCGAGGTGTTCGGCGTGCTGTTTGCGGTCGAGGGCCTCTTCTTCTTCCTGGAGGCGATCTTCATCGCGATCTACATCTTCGGCTGGAAGCACCTCTCGCCCTGGACCCACTTCTGGACCGGGGTGCCCGTGGTGGTGGCGGGTCTGGGAGGCGCGTTCGCGGTCGTCGCCGTGAACTCGTGGATGAACCAGCCCCAGGGGTTCTCGCCGACGACGGGCGACGTCACGTCGGTCGAGCCGCTGAAGGTGATCTTCAACCCGGCGGTGCCCTACGAGGTTCCGCACATGATCCTGGCGGCGTACCTCGTCACCGGGTTCCTCGTGGCCTCGATCTACGCGGTCGGGATTCTCCGCGGCCGGCGCGACCGCATCCACCGCCTTGGGCTCCTGATCCCACTCACGGTTGCCTGCATCGCTACGCCGATCCAGTTCGCGGTCGGCGACACGGCCGCGCGGGCGATCGCCAAGGACCAGCCGATCAAGTTCGCGGCCATGGAGTGCGTCCAGACGACCTCCACCGACGTGACGGAGTACATCTACGGGAGGTGCACCGCCGAGGGCGTGAAGGGTGGCATCGGGATCCCCGGGTTCGATTCGTTCCTGGTCGGGTGGAGCACCAGCACGCAGGTGACCGGCCTCGACACCGTATCGCCCGAGGATCGTCCGCCGTTCAACACGATGCTGCACTGGGCCTTCGACACCATGGTCGGCATCTGCACGTTGCTGATCGGCCTGGGGCTCTGGTTGGGCATCGGCTGGTGGCGGAAGCGGGACTTCCCGCAGTCGCGCTGGTTCCTCCGCGCGGTGGCCGTCTCCGGGGTGCTCTCGATCGTCGCGCTCGAGTGCGGCTGGATCGTGACCGAGGTCGGACGCCAGCCGTGGATCGTCTACAACGTCATGCGGACCGAAGACGCGGTCACGCAGGCGAGCGGCGTGTGGGTCACCTTCACCGCGATCGTCGGGCTGTACGTCGTGCTCGGCGTGCTGCTGGTGGTCGTGCTGCGGGCGATGTCCCGGCGCTGGCGCGAGGCCGACGAGAAGGACGTCGAAGTCCCGTATGGTCCGGACGCCGGCCCGCCGGCTGACCTCGCAGGAGCCTCCGGATGAACAAAGCCGATGCCGTCGCCGTCGTCCTTTTGATCGGGGTGACGATGTACGCCGTCTTCGGCGGAGCCGACTTCGGGGCCGGATTGTGGAGCCTGCTCGCGGGCGGCAGCGACCGCGGCCGCCGTCCACGCGAGTTGATCGACTGGGCCATCGGACCGGTCTGGGAGGCCAACCATGTGTGGCTTATCTTCGTGCTCGTAGTGCTGTGGACGGGCTTCTCGTCCGCGTTCGAGGCAATTTTTTCGACGCTGTTCATCCCGCTCAGCCTCGCCGCGCTCGGCATCGTGTTTCGGGGAGCCGGGTTCGCGTTTCACCACAGCGCGCGTCGGGCCGGGGGCCGGGCTTTGGCGACGACTGTGTTCGGGCTGGCGTCGCTGCTCACGCCCTTCTCCCTGGGAACCGTCGTGGGCGCGATCGCGGGCGGCCGCGTCCCCGTGGGAAACGCGACAGGGGACGCGGTGACCAGCTGGTTCAATCCGCTCTCGCTCCTGATCGGGGCGCTCTTCGTCGCAACGGGCGCCTACCTCGCGGCCGTGTTCCTGATCAGCGACGCGCGACGTGCGGAGGCGCCCGATCTCGAGCGGTACTTCTTCACCCGTGCGCTCGTGGCCGCCGTGGTGACGGGCGCGCTCGCAGCAGCCGGGCTCATCGGCCTGTACCGCGACGCCCGGTACATCTTCGACGGCCTCACGGGCGATGGGCTTCCGCTCATGATCCTCTCGCTGCTCTGCGGGATCGGGATGCTCGCGCTGCTTCGCGTCGGCGCCCGGCGGGGAGCCCGCCCTCTGGCGGTCGGCGCGGTTGCAGCCGTGATCTGGGGCTGGGGCGTCGCGCAGTGGCCCTACCTGCTACCTGAGAAGCTGACCATCGACGACGCCGCCGCCCCGAGTGCGACGCTGACCGGCTTGTTGATCGTGTTCGGCGTCGCTGTGTTCATCGTGCTGCCGGCTATCGGGCTTCTGTTCACACTCGTCCAGCGCAACCTCGTCGAGGAGACCTCTCGGCCTTCGTCCTAGGCAGTCACGACCCTCCGATCGCCAGGTGACTCCGCGGAAGACCGATGCGCCGCGCGTCCCATGGACGGGGTGCACACCCTCACCCACGTGCGGACAACCGTTTGAGTGCCGGGGGTGAGAGTCGAACTCACACGCCCTTGCGGGCAGGGGATTTTAAGTCCCCCGCGTCTACCGTTCCGCCACCCCGGCTGGTCGGTTCAGCGCAAGCGTAAGGGAGGATGCGACAGGATTCTCACTGTCCGCCCGGAGCCAGCTGGGAGAGTGGGAACTTCTCGGGCGCGTCGCCCGAGGGGCCCCGATAGTCGTCGCGGAAGTTGTCGAACGCGTCCTGGTCGAAGGTGGGGCACGTCATCAGGTGCGTCCACGACGTGAGGAAGATCTTCTTGCTCGCATCGGGAGGCGGAGTCGCCTGGATGTCTGGCCAGATCGGCGCGACGACGATTCCGTCGGGATCCGCCTGATACCAGTTGGCGATCTCCTCCACCGTCGAGGCGGGGACGTCGGCGCCGTACTGGACGACGACGCCGCCGTGCTCGAGGTTGTGGACGAGCGCGGTCTCGTCCACCGGCGTGTCGTAGAGGTTCCAGACCGCGGGCGCCTTTGGCCCGGGGGGGTAGTGCGGCCCGCTCGTCGGCGGGTAGGAGTTGTAGCGGAAGTCGCTGGAGAGCTTCTCGATGTGCTGGCGGCCCATCGGCGGGAAGGTGGCGCGAGTGCAGGGGCCGTCCGGGCCGGCCGCTTCGGCGCTCCCTCCCCGCGTCGCGAGGACGATGCCGACGATCGCTGCGACGACGATGATCGCCACGCCGAGCGCCACGAACCAGAGGTTCAGGCGACGGGGCCCGCCCGACTCGACACGCCGCTGCGGGCCTGCGGTCCTCTGCTGTGGACCTTGGCTCGTGCGGGGAGGAGGTGGGACGCGGCTCTTCTTTTTCTTGGCCACGACTCGGAGAAAAGTATCAAGCAGTCGCGCGGGCCTGGGCGCCGAAGAAGTCGGCGACGGCTCCGAGGTCGGCGACCACAGGTGCGGGCGGAAGCGCTTCGAGAAAGCGCCGGCCGTACGCCCGCGAGCGTAGCCGCGGGTCGAGAATCGCCACGACGCCCTCGTCTCCGTGCCCTCGGATCAAGCGGCCGAATCCCTGTCGCAGCTGCAGGACCGCCGCGGGAAGGGCGTACTCGGCGAACCAGTCCCCCCCTTCGCGCGTGATGCGCTCGCAGCGCGCCTCTACGAGCGGATCGCCCGGCGCCGCGAACGGCAGCTTGTCGATCACGAGGAGCGAGAGGGACTCGCCTTGGATGTCGACGCCCTGCCAAAACGTCGCGGTCGCGAACAGGATGGAGTCGACGTCGTCACGGAACCGCTTTAGGAGCCGCTCGCGCGGCGCGTCGCCCTGCCGCAGGACTGGGAAATGGAGCCGCGGGCCACAACGGGAGACGAGCTCGTCCAGCGCGCGGTATGACGAGGTGAGGACGAGTGCGCGGCCCGCCGACAGGCGGCAGAGGGAGACGATCTCGTCCGCGAGCCGGTCGTAGTAGCCCGGCGAGCGCGGTTCCGGCACTCGGGTCGGGACGTAGACCAGCGCCTGGTCGCGGTAGTCGAACGTCGACGGGAGGAGGAGCTCTCGCGCGTCTTCGAGCCCCAGTCGGCGGCGGACGAAGCGGGGGTCAAGCGTGGCGGAAACGAGGATCGCCGTCGTTCCGCTCTCCCACAAGCTCTCGCAGAGGAGGCCCGAGACGTCGACGGGCGCCCACGCGACCGCGCCGGGCTCGGCCCACGATACGCGGTCGGGGTCGTCGACCGCGAGGCAGCTCTCCACGTCCTCGGCCGCGACGAGCGCGCGTCGGGCGAGCGCGTCCCCGTCCTCGCCGGTGCCCGTGAGCGCTGCCGCGAGCGCACCGAGCGCGGACGCGAGGACGAGACCGTGCTCCTCGAGCTCCGCTTGATCGGCCGCAGTGAGGCGCCGGCGCCCGGAGCCCGGGTCGAAGGCCCCGATGAGGCGCTCGCCGGCGCGGTCGACCTCGGCCAGCGGCCTGGCCGGCGGCGTACGGCTCTCCTCGCGGCAGAAGCGCTCCACGTCACGCTCGAGCTGGCGAAGCCGCGCAAGCGAGATCCGGCCCCCGAACCACGCGGCGGCCGCTTCCTCCAGGCGATGTGCTTCGTCGAAGACGACCGCTTCGTGCTCCGGCAGGACGGCGGCACCGTCCGAGCGCGTGCGGAGGGCGAGGTCCGCGAAGTACAGGGCATGGTTGGCGATGACGAGCTCCGCCTCCCCCGCCCGCTCGCGCGCCTTCTCGGCGAAGCAGCTTCCGACGAGGGGGCAGAGGCGGCCCGCGCAGCGCTCGGCTCCCACGGAGAGCTCGGACCAGAGCGTCTCCGACGGCTCGAAGTCGAGCTCGGCGCGGTCGCCCGTCTCCGTCATGGCGATCCAGTCCCGGAGCCGTTCGAAGCCGGCAGCGTCCTCTGCCGTCCGGAAGAGCCCGCCGAGCTGATCGACGCCCTGGAGGCCCTTGCGGCAGAGGTAGTTCTGGCGGCCCTTGACCACGGCGACCCGGACGGGGCGCCCGAGTACCGCCGCGGCAGCCGGCACGTCCTTCGTCAGAAGCTGCCCCTGCAGCGCCTTCGTCGCCGTCGCCACGACCACGCGCTGGCCGGAAAGGAGCGCCGGGACGAGGTAGGCCAGGCTCTTGCCGGTCCCCGTGCCCGCTTCGGCCACGAGGTGGTCCCGGCTCTCGAGCGCGCTCGCGACCTCGGTGGCGAGCGCCTCTTGCTCCGGCCGCGGCTCGAAGCCGGCGAGCGCGCCGGACAACCGGCCAGCTGGTCCGAAGAACGCATCCATGGGGACGACGAGCCTAGTTCAGGCTCCGGTCATCATAGAACGTGTGTTCGTACCAATGTGTGGCTGCTCTGCGCCTAATGACACCCCTCGCGATTTGCAGGGATAAAGCCGCGGCGGTGGCCCCGGCGCCATACGAGAACCACACCCCGAGCGCAAGAAAGCCGTCTCTCCCGGCATCTCCCTAGGTAGGAGCCACGCAACCTTGGGAGTGGACGCCGAGCTGCGGCGATCAGCGCCCGTTTTTGAGCACCTGGCTCCCCTTCGACCTACCCGTCGTTCAGGAAAACAGGCGAGTAGCAAGGGAGGTGGGCCGGAACGCTTCCGGGCGGGCGGCGGCCTGACGGCTCCCCTAACCATGCTGTCGGATTCCCGTCGCAAGAGTAGTGGTCAGAATCCTCGTCCTCTTGCTCGCGGTGCCGCTTCTGGCGGCCTGCGGAGAGGGTGACATGGCTGATCGTGGCACTGAGCCGCCGCCCACGAGCGTCGCAACAACCTCAGGCGAGGACGAACTGCTTTATGGCTGCATCGAGCCCGGCAGCGCCAAGCCTTTGACTCTCGAGTCCGCCGGCGCAAAGCTCGACGCGGCCGTCTTCGGAAATGGATCAGTCGGCATCGTCCTCGCCCACGAAAGCGACGGCTCGCTCTGCAACTGGGCTCCCCTCGCTCCTGAGTTCGCCGACGAGGGGTACCGCGTTTTCATCTTTGACTTTGGTGAGCCTGCCACCGTCGCTCAGGACATGAAGGCCGCGACGAAGAAGATGCGCGAGCTTGGCGCGAAGAGGATCGTCCTTGGCGGCGCCTCCCTGGGTGGAACTGTCGCGCTCATGACGGCGGCGCGAGAGCGGAACATCGCTGCCGCATTTTCGCTCTCGGCTCCAGCCGTCTATGGAAACGCCGAAGGGTTGCCCGCCGTGCGACGCTTCCGCGCTCCCGTGCTCTTCGTCGCGGCAGAGGAGGATGCAAATTTCGCGGAAGACGCGAAGCGCCTTTATCAGGCCTCGCAAAGCCCGTGCCGCGAGCTCCTCATCGTCCCAGGCTCCGAACATGGAACGGCGCTTTACGGCGGCCCTGGCGCAGAGGAGGTCCGCGACGCCGTCGACCGCCTTCTCCAGCGGGTGCCTTAAACGCTTGCGGAAGGGCGGCGGCGCGGGTCGTGCTTCGGCGACTCCGGCGGGCTCATCCTCTACGACGACACAGATGTCATCCTCGGCGTCAACTCGTTCGTGATCAACGGACAGTGCGCGGGCGTCGGATTCGCCTACCGCGTTGACCAGCAGGACATCATCGACTGGATCCTCGAGAACGCCGTCGGCGACGTGGACGTCGTCACGGTCTCCTAGAGCTCTCAGGCGAGCCTAGGAGCTTGCGCGGCGACGGCCGCGTTCACTACCCTCGCCCCATGGCGATCACACCGCACATCGTGGTTCGCGACGCCGAGCGGGCCGTCGCCTTCTATCGGGAGGCCTTCGCCGCCGAGGAGCTTAGCCGGATCCCAACACCCGACGCGCGGCTGATGTCGGTGCAGCTGCGCATCAGCGATGGGCTGCTCCATTTGGCGGACGAGTTCCCGGAGGTGGGTGTCCTCGCACCGCCGTCCATCGGTGGCACGCCGGTCGTGCTGGCTCTGGAGGTTCTCGATGCCGAGGCGGTGTTCACCCAGGCGGTGGCGGCGGGCGCGACCGTGCGTCAGCCGTTGCAGGAGGCCTTCTGGGGCGACCTGCATGGCCAGCTCGACGATCCCTTCGGGCACCGCTGGAACGTCAGCCAACATCTGCGGGACGTGCCTCACGATGAGATCGTGGCTGCAGCCGCCCGTGCGTTCGCGCCGCCGCCGGCAGCCTCTTAGGCATCCGCGCGAGCAGCCGTGCGACGCTTCGGAACTGGCGTCCGGAAAACCTTCTTATCGCCTATTGAAAACGAACCCCAAAATCAGGAGGACAAGAATGACGACCAGGATGATCCAGAGGATGCCGCCGACCGCAAAAAGAACTGCCACAGGCATTCGCGCCCCTTCCCGTGAGTTTCGCTAGCTCTTGCCCGAAGCGACAGCCTGCAAACCGTCACAGCCCGCATGCTCGTCCGCCCGGTGCGCAGGTTCACACGCGCATTGGGCAGGGTAGAAACACGCGCTAATGGCAGAGCAAAACGTCAGTACCGCCATACTCTTCGATCGCGATGGGGTCGAGCACCTCGAGAGTCTTTCGCAGCGGCCGAAACGGCTGAACGGCTCGAGGCTCCTGTGGGTGGACATCGATCGGCGCACACAGGCGAGCGCCGACGAGGTGGCCGAAGCGTTCGACCTCGAGGAGACGACCCGGAGACGACTTGCCTCCTCCGAGGGGCGGTCCGTCTTTGTCGACGAACGCCGATACATCCACGTCACGACCTACTCGCCTTGCAACGAGGAGGGGCGGGAAACCGAGCTCACTGCGCTGGAGTGTGTGGTCGGTAAGAACTGGGTCATCACTGCCCATGACCGCTCCTTGGACGTGCTGGAGGAGTTCGCCAATCGTGTCTCGGGCTCGGGGGACACCGGCAGCCTGGATGGCCCGGCCTTTCTGGCCACGCTCCTGGAGTGGGTCTTGGGCGCTTACTCACAGGCATTCGAGCGGCTCGAGCAGCGCCTGGAGGAGTTCGACGTTCATGCGATGCGAGGACACGGCCATGACGAGGACATCGAAACACTCGTGGAGATGAGACAGCAGGTTGGCGAGCTACGGCGAGCGCTCGCCGCCCATCGCTCCGCCCTGACCGCCCTCACGCATCCTGAGTTGGAGGCGCTCGGAAACGACGCTTCCGGAGAGCGTTTTCAGTCCCTCTTGCTGCGATTCGAATCCACCGTTCAGGAGGCCCGAGACGCACGCGAATCCACCGTCGGGTCCTTTGATGTGCTCATCGCTCGCACGGGTCACCGAACGAATCACATCATGAAGGTGCTCACGCTGACGTCCGTGATCCTCCTTCCTGGCGCGCTCATCGCCGGCGTGATGGGGATGAACTTCAAGGTCGGTGTCTTCGAAGACAGCTGGATGTTCTACGTCGTCGTTGCACTGATCCTCGCGCTCGCCCCTCTGACGGTGGCGATTGCGAAGATGCGCGACTGGATCTAGCTCCGAACCGCTTTCTCTGACCTAGACGGGCCTCCTAGGCCGCCGGCGTCGTGTCGCTTTCCTCAGACCTTCCGCTCGAGCAGCCGAGCGAGACGTCGCGCAGTAGCTTGCGGGGCGAGCAAGGCCGAACTCACTCTGCCTGACCGGCTTGCCAGTGGAACTCCTCCCGCGCGAGCACCGGAGTGCGCTGAAGTAGCGGTGCCCAGACGCCAAAGGCCGCCGACAGGGCCGGGTCGTTGACGAGCTCGCGGACGAGTCCTTCGATTCCCTGACCCTCGAACACGAAGACCACGGCCTCCTCCGCTAGATAGACGCTATGGCGCCGAAACCCAGCTAATCGAAGCCCGTAAGGCGCCCCTTTGGCGATGATCTCGGCTGCTCGCGTCCGAGAGCCTGGAACGAGCGTTGCAACGACCGCCACGCGTTCGTTCTCGTCCCCGGACTTCCCACCGAGGAGCCGCCCGATTACGGCGCGTAGAGGCTTCCTTGGCGAGCGTCGGCGGTTATCGAGGGCCGTTGGCATAGGTGAGTTCTACGTCTCGTTCGCCCCGCGAACAAGTGTCTCGGCGAGCCGTGTGTCCGCCGAACGGTTGCTCGGAAGCTCTCCCGGTAACAATCCCGCGGTGGCCAAGTACACCGTCAACAAGCACGCAGTCGAGAAAGCGAAACAACTAATCGCCGGCCGGCAGTACGTCCTTGACAGCGACTGGGGCGACGTGCAGCCGAACGCAGCAGCCGAAAACGCCTACCTCGAATCCCACTCGTGGGACGAGTACGGGGAGTGGCATCTAGGACTCACAGAAGGTTCAGCAGACGACACAAAGGCCCGCCACGCATTCGTCTATGGCGACTTCCGCCGTCTGCACCGGACGGGGATCATCGCCTGCCATTACCGCGCGGCGGAATGGCGTCACAAAGAGATCGAGCTCGCAGCCCATGAGCTCTTGCAGTTGCTGGACGAGACGAGCGCTTGACCTCGGCGAACGTCGCTCACGCGCGCCCCCACCGGACTAATGGCCTCATCGGTCCGCTCGCCGAGAAAGGAGTGCGTCCCCTAGCCGAAGCGGAAGGATTCAGCGGACCGCTTGAAGGTGTCCGCGTACTCGTCCATTCTCTCCTTCAGGGCCGAGTAGGTGAGCACGTAGCCGCGCCCGGGCGAGAAGAGCAGGTACTGGTCAGCGACCGCCGACCCCTCGGCACCAGGGATCACCCACGTGATGTGGAGCGCATGGCGGCCGCCGGGAAGCTCGAGCTCCTCCTGCGGGGGGCTTTTCCGATCCCGTCCTCGACCTGCGCCACGTTGAGGTCGTAGAACTGCTGCTCGCTGGCGTCGTCCGGGAGCGCAAAGACGGCGACATTGACGTTTGCGGCGAAGCCGTTATTCGCGTCGGGATCATAGGCAATCAGCTTGATGACAGAGCGAGGATCCCCGAGCTGGTCGACCGCATCTGCGAGCGTCGGGTTCTCCTGGCGGAGCCGATCAGCGCTTTCCTCGTCGAGGAGCTCATCGACGCTCCCGATCTCCCAGTCGTCCGGAACCGCGATTGAGAAGTTCTGCGAGTCGACCGTGAAGGTCGTGAAGCCGTTCGAGCTCGCGCCTTTCTGAGCCGCCGTCTCTGCCGACTCAGCTGTATACCTCGGCGGAGCCCGTCAAAAACGCCGCTGGGAATGCCGCCCCCAGGGTAGCCCTCTCCCGGAATGCCAGTGAGGCTGGAGGGCTGGCGGGCCGCCTTGGATCGAGACCACACCGGGACACACTGAGACGGCATATCACGGCCTAGACGACGGGGACGAACCGCATGGTTGAGCAAACCCGCATGGCTTCAAGGCCCTCAGCATTTCTGCGCCAAAGAAACAAGGTCGCTCTTTGCGAATGTTTTCGCCCACGGCGTTCTTGACCGCCGGCGAAGCAGGCCAGTACGCTGCGCGAGCCAGATCCGGTAAGCCCTCGGGCTCGCCGGATTTGGCGTTTTTAAGGACACGTACACTGCGGCGTACCCAGACGAACGAGGAGGAGCCCTCATGGGTTGGCTGGACAAGCTGCTGGGCCGCGACAAAGACGACGCAAGCGAGCCCGCCGGTCCCTCCACGAGCGTGGAGAGCGACCTGGATGCCGCCGGCGCGGCCGACGATCCCGACCCGCACGCGGGGCATGATCACCCGCCCGGCGAGCACCCGCACGAAGAGCATCCGTAGGTAAAGAGGCGGCTTTCGGGCCGCCTCTTCTCTTCCCTGGCGGATGTGCCATCCGACGCGGTCTCTAGCGTGCGTCGGTCCATGATCGTGCTTGTCGCCATCCTTGTTCTGGCCGCCGTAGCTGCGCTCGCCGCCTGGCTCAAGAAAGAGCTCACCGACCTGCGCGCGGCCTCCGGCCAGCAGCTCTCCGCCCAGCTCTCCGAGCGCAACGCGGACGTCGACCGGCGCCTCGCGAACGTCGTCGAGACGATGGACCGCCGGCTCGGCGACTTCGACCGGCGGGTCGACCACCGCCTCGAGAGCGCGGCCCGCGCGGCAACGGCGATCCATCAGCAGCTTGGGAAGATCGGCGAGACGAACACGCAGATGCTCGACCGCGCGAAAGACCTCGCGCGCCTCGAGCAGGCGCTCCGTCCGCCGAAGGCGCGGGGCGGTTTCGGCGAGCTACTCCTGGGCAACCTGCTCGCCGATACCTTCCCCCGTGACAAGTACGAGCTTCAGTACGGCTTCCGAAGCGGCGAGCGGGTCGATGCCGTCATCCGACTCGACCGTTCGCTCGTGCCCGTCGACGCCAAGTTCCCGCTGGACAACTTCAACCGGCTGATCGAGGCCGAGGACGATACCGCGCGCGATCAGCACGCGAAGCAGTTCGTGCGCGACGTTAAGGTGCACGTCGACGCGATCGCGGACAAGTACATTCGCCCGGACGAAGGCACGTACGAGTTCGCGCTCATGTACCTGCCGGCCGAGGCCGTCTACTACGAGCTCGTGTGCAACCGACTCGGCGGCGAGACGGGGCCGCTCGGCTACGCGCTCGAGCGCAAGGTCATCCCGGTCTCCCCGTCGACACTGCACGCATACCTTCTCGTGATCCTCCTCGGCTTCAAGGGCCTGCAGATCGAGGAGCACGCCAAGGAGGTCATGGCGTACTGCGCCCAGCTCGGCAAGGACTTCTCACGCTTCAAGGACGATTTCGAGCTCGTCGGCACGCACATCGGCCGCGCCCAGTCGAAGTACACCGAGGCCGAGAAGCGCCTCGGCCGCTTCGAGACCAAGCTCGAACGGGCTGCCGACACCGAGCTCGAGCCTCCCGAGACGGAGGCCGTGCAGGAGCTTCCGCGCGCGCTCGATGCAGCCTAGGGACGGTCTAGTACCGAAGAAGCGCACCGATGCCCTCGACAGGTCGCAGGTCGTCTCGGTGCCGCACGGCCCAGACTCGCCCGCCGTGCACGAGGGTCTGGTGGACGGCGAGGTCGAGCCCGTTGCTCGAAGCCTCCATGCTCGTGCCGTCGAGCGGACAGTTCCCGCCACCGAGGGCGACCCTGCCGCAGCGAGGACAGCGGAAGGCGTCGCGATCGACGCCTTCCTGGAAGAGCAAGAGCTCGACCCGCGCGTCTGACGCGGCCTCGAGCGTCTGCTCCCAGCCCGCAGCGGCCCGGCCGTCTCGCCCCACTTCTTCCTCCCAGCGAGCCACGACCTCGGTCTCTTTCTCGGCCCGGTAGCGGTCGAGCACGGGGGCGGCGAGCTGGAGCAGCTCCGCCGGACTCGCATGGGCCTCGGCGGACGTCCAGCCAACGACCGCGGCAGAAGCGTCGTGTGAGAGGAGATCCTCGAAATCGGCGCGGGCCTCCTCCGAGGAGATGACCACGACCTGGATGTTGTGCAACCGGCGCACCAGCCGGTCGAGCGCGTCGGAGACCTCCTGTAGATGCTCGCGAACCTTCGTCTCGATGTGGCGTTGGTAGCGCGACTGCGACCAGCCCCCCTGATCGTGCCGGCCCGGCTGCTCCTCGGTGTGGTCGGCAAGATCCTGGAGCCTGCCTCCGTGCAGTCGGTAAAAGTGCCCGCGCTCGCGACCGACCACGACGACGAGGGCGCCCTCCCCGCGCCCGAGGAGCGGCACGAGCGGAGCGAGATAGAGCGTTCGCCCCACGTTGACCTCGTCAGGAACGGCTTCCGTGAGGGGAAGCGTCCGCCAGATGTTGTCGAGCCCGGAGGAGAAGATCGCGAGCCCGTGCGCGCCGTCCCGCTCGAACTCGCTTTCGTAGAAGAGGCGGATCCGCTCGAAATCCGCCCTGAGCCCGACGCGCTGGTCGTGCGTCATGTCACGCCGGTTGGCGCCGTCCCCCTTCGCGGCTTCGTCGAGAAGGGAATTGAGTCTCGTGACGGCGTCCCCGGGAGTCGGCGTCACCTTCGGGTCGAGATCCAGATACAGGCTGATCGCGCAGCCCTTCTCGGCCTCGAAGCCCGCCAGGTCGCGGAGTTCATCCCAGGTGATCGTGCGTGCCATCAGGTTCCAGCAGTACGTTTCCTCGGGCACCGCAAACTATACGAGAGGAACAATCGGCTCCTTAAGGGCGTTTACTACGTAGAAGCATGAATTCTGTCGACGGAAAGGACGCAGCGAACGTGAGCGACGTGCGCGAAGTGATCATCATCGGCGGAGGCCCCGCCGGCTACACCGCGGCCCTCTATGCCGCGCGGGCGAACTTGAACCCGCTCGTCATCGAAGGCTTCGCGTGGGGCGGCCAGCTGATGATCACGAGCGACGTGGAGAACTATCCTGGGTATCCGGACGGGATCCTCGGGCCCGAGATGATGCAGGACTTCCGCAAGCAGGCGGAGCGCTTCGGCACCGAGTTCATCACCGACGACGTGACGAGAGTCGATTTCTCGGAGCGCCCGTTCGGCCTCTGGGTCGGGGACACCGAGTACCGAGCCGAGTCGGTCATCGTCGCCACCGGCGCGAACGCACGTCAGCTCGGTCTCGAGTCCGAGAAGACCCTGCAGGGGCGCGGTGTCTCCTACTGCGCCGTCTGCGACGCCGCGTTCTTCAAGGAGCGCGAGGTGGTCGTGGTCGGCGGCGGCGACTCTGCCATGGAGGAGGCGACCTTCCTCGCCAAGTTCGCGCCCAAGGTGACTGTCGTCCACCGACGGGAGTCCTTCCGCGCGTCTCCTATCATGATCGACCGCGCCCGCTCGAACGACCGCATCGAGTTCGTCCTCGACTCCGTCGTCGAGGAGGTGCTCGGCACCGAAGACGGCTGCGTGACCGGCGTTCTGATTCGCAACGTGAAGACCGGCGAGGAGACGGAGCTCAAGACCGACGGGCTTTTCGTCGCCATCGGGCACGACCCGAGCACCGCGCTCTTCCGCGGGCAGCTCGACATGGACGAGGCCGGCTACATCGTCACGAAGGGTCGGTCGACGGAGACGAACATCCCGGGCGTCTTCGCGGCCGGCGACGTCCAGGACCACGTCTACCGGCAGGCGGTCACGGCGGCCGGGTCGGGCACGATGGCGGCGCTCGACGCAGAGCGCTGGCTGGCCGCCCAGCATGGGCAGCCCGAGGCTGCGCTCGCGACGCCGCGCAACTGGTAGTCCTTCCGGGACGTGCCCTACTTCATCTGCCCCAACTGCCGGCGCAGGTCGATCGACCACGACCGCCGTGAGGACCTCACGAATGAGGCGGTCGGCTGCGCGCACTGCGGCTTCGGTTTCCTCTTCGAGCTGCTCGACGACTACTACCCTGCGCCGGGCACGGGATTCGTCGTCTGCGACCAGGACCGGCGAATTCTCGCCGCCGGCCAGGGCGTCTTCGAGCTTACGGGCTATCGCGAGCAGGAGCTCCTCGGCCGCGACGTCACCGAGGCGTTGTCGATCCAGACGCGAAACGGCGACGCCGATCCGGCGGAGGTCGCCGTTGAGTGGGGCGTGCGGCAGCTCGGAAAGAAGATCTCCGTCAAGACGCGCTCAGGCGTGACCAAGGAGATCACGGCCGACTACTTCCCGGCCTATGACGAAGACGGCGGCCTCCTCGTCGCGCTGATTCCCAAGGCCTAGGCGGCTCAGACTCGGCTCGACGGGCAGAGGTCGTTCACGACGCACTCCGCGCACCGCGGCGCGCGTGCGATGCAGACGCGGCGGCCGTGCCAGATGAGCAGGTGCGGGAAGCGGGCCCAGTCCTCGCGCGGAACGAGGCGAATGAGGTCGCGCTCGATCTTCACCGGGTCGTCACGGCGCGTGAAGCCGAGCCGCTGAGAGAGCCGGCGGACATGCGTGTCGACGACGACGCCCTGCGTCGCACCGCGCTCGGCGGACACGACGTTCGCCGTCTTCCGCCCCACTCCGGGCAGGCGCACGAGATCCTCGATCCGGGTCGGCACCTGGCCGTCGTACTCTTCGATGAGCACTTTCATCGCGCCGCGCAGGTTCCTCGACTTCTGCCGGAAGGTCCCCGTCGGACGAAGGTCGGCCTCGAGCTCTTCCGGCGGCACGGCCAGGTAATCCTCCGGACGCTCGTACTTCCGGAAGAGCCTCTCGGTGACTCGATTCACCGTCACATCCGTGGTCTGCGCGGAGAGCATCACCGAGATGAGGAGCTCGAGGTCGCTGCGGAAGCGGAGCGCGATGACCGCGTCTGGATGCGCCACCGCGAGGCGCTCGATCACCGACCGAACGCGTTCCCGCTTCGGCCCGACTCGCTTCCTCGCCTCGTGGACGTAGGTTCGGTGCACTACGCGACGGGCGCGGAAACCGCCTGCTGCGCGCTCGGCAGCCTCGGGCCCGCACACACGACGTCGAGGGCCGGGCAGCCCGCACAGGCGAACTCGCTCGGCGTCGGGCGGAAGTCCCCCTCGTGGATCGCAGCGATCGCGGCAGAGAGCTCCGCTTCGAGCACAAGCTCCTCGTCGCGGGCAAACGTGCGCCGCACGGCGTCCTCGGGGCGCTCGAGAAAGACGTATGCGACCTCGACCTCGTGGGCGCCCGCTCGGAACGCAGCCAACGCGTAGACGAGCCGCTGCAGCGAGTAGTCGTCCTCGAGCGCTTCCTCCGGAGTCAGATCCTCGAGGCGGTTCGTCTTGTAATCGACGATGAGGGCGCGACCGTCCGCGAGGTGGAAGAGATCGAAGCGCCCGTGCAGAAGGACACCGTCGTGCTCGAAGGCGAACGGGAGCTCCGGCTTCGACTCGGCGCCGGTTCGAAGCTCGGCCGCGAGTGGCGAGGCGTGCCAGGCGTCGACGAGCGACGAGACGCGAGCGAGGTCCTCCGGAGTCGCGGCCGGATAGCGGCCGAGGACCAGATCTGCCGTCTCGTCACCTGGAAGACCGTGCTCGAGCGCGACGTGGACCGCGTCGCCGATCTCGGTCGCGGCGAGCCCCTCGACGCCCGCGACGAGCCCGCTCGGCTCGGCCGACCGCAGACCGGCGAGCCGCTCGGCGTAGAAGCGGTACGAGCAGCGCCCGAACAGAGCAAGGGCGCTGTAGGAGAGGCTGCGGATCCGGAAGGCGGGCGGCTCGGGTATCGGCGCGAGCGGCGGGAGCTCGGGGGCGGCGCGCGTCAGGGCGCCCTCGACCGCGGCGAAGAGCTCCAGCTGGGCGACTGCGGCCTCCTCCACCTCGGGCACACCGTCATCGCGCCGGTCGATGCGCAGGAGGACGCGCGCCCCCTCCCGCTCGAGCTCGACCGGCTGGCCCGACTCGAGGTCGGCCTCGAGGCGGTCGAGAATCCAGCGGATCGGCGCCTTCGCGTCGCGCGTCGAGGTCGGGTCGACGGCTCCGGACACGATCAGGCGGTCGATCGCGCGAGTCATCGCGACGTAGTAGAGGCGGCGCGTCTCGGCCTCGTCTGCGGCACGCTCCGCAGCCCGAAGCTCGTCGAAGCCCGAGGCGGCATGGCGCTTCCCGGTCGAAGGGTCGATGACTTTGAAGCCGACCCGGCCGTCCGGCAGGCAGAGGATCTCGTCGCGCACCGCGTGCTCCGGGTTCCGCCCCGCATCGGCGACGACCACGACCTTGAACTCGAGGCCCTTCGCCGAGTGAATAGTCAAGAGCCTCACTGCATCGCCGCCCTCTTCCTCCGCGACAGCCTCGCCCTCGCGCGCGCCGGCGGCCTCCTGATCGGCGACGAAGCGGAGGAAGCCTTCGATGTCGGGACCGCGGAGCTCCTCGTAGGAGCGTGCAAGCCGTGCGAGCTTGCGGAGGTTCGCGTAACGGCGGCGGCCGTCCCACCGGGCGAGGACGGCGAGGTCGTAGTCGTGCTCGGAGACGATGCGCTCGCAGAGGCGCTCGAGACCGGAAGTGGCCGCGGCCCACACGATCCGGTCGTAGCGCTGGCGGAAAGCCTCGAAGAGACGCCGGTCCCGCGGGCCGACCTCGGGCGGGAAGTCGCGCTCCATGCCGCTGAAGAGCGGGCGCTTTCCGGCCGCACGGCGCAAGAGGTAGAGCGCGTCGTTCGAAACGCCGACGAACGGCGAGGCAAGGACGCTCACCAGAGCCTCGTCGTCGTAGCGGTTGAGGACGAGCCGGAGGTACATCGTCAGGTCGCCGACCTGCTGCTGCCCGAAGTAGCCGCGCCCCGTTGCGCGGTACGTGGGCAGGCCTTCGACCCGTAGCGCCTCCTCGTAGCGCTCCGCATCGGTGCCGGCCGCAAAGAGGAGCACGATGTCCCCCGGGGCCGCCTGCTCGGAGCCCACGAGCTCACGCACGCGCCGGGCGACGTGCCGGGCCTCGGCCACGCGCCAGTGCGTATCCCCTTCGCGGTAGCTCGCCTTGTCGGTGACGAGCAGCTCGACCGCCGGCCCGAAGATCGGGTCGGAGAACCGGCCGGCCGCCACGAGCGGCTCGTATTCCGTGCCGAACTCGGCGCCGAAGAGATGGTTGACGACGTCCAGGACTTCGGGCCGCGAGCGGTAGTTCTCCGTCAGCGGCAATACGCCCGCACTCGCTGCGCGGCGCTCCCGGAAGACTTCGACGTCGGCGTGGCGGAAGCGGTAGATGGACTGAAACTCGTCGCCGACGAAGAAGACCTCGTCCCCAGCCACCAGGTCGACCAGCTCGCACTGCAGGCGATTCGTGTCCTGGAACTCGTCCACGAGGATCGAGCGGAAGCGCCAGCGCGCGTCGTCCCGGACCTTCTCGTTCAACTGCAGAAGCGTGCGGGCGTGCAGCTGCAGGTCTTCGAAGTCGAGTGCCGACTCCCGGGCCTTCGCCTCGGCGTAGGCAGCGTCGAACTCGCCCAGGATCTCCTCGAGGAGAGCGCGATCGCGAGAAGCGATCTCGTCCAGAGCCGCCTGCTCGACCGCAGCCAGGGCCTCGCCGAAGGAGGCGAAGCGCTCGCGCTCCTCCCCGCCCACCCGAAGGTCGGAGAGATCGAGGAGATCCTCGGCCGCAGGAACAGGGTCGAGGAGCTGGAGCGCGTCCTCGACCTGCGCGCGGCCGGGGAGGGACTCCTCGGTGACGCGCAACGTGAGCTCAGAAACATCGCGCAGCTCGACGACGCGATCGGCCAGCGACGAGACGGGCTCGCCGGGCAGCTCGAGCGGCCGCCCGGCTGAGCGCAGGCGGTCGTAGACGCTCGTGAGCATCCCCCGCAGCCCGTCCGCCCCGTACGTCGCGAGGAGACGCACGCGCTCCGGCCCGCCGGTGTCGATGTAGCGGGCAAGCGCCTCCGCGAAGGCCTCCGAGCGCAGGACCGCGGACTGGCTCTCGTCGAGCACGCGGAAGCGGGGGTCGAGGCCGGCCTCGAACGGATGCGCGCGCAGGAGCCGGTGGCAGAAGCCGTGGATCGTCGAGATCCAACCACCGTCGAGGTCGCGTGCGAGATCGTGGCGCTCGGCCTCGACGAGCCGCTCTCGGATCCGCGTGCGGAGCTCGCCGGCAGCGCGCTCGGTGTAGGTGATGACGAGGACGTTGTCGATGCCCAGCCCGCGCTCGCAGACGGCCTTCACGAACCGCTCGACGAGCACCGTCGTCTTGCCCGTCCCGGCGCCCGCCGAGACGAAGACAACACCCGGCTCCTCGATCGCCGCAACCTGCTGGTCGGAGGGAGTCGTCCTCATGAGTGGCGGATCCTGCACATCGTCCAGAGTGAGCACCAGCGCGGGCACTCTCCTCCCCGCGGATCGGTGCGAACGTCGCCGGCGTGCATGCGGTCTACCGCGCGCCGGGCACGGGCCTGCGCCTCGTCGACCTGGTGCCAGAAGTCGTCCTCGGAGACGTAGTCCGGCCGCTTCAGGCCCGGCACCGCGTCCTCGCGAGCGTCGGCGCGGACCAGGCCGCGCGCTTCCCTCGTCCCCGTGAGGCCGCGGTAGAGGCCCCCGAGCGGCTCCATGCCGACGAGATCGCGAAGCGCGAGGATGTAGAGCGGGATCTGCAGCTTCTGCTCGGTCTCGATGTCGCGGGCGCCGTACGCCCTGCCGAGCTTGTAGTCCTGGACGATCCCGCGTGCGCTGAACGGGTCGGCGTCGATCCGGTCGATCTTCCCGGAGACGGTGAAGCCGCCGAGCTCGAGGCCGCGCTGGAGCTCGACCGGGGCCGAGCTCGTCCCGAAGCCGACCTCGAAGCGGCGCGGCACGAGCGGAAGGCCGAGCTCGAGCTCCTGCTTGACGAAATGCTCCAGGTCGCGCGCAAGGGTCTCCTCGAGCTCGAGCCGCTCGAGGTCGGTGATGTCGAGCCGGACGCCCCCGGCGATCGCCTCGACCAGGCATTCGCGCAGGAAGACGAGCGCCTCGTCCAGGCGGTCGGCCTCGACCGCGTCCGTTCCGAGCCGCTTCGGCAGGCCGCTGTAGAAGCGGTAGAGCGTTTGGTGGGCGATGCCGCCGCGGACGCGCGCGTCGAGGACAGCATCGATCTCCTTGGGGGCGATCACCCGCTCGAAAAACCACATGGACGAGCAATCGAGGAATCGCTCTAGCTCCGTCACGGAGAAGCGCGCGCGCTGCGCGAGCTCCTCCACGACGAGCGGGTGGGCGAGTGTCGTCCGGCGGTCGAACGCAGCCAGCGCGCGCTCGATCCTCCGCTCCCAGCCGTTGGCCAGCGCGAGGGCGCGGGCCTCGTCCTCGTCCGTGGCCGCGATGGCGGCGGCCGCACGCAGCCGCTCGCGCTCTGTCGGGCCGCGCTCGAGCTCCCAGGAGAGGCTCGAGAGCGGGCGCTTCTTCGTCGCGAGCGCGACATCGGCCGGGTCGAAACGCGAGCGCACCTCCTCGTAGAAGGGGCTCGGCTCCCGCGGGCGGCCGTCGTCGTCCGCGGCCTCGCGCACGAGCAGGAGTTGCCGCCAGGCTCGGGTACAGGCCGTGTAGAAGAGGTAGCGCTCGCGGCCGAGTGGGTCCGGACGCACCAGGCGCCGGCCCTTCCCGGCCGCCTCGAGCTCGCGCCGCGTCTCGTCCGGCAGGAAGGGCGTCTCGGTCGACCGCCGTGGGAAGACTCCCTCCTCGAGCCCGAGGATGAAGACTGCCTGCCAACGCCTAGTCCGCGCGCGCATGAGGTCGACCACCGCCACCCGCCCGGGCTCCGCGGTGCCGCCGATCCGCACCTCGGCCCGCTCGAGCGCGGAGACGATCTGCTCCGGCGAGATCTCTCCTTCGAGCTTGCGCCAGCCTTCGAGCTCCTCGAGGAGACCGAGCGCCGCCTCGTGGGCCTGCAGGTCGATCCGCGACGTCACGCCGACCGGAGGCGCTTCGAGGCCATAGGCCGCGGTGATCATCCTGCGGACGAGCGCACGGGCGGCGCCGAGTGGATCCTCCTCCTCTCCCTGCAGCTCGCGCAGGGCGGGCACCGAGTGGCCCAGAAGCCGCTCGGCTTCCTCGACCACGCGACCCGGGTCCTTGATCCCGCGCCCGCGGAGCCTCCCCTCGACGAAGTCGGCCCGGGTGCGAGCGAGGCCGGAGAAGCGAGAACGAAGGAAAGTGAACAGATCGCGGCGGCCCCCACCGAGCCACGCGAAGCGCAGCAGCCCGTGAAGCGCTGTCCCGAACGGCGTCCGCCTGAGCGAGAGCCGCCCCTCGTAGGAGTAGGGAATCCCGAGGGAACCGAACGCGGTCTCGAGCGGCGAGCGCACGCGGTCGAGGTTGGGCACGACGACGGCGATCTCGTCAGCGGGCATGCCTCCGCGGATGAGCGTCAGGATCTCCTCGCCCGCGAGCTCGAGAGAGGCGCGCGCTCCTGCGGCTTCGAGGAATCGGACGGCACCTTCGAGCGGGGGCGGATCGGTGCGCCGCTCTTCGAAGAGCGTGCGTTCCAGGTGGGCGAGCGCGGGGCTGTCGTACCACTCCTGGGGCGCGAGCGATTCCACGTTGTCGCCGGCGAGACGCGCCAGGTCGTCGGCGGTGCGCTGCAGCGATCCGAAGGCCGGGCGGAGGGGCTCGTAGGGAAGCGAGACGACGACATCCGCGCGCCCGGCGAGCGCCTCGAGCAGCCGCCATTGCGCGCCGGTCAGGTCCTCGAAACCGTAGGCGAAGACCGGCTGCGAGCCCCAGGCGCCGAACTCGCCCGCGACTAGGTCGGCGGCGCGTGCCCGTGCCAGCTCGCGATCCCAGACCTCGAGCCGCTCGAGCTCCGCCCTGTAGCCCCTGTAGAGGTCGGCGAGCTGCCCGTCGAGGTCGCTGGGCCGGAGCAACGCCGCTTCCAGGTCGGCGAGGGCGGACCCGAGCGCGTCGGCAAACCCGGGATAGCGCGACGAGGGAGCGAACCCGTTCAGGGTTGTCGCGGAGACGACACGGGCGAGCAGAAGAGACCGCTGCGCCTCGGTGACCTGAGGGCGCGAAGCGGCGCCCGCGTTCTGCCGGACGCGCCTGAAAAGCTCATCGAACGTCCCGATCGTCCCGCCGAGAATGGCGGGGCGGCGCGCCAGCAGATCGTGCTCGACGCGATTGACGTCCGCCCGGTTCGGAACAATCAGAAACGGGTCTCGGTCGAGGGTTTCGAGATAGCGATCGAGCAGACGCGCGACTTTGCCCGCGTTCGCGGGGCCCACCAGGAGAGCCAGCGCCATCTGCTCGATTCTAGACGTCTGCCCGGCGGCCTCCGGCCACCGGGCAGTGTGCTGGTCGGGCCGTTTCGGGAGAGAGATCTCTACGCGGCGGACTTCGGCCTGCGGCCGCGCCGCGCGGCGGCCCGGCCCGGCATCTTGCCCGCGCAGTCGTCGCAGAGATCCGCTGCCTTGGCGCCCCTGCGCGCGTCGGTGTACGTCACCCGCATTCCTGCGCCCTTGCCCTCACCGACTTCCTTGCCGCAGTTGTCGCACACGAGAATGGTTTTTCGAGCCAATGTTCCTCCAGAGGTCGGTGTTCGTCCGTGCAGATGCTAGCGAAAAGCGTCCACTATTTTTCGGTCGATATCTCTGCGCCGAGAAGCGCGTCCGTTCCCCCCGGACTATTC
This sequence comes from Actinomycetota bacterium, assembly GCA_046733475.1. GTDB lineage: Bacteria > Actinomycetota > Thermoleophilia > Gaiellales > Gaiellaceae > DATEOR01. Next base: position 50,585 of record JBKPPF010000055.1, read on the forward strand.
GAAACGCGATTGTCTCCGATCACCGCTTTTGCGCCGTAATGCGCAAGGATCGCAAACCCCATTCGCGTCTTGTCGCCGGATGCATCGTCGGGGCGAATCCCGTCAACACTGTTGTCATCGATCTCACATTCGGAATAGTCGCCGCAGAAGATGCCGACCCCGAGCGAATCGCGCACGTCGTTTCCCTCCACCACCGCCATGGACATCTCCGTGAGCGTGACGGCCCGGAGCGATGTGCCGCTGACCCGGTTGTCGCTGACTCGCGCTTGGGTGAAATGGGTGACGATCCCCTCACGCCCACCGACCACGGTGCAGTCTTCGACCAGGCTCGGGGCGAGATCGAAACCGAACGAGATATCGATGCCCTGGGCGTAGTCGCCGGCCGGCGAATGGACGAGGCAATTCCGGATCGAGACGGACGACCGGCGCACATGAATGCCGTCGAGCTCCGCATCTGAGATCCGCACATGGTCGAGCGTGACGTTGTGCGCGTTGTCGACCTCGATTCCGTTCTCGCCGCCGACGACCGTGACGTTCCGGATGGTGACGTTGTCCGCGGTAACGACAATTCCCCCACGCACGACCGCGCCGGGCTCTCCGACGAGATTCTGAGCCTGATCGAGCACGAGAGGTCCCTCGTGGACCCCGGCCGAGAGCCGCACGGTCGGCGGCTGCATGGCGAGGGCGACCCCGCCGAACAGCGCGAGGGACGCAAGCACGAGAACGGCGACCGCGAGACCGACGCGTCCGAGCTCCCCACCGTCCTCCCCATATGAGAGGCGGAGGTACGGGAAGAGAGCATGCGTGAGGATCTGGGCGAGGGCCCAGAAGCCGGCGAAGAAGGCGAGCGCGACGAGCAGCGGCGCCGGGATCCCGAGCGCATAGACGATGCCCATGATCGCCGCGAGTTCCGCTGCGGCAAGCGGCAGCGCGAGCCAACCGGGCTGGTAATCGAGCCGCCGATCGAGGGCGACGTCGAATGCCAGGCCGACGCCGATCATCGTCCCCGCGAGGGCGAGGGGCCACCACTCGGTGATTGCCACGGCAAGGCCGCAGGCCGCGAGGAGCGGCGCGAGCGCGGCAGCGAGGCGCGACTCGATCCGGCCTCTCAGCGTGAACGACACGCCATCACCTTTCGGAGGAATCCGCGCGCCGCGTACTTGGCGCCCATCAACGTGTCGGCAGCCGGAAAGGCCCATTGCCCGGCGACGCCGGCGATTGCAAGTGTCCGCTCGCCGTCGGTGAGCGAGCCGACTGTCGAGTCCGCCTCGAGGACGATCCAGTTGCCCGCCGTGGCGAGCCCGTGCTCGGCGACGAGAGCGGCGAGCAGCGGATCGTGCGCATAGCCGCGCCGAAATCCGGTCGCGCAGATGACTTGCTCGGCTCCGTTCAGCTCGGCCCTCACGCGGAAGCGACCGGCTCGCCGCGCGCGCTCGACCGGCTCGTCCCAGGTGCGCCCGGCAGGGTAGGAAGGCGTCGACCAGCGGCCGAGCACGGCGCGGCGCTCGTCCGGACCCGTGTCGTGGTACGCGGCGAGGCCGCGACGCGTGAAGAGCTGGCGTGGAAGGTTGAGCGGGCGGCGCTCGGGCTCGCGCCTGCGCACCGAGACGACGTCAGAGCCGGCGGCGAGCGCATTCAGCCACTCGGTGGCGGCGGCCATGCCCGCGCCGACGATCTCCACGCGCTCGGCGTACTCGTGCGGCTGGTAGGCGTGGACCGCCCGCGGGTTTCCCTCGACCTTCGGAGGGAACGCGAGCCCGGGATGGCCGGTCGCGACGAGGACGTGGCGGAAGCGGCCGAAGCCGTCGAGCTCGAAGCCGCCGTCGACAGCCCGGATCCGCTTCACACGGTTGCGGCGGAAGCTCTCGTCCCAGCCGCTTTCCGCTCGGACCTCCTCGACATGCTCGAGGAACTCCTCGACGGTCGGGCGATAGCGGTCGAGCCAGCTCTCGACGAGCGGGAGCGGGCTCTTGTCCCGGAGCGACGCCCGGACCGCGAGGCCGGGGAACGAGCGCGGCGCGCAGTGCCCGTCGCTCTCGGACCGCATGCGGCGCTGGCGGATGGCAGCCGCGCGCGCCCGCCACTGGCCCGCGGGGTCGGCGTCCGTTCCGAACACGTCTATTTCGGCGGGAGTGAGCCCCCGATGTCTGAGGGTCGCAAAGCCGACCAGGCCCGCGAGGCCGCCGCCGACGATCGCGCACTCTTTGATCTCACTCACGCTGCGTTCTCCAGCCTGAGGGTGCCCAGCTCGAGCGCAAGCGTCAGAAACAGCGCATGCGACCACAGGAGCGGGCGGGCAGGCGGGCCCCACCGATCCAGCCACTCGGCGCGCTTCCGAGGATGCAGCAAGTGCTCCTCCAGCTGCTCGGGAAGCTCCTCGTCAGCGGTCGCGGCCGCGGCGATCCAGTCCAGCTCGGCGCGCGCCTCCTCCAGTCTCCCCACCTGTACGTAGTGCCAGCCCAGGAGCGCGGCGAGGAGGATCCAGAGCCCGCCGCCGTAGAACACGTCGTCCGGGTGCCGGTGGACACCGCCACCCACCATGAGCTCCGACTCGATCGCGCGAACTGTCGCGTCCATGATCGGATCATCGGGTCCCAGCAGCCCGAAAGGTGTGGCAACCGCGACCAGGCTGGCGTCAAGGCCGCCCTCCCCGAGGCGCGCGACGAGCCGTCCGTCCACGACGCCGCCGCGCCGCACCGCCGAGCGGATCGACTCCGCCGCCTCCGTGGCCCAGTCCTCGTGGACGAGACCCGAGGTCAGCCCGCCGTAGAGCGCAGCGAGCGTCGCGAGATGCACGCCACGCCGCTCCTCCCACCAATCGAAGCAGGGCGTCTGCCAGCAGTCGGCCGCATACCGAAGCGACAGCCGCGCGGCCGGAAGCCACGGCGCGGCGTCCACACCGTGCCGCCGCACGTGGCCGCCGAGCGCCCAGACCCAGCCGCCGTAGCCGTCGAGCTGCGCCGCCGACCACTCGCCGGGCACCTCTTCCCCCTCGACCGTGAAGCGCCCGTCGAGGATCTCCCGCGCAGCCATGCGCTCGGCCCGCGCCTCCACCACGCCGGCGCACCAGGAGAAGAACGCCTCCGCGCTCGCATGCTCGCCGGCGCGGCTCATCGAATCCGCGACGAAAGCGCCGTCCCGAAGCCACGCATTCCGGTAGACAGCGGGGAACGGCGCGGCGAGATACGCGCCCGAGTCGGCCTGGTGCTCCCGGACGACAGCGACGCTCCGGGCCGCGAGCCCGTCGAAGCTCATTTCACCGAGCCGGCGAGCAGCCCCTGGACGAAGTAGCGCTGGAACGCAAAGAAGACCGCGAGCGGGATGACGAGCGAGACGAACGAGGCGGGGGCGATGAGCTCGATGTTCGACCCGAACTGGCGCAGCTGGGAAAAGATCGCCACGGTGATCGGTTGGGTCTGGCGCCCGAAGGTCAGCGCGACAAGCAGGTCGTTCCACGTCCACAGGAACTGGAAAATCGCCAGCGAGGCGATCGCCGGGAGCCCGAGCGGAAGGATCAGGCGCAGGAAGATGCGGATCTCCGACGCGCCGTCGATCCGCGCCGCTTCGAGGAGCTCCCTCGGTATCCCGATGAAGAAGTTGCGCAGGAGGAAGATCGCAAACGGAAGCCCGAACGCCGTGTGGAAGAGGATCAGGCTGAACACCGTGTCGAAGATCCCGATCTTGTTGTACAGCGTGAAGATCGGGATCAAGGCCATCTGCAGCGGCACGACGAGGAGCGCGACCACGCCGATGAAGGCCCAGTCGCGGCCGGGGAAGTCGAGCCAGGCGAAGGCATAGCCGGCGAGCGCGGCGACCATGATGGGCAAGAGCGTGCCTCCGACCGAGATCCAGACGGTCGTCAGGAGCGAGTCGCGAATGGCCTGGGTGTCCCAGAGGTTCTGGTAGTTGTCGAACGTGAGCAGGCTCGGCTGCGTGAAGACGCGCCACCAGCCGCCCTGCGCGAAGTCCTCCGGCGCAATCAGCGACGTGATGAGGAGGCCGAAGGTCGGGACGAGCCAGAGCAGACCGACGACGACCAGGAGAACCTGGATCGGCGCCTTCCCGAGTACGCGCAGCACCTTGGCCGACCTCGGCTCCTCGACGACGGGCGCGCGGCTCGGGGCGGTGGCGGTCGCGGTGGTCACGCTTCTCTCCTGAAGTTGCGAACGTTGAGCAAAAGGATCGGGATCACGAGGATGAAGAGGAAGACTGCGATCGCCGAGCCAAGGCCGAAGTTGTTCGCGCCGCCGAACGACGTCCTCCACATCGCGAGCGCGATCACGTTCGCATCGTCCTGCACCGAGCCCGGCGCGAGCGAGACGACTATGTCGAAGACTTTGAGTACGTTGATCAGCATCGTCACGAAGACGACCGAGAGCACCGGCAGAAGCTGCGGCACGGTGACGCGTCGGAAGACCTGCCACTCGTTGGCGCCGTCGGTGCGCGCCGCCTCGAGCGTCTCGCGAGAGATCGCCGAGAGCCCGGCCGCGATCACGACCATCGAGAAGCCGGCCCAGATCCAGATGTATGCGATCAGGAGCGACGGCGTGATGAGCTTCTCACCGAGCCAGGCGACGCCCTCGAACGGATGGGCGAACGTGTCTGCCGAGATGCCGACGCGGTAGTTGCCCTGCTCCAGGCCCTGGAAGGAGAAGGTTCCGTCGGCCGCGCTCGTCGTCGTGCCGACGATGTCGCCGCCCGAGTCGAACAGCGTTAGCGTGACGCCGGGAAGCCCGTCCTCGTCCTGCTCGACCTCGTTCGGATTGCCGCCGCCGGGCTTGAAGTCTCTCCAGACGACCCCGGTGATGCCACCCTGCAACGCCTCGGGCAGGACGGCCTGGACCGCGTCGGACGGCACGTCGTCCGGCGGAATGCCGGTGAGCCCGAGCTTCGCCACGTCACCGGGCTGGACGGGGTTCTGGAGGGTGATTCCGCCCTTCGGCGTGCCCTGCAGATCCTGGCTCGACGGCTTCGCGTCCGAGAGGACGCCCGGGGGGTTGACGGCGTCCTTCACCACTGCGATCGAGGCGTTGATCGCCCCCAGGTTCGGGTCCTGCTGGTCCATGATCCGCCAGATGACGCCGGCGGCGAAAGCGCTGATCGCCATCGGCATGAAGACGGCCGTCTTGAAGGCGACCGACCAGCTGACGCGTTCCGTCAGCACGGCGAAGATGAGGCCGACCGCCGTCACGAAGGCCGGCACGACGGCGACCCAGATGGCGTTGTTCTTGATCGCCGTCAGGAGCAGGTCGCTCGTGAACAGCGTCTTGTAGTTGTCGATCCCGACGAACTTGTCGAACCCGGACTGCCCGAAGAAGCTGCGGAAGAGCGTGTAGATCGCCGGGTAGACGACCCAGACGCCGAGCAAAAGGATCGCGGGCAGCAGGAAGAGGAGCGCGACGCCGTTCCTGCTCCACCAACTGTCGGAAGGCGGTGGCGGAGCCGCCGCGGGGGGCGGCTCCGCCGTGATGCTTGCTCCGCTCACGTCGACCTCGGCTCGGTGCTCCTAGCCGCCGTAGGCCTTCGCTGCGGCGTCCTCCATCTGCTGTGCGATCCCGTCGACGTCCTTCGGGTTCTTCAAGAAGTCCTGGAAGAGCTTGAAGAGACCCTGGCCGACGGTCCCGCCGAACTCGGCGGGCTGCAGGTCGGAGAGGTCGAAGCGGAACGTGTCGACATCCGCGAGCGAGCCGGCGGTCGTCTTCGTGATCTCGTCCGGATAGACGCTCGGGTCGACATTCTTGTTCAGCGTGGCGAAGCCGCCCTTCGCGGCCCAGATCTCAGCCGCCTCGGGCGAGGCGAGGTACTTCACGAGCGCCTCGGCCGCCGGGCTGTCCTTGAACATGACGACCGTGTCGCCGCCACCCACGACCACCTGCGGCGAGTCGTTGATGGACGGGAACGCGAACACATCGAAGCCAGTTCCGGCCTCCGCCTTCGTGGAGTCGGTGATGACGCCGGCGACGAAGTCGCCCTCCATCACCTGGGCCGCCTTGGGCGGATCCGAGAAGACCTGCGTCACCGAGGTCGGGAAGTCGGTCTGCAAAGCGCTCTCTGTGCCGCCCGCGATCTTGTCGGACTGCAGGACGTCGGCCATCGTCGTGAGCGCGTCCTTGACCGACTGGTCCGTCCACGGGATGTCGTGCGTGGCGAGCTGGTCGTACTTGTCCGGCCCCGCCGTTCGGAGGTAGATGTTTTCGAAGAGGTCGGTGAGCGTCCAACCGTCCGCTCCGCCGATCGAATACGGCGCGACACCCGACGCGGCCAGGGTGTCACCGTTCTTGACCCAGGTGTCCCAGTCGTCGGCGGGCTCCACACCGGCGTCCGAATAGGACTGGACGTTGTACCAGACGAGTGACTTGTTGGCCGCCTTGAAGAGGAAGCCGTAGAGCTTGCCGTCGACGGTGCCGAGATCGACCACCGACTGTCCGAAGTTGTCCGAGATGTCGCTGGAGGCGAAGTCGAGCGGCTGCAGCGCGTTCTTTTTCACGAAGTCCGTCATGAGACCGGGCTGCGGGAGCGCCGCCAGGTCGGGCGGGTTGCCGCCCTGGACTGCGGTCGAGAGCTGCGTCGGGAGCTGGTCGCCCGCCGCGGTGTACGTCACGTCGACGTCGGGATTCTGCTCCTTGAACCCGTCGAGCACGGCCTGGAACGCGGCCTGCTCTGCACCTGTCCAGACGGCCATCATGGAGACGCTGCCCGAGGCACCGCCTCCTGTTCCTCCTGTCGCTCCGCCGGTCGTCTCTCCGTTCCCCCCGCCACAGGCTGCGGCGAGTAGTGCGACGACGACGAAGGCTCCGAATGCTGAGAATCGGCGCCTCATGACGCTCCCTTCGCTTGGTCGTTGTCGTAAATCCCCAGACCCGTCTCGGGATCGAAGAAATGCAGTGAGCTGGTGTCGACGACCACTTCGACGGTGTCACCTTCATTCACCTGCGAACGCGGGTTGAAACGCCCGACCATCGTCGTGTGCGCGGCCTCCTCGGATTCGGCGGTCGCGCGCTCGTCGCCCAGATCTTCGGCGAGTTCCCGGACCTCTTCGGTCAGCGCCGGGCGGGCGCCGACTCCGATGTGCACCATGATCTCGGAGCCGAGTGCCTCGGTCAGCTCGACCTTGCCTTTCAGCCGGTGGTCGGGCGGTGAATCGGTCTCGATCGCGGCGTCTTCGAGATCCTCGGGGCGGATGCCGAGCACGACGAGCTTGCCTTCGAACGCCCTGAGCGCCGGCCGCTTGTCGAGCGCCTCCGAGCTGATCGCGATGCGCTCGTCACCGACCGACGCGTGCAGCGTTCCGTTCGACGCCTCAAGGGTCGCCTCGACCAGGTTCATGGCCGGGCTGCCGATGAAGCCCCCGACGAAGAGGTTCACGGGTCGGTCATAAAGCTCCTGCGGCGACGCGACCTGCTGCAATTCGCCCTTGCGCATGACGGCGACGCGGTCGCCCATCGTCATCGCCTCGATCTGGTCGTGCGTGACGTAGATGGTCGTGACGCCGAGGTCGTCCTGGATGCGCGCGATCTCCGCGCGCGTCTGCACGCGCAGCTTCGCGTCGAGATTCGAGAGCGGCTCGTCCATGAGGAAAGCCTGCGGGCGCCGCACGATCGCGCGTCCCATGGCGACGCGCTGGCGCTGACCGCCGGACAGGGCGCGCGGCTTCCGCTTCAGGTACGGCTCGAGCCCGAGGATGCGCGCCGCCTCCTGCACGCGCGTGTCGATCTCGGCCTTCTTCTCCTTCCGGAGCTTGAGCCCGAAGGCGATGTTGTCGTAGACCGAGAGATGCGGATAGAGCGCGTAGCTCTGGAACACCATCGCGATGTCGCGGTCGCGGGAGGGCACGTGGTTCACGACGCGGTCCCCGATGCGCAAGACCCCCTCGCTGATCTCCTCGAGCCCGGCCACCATCCGGAGTGCGGTCGTCTTTCCGCACCCCGACGGGCCGACGAGAACCACGAACTCGCCGTCGTCGATCTCGAGGTTCATATCCGACACAGCACGCGTGCCGTCCGGATAGACCTTCGCAACCCGATCGAATGTAACTCCCGCTACTGGAGGCCCCCCGTTTCCTCGGTTAAGCGCGGCGAGCTTACCAAGTCGAAACAATTCTGCGCAGGTCTCCAGTCACTAGACTCGGCGCCGTGCCCACGCGCACGATCGTCATTCTCGAGGGGGACGAGACAGGCCAGGAGCTGCTCGAAGAGGCTGTCCGCATCCTCTCGCCCGATGCGATCGGCTTCGAGCTCGAGCTCCCGCGCTTCGACCTTTCGCTCGCGGCCCGCAGAAGCACCAACAACCGGGTCGTGCACGACGCCGCGGCCGCGATCCGAGAGCATGGCCTGGGCCTGAAGGCCGCCACTGTCACTCCCGAGGGCAAGAACGACGTGGGCAGCCCGAACCGCATCCTGCGGGAGGAGATCGGCGGCCACGTGATCGTCCGCACCGGGCGCCGCATCCCCGGTGTCGTGCCGATCGGCGGGGCCTTCTATCCCATCTCGGTCGTGCGCATGGCCGTCGGTGACGCCTATGGCGCCAGGGAGTGGCGCGAGGGCGACGGCGAAGGCGAGGTCGCCTTCCGCACCGAGCGCATCGAGCGGCGAATCTGTCACGCGGTCGCCGAGTTCTCCTTCCGCCACGCCGAGCGCACGAAGGCGAAGGTCTTCGGCGGGCCCAAGTACACGGTGAGCCCGGTCTACGAGGGCATGCTCAAGGAGGAGATGGACGCCGCTGCAGAGCGCCATCCGGAGGTCCCCTACGAGCCGCAGCTCATCGACGCGACGTTCGCGCTCCTGATCGGGGCGGCGGGTGAGGCGCTCGTCATCCCGGCGCTGAACCGCGACGGCGACATCCTCTCCGACCTCGTGCTCCCCCTGTTCGGCTCCATCGCAGGCTCGGAGTCCCTGCTCGTCGCCTTCAACGAGGACTACACGCCGCGCGCGCTCATGGCAGAGGCCGCGCACGGCACGGCTCCCGCGCTCCAGGGAAAGAACGTCGCCAACCCGATGGCGATGATCCTCGCGTCCGCCGCGCTCCTCTCCCACATCGACGACGAGGAGGCGCGGGCCGCCGGACGCGCGATCCGCGAGTCGGCGCTGGAGGCTGTGTCGGCGGGAACGAGAACCGCCGACCTCGGCGGCCACGCCTCCACCACCGAGTTCACGGACGACGTCATCGCCCGCGTTCGGTCCAAGCTCGACGTCTGGGCCTCTCTGGGCAACGTTTGAGGCGCGTCGGAGCCTACCTTCGCAGCCTCGACCCGAGGCTGCCTCGCTCGGTCTGGATCCTGAACACAGGCGGGCTGATGAACGCAGTCGGGACGGGCATGGCCTATCCGTTCGTCGTCATCTACCTGCACAACGTGCGCGGCTTCTCGCTCGGGATCTCGGGGCTCATCGTGGCTGCCTCGGGGGCAGCCGGCATCGTGTGCGGGCCCGCGATCGGCGTCATCATCGACAAGGTCGGCGGCCGGCTAACGCTCGCGGGCGCGCTCATCCTTCAGGCCGTCGGCTGGGGAAGCTTTCCGCTCGTGCGGGAGCCCTGGCACGGAGTGCTCGCCGCAATCGTGGCGGGAATCGGGAATGCGGGCTTCTGGCCGAGCCAGTCCTCCCTTCTGGCAGGCCTGACCTCACAGGCACGCCGCCATGGCGCCTTCGCGCTGCAGCGCGTGACGCGGAACCTCGGGATCGGGCTCGGCGGGCTCCTCGGCGGCCTGATCGCCACCACCTCGGACGCGTCGAGCTTCACCGTGCTCTTCACCGTCAACGCGCTCACGTTCTTCCTCTTCGTCGGGATGCTCTTCTTCGTCCCCGACCCGGAGATCGCAGCGGCGGATCCCGACATGCCGCGCGGCGGGTATCTCGACGTGCTCCGCAATCACGTCTTCCTCGGGATCGCGGGCCTGAACGTCGTGTTCGTGACCGCGGGCTACGCACAGATCGAGCTTCTGCCGGTGTTCGCGAAGAACGAAGCGGGCGTCAGCGAGCGCGAGATCGGGCTCATCTTCTTCCTCAACACCGTGATCGTCGCCGTCGCTCAGCTGCCGGTGGCGAAGCTCCTGGAGGGCCGCAGCCGCATGCGCTCGCTCGCCGCCATGTGCGTGCTCTGGGCCGTCTCGTGGATCTTCGTCTTCATCGGCGGAGCCGCCTTCGAGGCTGCCGCCGCAGTGGCGATCTTCTCCTTCGCGGTGATCCTCTTCGGCCTCGGCGAGTGCTTCCAGGGCCCGGTTCAGGGTGCGCTCGTGGCCGACCTGGCCCCGCCCCGGCTCCGCGGCCGCTACATGGCGGTCTCGACGAACTCCTGGGATCTCGGCTTTCTGCTCGGTCCGGCCATCGGCGGCTTCATCCTCGCGGCAGAGCCGCTCGCGCTCTGGCCGCTGGCCGCACTCGCCTGCCTCGCGGCGGGAGCCGGGGCACTCTCGCTGGAGAGCAGCCTGCCGCCGAAGCTCCGGCTCACCCCGGCGTGAGGTGGATCCCGGTCACCGGCCGGGATGTCCGGCTCGAGGCGCTGGACTTCGGGGGCGACGGCACCGGCGTCCTGCTGTTGCACGGGCTCGCCGGCACCGCCATGGAGTGGGAGGAAACAGCCGCCTGGCTATCCGCGACTCACCGCGTCGTCGCGCTCGACCAGCGTGGGCACGGGCGGAGCGAGCGGCGGCCTGAGGACGTAACGCCGGCGGCGTACGTCGCCGACGCCCTTGCGGCGGTCGACACCCTCGGGCTCGCGCCCGCGATCCTCGTGGGCCAATCGCTTGGTGGCCTGATCGCGTTCCTCGCCGCGTCCGAGCGACCCGACCTCGTCGATGCGCTCATCGTCGTCGAGGCCACGCCCACGCGCGAAGGGCCCGAGGTCGCAGAGCAGATTGGCGACTACTTCGACTCGTGGCCCCTCCCGTTCCCATCCCACGAGGCGGCAGTCACATTCTTCGGCGGGGAGAGCCTGAGGGCATGGGCCTGGGCGCGAAATCTCGTGGCCCAGCCGGATGGCCTGCGGCCCGCGTTCGACACCGACGTGCTGGTGGCGGCGATCGAGGAAGCGCTCGCACGGGACTACTGGGACGAATGGCGAGCGCTCAGCGTTCCGACGCTCCTTGTCCGCGGCGAGGAAGGCGAGCTCTCGCCCTCGGAGGGCGCCGCGATGGTCGCCGCTGTGCCTTCAGCGCAACTCCTTTCGATTCCCGGGGCGGGCCACGACGTCCACCTCGACGCGCCCGAGGCCTGGCGGACCGCGGTCGAGGGCTTCCTCGCCCCCCTCAGCTGAGCGCGCGCTCGATGGCGGCTCGGCCGCCCTGCCGCACGGGCTCGCCGTGCGAGACGAGCACCATCTCGACCGGCAGGTCGAGGAGAGGGCGCAACGCATCGCGCAAGTCGTCGTAGCCCAGGCCCGGCTCGAGGTAGCGGAGCCAGCCCGGCGGACACATGCGGAGGCCCCCCTGATCGTCCCCGAGGAGCCGGTCTCCCGGAACGAGCGCCCGGGGCCCGGGGAGCCACACCATTGTCTCTCCCGCGAGCCGGATGGTCACGGTCTCGACGCCCTCGGGGAGCGACGGCTTGGCGCGGGAGGTCGTCGCGTCGAAGCGCCGCACGACCTCGTCGCGGCTGCGGCGGTGGAAGCCGATCGTCGTCAGGACACGAACGGGCCGGGCGTGGGCCCGCACCCGTTCCTCGAGGGCGGGCCAGAGCTCGTCAGGGACGAGCGGGTCGACGAGGACGAACGCGTCGGGGCCCTCATACGCGACCGACCCCACCACCTCGGGCCAGTCGGCGGGGCTGTCGGGCGAGGCGCCCGGCACCCACTCCGGATGCCGCGCTTCCCAGCGCCAGAGTCCCGGCGCAAGCTCCGCGAGCCGCGCTATTGCTGGTCGAGCGGAGGATTCTGGACGTTGTGCTCGGCGGCGTATTCGTCCACCAGCTTGTTGATCACGTCCGCTCCGTCGCCGTAGGCGTAGTTGATCTTCACGAACGGCTCCCACTTCTCCGGGAGCGCGTCCTCCGGAAAGATCGCCTCGACTGGGCACTCCGGCTCGCATGCGCCGCAGTCGATGCACTCCTCGGGGTCGATGATGAGCATGCGGTCGAACACGTGGATGCAGTCCACCGGACACACGTCCACGCAGGACAAGTCTTTAATGTCGATGCAGGGCTCGGCGATGATGTAGGTCATCGCCGAGCAGTTTATGTAACGAGCTCTTCGACCAGTTGCGGTGCCCGCTCGGCGAGTGCAGAGCGCGCGACCACCCGGTCGAGGCCGGCCTCGTGAGCCGCGCGCAGGCCCGAGGTGTCCGTGTGATTCGTGTACCCGAGGATGGGAATGTCGGGCCAGGAGTCGGCCACCTCGTACGGATCGATGCGCGCGAGATCGCAGATCACGAGGTCGGGAGAATCCACGCTGTCGGTCGTGATCAGCTTGTGGGACCCGCCTAGAAGCGCGTCCAGCTTTCCTCGAAAGAAGAGATCGACCCCCGCCAGCAGGATCGTCGCCACGCGCGGGAGCGTACCATCCCGCGAGGGCGGAAAACAGGGCTTTGCTAGCTTGCTCGCGCATGGCGACGAGCGCCTGCTTCGCGAAAAAAGTGGCCCTCTGGTTCGAGGGCGAAGGGGCGGAGCGCGTGGCCGACCCGGTTCGGCTCCGGCAGATGAACATGGCGATCGCCCTCGCTGCCTCGCGGTGGAACGAATTCGCCGTCGAATCCGACGCAGAGCACCGGATGAACGCGTGGCTCAACGAGGTCGAGCGCCGCGCGGTCGTCCGCAGAGCGGAAGCGCGGGCCGAGGCGATCCGGCTCGCCCGCGGCTGGTTCAGCGACTGCCTGGACTAGACGTCTACGCCGAACTTTTCGAAGAGACGGTTGAACGCGATCCGGATCCACCAGAAGCGATCGAAGAAGAGCAGCAGGCCGAGCGCGACCAGGAGCGCGCCGCTGATAAACCTGACCGCGTCGTAGCGGTCGCGAAACCAGCGGGAGGCACCCATCGCCCGATCGAAGCCGATCCCCACGAGGACGAACGGCACGGCGAGGCCGAGGGAGTAGACGAGAAGGAGAAGCGACCCCTGGGCGGCCGTGGAGGCATCCCCGGCGAGCGCGAGGATGGTTGCGAGCACCGGCCCGATGCATGGGGCGGCGCAGACTCCGAAGGCACCCCCGAGCAGGGCGCGTGAGCCGCGGCGGCGGGCGCCCTCGACGAGTTCCGGCGCGACCATGCGGTCGAGCCACGGGAACGGCAGGAGGCCCATGAAGGCGAAGCCGAAGACGACGACGATCACGCCCGCGACCATGGAAAGGAGTCGTTGGTCGTGGACAAGACCCCCGGCCGCGCCGGCCAGTGCGCCGAGCGCAACGAAGACGAGCGTGAATCCGGCGATGAATGGGATGCTGGCGGCCACGACCTTCCTCCCGCCCACCCCGATCTGCACGCCGGAGACCGCTGAGAGGTAGCCGGGCACGAGCGGAAGCACGCAGGGAGTGACGAAGGACAGGAGGCCCGCGACGAACGCGAGCGGGATTTTCGCGTCCATCAGTGCCTCACCGGGTGATCGCGCCCCGCCTCCGGCGAGCGAAAAGCGAAGCGGGGAAGGACGCAGGTCCGCGTATCGCGAATACGCGGGCGACCGAGGACGCGGCTCGGTGCGGCCTTCCAGCCGCCGGGGGAGATGGCGCAGATTGCCTGGAGAGGCACGTGCTCAGACGTCGTAGCGGGCGAGCTCTTCGTCGAGCCGGCGCTCGAGCTCGGGGTCCAGTCCGAAGCGGCCGTCGGCGGACGGCCCAGGCTCTTCCGCCTTGCGGCTCCGGCTCCACCGATACGCCAGGAAGCCGACGATCCCCGCCGCGAGAACGATCCCGACGAGCGGAAGCACCCATGCCAGCAGGTTGAAGCCGCTCTTTGGCGGGGCAGCGAGGACGCTCTCGCCGAACTGGTCGACGAGCTTGTCCTTGATCTCTGACTTGGTGTCCCCCGCGGCGATGCGGGCGCGGATGAAGGCGCGCATGCGGTCGGCGATGGGTGAGGTGGACGCCGCGAGCGTCTCGTGGCAAGTCGGGCAGATGAGCTCGCGCTCGAGCTCAGGAACCGTCGGGTTCTGCTCGCTCGCCGCCGCCGGCGCGACCACCGCGAGCGCGACGACGAGCACGGCGAGAAGCTTCTGAGTCATGCCGGTCGGCCGAGCGCGATCTTGATGTTGCGCTCGAGATCTTCCTCGGTGAGCGGCCCGGCGACATGCTCGCCGACGATCCTCCCCTGAGCGTCGATGAACCACGTCTCCGGGAATCCCGTCACCCCGTAGTGGCCGAGTGTCGAGCCATGCTTGTCGCGGACGACGGGATACGTGATCCCCGCCCGGTCGACGAATCGCTGCGCGTCCACGTCGAAGTCCTGTGCATCCACGCCGAGGACGACGACGCCCTGGTCCTTGTAGCGATTCCACGCCGACTCCAGGAGCGGCGCCTCGTCCTTGCACGGACCGCACCAGGAGGCCCAGAAGTTGAGCACGACGGCCTTGCCGCGGAACGAGGCGAGGCTCACTTGCTCGTCGCCGTTCAGGTGCGGCAACGTGAAGTTGGGCGCCGGGCGGCCGGCATCAGGGGCCTCGTCGGGGTTGAACACCTTCCAGCCCAGGAGGGCGAGGAGCAGCGCGACCACCAAAACGGCGGCCGCTTGCAGGGCAATTCTCAGGCGGCCGGGCATGCCGCCTCCGAGTGTACTTATGCCCTGACGATGAAGACCGTGGAGCCGACCTCGACGCGCTCGAAGAGCCACTCCGCGTCCGGGATGCGCATCCGGATGCAGCCGTGTGAGGCCGAATACCCGATCGAGGCGGCGTCAGGAGTCCCGTGGATACCGACTCCCGAGGCCGAGAGGCCCATCCACCGAGTGCCGAGGGGGTTGCCCGGCCCCGGCGGAATCGGACTCGCGCCGGCGGCCCATGCCGTGTCCGGCGGATACCACCACGGGTTGCGCTGCTTCGTCACGATCGTGAACTTCCCGATCGGGGTCGGGTAGATCGGCTGCCCGACCGCGACGCCGAAGCTCGCGCGGAAGCGCATGTGCGCTCCCTTGTAGAAGTAGAGGCGGTGCGACCCGCGGCGGATGACGACGACAGGCTTGAAGTTCGCACGCGTCACCGCTGGCTTCACGGTGCGGTACGGCACCGCCACCGGCCCGCGCGAGTTCGCCCGAATCGTCTCCTTCAGGACCCTGCGCGTGGGGCGCTTGCGGATGACGTACCCGTCGAGCGGCTTCGAGAGATGCGGGCGCAGGTGACTGAGACGGACGTGCGCATCGCGCGGCTCGCGCGCGAGGAGGTTGGCGAGCTTCGACACGTAGTGGTGCAACTGATCGCTGTCGATGGAGACCGTGAGCGGGATGTGAGCGTCCGCGGACGCTCCGAGCGCTTGCGAGACCGCGAGGTTGACCTTGCTCTTCACGCCGAGAGACCACGGTGCGGGCTGGAACGTCCGGGCCCTGAACGTGAGGGTGAACGGCGTCGCAGCGAAGTCGTGCACAGCGGCCCTGGCCTCGTCCGCGGTCATGCCCCCGACGTCGACCGTGTGGATGGTGACACCGGGTTGGATCGTGGGCGGCGGCGCCTGAGCGAATGCGGGCGCCGCGGCGAGCAGAGCACCGAGGAAGAGGACGGTTGCGGCGACCCCGCGCATCGTGAACCCGATCTTATTCATCGAACAGGCTGGGGTTATTCGCTATCGCACCGTCCGCTCCTGCGGCGAGCACGCGTTCGAGGTCGTCCCGGGTCTCGATCGTCCACGCGAAGACGGCTGCGCCGGCGGCGCGGCAGCACGCGACGACCTTCGGCGTCACGAGCGCATGGTGGAGCATGGCGGCGTCCGCCCCGGCAGCCGCGAGCATGCGGCCGATGCGGGCGGGAAGCGCTGCGCGGAGGACGCGCAGCCCCGGGCCGACGAGCGCGCCGAACGGACGTCGCTCGCTGAGGCCATGGCGGTCGTTCGGGTACGCGATGCCCGTGGCGATGCCGGGTTGGAGTCGCTTTGTCGCCCGAAGCACCTGCAGATGAAACGAGGTGACGAGCGTCCGCTCGAGGAGGTCGTGCGCGGCAACAGCCCGCATGATCCCTTCCTCGTGGCCCGGGGTCTTCACGTCGAGGTCGAGCCAGATCCGTGCGGGCGCTGTCCGCGCGAAGAGCTCGAGCGCATCGTCGAGCGCGGGGCTGTCGGGCTGAAGCTGTCCGGACGAATGAGCGAGCCGGAGCTCCCCGTCGACGGCGAGCACGTCGAGCTCGACGATGTCCACCGCCGTCGCGAGCGCGGCCTCGACCGCTGCGAGCGAGTTCTCGGGCGCGAGCGCGGAGGCGCCGCGATGGGCGACCTTCAGGTAGCCGCCCGCCGGCTTCGGCAAGCTCACGGGACAGGCGCAGTCGGGAGCAGGTCCTGCCCGAGCTCGCCGCCGTGGGCCGCATACCCGAGGATCATCCGGTCGGTGAGCCATTCGACGGGGGCGCGGTCGTCGGTGAGCGGCTCCCCGGTGCGGCCCATGGGGCTGAGCCGAGCCTGGAACTCGGGGACGAGGGACTCGGCGGCGGGGCTGATCGCGGCGACGCGGCTCTCCAGCTCGGCCTGCGACACCCGCTGGCGGAACGCGAGGAGAAGCTGGTTGAACTCGAGCGCCCGCCAGCGCCAGACCGAGGAAAACTGGGTCAGCATCGTCGTGCCGAGCGCATCCGAGAGCCGCTCGTCCCCGGGCACCGCGGCCACGTTCAACGCGACGGCTCCGCCGGGGGCGAGGTGGTCGCGGACGAGCCGGAAGAACTCCTCCGTCGCGAGGTAGAAAGGGATGTACGGTTGGTGGTAGGCGTCGACGGCGATGATGTCGTAGCGCTTGTCCGTTCCGGCCAGATAGGGGCGGCCGTCCGCGGTGACGACATGGAGGCGGGGATTGTCGCCGAGACCGAAGTAGCGGCGCCCGACGTCGGTCACCTTGGAGTCGATCTCAACGCCGTCGATCTCCACGTTCGGGTAGAGCCTCCCGAACGCCCGCGCCGTCGTGCCCCCGGCGTTCCCGATCACGAGCATCCGCTCCGGCGGGCGGCCGAGCAAGGGCGGGACAACGAGGAACATGTCCCACTCGCCGCCCGTGAGCACGGTGTTCGGCCGCCACACCGAGTGGTTGACGATGCCCTCGTTGAGGCGAAGAACGCGCGAGCCGTCAGGGCGCTGCAGCACCTGGATGTACTGATAGGCCGATTCCGTTTCGTAGACGAGGCCCGAGGTCGCCTTGATCGTCTCGCCGGGAACGAAGAGGAGCGCTGCCATCCCGACCGTGAGAATCTGCCAGCGGCTGCCGAGGATGAGCGCGGCCGCGAGGACGAGCAGGGCCGCGGCGCCGAGCATCGTCCGCTGCGTCCCGATGAGCGGGATCGCGACGAGCGCCGACACGAATGTGCCGACGATGCTGCCCAGAGTGGAGAGGGCGTAGAGGCGCCCGGCGACGGCGCCTGCCTGGGAGACGTCGTCGAGGGCGAGGCGGACCGCGAACGGGGAGACCGCGCCCAGCAGGGTCACCGGCACAGCGAAGAGAAGGAGCGCGGCGAAGAACGAGCCGACGACAGCGCCGACGCTGATCGTGTCGAGACCCTGCACCGTGAGGTCGAGGACCGGGCGCGCCACGAATGGGAGTACCGCGATGACGAGCGCAGCCACGAGCACGATCCACCCCAGCAAGCGAGGCTCGGGCCGGCGGTCGGCCACCTTGCCTCCGATCCAGTAGCCGAGCGAGAGGTAGACGAGGATCAGCCCGATGATGTTCGCCCAGACGACCGTCGAGCTCCCGAAATACGGCGCGAGGAGCCGGGAGGCGGCAATCTCCGTCGCGAGCGTCCCCGCTCCCGCGGTGAAGACGACGACTCCGAGCCGCCGGCGGCTCACCGCTGCGACGGGCACGGCCGCTGCCGTCAGGGAATCAGCCTGAGACACACCACGGCGCAGTCGTCCGAAAGCTCCCCGCCGGCAAAGCTCTTGCAGTCGGCGAGCACCGCCTCGGCGAGCTCCTGAGGCCCGAGCTCGGCGCGGCGGCGCAACAGGTCGTCGAGCCGCTCCTCGCCGTAGAGCTCGCCCTCGCGGCGGGCCTCGATGACTCCGTCCGTGTACAGGACGACGGTCGTGCCGGGCACGAGCTCGTCCCGTGCAACTGCGTACTCCTGGTCGGAGTCGATCCCGAGAGCGAGCCCGTGGCCTCCAAGCTCTCCGACCTGGCCATCGGGAGTGACGAGCCGCGCCGCTGGATGCCCGGCGCTCGCGCACGCGACAGTACTCGACTCGGCATCGAGGAGCACGTAGAGCATCGTGATGAACTTCCCTGTCTCGATCTCGTCGACGACGACCTCGTTCGCGGCGGCCAGAAAGTCGGCGGGCTCCGGGTGCATGCGCGCGAGGGCGCGGAAGCTGAACTTCGCCATAGCCATGTCCGCCGCGGCCTGGATGCCCTTGCCGGTGACGTCGCCGAGGATCACCGCGAGCCGCCCGTCGTCGAGGTGGAGAAAGTCGTACACGTCTCCGCCCACGTCCACCCGCGCCGCCGACTGGTAGACGTGTCCGACCTCGATCCCACCGACATCCGGGAGCGCGCCCGGGAGAAGCGAGCGCTGCATGGTCTCGGAGAAGTCCTTCTGTTGCTGGTAGAGGCGCGCGTTGTCGATCGCGAGCGCGGCCTGGCCGGCCAGAGTCATCGCTACGTCGACGGTCTCGCGCTCGAGCGGGCGCGCGGGGTCGAGCGACAGGAGCGTCAGCGTTCCCAGGGTCTCACCCGGAGTCGCAAGCGGGAGGACGGCGGCACTCCCTCCCTGGGCGAGGAACGGCTCGAGAGCCCGGTGCGCGTCGCGGTCGCTGGCCATGCCCGGCTGGAGAAGGACTGGGCGGCCCGACCGGAGCAGCCTCCGCGCGAGCGGCGCGTCCATCGGCTGGGGCAGCGCGAGCAGGCGTTCCGCAGTCTCCCGTAGCGACGGCTCCCCGACGTAGATCGCCTTCGACTCCAGGACCTCCCCGCGCGCGCTGGGCATGCGGATCGCCGCCGCGTCGAGGTCGAAGAGCTGCACCATCGTCTTGGTCACGGCCGCGAGCGTCGCGTCGAGCGAGAGGCTCTCGGCAAAGGAGGCTGAGATCTCGTAGAGCCCGCGCAGCTGGCGGGTCGAGCGGCGTTCCGAGTCGAGCGTCGCCTCCAGCACCTCGCCGAGGTCCTTGGTGCGTTCGTGCAGACGGGCGTTCTCGACCGCGACGGCGAGCTGGCTGGAGAGCGCGAGCAGGAGGCTCTCCTCCCCCTCGCGGTAGGGGCGTGCCCGCGACTTGTACACCGCGAGCGCGCCGATGACTTCGTCGTGGACGATGAGCGGGACCACCAGCGCGCGCCGGATGCCGTTCGCCTCCCAGCCTTCCTCGAGGCCCGTGAGCCGCGAGTCGCGCCGCATGTCTTCGATGAAGAGGAAGCCGCGACCACGGAACGGACCGAGGGCGAGCTCGAGCAGCCGCTCGGCGAGATCGGTATGCGGGCCCTCGAGCCCGCGGGAGGCCGCAGCGGTGAGCCGGTGGCCCTCGCGCAGGTAAACCGCGACGTGGCCGCTGGCGGTCAGCTCGGCGATGCGCTCGACAGCGGTCTCGAGCGTGTGCGTGAGGGAGAGCTGAGCGATCGCCTGGCTGACGACCCCGATGATGGTCTGCGAACGCCTGAGTGCGGTCGCGATCAGACCGACTCTGCGGCTCCGCCTGAGCGCGAGCGCCGCGCGGGCCGAGAACGGCACGAGGATCGCGAGCACGTTCGCGTCGGGCTCCGCGTCGAAGTAGAGCTGCAGCGCGCCGACCGGAGGCTCTCCGAGGGGGATGGTCGCCACGCTGGCGCCGGATCCGTTATCGCGGGCCGCGCGGCGGGTGACGAGAGCCCTCTGGTGGTCAGCGAGAGCGGCGCGGACGTCCTCCTCTCCCTCGCCGTAATCGGGAGCTTCGCCGTTGAATCCGTGTCGTGCAAGGAACGAAGGCGGGGAGTCGGCCTCGACCCGCCAGAGCGCCGCCCCCACCGCCCCGGTGGCGAGCGTGGCGAGGCGGATGACCTGCTCCGCGGTCTCTGCCTCGTCCGCTCCGGCGACGAGAGCCTCGCCGAGAAGCTCCAGCGGGAGCGCATGGTTGGCCCCCAGCTCGTTCCGGCCCGCTCCTTCGAGTCGTACGGCAATTCCGATGTGCGCCGCCGCGAGGCGACCGAGCATGCGCTCGCGGTCCTCGAACGGCGTGTCGCTCGCCCGGTAGAGCTCCAAGGTCGCAACGATCCACTCGCCGACCCGGACCGGGTAGATAGCGATCGTCTTCGCACGCGCCCGCGAGGCAACGTTGCGGATCGCCGCCGGGAGGCCTTCGTCCGAGGTCGACGTCGACGACTCGAGCTCCTCCGCGTCGAGCCCGTCGAGGCTCAGCCGCGAGCCCTCGAGCTCGGCGGCGAGGGCGGACGACCCTGCACGGACGGCGCGAGCGACGAGAGATCCGTCCTTCGGTGCGATCGTGCGGACGATGACGAGGTCGCTTCCCGTCGCGGCGGCCGCGGCCTCGGCGAGGCCGTCGAGCGCTTCGGCGAGCGAGCCGTCCTCGAGCAGCCCGCCGGCGGCCCGGCTGAAGCTCTCGAGCAGGTCCTCCTCACGTTCGTAGGCGGCCCCCCGCACGACCTCATTATGCGCCTTTGCGCTGCCAGAACCGGTTGCGGCCGGGCGGATGAGCGTTAACATCTTCCGACAATCGGGTCCCCAGCCCCGCATAGGCCACCTGCAAAAGATGCGCCCATCGACCCCGAGGCGGTCGAGCGCGGGCTTGCCCTCGCACGCGCAAAGCGGCGCGCGCGCATCGAGCACGAGCGCGAGGCGCACCACGCGAGGATCCGCTTCCTCTTCCTTCTGCTCGGTCTCGTGCTCCTGACCCTGATCATCTCGCTCTCGATCTGGCAGAAGATCCAGGACGTCTTCGGGCTTTGATGGAGCCTCGGCAGAGGATGACGCTCCCTACGGCGGAGTTTCGAAGCCCCGGCGAAGGGCTCGCCTGGCTGGGCGGGCTCGTGCTCGCGCTGAGCACGTTCATGAGCTGGTACACGTTCGACGCCGATGTCGGGTTCACGGTCTCGATCACGGGCTGGCACACGGGCCTGCTCGGGAAGCTCGTCTTCTTCGTGGGCCTCGCCGTGCTCGTTTTTCTCGGCCTCCGCGCGAGCGGCGTCGAGCTCCCGCCGAGCGTGCCGGGAGGAATGGTGATCGCAGGGTTTGGGCTCGTGGCGACGATCTTCGTCCTCGTCCGCGTGATCTCGATTCCGGACGACTTCTCGCCGGCCGGGCGCAGCATCGGACTCTGGATCAGCCTGCTGGCGGGCCTGCTCCTGATTGCCGCGGGTCTTCTGCGCTCCGCCGAGGAAGTCTGAGCGCGGCCACCCAGGCCAGCCCGACCACGGTTCCGAGCGCGGCACCCGCAAGCACGTCTCCGGGGTAGTGAACCCCTACGTAGACCCGTGAGAAGGCGATCGCCGCCGCGAGCAGGAAGAAGAGCGGCGCGCCGCGGCGCCACAGGTACGTGAGCGAGACGGCGCCCGCGAATGCAGTCGCCGCGTGGCCCGAAGGGAAGGACCCGCCACCCGCGCCGATCAGCGGGTCGGCCTGCGGTACGGTGATGCTCGGGCGCTGGCGCTCGACGACTCCCGCCTTGATCGCGAGCGAGAGCAGATCGGCGGTCCACACGCTTCCCGCGGTCAGGAGGACGGCGAAGGAGATATTGCGCCGCGTCACGAGCGCGATCGCCGCGGCGAGGACGATCCAGACCGTCCCGAAGTAGCCGACCCTCGAGAGGCCGACGAACACCGGGTCGAGGAACCCGGCCCGGTGCTCGACTACCCAGACGAAGACGTCGTGGTCTATCGGCGGCGCAGGAGCTGCTTGGTGGACTCGATCAGCGCCTGCGGGTCGAAGGGCTTGCCGATGAAGGCGTTCGCGCCCTCCCGTGCCGCCTTGCTCGCGGTCTCCTCGTCCACCTTGCCGCTGAACATGATCACCGGGACGGAGTCGAGCCCGTGGCGCTCCTGCATCCTGCGCAGCATCTCGAACCCGTCCACCTCGGGCATCATCACGTCGAGGAGAACGAGATCGGGCGGCTCGTCGTCGAGCGCCGAAAGACCTTCCTCTGCGCTTCCCGCCTCGCGGACCAGGTAGCCGTCCATCTCCAGATTCACGCGCACGAACTCACGCAGTTGCTCGTCGTCGTCGACGATGAGGACGAGCTGTTTCCCTCCCGCCGCGGTCGTGCCGCCGCTCGAACCGGCGAGAAACGAGTCGAGATCGGCGCGGCGGAAGCGACGGTGCCCACCCGGCGTGTAGAACGCGGACAGGCGCCCGCCGTCCGACCACTTTCGGACCGTGCTCTGGGCTACGCCGAGATAGGACGCGGCCTGGCCAAGCGTGAGCCATTCGCTGCCCTCGCCCCCAGGATTCCCCCCGGCCCGGCTGGTTCTGCGTTCAGTGGCCATGTAAAGGCCCGGGCAATTTACCAGGCCCTTTTCCGCTCGCGTCAGGGATTCGAGACTGTGACGGTCACTGTCTCCTGCGGCGTGAGCGTCGTCACCTCGAGCGTCCGCACCGACGTGTTCGTCTCCGCGCTCCCCCCGTCGCTCTCGAGCGCGCGGCCGATCGCGATTCCCGCGAAGAGCAGAACCGCTGCGGCGAGCAACCTGACGAGCCAGACCAGGGCGCGGCGACCGGTCCTTCCACGACGGGCCCGCGCACGTTCGCGGTCGCGCTCTCGCGCCCGATCCGAGGGGCTGAGGCCGGTCGACACGTCAGGGACGGTAATCGCTCGCGCCCTGCGCGTAGAGCGCGAACGCCGCATCCTGCACGAGCGCTGTGTCCCTGATCCCCGCTCTGGAGCGCGCCGGCATGGAGGAGACGATCACGTCGCGCACCCAGTCCTCCGAGCCGTTGTAGGCCTGGGCGAGGTCCGCGAGAGTGAACGTCTGCCCGACCCGCCGCGCGAGCTCGTCCGCGACCGCCTCGACGAGGACGAGCAGATGCCGCGACCGGGCGGTGTCGTCGCCCGCCGCGTCGAGCAGGCGCTTTCCTTCCGCCCACTGGTGCCGGGCGAGTGCGAGGCTGGACATGCGCGGACATTACCCCTGCACGGCGCGCTCACACCGCCGGTCGGGGCACCAGCGTTCCTCTACCTCGCCCATGATCCTCTCGCCGAGCTCGTAGCCGGGCCGGGCGAGGGCGAAGGCGGCGTGGGCATGGAGACACTTGAGGCTCTCACGGCGGCGCGTGCCGGCAATCCCCACGGGGAGCTCGGGCCTGAGGCTGCGCTGCTCGGCATCGGCGCGCTCGAGGCTCGCGCCGAGCTCCTCGTCTTCCTGGGCCTCGCGGGAGTAGCGCTCGACTCCTCCCTCGGCCTCGATTCGGGAGACGCCGGCTACGAGCCAGGGGCAGGTCAGATAGAAGGTGGTCGGGAAGGGCTCCCCATCGGCTCCGAACGGCGCCTGTTCCGTAACCGCAGGAAAGCCGTGCGCACAGCGCACCGCAACCCGCCGGAATGGGCGGGCAGGCCGGCCGAGCTGCCAGGAAACGACTCGCGCGTCGTCCACCAGATCATGGTACCGCCCTCTCTTCCGAGGTCCCGACGCCCTTCACGATGAAAAGGTGCTCGCCCTCTCGGACGAGCCCAAGGCGCCTTGCCTCCCGGACGACGTACTCGCTCGTGCCCGCGTCCATCACCCTCTTGGTCAACTCGGTGTTCTCGCGCTCGAGAGCCGTGATTGCCGCCTGCCGCTCCCGTACCTCCTGCTGTGCGTGCCGGTACGACGTCAGCGGGTGGATGTAGGACACTGCGATGACCACGAGAATCGCCGCGCCGATCCAGCGGAGCGCGAGCTTCGAGCGCGAAGGCCTGCGACGAGCCATGACAGCCGACATTCGACCGCCCGCGGCTCCTTCCTGCCCGGAGTCTAGGCCGTCTCTACTTTGATGACGTTGGTGGTACCGGGGACGTTCACCGCGGTGCCCGCAGTGATGACGACCCGGTCGCCCGGCACGACGAGGCCGGTCGCGCGCGAGGCGTCGAGCGTGCGGCTCCAGAGATGCTCGACGTTGGCGCACTCCTCGATCTCCGCCGGCACGACTCCCCACTCGATCGCCATCTGCTGGAGGGCATAGCGCTTGTGCGTCGCACCGATGATCGGCCGCTGCGGCCGATGGCGCGCCACCGCCGACGCCGTCCGCCCGCTGTAGGTGGGGACGAGGATCGCAGTCGCGCCGAGTACCTCCGCGATGTCGCAAGCGGCGTTCGACATCGCCTCGCCGACCGTCGGGGGCCGTTCCTCGCCCGCCCGCGCAAGCTCGTGGCGGGGCTGCAGGCTCGGCTCGACGGCGCAAGCGATCCGGTCCATGTAGACGACGCTTTCGATGGGAAACTCTCCGACCGCGGTCTCCCCGGAGAGCATGAGCGCCGAGGTGCCGTCGAGGACGGCGTTCGCGACGTCGCTCGCCTCGGCCCGGGTGGGGTCGGCGTGGTGGATCATGGACTCGAGCATTTGCGTGGCGGTGATCGCCGGCTTCCCGTGCTCGAGCGAGCTGATGATGATCCGCTTCTGCACGAGCGGCACCGCCGCCGGGCCGATCTCGACTCCTAGGTCGCCACGCGCCACCATGACCGCGTCCGAGGCGGAGATGATTGCGTCGAGTTCCTCGAGCGCCTCGGCCTTCTCGATCTTCGCGATCACGAGGGCCGTCGAGCCCGCGCTGTGCAGAAGCTCCCGCAAGGCGTGGATGTCGCTCGCGGAGCGCACGAACGAGAGCGCGACAAAGTCGATTCCGAGCGTCAGCGCGAACTCGAGGTCGGCGAGATCCTTTTCCGTCAGCGAGGGGATCGGGATGGCCGCGCCCGGGACGTTGACGCCCTTGTGCGAGGCGACTTTTCCGCCCACGGCGACCTTGCACCGCGCCCGTCCGGCCTTCACCTCCTCGACCTGCAGGTGCACGAGGCCGTCGTCGATGAGGACGTCCTGGCCGGGCACCAGCACTTCGGCGAGCACCGACGGGCTGACCGGCACGTCGCCCGGCTCGCCGGTGCCGTCGCCGGAGAGGACGACCTCGCCGCCGCTCGCGAGCACGATCGTTGCCGGGAGATCGCCGATGCGAAGCTTCGGGCCTTGCAGATCGGCGATCAGCGCAAGCGGCCGGCCGGCGCGCGCCTGGGCCTCGCGGATGAGAAGAGCGCGCTCCGCGTGGTCCTCGTGCGAGCCGTGCGAGAAGTTGAGGCGCGCCGCGTCCATCCCGGAGTCGACGAGCTTGTCGAGCATCTCGCGAGACGAGGTGGCTGGGCCGATCGTGCAGACGATCTTCGTGCGGCGCCGTCCGAGCGTCACGCCTCCACGTTAGCGTGAGCGAAGGAGGTGATCGTCAGCGCGCCGAGCGCGGGAAGGCCGACCAGCCCGGATACGACGCCTTCGGGCCGAGCTCCTCCTCGATCCTCAGGAGCTGGTTGTACTTCGCCACCCGATCCGTCCGGGAAGGAGCGCCGATCTTGGCCTGCCCCGCTCCGGTGGCCACGGCGAGGTCTGCGATCGTCGTGTCCTCCGTCTCGCCGGAGCGGTGGGAGATGACCGTCGCGTAGCCGGCCGAGCGGGCGAGGTCGATCGCCTCTAGCGTCTCGGTGAGCGTCCCGATCTGGTTCATCTTGAGGAGGATGGCATTGGCGGCGCCCTGGTCGATTCCCTGGCGCAACCGCTCCACATTCGTGACGAAGAGGTCGTCGCCGACGAGCTGCACGCGGTCGCCCAGCCGGTCGGTCAGGGTCCGCCAGCCGTCCCACTCGTTTTCGGCCATCGGGTCCTCGATCGAGACGATGGGGTAGCGCCCGCAGAGGCCTTCCCAGTAGTCGATGAGCTGATCAGAGCCCGCGACACGGCCCTCGAACCGGTAAGCGCCCTCCCGCCAGATCTCGCTCGCGGCTGGATCGAGCGCGACTGCGATCCGGTCGCCGTGCCCGGCACGCTCGGCCGCCGCCATGATCGCGCGGATGGCGTCCTCGCTCGCGGCGAAGTCGGGCGCGAAGCCGCCCTCGTCCCCCACCGCGGTCGGTAGCCCGCGCTCGTGCAGGAGCGCCTTCAGCGTCTGGAAGACCTCGGCGCCGATCCGCAACCCTTCGGCGTAGGTCGCGGCGCCGGCAGGCACGATCATGAACTCCTGCAGGTCGAGGGAGTTCTGAGCGTGGGCGCCGCCGTTGACGACGTTCATCATCGGCACCGGCAGAACGTGCGCCTCTGAACCGCCGATCCACGCGTAGAGCGGCTTGCCCGCGTCCGCTGCGGCCGCCTGGGCCGTGGCCAGCGAGCAGCCGAGGATCGCGTTCGCGCCGAGCCGCCCCTTGTTCGGCGTGCCGTCCGCCTCGATGAGCACGTTGTCGACCCCAGCCTGATCGGAGGCGTCCAGCCCGGAGAGCGCGGCGGCGAGCTCGCCGTTCACGTTGGCCACCGCCTGCGTCACGCCCTTACCGAGCCAGTCGTCGCCGCCGTCCCGGAGCTCCACCGCCTCGAACTGACCGGTGGATGCCCCCGAGGGAACCGCGGCCCGACCGAAGGCTCCGGAGTCGAGCTCGACGTCTACCTCGACCGTCGGGTTCCCACGCGAGTCGAGGATCTGCCGTCCGTGCACGCGGGCGATCTTGCTCACGAGCCCGCCTTCGCGAGGTCGTAGTAGCGGTCCTGCTCGGCCAGCTCGAGGCCAGAGAACTTCTTGCCCTCGGCGGCGGCGAGCTCGGCCGCGCGCTCGACCCGCTCGACGAACCGCCGGCTCGCCTGGCGCAGCTCGAGCTCGGGGTCGACGCCGAGGTGGCGTGCCACGTTCACCGCAGCGAAGAGGACGTCGCCGAGCTCGTTCCCGCTCGGCTCCTCGCGCAGCTCCTGGACCTCGTCGTCGAGGTCGCCCGAGGCTCCCGCGAGATCCGGGTACTCGAAGCCGATCGTCGCCGCGCGCCGCTGAACCTTCTGCGCGTAGAGGAGGGAAGGCAGGGTCTCCGGCACGTGATGGAAGATCCCTTCGCGCCCTTCCTGCTCGGTCTTGAGCTCCTCCCAGCGTTGCTTGACCGCGCCCGAAGTGTCCGCCGTTCCGTCCCCGAACACATGCGGATGGCGGCGCACGAGCTTCTCGTGAATCGCCTCTGCG
This sequence comes from Actinomycetota bacterium, assembly GCA_046733475.1. Classification (GTDB taxonomy): domain Bacteria; phylum Actinomycetota; class Thermoleophilia; order Gaiellales; family Gaiellaceae; genus DATEOR01. The sequence continues at coordinate 77,756 of JBKPPF010000055.1, forward strand.
ACCGCCCCCAGGTCGCCGGCGCCGCGCTCCTCGAGGAGCAGCGCCAGGAAGAACGTCTGAAAGAGGAGGTCGCCGAGCTCGTCGACGAGCTTGGCGTCGTCCGCGGCGAGCGCGGCGTCCGCGACCTCGTAGGCCTCCTCGACGGTGTGCGGGACAATCGTCTTGGTGGTCTGCGCCCGGTCCCACGGGCAGTCGCGGCGGAGGCGCTCGGCCAGCTCCTGGAGGTCGACGAGAGCGCGGGCGAGCTCGTCGCGGTCGGGCACGCCGCTAGCCGGTGGTGGTGGTTCCGCCGGTCGTGTCGGTCGGGCTTGCCGGGGCATAGCCTGGAGCGTAGGCGACCTCGTCGGCGTACTTCGCAGGTAGTGCCGCGATCCAGGCCTTCATGGCCGCGTTCTGCTTCGTCTGCAGCACCGTCGTCTGGATGGAGTCCTTCACCTGGTCGAGCGGAGTCGTCGTCGCCGGCTTGATCGCGGAGAGCACCTCGATGACGTGCCAGCCGAACTCCGTCTTGATCGGGTCGGAGAGATCACCCGTCTTCGCGGAAAAGACGAACTCGTCGAACGGCGCGACCGTGCGGCCCTTGAAGGCGGTGAACTTCCCGCCGTCGGCCTTCGACGCCTCGTCCTGCGTGTACTTCTTCGCGAGCTTCGCGAAGTCGGCGCCCTCCTGGATCTGGTCGTGCAGCTTCTGCGCCAGGGCCTCGTTCTTCACGAGGATGTGCCGCACCTCGCGCGAGGCCGGCTGCTGGTACTGCGTCGGATTCTTGTCGTAGTACGCCTTGATGTCGGCTTCGGAGACCGTGACCTTCTTGGTGACGGCCTCGAAGATCTTGTTCGTGAGGATGCGCGTGCGGAGCTCGTTGCGAACGTCCTCGTCCGTCAGCCCCTGCTTCGCGATCTCGGCCGAGTACTTCTGCTCGTCGCCCTGGAAGTACTGCTGCTTCAGCTTGTCGAGCTCGGTCTCGATCTCCTGATCGGTGACCTTGATGCCCATCGACTCGCCTTCGAGCTCCCACTCCTTCTGCTCGACGAGACCCTTCACGACCGTGGCCTTGAGCGCCTCGTACTCGGCCGTCCCGGGGTCCGGGAAGTCCTGCTTCTGCGCCTCGGCCGACTTCTTCTGCTGCTCGATCAGCTTGTCGAACTCCTCTTTCGTGACCGTTTTGTCACCGACGACGGCAACTGCGCCCTCCGGAACATCGGCTGAGCTCGTGCCTCCGCCGCCGCATGCGACAAGCGTGAGCGCCGCCATGAGCGCGAGCAGGAGCAGAGAGCTGTTGCGACGGATGTGAGAGGACATCGGAGGAAAGGCCTAGGCGGCCAACCGCAGATCGAGGATAGCATCGACCAGCCGGAGGGCTGTCTTGAACCCATCGCCCCTCAGAGTGACCTCGCTCTGGGCGCTCGAATAGACGGCGGTGTCGACCAGCGCGCGAAGGCCGCGAAGCTCGGCAGAGCCCAGCACGAGCGGGCCGAGCACGGTCCGGCCCGAGCGGAAGACGAGGTAGTCCGCGCCGAGGCGGGCGAGCTTCAGCTTCGCCTCCTGGATCTCGAAGAGGTGCTCGACCGGCTCGGGCACGGGCCCGAAGCGGTCCTCCGCGGCGGCACGGAGCTCCCGCAGCTCGTCCTCCGACTCGGCAAGCGCGAGCCGCCTGTGAAGGTCGATCTTCTGCGCCTCGCCAGAGATGTACTCCGCCGGCACGTAGGCATCCACCTGCGCCTCGACGCGCACCGGCCGCCCGGCCGCGCGGCGCGTGCCGCTCAACTCGGCGACCGCCTCGGCGAGAAGCTCCACGTAGAGCTCGAAGCCGATCGCGGCCACGTGCCCGGATTGCTCGGCGCCCAGCAGGTCGCCCGCGCCGCGGATCTCGAGGTCGCGCATGGCGATGGCGAAGCCGGCGCCGAGCTCGGTGTGGTCAGCCAGCGTGGCGAGCCGGGCCCGCGCCTCCTGGGTCAGCTCGTGCCCGTCGGGATAGAAGAGGTACGCGTGGGCGGTGACGTCGCTTCGGCCCACGCGCCCTCGGATCTGGTAGAGCTGGGCGAGCCCGAGGGCGTCCGCCCGCTCGACGATCAGCGTGTTCGCCTGCGGGATGTCGAGGCCCGACTCGATGATCGTGGTGGAGACCAGCACGTCCGCGTCGCCGGCAAGGAACGAGAGCATGTGCTGCTCGAGCTCCCGCTCCGGCATCTGCCCGTGCGCGACGATGTAGCGGAGCTCGGGGCAGAGCTGGCGCAAGTGCTCCGCCGCCTCTTCGATCGTCTCGACCCGATTGTGGAGGAAGAACGCCTGCCCTCCGCGCTCGTGCTCGCGCCGCAGCGCCATCTGGACGAGCTCCTCGTCGTACTCCCCGACGTGCGTGCGGATCGGGCGCCGGCCCTGTGGCGGCGTCTCGATGACGCTGATGTCGCGCAGGCCCGCGAGCGACATGTGCAGCGTGCGCGGAATCGGCGTGGCCGAGAGGGACAGGACGTCCACCTCGAGCCGGAGCTGGCGCAGGAGCTCCTTCTGCGCAACGCCGAAGCGCTGCTCCTCGTCCACGATCACGAGCCCGAGCTCCTTGGGGACGACATCACGGGAGAGGACGCGGTGCGTGCCGATGAGGACGTCGACCTTGCCCTCGCGGTAGGCGGCGAGCACCTTCTTCACGTCAGTCGGCTTCCGGAAGCGCGAGATCATGTCGACGGTGACCGGGAAGTCGCGGTAGCGCTCGCGAAAGGTGTTCCAGTGCTGCTGGGCGAGGATGGTCGTCGGGGCGAGCAGCAGCGTCTGGCGCCCGTTGGCCGCCGCGACGAACGCGGCGCGAACGCCGACCTCCGTCTTCCCGAATCCGACGTCGCCGCAGACGAGACGGTCCATAGGGCGCGGCGCCTCCAGATCCTCCTTCACCGCTTCGATCGCGGTCAGCTGGTCGGGCGTCTCCTCGAAGGGGAAGCTCGCCTCGAGCTGCTCGACGAGCTCGTTGTCGGTCGGGAACGCCGTGCCCTCGGCACGCTGACGCTGCGCGTAGAGAGCGATCAGCTCGCCGGCGAGCTCGTGGGCGCCCGCCCGGGCACGGCTCTTGATGTTGTCCCAGGCCTTGCCGCCGAGCTTCGACAGCGCGGGCGCGTGCCCGTCGGCGCCCACGTAGCGCGACACCTTTCCGATCTGCTCGTGCGGGACGTACAACCGGTCGTCACCGCGGAAGGCGAGGAAGAGATAGTCGCGTGTGACCCCCGCGACGGTCTTGGTCTCGAAGCCGAGAAGCTTTCCGACTCCATGGTCCTCGTGGACGACGAAGTCGCCCGTGCGCAGGTCGGCGAAGCTCTGCAGAGCGCGGCCGATCCGTGCGTCGGCCCGCGGCGGGCGCTTGCGGAAGATCTGGGTGTCGGGGAGGAGAACGATCCCGAGATCGCGCAGGACGAAGCCGCGCCGCGCGGGCGCGACGGCGAAGAAGAGCCCTTCTCCGTCCGAAAGCTCGTCGCCGGGCTCGAGGATCTCCGGCTCGATGCGGCGGAGGAGGGCCTTGGTCCTGAGGGCCTCGCCGCGATGTGCGAACGTGACGACGACACGGTTCCCGCCGCGCACGAAGGCGAGGAGATCGCGTTCGGCCTCCGAGAGCCCGCGTGCCGCGACAGCGGGACGCTGGGCCTCGAAGGCATACCGCTGGCCGGCCGGGAGCTGACTGAGCTCGGTCGCGCCGCCGAGACCGAGCTGAACCCCGAGCTCCTCCTGCACGGCCTTGCGCGCGTCGTCCGCCTGCCAGACGAGATCAGGGGCGGGAAGCGGGAGGACGAGATCGTCCGGCGGCGGCGCGGGCTCGTCCACGAGCCAAGGCTCGACAAGATCGGAGCGGCGCTCGGCCGCGGGTTGGATCAGCGCCTGGTCGAGCGGGTGCAGCGTCCGCTGCGTGAAGGCGGAGTACGCGCGCAGGGACTCGATCTCGTCGCCGAACAGCTCGAGACGGACCGGCTCGCGGCCGGTCGAGGGGTAGACGTCCACGATCCCGCCGCGCACCGCGAACTGCCCGCGCTCCTGCGCCTGCTCGACGCGCTCGTAGCCGGCCAGGGCGAGTCGCTCGACGAGCTCTTCGCTTCCCGGCGAGTCGCCCACGCCAAGGCGGATCGTCTCCGGCCTCGTCTCCTTGGGCGGGACTCCTTCCGCCGCGCCGATCGCCGAGGCGCAGACGAGCCCGCCGGCCTCGAGGATCTCGAGGGCTCGGGCACGCTCGCCGACGAGGTGGGGCGGCGGCTCGAGCCCGCTTCCCCAGCGCACTCCGCGCGAGGCGAAAAGGCCGACGTTCTGATCCCCGAGAAACCAGCCCGTGGCCTCCGCAGCGTCACGGGCCTCGGCGTCATCCGGGAAGACGATGACGAGCGGTCCTCCGCGCTCGAGGAAGACTGCGGCGAGGAAGAGCGGCACGAGCGGCTCGGACACGCGGGCAGCCGCGGGCGCCGCGACGAACTCGCGGAGGCGCTCGCTCTCGGCGAGCTCGCGGGCGAGGGTGTTGAGTGCCGGCTGGTCCATGACGAGCGACGGAACACGCGGTTCCGCGGGGTCATCGTAGCCGCGACGCTAGGGTCTACCCGTGGCCGGAGAGCTACTCCCGATCGGCACGCGCCCCAAGCTGGTGGCGTCGTTCGACCCGCCGGATGCCGTGGCGCGGTTCGAGGACTGGCGCACGGCGCATGCGGATGCGTTGGCCGGGATCCCGCTGGACGCGTGGCGGGTCGAGTACGGGCGCACCGGCGTTGGGCCCTACGTGCGGGTGCGGGTGGACGAGGTGCACCTGCCCGAGAGCCTCACGACGACCTAGCCGGGGCCTCCCCACGCCTCCACCCGCTTCGAGCGTAACCTCGAAAGACGCGCGCGTGGCCCACGGAGTGTGACGAGGGCGAGCTAGCCGTTGAAGCGCTGCTGTGCCTCGTCGAGGCCGTCCCGCACGAGCGCCTCAACAGCGTCCGCGGCGCGCCCCACCAGCGCGCCCACGTCGGCCTCGGGCTCGAACGGCGACAGCACCCAGCCGGACACCGGCCGCGGATCGCCGCGCTCCGGACGCCCCACGCCGATCCGCAGCCGCAGGAACTCCGGCGTCTGCAGTGCCGACGCCAGCGACCGTAGCCCGTTGTGCCCCGCGAGCCCGCCGCCGAGCCGTGCCTGCATCCGCCCGAGGTCGAGATCCACCTCGTCGTGCACCGCGAGCAATGACTCGGGATCGACCTTGTAGAACTTCGCCGCCGCCGCGACCGAGCGGCCCGACTCGTTCATGTACGTCTGCGGCTTCAGGAGCGCGAACCGAGCACCGTCGACGCGCACATCGGCGATCTCACCGGAGAACTTCGAGCGCCACGAGCCGCCGTGTCGCCGCGCGAGCTCGTCCGCGACCATGAAACCGACGTTGTGCCTCGTCGTCGCGTACTCGCGCCCGGGATTGCCGAGCCCGACGACCAGGAAGTCGAGCGTCGAGGCCTGCTCGCCCCGACGGAAGAGGCGCACGGACTAACCCTCGGCGTTTTCTTCGCCGGAAGCTTCGGCCTCCGACTCGCCGCCCTCGGCATCCGCCTCGCCCTCGGCGGCCTCGCCCTCGCCTTCGACAGCCTCGCCCTCGATCTCCTCGCCTTCCTCGGCTTCGACTTCCTCCGGCTCCGGCTCTTTCGTGGGCGGGCTGACCGTCGCGAGCACGGTTTCGGGATCGTCGAGAAGGGTGACGCCCTCGGGTACACGCAGGTCGGTGACGCGGAGACTGTCTCCGATCACCATCGCGGAGATGTCGAGCTCGAGGTGGTCGGGCACCTCCATCGGGAGCGCCTCGACGCGGACCTCGCGGTTGATCTGGCTCAGCACGCCGCCTTCCTTCTGGCCGGCCGCCTCGCCGACGAGCTCGATGACGACGTTCGTCTGGATCTCCTCGTCGAGGCGCACCTCGTGCAGGTCGATGTGGAGGAGCCGGGCACGCGTGGGATCGAGCTGGTAGTCCTTGACGACCGCATGGTGGGCCTTCTGCTGGCCCTCGAGTACGACGTCGAGGATCGCGTGCAGCCCGTGGTCGCCCGTCAGCGCCTTGCGGAGCGCGCGCTCCTCGATGCAGAACGGATGCGCCTCGTCCCCGCTCCCGTAGAGAACCCCCGGAATGATGCCGTCCTCACGCAGGCGACGCGACGCCGCGCTCCCGCGCGACTCCCTTGCCTGCACCTGCACCCTGACTCGCTCGCCTGCCATTTCCGGCGGAGAAGTGTACCGACGCCGTCCTGACGCCCGCAGGGCGTGCTTGAACCCTGGTTCTAAATCGGAAAGGGAATTGGAATGAAGAACTCTGCTTACTCACTCTTGCCATCGCGGTCGTGCCTACGCTTTCACCGGCGATCGCAAGCCCTGCAACGCTCGCCCACCGGTATCCATCGAGTTGGTGGCGCGCTCGGCACTCGTTCGAGCTCATGCGATCACGCCAGCTCTCGCGTTCGGTAGACCAGACCGGAGCCCGTCGAGCACGGCTGCAACCCATCTAGGATCGGCCCCATGACCCGCGAGGCGTCTTGCAGCTGCGGTCAACTCCGCATCACGGTCGAGGGTGACCCCGTTCGCATCTCGGTCTGCCACTGCCTCGCCTGCAAGCGGCGGACCGGAAGCGCTTTCGGATACCAGGCGCGGTTTCCCATCGAAGGCTTCAAGGTCGAGGGAGACCACACGGAACACGTCCGCTACTCCGACGACGAGGGCGAGGAGCGTCAGATGTCGTTCTGCCCTGAATGCGGCTCGACCGTGTTCTACAAAGTCGGTTCCCAGCCGGACGTGGTCGCGGTCCCTGCGGGTGCGTTCGCGGACCCCTCGTTCCCGCCGCCCAACGTCTCGGTGTACGAATCGCGCCGGCACCCCTGGGTGCAGATGCCGGATGGCATCCACCAGGAAGGCGGCTAGCGTCTAGAAGAGCTGCTCTTGCATGCATGACGGACGATCTCACTGCGCAGCGCGAAGTGAGCGATTTGCAGGCAATTCACAATAATTCTGACACCGTTCATGACGGTCTGTATCGTCGTGTACGAATGCTCGCGTCAGCATTTCGTGAGCAACGGAGGCGGGCAGCCCTTGACGCTCATGGGAACATGCGTTCGTGACGGCTCGGGGCTCGGCTTACATGCGCTTCCGCCGAGCCCTTGACCGCGGGAACATCACCGAGGCTCTCTCGGCCGCGTCGGAGCTCCAGTTCGTCGGGTTGGCGGAAGCGCTCGAGGTCACGCTCCTCTTGGCTGACAGTGACGCGCAGAAGTACGAGCGGGCGGCGACTCGCTGGCACCTTCGCTTCGGGCAGGAGGTCCCGCACGTCGACCTCCGGGAAAGTCAGGCGGTGCTCGCGCTCCTCGCGGCGATTCCCGTAAACCGTCTCGCGGCGGCGGCGCTCGCCGAACTGCTCAGCCGGAGGCGGTCGTGCGAGCGGATTGCCCAAGCTTTGGTGCACTGGTCGCGGGCGGGATCAGCGTAGGCCTCGTCCTGCCGCGCCCGCACGATGATTGTCGTCGCCCTCTGAAGAATCTCTTGTACCGCGACGCCTGGTTGCCCGGGAGATTCGGCGACGGCAAGGGGTTCGATCCGATTGCGCGTACGCACTAGTTCCATGCTACGACGGTACGAAGGGACGCATCGCTTTCACATGCGGCAAGTGCGACGCCGGGGGTAGGGAGAACCGTACCCTTACGCGAGCCTCCGATCTCGACAACGGCCGCCGCTCACCGCGCAAGTTCCTCCGCGCCGTCGTCGCTCGGCTGCTCAAGGGAAGACCTAGTCATGTGTCCCCTTCCGGCGCCTCCTCGACGACCACCACGACTTCGAAGCGTTCATTTGCCGAGAGTACGACCGCCTCCTTCGCTCCCTGCAACTCATGGCCGGGGGCCACCATCCAAAGATTGCGTCCCTCAGGGTCGTGGTCGACGGCATCGCGCTCCTCCCAGGTGCTTTCAACCGCCGCAGTGCAATCGGCTGCGCCGCACTCGCATCGCCACGTATGCAGTCGCTCATCCGGGGGCGGGATGCCGGCCACAATCTCACTTTAGAAGACCTCGCCGCGCTCCTCAGCCGGCGTCAGTCCTGCGAGCGGATCGCGAAGGCTCTTGTGCGGTAGTCGCGGGAGGCGGTACTTTCTTAGATGTAACGGCGAACTTCGCGGACGGGCCGGTAATCGAAGTCCACGTAGAACGGTCCAGCGTCGCCACCGTGGCTTACTGCCTTCAGGTTTCCATCCTCACGAGCAACGATGACGGCGCAATGAGCAGAACTGAAGCCGCCACCCGCGTCATAGAGAACGACATCTCCACGGCACGCATGGCTTCTCGGATGCTCCACCCGCCTCCCATTTTCAAGCATCGTGAAGGTCGTCCCCCACGTCCAGTCCTTATCGTTCACGAAGTCGTCGAGGTGGAAGTGTAAGAAGAGCGCATTCCAAAGGCACCACGTCGCAAACGATGAACAATCGGAGTGAATCGGAAACTCTTGCGCCATGAGTTGCGCCGGTTCTGGATGCCATCCCAGCGCAGGGCGATCCGAGCTTGAACGGTCGGGTCCGTGTAGTCCATTGCGTCTTTGTTGTCTAGAGCGAGCAGGGCCGCCTGGACGACCCGGTCACGGGCGCGTCCGCGCTGCTCGCGATTAAGCCCTGAGACTGACGGCATCAGCTCTCATAGCCGGGTCGCTCCATTTCCCCGACATCTCCTAGATCGTCCGGCATCTCCTCTGGATTAGCAGGCACGCGATCGGCGACGTCGACGTCTTCGTCGATCTCAGCCTCATTCTCGTATTCGGGGTCGTCGTCGACGAACTCGTTAGCCATGCGGCCATCGTAATCTCCATGCACAACGGTCTTCAAGAGGTTACGCCAGACAAGCCGGAGACCTCGGCCGCCGCTCTTTGCCTCCGCGCCATCGTCGCTCGGCTGCTCGGGCGGAAACCTAGAAGCCGGCAGTTGAACAACCCTGCTGGGGGAGCGGCCGTGTTGCCCCAAGCAGGTCGTAAGCGGGCTGTAGCCCGCTTACGACCTGCGCAGCTCTGTATGTTTTGATTAGGCGGTCTGCGCCCGACCGACGTGGCGGCTTGCGAGCGCCGCTCCGCCGCCGAGGAGGACGAGCGCGAGAGCGAGGCCCGCGCCGATCCCAGCGTCCTTCCAGTCGAAGCCGGCAGAGACGACCTGCGGCTCGCCGATCGACCGGGGCTGCGTGCGGACGAACTCGATCTTGTCGCTCGGGCTGCCGCTCGGCAGTGCCCTGACGACCTCGATCTGATCGCCGCGGTTCACCGCATAGTCCACGGGCATCGCGCGAGGCATGCCGTAGTCGGACGCGTTGATCTGCGACGACGGGAAGTCCGTGACGAACGCGTGGTAGCCGTTCGCCTGAACGGACGAGCCCTCGTCGATCTTCGCCTGCGCGACGGGGGCTGCAATCGCTGCGATGGCGAGCCCGAGGGCGAACCGCTTGATGAACCAATTCCTTCTCCGATTGCTGCGCATCTTCTTGCTCCCTTCCTGTTGATTCCTGCTGATGCGCACAAGACGGGAGCGGGCGAACGTTTCTTCCACGCGCACGGCCAGGCCTACCTACCCGCCGTGCGCAATCGCCACCTTCACGATGCCCCCGTCCAGCCAAGCTGGGGTTGCCACTACCACTGCCGGCTCACCTTTCGCAGGCGGTGGTAGGTCGTCTGTCGGTTACGGCGGCGATGCTCTGGCCCAGGTAGACCGTTGGATCCGTCCCGTCGACGTGCCCGAGGTCCCAAGGCCTACCAGGCTCGATCAGCTCAGCGCAGCGAGCGCATCGGACCATGCCTGACACATATTCGATCCATGCGGCTCTACTCAGCGATGTCACTGCGCTCATGGTTCAGCAGGCTCGATCCGAGCTGCTTCCGACGGGTGACTTGCTAGAGGAAGCGTTGGCAAGCAACCCGACCGTACTCGTGCTCAAATCGCGGCTCTGAAGAAGAAGCTCCGTGTACCGCTGATACAGCGACCCAAGACGCATGCCGCCATCTTCAATGTCTCGGATCCTGAAAAGGCTGGCTTACCGGCGGTTGCGGCAGACCTGAACGGCCAACAGTGGCAGCGAATCTGGCGCCTTTGGGCTAAGTGCTTCGCAATGGGCCCTCCGCGAATCTATGAAGGCGTAAAGGCATCACTCATTTCGCAATGGCCAGAGCCGGGAAGCTGACCCAAACCCAGGGCCTCGAGTTCCAGCACGCCCAACAAAGCATCCAAGTTTTGTTAGCACCTGGTTAGCACCGGTCGCCGAAACAGGCATGGTGGGCGACCTTGCTAGAAGAGCTGGTTCTCGCCGGCGAAGATCGCCGAGACAGACTCGTCCGAGAAGACGTTCTTGATCGTGTCCGCGAGGAGGATCGAGACCGTAAGCGGCTCGGGGAAGTTGTGGGGCCGAAGCAGCGGGTTGATCGGGACGGTGTCCGTGGCCGCGATCTCCTTCAGCTGGCTCTGGCCGAGCTTCTCGAAGGCGCTCTCCGGGATGAGCGCGTGCGTGGCGCACGCATAGACCTCGGTGGCGCCCGCGTCCTTGAGCGCCTGTGCGCCGGCAATGAGCGTCCCGCCCGTGACGATGATGTCGTCGGTCATGATCGCCACCTTGCCCTTGACGCGGCCGATCACCTCGGTGACCGCGGCCGAGTCCCGGGCCGGGCGCGTCTTGTTCATGATCGCGAGGTCGGCCTCGAGCATCTCGCCGAACTTTCGCGCCATCTTCGCACGCCCCGGGTCAGGCGAGACGGCGACGACATCGTCGCCGTGCAGGCCCTTGTCGCGGTAGTACTGCGCGAAGAGCGGGAGCGCGGTCATGTGGTCCACCGGAATCGAGACGAAGCCCTGGATCTGGCCGGCGTGAAGATCCATCGTGAGGATCCGGTCGACGCCGGCTGCCACGAGCATGTCCGCGACGAGCTTGGCGGTGATCGGCTCGCGCGGCGCCGACTTTTTGTCCTGCCGCGAGTACGGGTACCACGGCATGACCGCGGTGATCCGGTTCGCCGAGGCGAGCTTTGCGGCTTGGATCATGATCATGAGCTCCATCAGGTGGTCGTTCGAGTGCAGCCCGTGGCACGACTGGATGAGGAAGACGTCCGCGCCGCGGATGGACTCGCAGTAGCGGCAGTACGTCTCGCCGTTGGCGAAGGTCTCGAGCTCCACCTCTCCGAGTGAGATGTTGAGAAGCTCGGCAATGCGCTCCGAGAGCTCGGGGTTCGAGCGACCGGAGAAGAGCATCAGCTTGCCGCTGGGACCGCGCTCGATCCAGCGGCCGCGCTCGCCGCTCGCCTGTGGAACAGGCACTTCGGGAACTTCGAGGCCCGGCAGCCTGGTCAGCTCAGTCGTTCCGCTTTCCACCGTTGCCTTCCTGATCGATCCAGCCCGCGACGCTACTCGAAGCATCGCGGTCAACCTCCACTCGCGCAACTGGAACATTGTCCCTGCAGCGCTGGACGTACCCCGCGGTCATGTCCCGGCACCGCCCGGATGAAGGTGAGTGAAGGGCGGCACGACCTCACCAGGTCCCACTTCCGAGTCGACCACGACAGCGTGCGGGCCGACCTCCGCGCCCGCCCGGACAATGGCTTTCCCCTGAAGGATGGTGAACGGCTGGATGACGGCCTCCGGCTCGATGACGACGTCCGGCCCGATCCAGGTCGTGGCCGGGTCGAGCACCGCGACCCCGGCGGACATGTGGTCCTCGACGATGCGCCGGCGAAGCTCGGAGGCGGCCTCCGCCAGCTCGGCCCGCGTGTTGACGCCGAGACCCATTTCGGCCACAGGCGCACAATAGACGGCGCCGCCGCGCCCGGCCTCGACGAGGTTTCGGACGGCATCCGTCAGGTAGAGCTCGCCCTGGGCGTTGGCCGGATCGAGCGCCTCGAGCACCGGCCAGAGGTCGCCGGCGCGAAAGACGTAGATCGAGGTGTTCAGCTCGCGGACGGCGCGCTCCTCCGGCGAGGCGTCCTTCTCCTCGACGATGGCGCGGAGACCGCCGTTTTCATCGCGCAGGATGCGCCCGTACGGGAGCGGCTCGTCCGGCTCGATCGAGAGGACGGTGACGGCCGCGCCGTCGCGACGGTGCTCGTCGAGAAGCCCTTCGAGGAGCTCGGTGGTCAGGAGGGGCGCAGCGCCGTCGAGGACGAAGACATCGCCCTCGAACGCCGCGAGCGCGGCGCGCGCGGCCGCGACAGCGTCTCCCGTGCCCTTCGGCTCCTGCTGGACGGCGAGCGCTGCTCCCTCGGGAAGCGTCCCGTCGAGCTCGCCCTTCGTAGCCGGCGAGCAGACGACGACGAGCGGGTTGGGGCGGAGCGGCAAGACCGGCGCGATCGACCAGTCGAGAAGGCGCCGCCCGAGGAGCGGGTGCAAATGCTTCGGGCGCTCGGAACGCATCCGCGTTCCGAGGCCTGCAGCCATTACGACCGCGGCGAGCGAGGAGGTCATGGGTACGAGGTTATGGCTGGGGCGGGAGGATTCGAACCTCCGGTCACGGGACCAAAACCCGCTGCCTTACCGCTTGGCTACGCCCCACCGGATCGCGAGTCACTTTACTTTCGGTCAAGGAGGAGCGCCGCCAGCAGGAAGACCGCCAGGGCGATCAGGACGATTAGCGCAAGCGTCTTGACGAGCACCCAGAGAACGGGGACGAGGACCGCGAGAAGCTGCGAGACCGCCGCGACCCAAGTGATCTCGTAGACGACGCCGGGCCGCCGCCGCCCGAGGAACCAGTAGGCCGCGAGCGCGAGGATCACAGCGATGATCACGTAACGCCAACCGTGGGCGCTGAAGAGCACGAGGAGGCTCTCGACGAACGCGATCAGGAGCGCGAGCCGGAGCCGCCGCTCCCTCAGCCAGTGGGCGGAGCTGCTCTCGCCGTGCTCGATCGTCCTCGGCTCGTCCATGGCGGCGCGACGCTACCAGACCGGAGCGACCACCCAGGTCCGCGCCCGGACGCGCAACCCCCGGGCGACGCGCTTCGCGTCCGCGAGGTGGTGGAAGAGCCCGTAGACGGCGGGGCCGGCGCCGCTGACGTCTGCCCGGAACGCGCCGCCATCCAGGAGATCGTCGACGATCCGTGGCCGACCGGCCGCCTCGGCGAGATCGTTCGGCGGAAAGGCCGCGAAGTCGCGCGGACGGCGCACCGCGCTGAGAGTCTCCGTCAGGGCCGCGCGCTGCTCTTCGAATCCTGCGGGGCTGTTCGTCGCGTCGAAGCGGGCATAGACGTCGGCCGTAGAGGTCTTGCTCGCCCGCCGGGGGAGCGCGACGACCACCCAGAAGTCCTGCGGCAGCTCGAGCGCGGTGAGCCGCTCGCCTGCCCCTTCCACGAGTTTGGGCCCGGGCTCGAGGAAGAACGGAACGTCGGCGCCGATCCCGGCCGCGAGCTCCGCAAGACGTTCGGCCGGAAGCGGCCCGTCGAGCAGCGGGTTGGCGAGAACGAGTGCCGCGGCAGCGTCGGCGCTCCCTCCGCCGAGGCCGGCGGCGAGCGGTATCCGCTTCCGGATCTTGGCCTGCCAGTGCGGCTCGACCGAGGCCGCGGCGGCGAGCCTTTCCAACGCCGCGCGCACGATCGTGTCCTTGTCGAAGCCGTCCACCGCGAGGCTTTGTGCCGGCAAGACTTCGACCGTGTCGCAGATGTCGATTCGCTGCATCACCGTGACGATCTCGTGCAGCCCGTCCTCGCGGGCCGGTCCGACGAGGAGGGCGAGATTGATCTTCGCGGCCGCGGGGAGCCGCTTCACGGCAGGAGCTCCGCCAGTTCGAGGAACTGCTCGGGGGCGAGCGCCTCGGCGCGGATGTCCGGCTGCAGCCCGAGCTTCTCCAGCGCCGATTCGGCGTCCGGCCTGCCGCCACGGGAGAGCTCGAGCGAGTTGAGAAGCGTCTTGCGGCGGTGGGAGAAAGTGCCCTGGACGATTTCCTTGAGGTGCGCGTACTCGGGACCCCAGGTGCGCGTGCGCCTGAAGGCGATGAGCGCCGAGTCAACATTCGGCGGCGGGCGGAAGACCATGCGCGCAACCGGATGGAAGCCGGTGCGCTCTGCGGTCAGCTGGACGAGCACGGAAACCGCGCCGTAGCTCTTCGTTCCCGGCACCGCAAAGAAGCGGTCGGCGACCTCCCGCTGCACCATCACGCACCAGAGCTCGACGGCCGGCTGCCCGTCGAGGCTCTCCACGATCACCGGCGTGGCGATCTGGTACGGCAGGTTGGCGACGAGCTTTGCCGGGGGCGGGTCGAGCGCCTCGAGCGGAAGCGTGAGGGCGTCCCCGAGAACGAGCTCAACGTTTTCGCGACCGGCCAGCGCGTCGCGCAGGTGGGGCTCGAGGCTGCGGTCGAGCTCGACGGCGTGAACGAGGCGCACGCGCTCGGCGAGATACACGGTGAGGACGCCGAGACCGGCGCCGACCTCGAGCACGACGTCTTCGGGCCCGAGCTCCGCGAGGCGGCCCGCGACGCCGAGGATGTTGTCGTCGACCAGAAAGTGCTGGCCGAGCTCGCGGTTGGGCGCGACGGGGAGCTTCACGTGAGGCCAAAGGCCGCAGTCGCGTTGGAATCGATCGCGCGCTCGAGCTCGTCCCGGTCTTCGCCCCGCGCCTCGGCCAGGGTCCCGAGGGTATGGACGACATGCGCCGGCTCGTTTCGGCGCCCGCGGACGGGCTGAGGAGAGAGGTAGGGGCTGTCCGTCTCGGCCAGGATGCGGTCGGCGGGGACGCGTTTGGCGGCGGTGCGGAGCTCGGCGGCCGTCGGGTAGGTGACGTTGCCCGCGAACGAGACGAACCAACCGCGCTCGAGCGCAGGGCCGAGCAGGCGGAGGGACGAGAAGCAGTGCAGCACGACGCGCGCATCCTCGGGGAGGGCAGTGAGCACAGCCAGGGTCTCGTCATCGGCCGCGCGGGTGTGGATCACGATCGGCTTGCCGGTCGCGACGGCGAGCTCGGCCTGGGTGCGGAAGAGCTCGAGCTGGCGATCGTGAGGCGCGTAGTCGCGGAAATGGTCGAGTCCGGTCTCCCCCACGGCGACCGCCTTCGGGTGGTCGAGCAGGCTCGCGAGCTCGTCGACCTCGGCCGGGCCCGCCGTCGCCGCCTCGTGCGGGTGGAGCCCGAGCGAGACGAATACGCCCTTCTCCCGAGCGGCGAGCGCGAGCGCTGCACGGCAGGAGTCGAGCGTCGTACCGATCGTGACCACCCGATCGACACCCGCTTCACGGGCCCGTGCAAGCGCCTCGGTCGCGTCGTCGAGAGCGTCCAGGTGCGCGTGCGTGTCGATCACGCCGGTTCAGACTGCCGCGGGCGCGTCAACCCGCGGAAAGAGGGGCTCGGCAGGCGCAATCCCCTCCGCGGCACGGATTTGTCCGGCCCGCGCTCGCACCCAGTCCAGACTCCCGTCCTGGCCCAGCGCCTCGAGGATGCGCGGCGTCGTCTCGGGGAGATACGGCGCCAGCACGATCGCAAGCACGCGCAAGCCGTCCGCGAGGTCGGAGAGGACGCGATCGAGCTCGTCCGCCTTGGCATCGTCCTTCGCCAGCTCCCACGGCGCATTCTGCTCCACGTGTCGGTTGAGGGCGCGGACGACTTCCCAGATGTCGTCGAGCCCGCCTGTCAGGTCGTACGCATCGAGGCGAGCGACGACCTTCGGCCCCAGGCCGTCGAGCTCGGCCGCCAGCTCCGTTGGGCCCTGGACGACCGGGATCTTTCCGTCCCGGTAGCGCGCAACCATCGCCGTTGTCCGCGACAGGAGGTTGCCGAGGTCGTTGCCCAGCTCGCGCTCGTACCGCTCGTGCAACCCATCGACGGAGATGTTCCCGTCCTGCCCGAACGAGGCCGCGCGGAAAAGGTAGTAGCGCACCGCGTCGACCCCGTAGACGTCGATCAGCTCGAGCGGGTCGATGACGTTCCCGACCGACTTGGACATCTTGCGATCGTCCATCAGCAGATAGCCGTGCACGAAGAGCTGCTTGGGCACGCTGATTCCGGCGCCCATCAGGAGCGCCGGCCAGATCACGCAGTGGAACTTGAGGATGTCCTTCGCCAGGAGGTGGTGAACCTCCGGCCAGAGCCGTTCGCGGAGGTCCTCGCCCTCTCGCGCGAAGGCGAGCGCGCTCCAGTAGTTGATGAGAGCGTCGACCCAGACGTAAACGACCTGGTCCGGGTCCCAGGGGACTGAAACGCCCCAGCGCTGCGTCGCCCGGCTCACGCTGATGTCGTCGAGGCCCTGCTCGATGAAGCTCCGCGCTTCGTTGGCGCGGAACTTTGGCAAGACGAACTCCGGATTCTCGTCGTAGAGGGCGAGCAGCTTGTCCTGATAGGCGGAAAGACGGAAGAAGTAGTTCTTCTCCTCGACCCACTCCGGCGGAATCCCGTGCTGCGGACACTTGCCGTCCACGAGTTCTGCCTCGCTATAGAACGACTCGCAGCGGCTGCAGTAGAGCCCGGCATAGACGCCTTCGTAGATCTCGCCGGAGTCGTAGATCCGCTGCAGAAACTCCTGCACGAGACGCTCGTGCCGCTCGTCGGTGGTGCGGATGAAGAAGTCGTTGGAGACGTTGATCCGCTCCGTCATCTCCATGAACGCGGCCGCATTCCGGTCGACGAACTCCTTCGGCCCGAGTCCGGCCTCCTCCGCGACCCGCGCGATGTTCGAGCCATGCTCGTCGGTGCCCGTCAGGAAAAACGTCTCGTCTCCCCGCTGGCGACGGTGGCGCGCGAGTATGTCCGCCGCGATCGTCGTGTACGCATGCCCGACGTGGGGCGTGGCGTTTACGTAATAGATCGGAGTCGTGATGTAGAAGCGCACGCACGGCAATCATACGAAGGACTCCACGCGGGTCCGCAGCCCCGAATGATGGTTAGAAATGGCAAAGTGGGGGGACGTGTTTCGTTGAGTCCGCCGCAAACGAAAGGCCGAGAGACGTTGGGGTCGAACGGAGCCACAGAGCGCCCGGTGAAAGAGCGCTCCATGAGGGGGGCAACGAAGACGGGGATCATCCGCCACATCGACGACCTGGGCAGGATCGTCATCCCCATCGAGATCCGGAAGCGCTTCTCGCTCGCCGAGAAGGATCCGCTCGAGATCTCGGTGAAGGACGACGTCATCCTCCTGTCCAAGCCGCAGACGGTCTGCGTCTTCTGTGGGCGCCGCAACTCCCTGCAGGAACACCGCGGGCGTGCTGTATGCCGCAACTGCGTCACCGAACTCGCGGCGGCGGCGGGCTAGCCCGACGCAGAGCGCCCCGAGCCCGAGCAGCGCCGCGAGTCCTGCCGCCGCCAAGGCGGTGCGTGGGCCTGTCGCGGCTGCCGCACCCGCGGTTTCCGCGGTAGGGGCCGCCGCGTCCAGCACCGTCGGCGCGGGGAGGGAGATGAGGCGCCACGGGGCCTCGGGTGGCCGGGCGGCTCTCGCAAGGCCGGGTGACCTGATGACGCCTTCCGTAGGCGGATGTCGAACCTCCGACGGCCGCCGTGACGCATGCGCCCGTGGCGCCATCTGCGTCTCCGCAGCCGGCTCGACGCTCGGCTCCTCAACAGCCGCTGCCGGTGCGGCGTGGCTGTGGTGCCTCGACACTGAGCCGTGTGCGGGCGCCGGGGCGGGATCGGGCTCGTCGGGTGTTTGCTCTTCCGGCGCCAGAGCAGGCGTCAACGGCGGCAGCAACCCGAGCGGATCGACATAGCCGTTCGGCTCGTCCGCCTTGCGTACGCCGAGATACACATACGGCTCGCTCGCGTCTCCGATCGACCCGACGACGTTTCCCTCCCCCACCGCTAGACCCCGGAAGACGGAGGTCGAACCGAGGCGCTGCAGCGTCACGGCGTACCCGTCGGCGGTGCGAATCGTGATCGTCTTCCCGCCGGTCGGAACGGTGCCGGCGAAGCTGATCGTTCCGGCTGCCGGCGCACGCACCGGCGTCCCGGCGGGAGCGGCGATGTCGATGCCGCGGTGCTGGCCGCCGGCATAGGGGTCGTCACCAAGGACGAAGGGTCGAAGCACCGGCCCGTCGACGGGCCAGGCCCAGGCGAGCGCGGGCTGCACGCCGACCTGGAGCGCGACGACGACCGGAAGCAGCAAGGCGAATCCTTTCATCGCCGCTCCTCCTCGTTGTCAAGTTTGTGAACGAGAACGAGCGTAGCAAGGCGGCAGTCCCGTTGTCAACGGAGGCTACAGTGGTCTTCGTCGAACTACAGTGACCTTTTGTAAAGCTTGTTGCGCGGGATTCCGGTCAGCCGCGAGACGAGATCGGTGGCCTGGCGCCGCGGAAGGCCCGCCTCGACGAGCTCGACAACTGCGGCGAGCGCGTCCTCCTCGGGGACCGAAGAGCCGTCTGCCGCCGCCGGCCCCAGGACAAGCGTTATCTCGCCCTTCGGCGCCTCCTTGAACTGCGACGCAACTTCGCTCGCAGAACCGCGAACGACCTCCTCGAAGCGCTTTGTCAGCTCGCGGCAGACGGCGACTGGGCGCTCGGGATCAGCCTCCGCAAGCGAGCGCAGCGACCCTGCGAGCCGTCTGGGCGACTCGAACGCCACGACCGGGCCGCTCCAGCGCGCGGTCTCCTCCCACAGGCGGTCGAGCGCCTCCCGCCCCCGCGGCAGATACCCCACGAACGAGTAGCGCTCCCCGACGAGCCCGCTGGCGACAAGGGCGGTCTCGACTGCGGAGGGCCCCGGAAGCACGGTCACATCGAGCCCACGGTCGATCGCCGCGGAGATGAGCCGCGCCCCGGGGTCGTTCACGCCCGGGAGGCCTGCGTCGCTCGCGAGCGCGACCTTCTCCCCCGCGTCGAGCCGCGGCAGCAGCTCGTCGACGCGCTTCGCCTCGTTGTGGCGGTGGTAGCTGACGAGGTTGGCCTGGATCCCGTGACGGTCGAGGAGCGTCCGCGTTCGGCGCGTGTCCTCGCAGAGCACGAGATCGGCCTCGCCGAGCTCACGCAAGACCCGCAGCGTGACGTCCTCGAGGTTGCCGATCGGCGTCGCGCAGACGACGAGCGGCATCAGTACCCCTTCCGGTAATGCTGCCCCGCATCGTGTATTGCCTGGAGGGGCACTACTCCCGGTGCAGCGCCTCGAAGCCGACGAGGCCCGCACCGATGAGGCCCGCCTCGGCACCGAGCAGAACCGGGACGATCTTCACCTCGTCCCGCGCGGGCGAGAGCGCGCGCTCTGCCACGACCCTCCGGGCCGGCTCGAAGAGGAGCTCTCCCGCGCGAGCGAAGCCGCCGCCGATCACTACGAGCTCTGGGTTGAAGATGTTGACCAGGCTCGCAATGCCCACGCCGAGATGAAAGCCGACGTGAGCGAGCACGTCGCGCGCATCGCCCGGGCCCTGCCCGGCGAGCTCGACGGCGAGGCGCGCGTCCACGGTCTTGCCCTCGGCGGCAGCGCGCCCGAGATCCCCTTCGGGCTTCTGCTCGGCGGCCTCGCGCGCGTAGCCGTCCGCGGCCGTTCCCGATGCCAGTGCCTCGAGATGGCCGCGTCCGGGGCAGCGGCCCTGGCATGGAGGGCCGTGGAGGTCGAGAGTGATGTGGCCGAGCTCCGCTCCGGCGCCGGTCGCGCCGCGGTAGAGGTTGCCGTTGAGAATGAGGCCGCCCCCCACTCCCGTCCCGAGGGTGAGCATGACCATGTGCTGGGAGCCACGCCCGGCCCCGTAGCGGTGCTCGGCGAGCGCCGCGGCGTTCGCGTCGTTCTCGATCGCGACGGGCACGCCGAACCGCTTGGCCAGCCGGTCGCGGAGTGGCACGTCCGAGAGCGGAATGTTGACGGAGTCGATCGCCTCTCCCCGGCGCTGGTCGATAGTCGAAGGAATACCGATCCCGATCCCGCCGATGTCGTCCTGCATGAAGCCCTCGATGGCCTCGTCGACCTGCGTGAGAACGGCCTCTTCGCTGCTCGTGTCGGTCTGGCTGACGACCCGCTTCTCGACGACACCTTCGTCGTCGACGACCCCTGAAAGCAGCTTCGTGCCCCCGAGGTCGAGTGCGATCACACGGGAGGAAGCCACAGGCTCAGGCTACGATACTCGGTCGCGTGCCGCCCAAGGACAAGCCGTACCGCATCTACCGCGGAGGGAGAGTAAAGGGCCCGATCCGGCCCGAGTCGCCGAAGTCCGACCGCAAGGCCGGCAAGGACAAAGCGAACGGACCCGAGCCCCGCGAGTACCGCGGACCAAAGACCGCCAGAGAGAGGCGCGGCTGGGTCCGGCCTGTCGCCGGGATTCTGGTGGGCCTCCTTGTCCTGGCCATGGTCTGGGGAGTGCTGGGCTTCCTCGCGTTCCGCAGCGGCGTCAAGGAGGCGAACAAGAAGCTCGACCCGCGCGCGGAGCGGGCGCTCGCGCCGCAGGACGGCATCATGCTCTCCAATCCCAGCAACATCCTCGTGCTCGGCGCCGACAACGGCTCCAAGTCGAGACAGGGATCGGTCGCACGCTCGGACTCGATCATGGTCGTGCATACGGATCCCGACAAGCACCGGATAGCGCTCCTCTCCATTCCCCGTGACCTGCGCGTGGACATCCCGGGGCACGGCGAGGACAAGATCAACGCGGCCTTCGCGTACGGGGGCCCCACGCTCGCCATCAAGACCGTGCAGAGCGTCACCGGCCTCCCCATCAACCACGTCGTCGTCGTCGATTTCGGCACCTTCGACGAGGTGATCGACGCCCTCGGCGGAGTCTCGATCGACGTCCCTAAGCGGATTCTCTCGAACAAGTTCGAGTGTCCGTTCGGGACGGAGGCGCGCTGCGACCGCTGGAAGGGCTGGCGGTTCAAGAAGGGCGAGCAGACGATGAGCGGCAAGCGCGCGTTGATCTACGCGCGGATCCGCGAGAACCAGCTCGACCCGCAGGAGTCCGACATCACGCGCGGCGAGCGCCAGCAGGCGGTCGTCTCCGCGATGGCCGACAAGATCGTCAGCTTCACGGAGTACCTCAAGGCGCCCTTCAACGGCGACGACATCACGAAGCCGCTCGCGACCGACCTCTCCGCCGCGCAGATCCTCGAGCTGTCCTGGATCAAGTTCCGCACGCCGTCGAACGGGAAGCTGAAGTGCCGCCTCGGCGGACTGGCCTCGAACATCGGCGGGATCGACTACATCGTCGGGACCGAGGAGAACGTCTCGGTGATCGCGATGGTGACGGGGCAGAGCGCGCCGCAGCCGCCCAAGCCCGCGTCCGGGCCGTACGGCCCCGGCTGCATCGTCGGCGGGTAGCGAGTAGCGTCCCGTCCGTGGAAGAAGAGCAGCCCGTCGTCCTGGCCGTCGTCCCCGGAGCGACCGAAGCCGAGGTGGTCTGCGGCTTGCTCCGGGCCAACGGCATCGAGTGCGGCTATCGGGACACCGATGCGGTCGACTCCGCGCTCGAGGATTTCATGACCTCGGGGCCGCGCGAGATCCTCGTCCACGAGGCGGATCTCGAAGCGGCGCGGGCGCTCCTGCCCGAGTCCTAGGCCTCGGCGGCCTTCTTCTCGGACTTCTTGTCGCCCTGCTTGTCCGGCTTCGAGCTTGAGCTGTCCTTCTTGTCCCCCGAGTCCGACTTGTCGGATTTGTCGCCGTCGCGCTTGCCGTAGTCGGTCTTGTAGAACCCGGAGCCTTTGAAGTGGAGCGCAGCGGGGTAAAGCACCTTCTCGAGCGGGCTCTCACCGCAGATCTGGCACTCTGACGGAGGCGGATCCGTCATCCGCTGGAACAGCTCGAAGGTGTGCCCGTTTGGGCATCTGTATTCGTAGATCGGCATCGAAAGAAAGGCCCGGTTTGCGGGAGGAAATGCTACCAGGGGGGACGGCCGCCTCCGGCGCGCGCGCCGAGCGGGCACCGCGCCAACCCTGGCTCGAGCGTGCGGTTCTCCGGGTGCGCGAAGATCCGTACCGCCTCGGGGTGGGCGTCATCTCTGCCGCGCTCGCCACCTTCCTCCTCTTCCAGATGACGGTATGGCCGCCGCACGAGGACGAGACACTCGTCTTCTTCGTCACGCAGCAGCCGATCGGCGATGTCTTCTCCACCGTCTTCGCCGAGCGGGGCGGTGCGCCGCTCCACTGGCTCCTGGCCTACCTCGCCGGCGCGATCTCCCCCAGCCTGACCGCGCTGCGGCTCGTGTCGGTCATCTTCGCGGTCGCGAGCATGCCCGTGATCGCGGCGCTCGTCGCCAGGCTCACCGACAAGCGCACGGCGCTCGTCGCCACCGCACTCGCCGCGGCGAGCTGGATCACGATCTACCACGGCATCTACGCGCGGATGTACAGCCTCTTCCTCTTCCTGAGCGCGTTGTCGTTCCTCACTCTGATCCGGGCGGTCGGCACGCGGGACCCGAGGCGGTGGGCCGCATGGATAGCCGCGATGGCGCTCACCATCGCGACCCAGCCGTACGGGACCTTCGTGCTCGCGGCGCAGGCCGTCTACGTCCTGGCACGCAGGCGCCGGCGCGAGCTCCCGCTCCAGCCGGCGGCGATCTCGTTCGGAATCGTGGTCGCGCTCGTCGCGCCGCTCTGGCTCATCTACCGCGTACTCGCGTCGCGCTTCGGCATCGGCCTCACCGGCGAGAGCGAATCGAAGCTGGGATCGCCAGTCGACGTCCTCGAGTACGTTTGGCACACGATCGGCGACTTCGGCGCCGGCTGGACCGCGGCAACCGGGGTGATCGCCGCGCTCGCGGCGCTCGGCGGAGTGGTTCTCTTCCGCACGCGTCCCGCCGCGGTGCTGCTGACCGCCACGGTGCTGCTCGTCCCGACGATCGCACTCATGGCCGCCCGGTCGCAGTCGAGCGTCTTCCTGGAGAGCAGGCACCTGATCTTCGCCCTGCCGTTCTTCCAGATGCTCGTCGCCGCGGGGCTGCTGAAGCTGGCCGGCCTGGCGGGACGGGCGGAGGCGGCCGTCGTCCTCGTCGGCCTCACCGCCCTCCTCAGCGTCGAGTTCGCCTGGGGCTGGCACAAGACGCCGTACATGTACGCGGGCGAGCCCGCCGCTCGCGAGCAGGCCCGGGATGAGGCGGCCGCGTGGCTCGCCGCCACGAGTCGGCCCGACGACATCCTCTTCGGCTACGAGCCGCTCTTCCTCGACGCCCGCGAGGCGGGGGCGCCGTTCGGCTCCGTGATCGTGCAGCGGGCGGATCCCCGGCTCGCCATCGAGAGCCTCGAAGAGGCGCCGAAGCCGCTCGGCCGCGGCGTGTGGATCTTCGACGCATCCGACCAGAGCGACCAGAACCGCGTCAAGCTCACCATCCCGGAGACCGTCCCCGGACCGACCTTCGAGTCCCGAGCGTGGGGACCGTTCCTCGTCATCAGGACGAAGGAGCCCGTGCAGGACGCTGAGGACTTCTTCCGCGACACGGCGGCGGTCGAGCTTGAGGGCCGGATCCTCGGCGTCGGCGACGCGAGCATCAACCTTCAGACCGCGGTCACCGCGCTCAGCAGGTTGGACAACCGCTAGCGCGCTGCTTCCTCGCGGGCCTCGCGCTCGAGCGTCTCGACATAGCAGGGAGCCTGCTCGAAGGCGGCGAGGCCGGCCGGCGTCTGGCGCTTCTCGGGCCGGCGAGGGACGCGCATCCGGCCGGCGGCGGCGAGGCCGGCTGCGCTGCCGACGATCCCTCCGATCACGAAGGAGCGGATCCGTTTCGCGCGCTCGCTCTCCACGTGAGCGATTGTAGGCTCCTCGCCCTTGATGATCTGCACCCTCGGTGACCTGCTCCTCGACGTCGTCGTTCGCCTGGACGGGCCGATCGCCGAGGACACGGACACCTACGGCCTCACACGGGTAGGTCCGGGCGGCCAGGCGGCAAACGTTGCCGCGTGGACGGCAGCGCTCGGAGGGCGGGCCCGGTTCATCGGCAAGCGGGCCGAGGACGCCGCCGGGATCATGCTCGCGGACGAGCTCCGGCGGCGCGGAGTCGAGCTCGCGGGCCCGGTCGAGGAGGCGGGCACCGGCACCGTGGTCTCCGTGGCGACGCCCGACGGGAAACGGACGATGTTGACCGACCGCGGGATCGCGCCCGGCTTCGCGCCGGACGAGCTGCACGCATCGTGGCTCGAAGGCTGCGAATGGCTCCACATCGCCGGCTACAGCCTCGCGCGCCCGCCGATCAGGGAGGCCTCGCTGGCCGCGGCCGCGCTCGCGCCGCGGGTGAGCGTCGATCTCTCCTCGACCGCCGCGATCGAGGCGGCCGGCGTCGACGAGTTCCGAGACCTTATCGGGCGCATCCGCCCCGAGATCGTCTTCGCAAACGAGGAGGAGGCCGAGCTCGTCGGCGGGATCGACACGGAGACGCTGGTGGTCAAGCGCGGCGCGGGCGGCATCGTCGTCTCGGGCGCCGAGTACGAGGCGAAGCCGGCCGAGGTCGTCGACACGACCGGCGCCGGCGATGCGCTCGCCGCGGGCTTTCTCCTGGGCGGGCCGGACCTCGGGCTCGACGCGGCGGCGCGCTGTGTAGCAACCATGGGAGCCTTCCCGCAGTGACCGATCTTCTCCGCATCCATCCCGAGGTGCGCGCGGCCCTCGAGTCGCGGCGGCCCGTGATCGCGCTCGAGACGACGCTCGTCGCGCACGGCTTCCCGGGCGGAGTCGGAGCCGAGGTCGCCGCGGAGGCCGAGCGGCGCGTGCGCATGGCCTGGGCCGTGCCGGCGACGATCGGCGTCGTCGACGGACGGATCTGCGTCGGCCTGGAAGCGGGCGAGCTGGAGCGGTTCGCCACCTCGCCCGAGGCGCGTAAGGTCGGCCCGCGAGACCTCGCAGCTTGCGCAATGGCCAAAGAGCTGGGCGCGACCACCGTCGGGGCGACCCTCGCCGTCTGCCGCGCTGCTGGCATCGGATTCATGGGCACCGGCGGTATCGGCGGAGTCCACCGCGGATGGGAGCGTTCGCTGGACGTCTCCGCCGACCTCGGGGAACTCGGCCGGACCGAGGCGCTCGTCGTCGCCTCGGGCGCGAAGTCGATCCTCGACGTGGACGCGACCGGCGAGGTGCTGGAGACCCTGGGCGTGCCCGTGCTCGGCTGGCGGACAGACGAGATGCCGCTCTTCTACAAGGCGGACGGCGGCCCGCCCGTCTCCCAGCGCGTACAGAGTGTCGACGAGGCCGCTCAGGTGGCGCAGTTTCACTGGCGCCTCGGCCGCCACTCCGGAATCGTGCTCGCCCGCCCGCCGGACGAGAGCCTCGACGTCGAGCCGCTCATCGAGCAGGGCATCCAAGAGGCGGCCGAGCGCGGGATCCGCGGGCAGGCGGTGACGCCGTTCGTCCTCTCTTACCTCCATCAGAAGAGCGACGGGCGCACCATCGAGGTGAACAAGAAGCTGATCGTCGAGAACGCCGCCCTCGCCGCCGAGGTCGCGACGGCCTACTCGAAGCTGACCTAGACGCGAGGGAGCTACTCGTCGACGCGTTCGATCGCGACGATGTCGTCCGCGTCGAACTGCACTTCCCCCGCCTGGCCCCAGCCGACGATGTCGCCGCTCGGCAGGATCGCCACCGGGGCGATCACCGTGCCGTCGCGAAGGAGGAGCCTGGTCTGATGGACGCCGAAGGCGTCTTGCGGCCAGCCAGCCACCTCGGCGACGAGCCAGTCGGGCAGGCGCGGCGGGTCGGCCACTACTCCGCGAGGAGGTTCAGCAGGTCCTCGACCTCGAGCATCTCGTAAGACTCTGTGTGCACGCTGCCCCGCGCCCCGAGCGCGACGGAGACCTTCGCGATCGCGGAGGCGCCAGACGCCTCGACGATGTTCACGAAGTCGTGCGGCCCGAGGGCGAACCACTGGTGGAGCACCTTGACCCCAAGCTCCTCGACGTCCTTGTTCACCTCGCGCACCCGCTCCGGGTTGGCGCGGAGCGTCTGCAGGCCCTGCTCGCTGAGCTGCGACAGCATCAGGTACTTCGGCATCCGTCCTCCTAGGTCTTCGGCTGCGGCGAGGATAACGCCCGCGACCTCTGCTCGAAGTAGAGCAGGCTGAGCCCGAGGAAGAAGAAGGGCCCGAGCACGCCGTTCGCCATCACGTGCGCGGCGAGGCTCCCGTTGTCCGCAAAGCCGGTCAGGAGCAGCCCTAGGAACGGGCCGAAGAGCGCGTAGATGACGGTGAGCGCCGCGCTGACGCCGAGCACGTGCAGGAACTCCGGCCGGGCAAGGTCGGTCGCACGCGTGAGCGCGAAGCCGATCTGGCCGAACCAGGACGTTCCCTGGGGAGCGCGCTCGATCATCGCCACCGGAATCGCGAGCCCGACGAACGCGAGCCAGGCCACCGAGAAGAAGAGGATGAGGGCGTCGACGACCCCGAGCACGAACGGGAGCGAGACGATGATCATGAGCGGGGCGAGGACCGGAGCCCGGACGCCGACCTGGGCCCAGGCCTCGCCGGCCGGGTCACCGAGCGCGATGCGGACGGCAACCGCGTAACACACGGTGAATGCGGGCGCGATGACCGCGATGACGAGGACCAGCTCCCCGAGGATTCCGGCCACAAGGACGGCCCCGCCCAGGAAGGCTCCGATGCCTGCGGCCGCCCAGAGCCGCTCGCCGTAGAGACGGACGGTCTCGGCGAGGAGCTCCCCCAGCTTGAGCGGGCGGTTGACGTTCATGGAAGGCGGAACGGTACCCTCGCCACATCGAGATCCGGCGCGAGACCTACGGGAGCGAGGCCGCCCGGGCGCTGACGAACGCACTCGCCACAGAGCTCCTCGAGCGACACGGTCGGCCCGGATCAGGGATGGAGCCGTCAGCATCGGATTTCGCGTCGCCGGAGGGCGGGTTCCTGGTCGCCTCGCTGGACGGCGTCTACGCGGCTTGCGGCGGCGTGTGCCGCTTCGATCTCGAGACGGCCGAGATCCGGCGGATGTACGTCGTGCCGGAGCGCCGAGGCGCAGGGCTTTCGCGGCGGATGCTCGGCGCGCTGGAGGAAGAGGCCCGATCCCTGGGATATCGCCGGGTGCGGCTCGAGACCGGAATCCACCAGCACGAGGCCCTCGGGCTCTACCGCTCCGCCGGCTTCGAGGAGATCCCGCGCTACGGCCCGTACGAGGACGACGAGCTGAGCGTCTGCTTGGAGAAGCCGCTGTAGCGCTTCTCCGACCAGAGCCGAGGCAAGGCGCCCAACAATCTGGCATCGGCCCGGCCGCCCTTGTGTTTCACTGTCCCACGACGGCCGCACTTTGTACGCGTGCAACACAAAGCTGGGTTTGCGCGGCTGCCGTGAGAGAGTGCGGGTCGGGTCGACCAGTTTAGGCGCGCGCGGGTTCGGCTGCGCCGACCTTCTCGAAGACGAGCTCGCCGTTCTGGGCGTCGGCGCGGATGCGATCACCTTCGGCGAAGTCTCCTTCGAGGAGCCGCATCGCGAGCGGGTTCTCGACCATCCGCTGGAGCGCGCGCTTGAGCGGACGGGCACCGTAGGTCGGATCCCAGCCCGCCTCGGCCAGCGCCTCTTTGGCCGCGTCCGTGAGCTCGAGCTCGATCCCGCGCCCGGCGAGCCGGAGGCGCAGCCGTTCGAGCTGGAGCTCGACGATCTCGCCGAGCTGCTCACGGGTGAGCGCCGTGAACTCGACGACCTCGTCGATCCGGTTCAGGAACTCCGGCCGGAAGTACTCCGAGAGCGCATCTGCCGAACGGATGTTGGAGGTCATGATGATCACGGCGTTGCGGAAGTCGACCGTACGGCCCTGGCCGTCCGTCAAGCGGCCGTCATCGAGGATCTGCAGGAGGACGTCGAAGACCTCTATGTGCGCCTTCTCGATCTCGTCGAGGAGGACGACCGAGTACGGGCGGCGCCGCACCGCCTCGGTCAGCTGCCCGCCCTCGTCGTAGCCGACATACCCGGGAGGGGCGCCGACGAGGCGCGAAACCGTGTGCCGCTCCTGATACTCCGACATGTCGAGCCGGACGAGCGCCCGCTCGTCGTCGAACATGAACTCTGCGAGAGCGCGGGCGAGCTCCGTCTTCCCCACCCCGGTCGGCCCGAGGAAGATGAAGGAGCCGATCGGGCGGTTGGGGTCCTGGAGGCCGGTTCGCGCGCGGCGGAGCGCGTTCGCCACGGCCTCGACAGCTTCGTCCTGGCCCACGACACGCTGGTGCAGCCGCTCCTCCATGTGGATGAGCTTCTCGGTCTCGCCCTCGAGGAGGCGAGAGACGGGAACGCCGGTCCAGCGGGCGACGACCGCGGCGACGTCGTCCTCGTCCACTTCTTCCTTGACCATCGGCTCGAACTCCGCCTGCTCGCGCTCGGCCAGCTCGGTCTCGAGCGCCGGCAGCTCGCCATAGCGAATCTCCGCCACCCGCTGCAGGTCGCCCTGGCGCTCGGCGCGCTCGGCCTCCATGCGCAGGTCGTCGATCTTCTGCGTGATCTCCTTGACGCGGTCGAGCACCTCCTTCTCCTTCGCCCAGCGCGCGGCGAGCTCGTCACGCTGAGCCTTCGCGTCCGCGAGCTCGCGCTCGACCGGCTCGCGCACGTCCTTCGATTCCTTGCCCATCGCGGCGAGCTCGATCTCGAGCTGGCGCACACGCCGCTCTGCCTCGTCGAGCTCGAGCGGCGACGAGTCGATCTCCATGCGAAGACGCGAGGCGGACTCGTCCACGAGGTCGATTGCCTTGTCGGGGAGCTGCCGATCGGAGATGTATCGGTCGGAGAGAACCGCTGCGGCGACGAGCGCTGCGTCGCGGATGCGCACGCCGTGGTGCGCCTCGTAGCGCTCCTTCAGGCCGCGCAGGATGGCGATCGTGTCCGCGACCGAAGGCTCGCCGACGAAGATCGGCTGGAACCGGCGCTCGAGCGCGGCGTCCTTCTCGATGTGCTTGCGGTACTCGTCGAGGGTCGTCGCGCCGATGCAGCGCAGCTCGCCGCGGGCGAGCATCGGCTTCAGCATGTTGGCCGCGTCGACGGCGCCTTCGGCGGCGCCCGCGCCGACAATCGTGTGCAGCTCGTCGATGAAGAGGACGATCTGGCCCTCGGCCTCCCTGATGTTCTCGAGGACGGCCTTCAGCCGCTCCTCGAACTCGCCGCGGTACTTCGAGCCTGCGAGAAGCGAGCCGATGTCGAGCGCCCAGACGCGGCGGCCCTTGAGTCCCTCGGGGACGTCACCCGCGACGATGCGCTGAGCGAGCCCCTCGACGATGGCGGTCTTGCCGACGCCCGGATCGCCGATGAGGACAGGGTTGTTCTTCGTGCGCCGCGACAGCACCTGGATGACACGGCGGATCTCCTCGTCGCGACCGACGACAGGGTCGAGCTTGCCGGACTCGGCGAGGTCGGTGAGGTCGCGGCCGAACTTCTCGAGCGCCTGGTAGGAGCCTTCGGGATCCTGCGAAGTAACCCGCTGCGAGCCGCGCACGTCCTTGAGAGCTGCGAGAAGCCTGTCGCGTGGAGCGACGTCGAGCGCGAGCAAGAGGTGCTCGGTGGAGACGTACTCGTCGTCCATCGATCGCGCTTCATCCGAAGCGCGATCGAGGAGATCACTGAAAGCCTTCGATGCCGTCGGCTGCTGGTTCGTTCCCTGCACAGCAGGTCGGTTCGCGAGGTTTGCCTCGGCTTCGGCGCGAAGCGTCGAAGCCGAAAAACCGGCGCGCTCGACGAGCGTCCGAGGAAGCTCCTGGTCGAGGAGCGCGATGCAGAGGTGCTCGGGGTAGACCTCCGGGTTGCCGCGGCGCCGCGCAAGCTCCTGCGCGGCGGCGACCGCCTCTCCCGACTTGATCGTCAGCCTGTTGAAGTCCATCTCGTCCTTTCAGGAAGGTCGTCCTCCCTGCGGTAGAGCACGACCTCGCGCTTGTACTGCTTGTGCACGTTGCGAATCTCGCGGCGCAGCTCTCGCTCGAGCCGCTCGAGCCGGGCGCGCGCCTTCCCGAGCTCGTCCTCGAGGCGGATGACCGTCTCGACCCCGGCGAGGTTCAGGCCGAGCTCGGTGGTCAGGCGCTGGATGAGACGAAGCCGCTCGAGGTCGACCTCGGAGTACAGGCGCGTGTTCCCCGGGGTGCGCTTGGGGCGCACGAGTCCCTTCGACTCGTAGATGCGAAGCGTCTGCGGGTGCATGCCGACGAGCTCCGCGGCGATGGAGATCATGTAGCGCGGCCGCTCCTGTTCGGTCATTCGCGCTCCACCGCCTTACCGCCGGTCCAGAGCGTCCACATGAGGACCAGGGTGCTCGCGACCACGAGGAAGATGGCGATCCATTGCAGCGCCATGACCATCGTGAGGAAGAGCCCGAGGGCGACGAGGAGCGTCACCATCGCGTAGATCCGAAGCCGCCGGCGCCTCACGAAAACACCTTCTCTCGGGGATCGTCGCCCGAGACCTTCTGCAGGTTCTCGATCGCCTCTCGCTCGGCCTTGGTGAGCTTGGTCGGGACGTTGACGCGCAGCCGCGCGAGCAGGTCGCCCTTCCCTCCCTTCAGCTTGGGTGCGCCGCGGCCCTTGACCTTCAGCATCTTCCCGTCCTGCGAGCCCGACGGGATCTTGAGCGCGACGCGGCCCTCCGGCGTCGGGATCTCGACCGTCGCCCCGAGCGCGGCCTCGGCGTACGTGACCGGGACCTCCAGGAGGAGATCGGCGCCGCGCCGTTCGTAGAGGGGCGATGCGGCGACCCGCGTCACGACGATGAGGTCGCCGGGCGGGCCGCCATTCGTCCCGGCCTCGCCCTTGCCTTTCAGGCGGATCTGCGTGCCGTCCTTGACCCCGGCCGGGATCTTTACGGTGTAGCGCTTCGTGCGGCGCTCGCGGCCCGCACCGTGGCAGTTCCGGCACGGCCGCTCGACGACGGTCCCGTTGCCGTGGCAGCGCGGGCACGGACGCGAGAACGCGAAGAAGCCTTCGTCCTCGGAGACGACGCCGCGCCCCCGGCACTCCGGGCAGATCTGCGGCGCTGTGCCGGGCTCGGCACCGGTGCCGTGGCACGTCGAACAGGTCACCTCGAGGTCGACGGGGATCTTCGTCGTCAGGCCCTTGAGCGAATCCTCGAAGGAAACGTTGATCGCCACTTCGACGTCACGCCCGCGCTCACCTCGCTGGCGACGCTGCGAGGAGCCGCGCGCCGCGCCCGCGTTCCCGAAGATGTTCCCGAACAGGTCGCCGATGTCGCCGAGGTCGGAGAAATTCCCCGACCAGTTGAAGTTGCCGCCCGTTCCGGGCCCACCGCCGGCGCCGCTGAAGATCCGCGGTCCGACCTGGTCGTACTGCTTGCGCTTCTCCGGGTCCGAGAGGACGTCGTAGGCGCTTTGGATCTCCTTGAAGCGCTCCTCCGCCGTCTTGTCGCCCGGGTTCTTGTCCGGGTGGTGCTCGCGCGCGAGTTTCCGGTAGGCCTTCTTGATCTCGTCAGCCGAGGCGCCCTTCTTGACGCCCAGCACCTCGTAGAGATCCCTCATTCGCCTTGGGACACCACGACTCGGGCCGGGCGGAGAACGCGATCGCCCAGGCGGTAGCCCTTCTGCAGGACCTCGATCACGGACCCGTCCTCCCGCTCCGAGGGCTGCGAAACGAGTGCCTCGTGGACGTGTGGGTCGAACTGCCCGTCCGTCTCGACCTCGACGAGCCCCTCGCGGGCGAGCGCCTCGACAAGCTCGCGGTGGACGAGCCGGACACCTTCCTCCAGCTTCGCCTCCTCGTGCTGTGCCGCCGCCTCGAGCGCGCGCTCGAGGTCGTCGAGCACGGGCAGGAGCTCCTTCACGAGCCGCTCATGGGCACGCGCGACCAGGCCCTCCTGGTCGCGCGCCACCCGCTTGCGGTAGTTCTCGAAATCGGCGGCGACGCGCTTGAGATCGTTCAGATACTCGTCACGCTCGCGTTCGACCTCGGCAAGCCGTTCTTCCAGCTCGGCGTCGTCGGTCGGAGTCGGAGCCTCGTCAGCCATTACGACTGCTTGGCCTCCTCGTCGATGACCTCGTAGTCCGCCTCCTCGACGACCTCGTCGTCGCTCGTGGACTCACCGTTGGTGGAAGACGCCGAAGCGGCGGCCTGCTCGGACTGCACCCGCTCGTAGACGGTCTGCGCCAGCTTGTGCGACGCCTCCATGAGGGAGTCGGACTTCGCCCGGATCTCGGCGGCGTCGGTGCCGTCGAGCGCGGTGCGGAGCTCATCGATCCGCGACTCGATCGTGGAGATCGTCTCCTCGTCGAGCGCGTCACGGTGGTCCTTGAGGCTCTTCTCGGTCGAGTAGAGCAGGTTCTCCGCCTGGTTTCGGGCATCGGCGGCCTCCCGCATCTTGTGCGCCTCGTCGGCGTGGGACTCGGCCTCGCGGATCATCCGCTCGACCTCGTCCTCGGAGAGGCCGGAGCCGCTTTCGATGCGGATCTCCTGCTCGTTGCCGGTGCCCAGGTCCTTGGCGGACACGTTGATGATGCGGTTCGCGTCGATGTCGAAGGTGACCTCGATCTGCGGCATGCCACGCGGCGCCGGCGGGATGCCGACGAGCTGGAACTTGCCGAGCGTCTTGTTGAAGGACGCCATCTCCGACTCACCCTGGAGGACGTGGATCTCGACGGAGGGCTGGTTGTCCTCCGCGGTCGAGAAGGTGTCCGACTTCTTCGTCGGGATGGTCGTGTTGCGGTCGATCAGCTTCGTGAAGACGCCGCCCTTGGTCTCGATGCCGAGGGAGAGCGGGGTCACGTCCAGAAGCAGGACGTCCTTCACCTCGCCCTTGAGGACGCCGGCCTGAATGGCGGCGCCGACGGCGACCACCTCGTCCGGATTCACGCCCTTGTGGGGCTCCTTCCCGATGATCTCCTTGACCTTGTCCTGCACAGCGGGCATGCGCGTCATGCCGCCGACGAGGATGACCTGGTCGATCTGGTCGGGCGTGACCCCGGCGTCGGACAGGGCCTGCTTGGTCGGACCGACGATGCGCTCGAGCAGCTCGGCGGTCAGCTCGGTGAGCTTGGCACGGGTGAGCTGGAGGTCGAGGTGCTTCGGGCCCTCGGGAGTGGCCGTGACGTACGGCAGGTTGATCTGCGTGGACATCGTCGAGGAGAGCTCGATCTTGGCCTTCTCGGCGGCCTCGTAAAGACGCTGGAGCGCCATGCGGTCGCCGACGAGATCGATGCCGTGGTCGCGCTTGAACTCGGCGACCATCCAGTCGACGATCGCCTTGTCGACGTTGTCGCCGCCGAGATGGTTGTCCCCGTTCACGGCCTTGACCTCGAAGACGCCATCCCCTCCGAGATCGAGGATCGAGACGTCGAACGTCCCACCCCCGAGGTCGAAGACGAGGATGGTCTGGTCGGACTCCTTCTCGAGCCCGTAGGCGAGCGCGGCCGCGGTCGGCTCGCTGATGATGCGCAGGACGTTGAGCCCGGCGATTTTGCCCGCGTCGCGTGTCGCCTCGATCTGCGCGTCGGCGAAGTAGGCGGGCACCGTGATGACCGCGTCCGTGACGGGCTCGCCGAGGAACGCCTCTGCGTCCGTCCGGAGCTTCTGCAGGATCATCGCGCTGATCTCCGGCGGCGCGTACTCCTTGTCGCCCGCCTTCACGCGCACGTCGCCGTTCGAGGTCTTGTCGACCTCGTACGGGACGATCTTCATCTCCTCCGAGACCTCGTCGTATTTGCGGCCCATGAAGCGCTTGATGGAGAAGATCGTGTTCTGCGGGTTCGTCACCTGCTGGCGCTTTGCGGGCGCCCCGACGAGCCGCTGGCCGTCACGCGTGAACGCGACGACTGACGGGGTCGTCCGCCCCCCCTCGGCGTTCGGGATGACGGTCGGCTCGCCGCCCTCGAGCACGGCCATCGCAGAGTTGGTCGTGCCGAGGTCGATTCCGATTGTCTTTGCCATGGATGAAGTCCCTCCGTTACTGGACAGCTAAGAAAATCTAAGTCTTTTCATAGCATATTCTAGCCGGATCCGCGGACGGAGAACCGCGTAGCGCGACGTGACGACTCGGAAGCCGTCCTCGAACTCGACGAGCACAGACCCGAGACGGCGAGGGCGCGCGACCACGCCACAGGCCTGGCCCTTCCTCTCCGGGGCCTCGAGCGCCAGTGCCAGCGATGGTCGTACACAGGTTCGACCGCGCCGAGAATAACCGTCCCTCAACCGCGAAGGCGCCCGATTGGACGCCTTCGCTGGGCACTCCTGAAGGGGTGCGGCTAGGTGCGGTCGCTGACCTCGTCCTTGGCGTCGTCGGCCTTGTCCTTGGCCTCGCCCCACTTCTGCTGGGCCTGGCCCTGCTTCTCACGCATCTGGTCGTCGGTGAGCTTGCCTTCCTGCTCCTTCAGCTTGCCTTCGACCCTGTCAGTCTCGCCGCCCATCGGGACCCCTTTCGTTGAAGTGGGTGTTGTTTCCCCTGCAGATCCGGCCCTAAAACCGGCAGTGCACGGCGTCGTAGGCCGCGCCCGGGCTCGAGAACCTCGCCGCTCTTCCGCACGATGAGCGCGACCGAGACGAGGATCACTGCGCCGGCGGCGAGCATTTGCCCCGTGATCTCCTCTCCGAGGAGAAGGGCCCCGAGCGTGACTGCGATCACGGGGTTCACGTACGCATAGGTGGCGACGAGCGACGTGGGCGCGGTGCGGAGAAGCCAGACATAGGCGACGAAGCCCACGAGGGTCCCGACGACGACGAGGTAGGCGATCGCCCCGAAGGCGTCGGCGGTCGGATGCAGGTCGCCGAGCTCACCGCGTGCCGCACCGGCGACGACGAGGAGCGCACCTCCGCAGAGGGCGGCGAGCCCGGCCGAGACGAGCGGCCGCTTCGGAAGCGGCGCTCCGCGTGAGTACAGAGACCCGGCGGCCCAGGCGAGCGCCGCGAGGACGCAGACGACGGCGCCAAGGCGGTCGAAGCTCCCCTCCCCGAACGGGTCGAAGAGAAAGGCGAGGCCGCCGAAGCCGACGACGAGGCCCAGCATCGCGCTGGGGTGCAGGCGCTTGCCGAAGAAGATGCGGTCGAGCAGCGCCATCCAGAGGGGGATGCTGCCGATCAGGAGCGCCGCCACTCCCGAGGGCACGGTCTGCTGCGCCCATGCGAGGCCGCCGTGGCCCAGCAGGAAGAGCGCGCCGCCGAAGATGAACCCCGCGCGGATCTGCGTCCTGCCGACGGGGTCGCCCCTCCGATCGCCGCGCGGGAGCGCCCAGGCGAGGAGCAGTGTCCCGGCCGTGACATGGCGGATGCCCATCGCTAGGAGCGGAGGCACGTCGCGAACCGCGATCGTCACGGCCATGAACGTCGAGCCCCAGACGATGTAGATCGTGGCCAGAGCGAGCCAGACCCTCGGCCGATAGGACGCCGCCATGACCCGAGGATGCCCGCGCGAGACGATCAGCTCAATTCGAATTCCGCGGGGAATCCATTACGTGCGCTAATCGGGCTAGGGTATGTCCGTGGCGCTCGAGGACACTTTTCACAGGCCGCTGCGCGACCTCCGTGTCTCGATCACGGACCGCTGCAACTTCCGCTGCGTCTACTGCATGCCGAAGGAGGTCTACGGGCGCGATTACGCCTTCCTCCCCCGACGCGATCTCCTGACCTTCGAGGAGATCACCCGCCTCGCGCGGATATTCGCCGGGGTGGGGGTCGAGAAGATCAGGCTGACGGGCGGCGAGCCGCTCATCCGTCGTGACGTCGAACGCCTCGTCGAGATGCTCGCGGCGATCCCTGGGCTCGACCTCACGTTGACGACGAACGGGGCCGTCCTGCCCCAGAAGGCGCAGGCGCTGAAGGATGCCGGGCTCGGCCGGATCACGGTGAGCCTCGACTCGCTCGACGACGAGATCTTCCGCGCGATGAACGACGTCGACTTCCCCGTGCAGACCGTTCTCGACGGAATCGAAGCGGCCTCGGCCGTCGGGCTTCCGGTGAAGGTGAACGTCGTCGTGAAACGCGGCGTCAACGAAAACAGCGTCCTGCCGATGGCCCGCCAATTCCGCGACGAGGGCCACATCGTGCGCTTCATCGAGTACATGGACGTCGGGCACACGAACGGCTGGCGGCTGGACGACGTCGTGCCGGCCGCCGATATCGTCGCGGCCATCCACGCCGAGCTGCCGCTCGAGCCGCTGCCGCCCCGCTATCCAGGCGAGGTCGCCGAGCGCTACCGCTACCGAGACAGCAGCGGTGAGATCGGCGTCATCGCGTCCGTTACGCGCCCGTTCTGCGGCGCCTGCACGCGGGCCCGCCTGTCTGCCGACGGCTCGCTCTACACGTGCCTCTTCGCCACGACAGGCCACGACCTGCGCGCCTTGGTCCGCGGGGGTGCCGGCGACGAGGAGATCGCGGCCGCGCTCGGCGGGATGTGGCGCAAGCGGGCCGACCGCTATTCGGAGCTCCGGTCGTCCGCGACGCCCGATCTCCCGAAGGTCGAGATGTCCTACATCGGCGGCTAAGGAGTTAGGCTCGCGCCGTGCCCAACCCCAAGCTCGCACGCGCGAAACGGACTTACACGGACGAAGCCCGCCGGCTGGCAGCCCAGTCCATGGCCCAGCTCGAGGACGCGAAGGTCACTCCTGACGCGCTCACGATCACCGGCGTCGGCCTCTGCATCGCGGGATCAGTGGCCGTCTTCTTCGAATACGCGGGCTGGGGCTTCTACTGGCTCGGCGCGGTGCTTTTCGTCATCGGGTCCGTGCTCGACGTCCTCGACGGCGCACTTGCACGGAGCCGGGGGATCGGCAGCCCGTTCGGCGGCTTCCTCGATTCGACCGTCGACCGCGTCGGCGAGGGCTTCATGATCGGCTCGATCGGACTCGTCCTCATGCGCCACGAGCAGATGTGGGGCGTCGCGCTCGCGTTCGCGGCCGTCGCCGGCTCGTTCCTCGTCAGCTACGCCCGTGCGCGGGCGGAAGTGCTGGGCCTGCGCGGCGACGTCGGCCTCGGTAGCCGGGCCGAACGCGTGGTGGTCATCACCACCGGGCTCGTTCTGGCACCGGTCCACGAGCTCGTCCTGCCGGCGACGATGGCGCTGCTCGCGACGACGGCTTGGATCACGGTCGTCCAGCGAATTCTCTTCGTCCGCAAGCAACTTCGCAGCGTCTGATAGCACATTTGTGCTATCACTAGTGCGGATGGCTCGGGAGCGCAAAGACGTCCTCGTCCGCATGTCCGCGGACCTCAAGCGGCAGCTCGCACGCGAGGTCGAGGCGACCGAAGGCAGCCTCAACGACCTCGCCGTAGGGATTCTCGCCTCCCGGTTCGCCGTCCCCTTCGAGCCGAGTGGGCGCAAAGGGAGCGCACCCAGCACCTCGGGTGACGTGCTGCTCCGGATGCCTCCCGAGCTGAAGGAAAAGCTTTCACGGCGTGCGCGCGAGCGTAAGCGGACGCTGAATCAACTCGTCGTCGAGACGCTCGAAGAGCGCTTCGGCGAATCCAGAAAGGAAGAGATGGCCTCGAGCAACGGCTCCAAGAACGGCCGCGCGCGCGGAAACGGCAAGGTGCGCGTGGCGCTCATCGGCGTGGGCAACTGCGCCAACTCGCTCCTGCAGGGCGTGGAGTACTACAAGGACGCGGACCCCGAGCAGTTCGTCCCCGGCCTCATGCACGTCGACCTGGGCGGCTACCACGTCTCCGACGTCGAGTTCACCGCGGCCTTCGACGTCACCACCGACAAGGTCGGCGAGGACCTTTCGGAGGCGATCTGGGCGCACCCGAACGACACGTATAGGTTCGCCGACGTGCCGAAGACGGGGATCAAGGTCGCCCGCGGAATGACACACGACGGCATCGGCAAGTACCTCTCCGAGGTCGTGGAGAAGGCGCCCGGCGAGACCGACGACGTGGTCGGCATCCTCAAGGAGACCGGCACGGACGTCGTCGTCAACTACCTCCCGGTCGGCTCCGAGGAGGCGACCAAGTGGTACACGGAGCAGATTCTCTCCGCCGGCTGCGCGATGGTGAACTGCATGCCCGTGTTCATCGCACGCGAGGCCTACTGGCAGCGCCGCTTCGAGCAGGCCGGCGTGCCGATCATCGGCGACGACATCAAGTCGCAGGTGGGGGCAACGATCACGCACCGCGTCCTCACGAGCCTCTTCCGCGAGCGCGGCGTGCACCTCGACAAGACGATGCAGCTGAACGTCGGCGGCAACTCCGACTTCCTCAACATGCTCGAGCGCGAGCGCCTCGAGTCGAAGAAGATCTCGAAGACGAACGCGGTCACGTCGATGCTCGACTACGACCTCGGCGCGAAGAACGTCCACGTCGGCCCGTCCGACTACGTGCC
>JBKPPF010000056.1:0-43094 GCA_046733475.1 Actinomycetota bacterium
GACTACGTGCCCTGGCTGACCGACCGCAAGTGGGCCTACATCCGCATGGAGGGCTCCGCATTCGGCGACGTCCCGCTCAACCTGGAGCTCAAGCTCGAGGTGTGGGATTCCCCCAACTCGGCCGGGATCGTTATCGACGCCGTCCGGCTCGCCAAGCTCGCCATGTTGAATGGCGTGTCGGGCGCGCTCGAGGGCCCGAGCTCGTATCTCATGAAGTCACCGCCGAAGCAGATCGCCGACGACGAGGCGTACGACCTCGTCGAGCAGTTCATCAAGAAGAACGCGCTGAAGACGGCGAAGACCGCAGCCTCCGCCTAGCGCCTCGCCTCGTGACTGGAGGGCCGGCGGGGGGCGGCCCTCCAGGCCACTCCGAGAACGGACTAGACTCAAAGCGTGGGCCTTCGGATCTGCATGGTCACGCCGTTCGCGTGGTCGCAGCCCCACCCGGTGAACGAGCACGCGAGGGCCGCGTCGGACGAGCTTCGCCGCCGCGGCCACGAAGTCGTCGTGCTCGCCCCGTCCAACCGCGCGGTCGACCTGGCCCAGGGCCGGCGCGCGCTGCGGCGCCTGAGTGCGCAAGGCGAGCCGCTCGCGGGAGTGGTGGCCCTCGGACCCGCAGTGCCCATCTCGAGGAAGAGCCGCCTAGGGGTGCCGATCGGCGTCCGAGCCAATCTCGAGCTCGCGCTCGGCGCTGACTCCTTCGACGTCCTGCACGCGCACGAGCCCGGGCTCCCGAGCCTCTCTTACCTTGCGCTTCGCGACTCCCGGGCTCTTTCGGTCGCCACCTTCCATTCTCCGGACCGGCTCGCCTACCCGCCCGGCAAGAAACAGCGCGAGCGGCTTCTCTCCCGGATCGACGGCCTCACCGCCGTCGGCGAAGAGACTTTATCCGCGGCTCAGGCGCGCTTTCCGGGTGACTATCGGGCCCTCCCCTACGGCGTCGAGCTCGACCG
Source organism: Actinomycetota bacterium (assembly GCA_046733475.1). GTDB lineage: Bacteria > Actinomycetota > Thermoleophilia > Gaiellales > Gaiellaceae > DATEOR01. The sequence goes on from JBKPPF010000056.1 coordinate 954, forward strand.
CATCCGCGCGTCCCGGCCCGCCGACCGCTTCCTGTTCGAATGGCGAGCGGATGAGCTCGCGCGCGGGCGGGCGGCCCTGCGAGAGCTGCGCCAGCTTCCAGGCTGGGAGCTCGTCTTCGTGCGGACGAGCCCGCTGTCCGGCAGGCCTTACGTTCCCCGGGTCCTTCGCGAGCGAGTCAGCGTTCGCACCGCGCTCGACGGCGAGACCAGGGCGCGCCTCCTGGTCGGCGCCGCCGGGCTCGTCCCCGCCCAGCGGGGTCTGCGCCGCTTCCGTGCCGAGGCGGCAGCAGCGGGCGTGCCGCTCGTGGACCCGTCCGGCGCGGCCGAGCAGCCGGAGCTCGTGGGCGCCGCGCTCGGCCGACTGGCCACGGACCCGGAGTGGCGTCGCCAGCAGTCCGCGGAGGCACGGCAGTCCTCCGAGGCGGAGAGCGCCGAGGCCCTGGGAAACGAGCTCGAGAAGCTCTACGCGTCCGTGCTCGGCCGCAGGCGGAAGTTGGTGCGCCCGCCCGCGGAGCCGCTTGCGGACCGGCCGTTCGTCCTCGCCGACCTGCACATGCACACCGACCACTCACACGATTGCGCCGTGCCGGTGGCCGACCTCCTCGACTACGCCGAAGGCCAGGGCCTCGGGGCGATCGCCATCACCGACCACAACGTCTTCGCCGGCGCGGAGGAGGCCGTCCAGCTGGCGCGCGGCCGCGAACTGGTCGTCATCCCGGGCGAGGAGATCAAGACCGAGAAGGGCGAGGTGATCGGGCTCTTCCTCCAGGAGAAGATCGAGCGCGGCCTGCCGATGGCCGACACGATCGCCGCGATCAGAGAGCAGGGCGGCGTCGTCTACCTCCCCCACCCCTTCGACCGCCTGCACACGATTCCCGACGCGCCGACCCTGCACCGCCACCTGCCCGAGATCGACGTCTTCGAGGTCTACAACGCGCGCCTCCTCTTCGAGGGGTTCAACGACGAGGCACTCCGCTATGCGCGGAAGTACAACCTCACCATGGGTGCCGGCTCCGACGCGCACGTCCTCCAGGGCGTGGGCACGGGCCTCGTCCGCATGCGCGCGTTCGAGAACGCCGCCGAGTTCCTGATCAGCCTGCGCTCGGCCGAGATCGTGCGCCGGCCGAAGTCGCTCGTCTACCTGCAGGGTCTCAAGTGGATGGCGCAGTCGCGGGCCCGCCGCTCGAAGGCCGCCGTGTAGGAAGAGGGGCTCCCCGCCCCGAATACGCTTGTCAGCCCCCTTGCCCGTGCCCACGGACGACATTTCACAGCGCTACCTCAAGAAGGCGATCGCCGAGATCAACGCTCTCGGTCGCGAGATCGCCCAGGAGGCAGGCGAGGACCATGCGCCGGTGCTCGGCTCCGGCCATCCGCAGGGGGACCTCTTCCTGCTCAAGTACGGCCCGCAGACCGCGGAGCAGCACGAGGGCGTCGCGTTCTTCGGCCGCGCCGGGCAGGCGGTGCTGAAGTCGCTCCAGCGCCTCCAGGTCGACCCGACGGTGATCTACGGGACGAACTGCCTGAAGTTCGCGGGGGCCGACGAGAAGCAGGCACGAGAGTGGCTGGCGCGCGAGATCCACGTCGTCCAGCCCAAGCTCATCGTCGTCATGGGGCAAGATGCGCTCACGTGCCTGAACGCAGTCCGCTTCCCGCTCGCGGCGGAGATCGCGAGCCAACCGGGGTCGATCCAGAAGTTCACCCCGACTATCGACGCGCTGATGACTCCGGACCTGGACGCCTCGCTGGACGAGGCTCCGGCGAAGAAGGACTTCTGGGAGGCGTTCAAGGCGATCGGGCCCTGGTGGTCCGAACAGCCGCCGTACTAGCAGTCCTCGCGGTCCTCGCCTGGTACTACGGCTTCTCGGAGGATCTGGCGACGCTCGGGCTCTGGGGCGACGTCGTCTTCCTCTCGTTCGGCCTGATTCCGCTCACCCTCCTGCTTCCGCTCATCGCGCTGCCCTTGCGGCGCTCGCGGATGGAACGGCTGGGCTGGGCCGCGATCGCGCTCGTCGCGGTGAGCGTCCTGCTCGAGTGGGGCGACCTCGACATCGCCGCGAACTTCGTGAAGATCGCGGCTGTCGTCTGCGTCGCGTGGTGGTTCCTCTCCTTCTTCGAGGCGCTCAGCTGGGTGCTTCTCATCGCTGTCCTGATCGTCCCGGTGGACATCTTCTCGGTCGCGCGCGGGCCTACCAAGGAGATCGTCGAGAACCAGCCGCAGGTCTTCAACGCGCTCTCGATCTCGTTCCCGCTGCCCGGCGAGCACAACTCGGCGCAGCTCGGCCTGCCGGATGTCCTCTTCTTCTCGCTCTTCCTCGGAGCCGCCGACCGCTTCGGCCTGCGCGTCGGGCTCACGTGGATCCTGATGACGCTCTCCTTCGGAGCAACCCTGGCGCTCGCGGTCGGATTCGACATCTCCGGCCTCCCGGCGCTGCCGCTCCTCTCGGTCGGGTTCGTCCTCGCGAATGCCGACCATATGTGGCGCTACTACAGGGATTGGCGCTCGGCGAGAGACTCGAAGTGAGCCGTGACGTCCTCCGCGCTCGGGGGGTGGAGGAGCGCTTCGTTCACGAGCTCGTCCGCCTCCGGGAAGCCCGATTCGCGGACGAGCGCGGCCGCAGCCTCGACGTCGTAAGACGTCCGGCGTAGCTCGACCGTCGGCCCGAGGAGCGCCCAGGCGGCGATGCCCGCCTCGCCCTCGTAGGCCATCCCCACGCTTCCGGCGTTCACGAGCCGCCGGTCGCCGACGAGGCGGTCGAACTGGGCGTGCGTGTGGCCGCAGACGACGAGATTCTGGGTGACGCCGTCGAGGATCGGGTCGAGGCGCTTCGGCGGTGTGATCGCAGTGAGTATCTCCTCGTCGCTCCGCGGCGAGCCGTGGCAGAAGAGGACCTCGCCGAGGCCGTCGACCTCCATCGGCAGCGGATGCGGAAGATCACGGAGAAAGGCGAGCTCTTCGTCGTCCAGCTGCTCGTGCGCCCAGCGGGCCCGCCGGGTCCAGAGCTCCTCCCCCTTGCCCGGAGTCGCGACTTCGCGGTCGCAGTTGCCGCGGATGAAGGTCGCCTCGCGCTCGCGCAGCAGGCTCAGCGTCTCCTTCGGCATCGGGCCGAGGACGGCGTCGCCGCCGACGAGGATCGCGTCCGCGTCGACCTCCGCGAGCACGGCTTCGAGCGCCGGCAGGTTCGCGTGCACGTCGTACAGGGCCGCAACTCTCATGCGCGTGTGAAAAGGGAGACCGACTCGACGTGCGGGGTGTGCGGGAACATGTCCACTGGCCGCACGCGCTCGAGCGTGTAGCCGTGCTCGGAGACGAGCGCCTTGGCGTTTCCCGCGAGCGTCGTCGGGTTGCAGGAGACGTAGACGAGGCGAGGTGCCTCGAGCGCCCCGACGTGCGCGAGCGCCTTGCCGGAGAGCCCTGCGCGCGGCGGGTCGACCATGACGACGTCGGGATCGCCCGCGCGCTCTCGGAGCTCCTCGACGTCCGTCCCGACGTCGCCTGCGAAGAACGCAGCATTCGGGAGGCCGTTGAGCTGAGCGTTCTCCACGGCACAGGCGATCGATTCTTCGGAGGAGTCGATCCCCCAGACGGTCAGCGCCTCACGGGCCATGGCGAGGCCGATCGTTCCCGTGCCGCAGTAGAGGTCGTAGACCGTCTCCTCGCCGGTGAGGTCGGCGCACTCGATCGCGAGCGAGTAGAGGCGCTCGGCCATCTCCGTATTCGTCTGCAGAAAGGCGTTCGGCCGCACCCGAAAGCGGAGGCCGAGGATCTCCTCCTCGATCGCCTCCTCACCCCACAGAAGACGCGACGGGACGTTCGTGATCTCCGCGGGCGTGTCGTTCACGGCCCAGTAGGCGGAGCGCACCTCGGGGAACTCCTGGACCCCGGCGACGAAGCTTTCATCGTCGAACTCGCCGGGGGCGGTGACGAGGACGACGAGCGCCTGACCCGTGTTGCGCCCTTCGCGGACGACGAGATGGCGGAGGTAGCCCTCCTGTGACTCCTGGTCGTAGGCGCGGAGGCCGGCCTCGTTCGCCCACTGCTTCACCCGGTTGCGAACGGCGTTGCCGAGGTCGGTGGTGAGCCAGCAGCGCTCGATGTCGAGCACTTCGTCCCAGCGGCCCGCACGGTGGAATCCGAGCGCGACCTTTCCGTCCTCCTCCGTGAACGAGTATTCGAGCTTGTTGCGGTAGTGGAAGACGGACTCGGCCGGCAGGATCGGGTCGAGCTGGAAGCCTTCGAGCCGGCCGATACGGGCGAGCGCATCGGCGATCTGGGCTTCCTTGGCGGCCGTCTGCGCCTTGTACGCAAGGTCCTGAAAGCGGCAGCCTCCACAGGCCGGGTAGTGGGCGCACGGCGCGTCGACGCGCGGCGCTCCCGCCTCGACGACCTCCATCGCGGTCGCCTCAGCGTGATTCCGCTTCACCTTCGTCACTTTCGCGCGCACCGTGTCGCCGGGCAGGCCGCGGCGGACGAAGACCACGAAGCCGTTCAGGCGCGCGACGCCGTTCCCCCCATAGGCGAGCGTGTCGATCTTGAGGTCGAGCTCCTGATCCTTCTTTACGGGGGCGGCCACGGTCCGATGGTATCGGCGGTCTCGAGCGGTAGAGTCGGGACGTGCTCATCGGCGTCGTCGGCGACTACAACCCTGCGAACGAGACACACACGATGCTCGACGCCAGTCTCGGTCACGCAGGTGCCGAAGGCGAGTGGATCTCGACGGACGCCGTGCCCCCGGCCAACGAGCTGCAGAAGCGCTTCGACGGGATCTGGCTCGCGCCCGCGAGCCCGTACCGCAGCATGGGCCGCGCCCTCGCCGCGGTGACGGCCGCACGCGAGCGCGGCATCCCGCTCGTCGCGACCTGAGGCGGCTTCCAGCACGTGCTCGTGGAGTACGCACGAAACGTCCTCGGAGCGGAAGGCGCGGAACACGCGGAGACGAGCCCGGACGCTGCCGACCTCGTGGTCTCGCCGCTCTCCTGCTCGCTCTGGGGGCAGGAGCATCCGGTCGTCCTGGTGCCCGGAACTCGTACGGCCGGCCTCTACGGCGTCGAGTCAGCCGCGGAGGACTACTTCTGCAGCTACGGCCTGAGCCCGGAGTACCGGTCGCGGATTGAGGAGTCGGGCCTGCGGGTCACCGGAGTCGACGAGGAGGGCGAGCCGCGCATCGTGGAGCTCGACGGCCACCCGTTCTTCGTCGCGACGCTCTTCTGCTTTCAGACGCGCTCGCGGCCGGGAGACCCGCACCCCCTCGTCGCCGGCTTCGTTGACGCGGCGCGTCAGTCGAGCGTCGTGACGTAGACCTTCCGCGTCCGCGGTCCGTCGAACTCGCAGAAGAAGATCCCCTGGTACGTGCCGAGAGCGAGGTCACCGTCGTCGAGCGGCACCATGATCTGCGGGCCGACGATCGTCGAGCGCGCATGAGAAGGGGCGTTCGGGCCGTCGGCGTCGTCGTGACGCCATTCCCAGTCCTCTCCGACGACGCGGCCGAACGCACGCTCGAGGTCGTCGACCAGATCCGGATCGATGTTCTCGTTGATCGTCACCGCGGCGGTCGTGTGCGGGACGTAGACGAGAGCCGCCGACCCTCCTCCCCCGTTTCCCCTGACCGCGTAGCGCACCTGCTCGGTGATGTTGACGAGCTCGGTCTTCCGCTCGGTCTGCACATCGAACTGCCGCACGGCCGCTATCCTACGGCACTCATGGCGACGGCCCCGGTGGCAGAGCTCGAGGCGTACCGGGACGAAGCCGACCGGTTCATCGCCGCGCTCGACGAGGAGTACTACCTCCATTTCGGGGGGCTGAAGGACGAGTTCGAGCTCTCACCGATCTATGAACGCTTCTCGGATCTGACCACGCTCGATGCATGCCGGCGCCTCGCCGCGTCGGCGGAGATCGAGGGCCGCGGCGCCCGCGAGCTCTGGCGCTTCGGCTGCGAGGGGTACCTGGGAGACCTCACCCGGGCGGACGCCGAGGAGATCGCAGGGCTCGAGGCGTCGCTCTCGGCGACCGTGGACGGGGAGCAGATCGGCTACCGGCTCCTGCGTCCCTCGATCGCCAACGAACCGGACCGTGCCCGGCGCCAACGGCTCGACCGCGCCCGGGTCTCGCTGACCGCGGAGCACCTTAACGAGCGCCACGTGCGCATCGCGGAGGTACGAAAGGCGGCGGCGAAGGAGCTCGGCGCGCCCACTTACCGCGACCTCTACAGGGGCTTCGGCTTCCCGCTCGACGAGCTCGCCGCCCAGTGCGAGCACTTCCTCACGGACACGGAGGACATGTACGTGCGCACCATGGGCGCACTCTTTCGGCGACGAGTCGGGATCCCGCTCGAGGAGGCGAAGCGCTGGGACGTTCCCCGTCTCTTCCGCGCTAGCGAATGGGACACCGGCTTCCCCGGCCAGCAAATGCTTCCCGCTCTCGAGGCAACGCTCGCGGGCCTGGGGATCGACCTCGACGCGCAGGAGAACGTCCACCTCGACATCGAGTCGCGGCCGACGAAGTCGCCGCGCGCGTTCTGCGCGCCGATCGAGGTGCCCGGCCGCGTCATGCTCGTGATCCAGCCGATCGGAGGCCCCGACGACTGGCATGCGCTCTTCCACGAGGCGGGGCACACGGAGCACTACGCGCACACCTCCGCGGACCTTCCCGTCGAGGCGCGCCGGCTCGGCGACAACGCTGTCACGGAGGGCTGGGCGATGCTGCTCGAGCTCCTCGTCAACGAGCCTACCTGGCTCGAGCGGCGGCTCGACTTCGCGCGGCCGGAGGACTTCGCGGCCGAGGCGTCGGCCGGACAGCTCTACTTCGTCCGCCGCTACGCGGCCAAGTTCCTCTACGAGATCGAGCTCCACGGCGAGGCGGAGCTCGAGTCGATGCGCGGCCGCTACGTCGAGCGGATGCAGGACGCCCTGAAGATCGAAGTCTCCGACGTCGACTTCCTCGCGGACGTGGACGCCGGCTTCTACTCGTCGAGCTATCTGCGCGCCTGGGCCTTCGAGTCCCTCCTGCGCTCGTTCCTGCGGGAGGAATTCGGTCGCGCCTGGTTCACGCGCCGCGAGGCGGGATCTCTCCTGCGGGAGCTCTGGGCGGAAGGCCAGAGGCCGACCGCGGACGAGCTCATCGCCGAGGTCGCCGGCGCCGAGCTCGAGCTCAGCACGGTGGCGGAGCGAATCGGCGAGACTGTCGCCTGATGCGCAAGGTCCTGATCGCCGGCGCGGCCGGCCGCGACTTCCACAACTTCAACGTCGCCTTCCGCGGGCGGGACGACGTTCGCGTCGTCGCCTTCACCGCCACCCAGATCCCGGACATCGACGGGCGGGTCTATCCGGCCGAGCTCGCGGGCGAGGGCTATCCGGACGGCATTCCGATCCGTGCCGAGGAAGAGCTGGCCGATCTCATCCGAAGCGAAAAGGTGGACGACGTCGTCTTCGCCTACTCGGACGTGACCCATGAGCACGTGATGCACATCGGCTCCATCGCCATGGCGGCCGGGGCCGACTTCCGGCTGATGGGGCCGCGGTCGACCGAGCTCCGCTCCGCGAAGCCGGTCGTCGCCATCTGTGCGGTGCGGACTGGCTCCGGCAAGAGCCAGACGACGCGCCACGTTGCTTCGGTCCTTCGCGGCGCGGGCAAGAGCGTGGCCGTTCTCCGGCACCCGATGCCCTACGGCGACCTGACGAAGCAGGCCGTCCAGCGGTTCGAGCGCTACGAAGACCTCGACGCGGCCGACGCGACCATCGAGGAGCGCGAGGAGTACGAGCCCCATATCGCCGAGGGCAACATCGTGTTCGCAGGAATCGACTACGCCGCCATCCTCGAGCGCGCCGAGCAGGAGGCGGACGTCGTCGTGTGGGACGGGGGCAACAACGACACGCCGTTCATCCACCCGGACCTCCACCTCGTCGTCGTCGACCCACACCGGCCCGGTCACGAGCTCCGCTACCACCCGGGCGAGACCAACCTGCGCATGGCCGACGCCTGCGTCGTGAACAAGATCGACACCGCGCCCGAGGAGGGCGTCGAAGCGGTGCTGACCTCGATCATGGCCGTCAACCCGGACGCGGCGATCGTGCGTGCAGCCTCGCCCTTCCAGGTCGAGCAGGACACGCATCAGATCGCCGGCAAGCGAGTCCTCGCGATCGAGGACGGGCCGACGCTTACCCACGGTGAGATGACCTACGGCGCCGCGGTGCTCGCCGCAAAGGCAGGCGGGGCCTCCGAGCTCGTGGATCCGCGTCCCTTCGCCGTGGGCTCCATCAAGGACACCTTCGAGAAGTACCCGCACATGACCCAGCTCCTCCCCGCGATGGGCTACGGCCGCAAGCAGATGGAGGAGCTCCGCGAGACCATCGCGCGCTCGGACGCCGATCTCGTCCTCATCGGGACGCCCATCGACCTCCGCCGCGTCATCGAGCTCGACAAGCCCGCGCTTCGCGTCACCTACAGCCTTCAGGAGATCGGCGAGCCGACGATCGCCCAGCTCCTTGCCGAGCGCGGCATCATCGACTCGGCCTAGCCCCGAAGAGACCCCCTCCCCTGCACCCGGGGCCGAGGATGCCCTTGTGTTGCACGAGCACGAGGTCTCGAACCCATCCCCGAGGGACAGGAACTACGCATGAACCGAGCGAATAGAGCACGCGCAATGTTTGTGCGCGCGAAACACAAGGCGGGTTTGGGGTGCTGACCGTCGTGGCGCTCGGAGGGAACGCGTTGCTCGGTCCGGGCGAGAGCGGCACGGCGGCCGAGCAGCGGGCGAACCTCGCCTCGACCTTCGCCGCGGCCGCATCGATCCTCACGGACGGGCCCGTCGTGGTCACGCACGGAAACGGGCCGCAGGTGGGGAACGAGCTGCTGCGCCAGGAGCTCGCGAGCTCGGAGGCGCCCCCGCTTCCTCTGTACGTCGCCGTCGCCCAGACGCAGGCGGAGATCGGGGCGCTCGCAGCCTCTGAGCTGGAGCCGGTCTCGGGCAGCCGTGTGACGGTGGTCCTGACCCGCGTCGTCGTCGCGGAGGACGACCCTGCTTTCGCCGAGCCGACGAAGCCTGTCGGCCCCTTCTACGACTCTGAGCGCGCGCATGCGCTCGAGCGCGAGCGCGGCTGGGCGGTCCGCGAGGACGCCAATCGCGGCTGGCGGCGCGTCGTGCCCTCCCCCAAGCCGCTCGAGATCCTCGAGCTCGGGCCGATCAGGACGCTCCTGGAGAGCGGGACGATGGTCGTCGCCGTCGGCGGCGGGGGGATCCCCGTCGTCGCGCGGGGCGGGCGCCACGATGGAGTAGACGCGGTCATCGACAAGGACCACGCTTCCGCGCTCCTCGCAATCGAGCTCGCCGCCGAACGATTCGTGATCCTCACGCAGGTGCCCACGGTCTACACCGGCTTCGGCACCGACGAGCAGCAGGCCGTCACGGAGCTCGTCCCCGGCCGCGACGACGGGCTGATCGACTCGCTCCCCGCCGGCAGCATGCGCCCGAAGGTGGAGGCCGCGTTCCGCTTCGTCCGCAAGACGGGCGGAGAGGCGCTCATCACGAGCTCGGACGCATTGGCACGAGACGAGGCCGGGACGTGGGTCGTCCCGGCCTCGAGCTGAACCAGCCACACCGCGCGCTACTTGCGCTCCGACTTGCCCTCGATGGCCTTGTTGCCGCCGATCTCGATGCGCCGCGGCTTCGGCTCCTCCGGCTTCGGGATGCGGACCTCGAGGACGCCGTTCTTGTAGTCCGCGTGCACGTCCGAGTCCTTTACCCCCGCCGGCAGGCTGACCGAGCGGGAGAACTGTCCGTAGCGACGCTCAAAGCGGTAGTAGCGCTCGGAAGACTGCTCGCCCGTCCGTTCACGCTCGCCGCTCACGGTGAGCATGTTCTCGTCGAGCTCGACTGCGATCTTCTCTTCTTCGATCCCGGGAAGGTCGAAAGAGAGGACGAGCTCTTTCTCCGTCTCCCAGACGTCGACTGCAGGCAGCCATGTGGAGGACTGGCCATTGCCTGCCCCGGAAGCCGGGAGGTTGTTCATCCAACGGCTCATCTCGTTCTGCAGGGCGGCGAGCTCCCGAAATGGCTCCCAACGAACGATTGCCACGTCGATACCCCCTTTCCGATGTGATTCTGGAACAAGAATAAAATCTAAGCGTGTATGTGTCAAGTATGATGCACAGTAGGATCCGTTCCTTGATTTCCGCACAGCTCAAGGGGCGGGACTTCCTGCGCGTGAACGACTGGGACGCAGACGAGCTGATCAGCGTCCTCGACCTTGCCGACCGGCTGAAAGCGCGCCAGCGCGAGCACGTCGAGCACCGCCACCTCGAGGGCCGATCGCTCGGGATGATCTTCCAGAAGCCCTCGACGAGGACGCGCGTCAGCTTCGAGGTGGGGATGTTCCAGCTCGGCGGCACGGCGCTCTATCTCGCAGCCGGGGACCTGCAGCTCGGACGCGGCGAGACCATCGAGGACACGGGCACCGTTCTCTCCCGCTACCTCGATGGGATCATGATCCGCACCTTCGCGCAGGCCGATGTGGACGCGCTCGCCGCCGCCGCGGACATCCCGGTCATCAACGGGCTCACCGACGACTTCCATCCGTGCCAGGCGCTCGCCGACGTGATGACGATCAGGGAGCGGCTTGGCGGGTTCGACGGCGTGCGCGTCGCGTATCTCGGCGACGGGAACAACGTCTGCCACTCCCTCATGGTCGCGTGCGCGAAGCTTGGGATGGACGTCGTCGCGGCCACGCCGCAGGGCTACGAGCCGAGCGCCGAGGTCGTCGGCTGGGCGCGCGCGGCGGCGAACGTCTCCGGAGCATCGGTCGAACTGACGAACGACCCGCACGCGGGAGCCGAGGGCGCAGACGTCCTCTACACCGACGTCTGGACGAGCATGGGCCAGGACGAGGAGCGCCAGCGCAGGCTCGCCGACCTCGCCGGCTTCGGGATCGACGAAGCGCTCCTCCAGCTCGGCAGCGAGCGCGCGATCGTGCTCCACTGCCTGCCGGCCCATTACGACGAGGAGATCACGAAGGAGGTTCTCTACGGGCCGCGCTCGGCGGCCTGGGACCAGGCAGAGAACCGGCTGCACGCGCAGAAGGCGCTGATGGCGCTCGTGATCCGCTAGGACATGCTCCCGCTCAGGGACAACGTCCCGACCAGGCGGTTTCCGGTCGTCACGGTCGCGCTCATCGCGATCAACTTCGCCGTCTGGATCCTCTACGAGCTACCCCATCTGAACCGGGCGATCGTCGACTCTGGCTACTTCCCGTGCGAGCCCGCCCACGACTGCATCGCGCCGGGTAACCCGTGGTGGATCGACATCTTCAGCTCGATGTTCATGCACGGAGGCTGGGAGCACATCCTCGGCAACATGCTCTTCCTCTGGATCTTCGGGAACAACGTCGAGGATACGCTCGGCCGGCCCCGCTTCCTGGCCTTCTACCTCGTGGGTGGGCTCTTCGCGACGCTGAGCCAGACCATCGTCACCCTCCAGATGGGGTCGGCGGCCTCTGCCGAGATCCCCAACGTCGGCGCGAGCGGCGCGATCGCCGCCGTGCTCGGTGCCTACATCGTGCTCTTCCCCGGCGGGCGCGTGTTCACTTGGGTGATCCCGTTCTTCTTCTTCGAGCTGCCCGCGCTCCTGTTCCTCGGAATCTGGTTCCTGCTCCAGCTCTTTCTCGGCTCACAGTCGCTCGTCGCGCCCGAGCAGGGCGGCGGCGTCGCGTTCTTCGCTCACGTCGGCGGCTTCGTCTTCGGCCTCCTGGCGATCAGGATCTTCTCGTCCGGCCGCCCCAGATCCGTGAGGCCCGTGTATTGACCTTCGACGAGCACGTGGAGCGAGCGCTTGCCTCACTGCCGGCGGATCTGCGCGCGGCCATGTCCAACGTCGAGATCGTCGTCGAGGACGAGAACCCGGAGGACCCGGAACTTTTCGGCCTCTTCTTCGGGATCCCGCTCACCGAGCGGCACGACTACTCGGGCGTGCTCCCGGACAAGATCGCCATCTACCGCCTGCCGCTCGAGGAGGAGTTCGGCGACGATCCCGCCGTGCTCGAGGAGGAGATCCGCATCACCGTGCTCCACGAGGTCGCGCACCATTTTGGTATCGACGAGGACCGCCTCGACGAGCTTGGTTGGTCTTAGTCGTCCTGGAGCCGCACAAAGGCGGCGTTGAGGAAATCGGCGACGGCCTGGCCGCCGAAGATCGTCGTGACGAGACGGGTCTGGCGCGGGAAGAGGACGAGCGAGTAGGAGAGCCCAGAGGCGACCCAGACACCGATGCAGTAGGGACAGGTGACTAGCTCCCCGAGGGCGCGCGCGCCACCCTCGCGTTTCGGTTTCGTGGCGTCGGCGTCCTCGGTCACTGGGGCCCGGACGAACGTCGTCACCCGGTCCTTGGCGATCAGGCGGCCCAGCTTGTAGCTCGCCAGGCCGATGCGAACCGTGTCCGTGAGCGAGACGCGCTCGGGAAGCTTCCGCCCGGCCACGACCAGGAAGCCGGCCAGAACGGTGCCGAAAGTCGCGGCGAGGGCAGCGTACTCGGAAAGAGGCCTGTCTTCCACGGCTACGCGGCCCGCTCCAGCGCCTTGACCAGATCCTGTTTGGACATGTCGGAGCGGCCCGGAATGTCGGCCTCACGCGCGAGCTCGTAGAGCTCCTCCTTGGAGAGCGAGTCGAGCTCGCCGTTTCCGCCCGGTGCCGAGGCCGGGCGTTTTCGTCCGCGGCCCCGCTGCGACGCCTCGAGGCTCGCCCGCAGGGCAGCCATGAGGTCGGTCGGCTCCTCGGGCTCGGCCGTCGGCTCCGCACGCACGGGCTCCCCCTTGCGCTTCGCCTTGATGATCTCGCAGAGCGCGTCCCGGTAGGTGTCCCGGTACTCGCCCGGGTCGAACGAGTCGCGGAACTGCTCGACGAGCTGCGACGCCATGGCGAGCTCGTGCTCGTCAACCTTCACCTTCTTAGGCGCGATGCCCTCGAGGGAGCGCACCTCGTCGGCGAAGTGCATGCGCTCGAGCGTGATCGCGCCCTCCCGCACCCGGAGGCAGCCGAGGTTCTGGCGGTCGCGCATCACCCACTTCGCGATCCCGGCGAGACCCGATTCGTCCATCGCGCGGAGGAGAAGGGAGTACACGCGCTCGCCGTTCTCCTCAGGGCCGAGGTAGTAGGTGCGCTCGAAGTAGATCGGGTCGATCTCGTCGAAGGGCACGAACTGGCGGATGTCGATCGTGCGGTGATTCTCAGCCGCCGCGGCCTGGAAGTCCTCGTCCGTCATGTGAACCCATTCGCCTTTCTCGTACTCGAAAGCCTTGACGATCTCCGAGTCGGGGACGGGCTTCCCCTCCTCCTTGCAGACCTTCTCGTAGCCGATCCGGCTTCCGTCCGGCTCGTGGACGTAGTTGAAGTGGAGCGAGTGGTCCTCGACCGCGCTGTACAAGCGCACCGGAACGTTGACGAGCCCGAACGCGATCGAGCCCGTCCAGATCGCGCGTGGCATCAGGCCTCCGCCTCCTCCTTCTCGGCGCCGCCCGGAACGGCCGCGCGCTCGGGAGGCTCGTCGACGAGGTCGAGGACGCGCATGCCGTGGGTGAAGACGACGGCGCCTCCCAGCCAGCCGCCGACGGTTAGGGCCACGAAGCCGACGAGCGTGGCGATGAACGTCTTGTCGCCCATCTCGCCCGCGAGGTAGCGATCGTGCCCGAACACAGCCGCGAGCGCGAAGAAGGCCGTCGCGGTCAGCATCGAGAGCATGTGCCAGGTCGCCGTCCACCAGAGAGGCGAGCGCCACGTGATCGACAGCCAGTCGGCGAGCCCCGTCAGCGCAGCGAAGGCCGTGAAGCCGAGGCCGACAAGGAGCGCAAGCCACCAGGCCCTGGTCAGGTTGCCCTCGGACACTCCGGCGAAGGCCAGGATGCCGAGCACGGTGGCGGTCGTGTACGCGCCGATGGTTGCGTCGGTCAGCGGGGGATGCAGTGGGTGTCCGGGGAAACCCCGAACCAGATACGAGAGTCTCATGGCCGCTCTCTACCCCGTTTGCGGGAAGCCACACGATGGGTAGCGATGAGAGGTGATCCGGGAGCGGGCGGTTCGAGTGTTCGCAGGGGCCGTCGTCGGCCTCCGCTACCTCGTGGTTCCAGCCTGGATCGTGGCCGCGCTTGCAGTCACGTGGTGGTTGCCCGGGCTCGGCTCGGGCGAGCCGCTCCCGCTCGGCGGACTCATTCCGGAGAACGCCGAGTCGGCGCAGGTCGCTCAGCGGGACGCCGAGATCTTCAGCGTGCCGCTGACGACCGATACGCTCGTCGTCCAGCGCAACGCCGACGGACTTTCGCCGGCCGCGCAGGCGAAAGCGGTGGCGCGGGCGCTCGCGGTGAGCCGGGCCCCGAAGCAAGCGGAGGGCATTCAGCTCGCGCTCCCGATCGCCAACACGCTCGGCCTCTTCCCGAGCTCGCGCGAGCACGGGACGACGGCGATCACCTACCTCTATTTCGGGCCGGAGGCTTCCCTCTCCGATCGGGTCGTCGAGGCGGAGGCCTACGCGAGCCGGATCCCCGCCGAAGAAGCGCCGATCGGGGTCACGGGGCCCGCTCCGGCCCGCGACCAGCAGTTCCGCGAGATGGAGCACGCGCTGCCGATCGTGGAGGTCGGCACCGTGCTCGTCATCCTGCTCGTCGTCGGCCTCACCTTCCAGGCCTTCGGCGCCCCGCTACTCACCCTCTTCGCCGCCGCGATCTCGTTCCTCGTCGCGCGCGGCTTGATCCCATGGGTCGGGACGCAGCTCGGCGTCGACATCCCGCAGGAGGTGGAGCCGCTCGTCGTCGCACTGACCCTCGGAATCGTCACCGACTACGCCGTGTTCTACCTCTCTGGGATGCGGCGCTCGCTCCTGGAGGGGAAGTCGCCCGTCGAGTCCGCCCGGGCGGCAACTATCCGCGTGACGCCGATCGTTGCCACCGCAGGACTGATCGTCGTCGCGGGAACCGCGTCGCTCCTCGTCGGCGAGCTCGATTTCTTCCGCGCCTTCGGCCCCGGCCTTGCGCTGACCGCCGCGGTCGCTCTCGTGGTCTCGATCACGCTCATCCCGGCGATGCTCGCCATCCTCGGCCGCCTCGTCTTCTGGCCCGGCTACGACGAGGCTGACCGGGAGGATCGCTTCACGTCGCCCACGCGGGAGTCGTTCGCCCGCTTCGCTTCCTCCCGGCCGGTCGCACTCCTGATCGTCCTCGTCTGCGGAGGACTGCTCTTCCTCTGTGCAACCGGCCTGCCCGGCACGAAGCTCGCCATCCGACTCGTCAGCGGCTTGCCGGGCGACACGCAAGAGGCTCGGGCAGCAGACGCAGCCGGCATGGGCTTCTCACCGGGGATCGCGGCACCGACCGTCGTGGTCGTGGAGGGCAGCGGAATCGGGCAGGATACGGCGGCGCTCGTCCGCCTCGAACGGGCGCTCGGCGATCAGCCAGGGGTGGCCGGAGTCCTCGGCCCGCGTGAGCAGCAGATCCCGCAGGCGCCTGAGGGCCTCTTCGTCACCGAGGACGGCAACGCGGCGCGCGTCGTCGTCATCCTGGATCAGGACCCCCTGGGCGCCCCCGCGATCGACGCGGTGCGCGCCCTCGAGGACGCGCTTCCCGGCCTGCTCCGCGACAGCGGCCTCGAGGGCGCGAGAGCGGGGATCACCGGCCAGACCGCACTCGCATCGGACACCGTTCAGGCGGTCGTGGACACCTCTTTCCGCGTCGGCGCCGCGGTGCTCCTCGTCAACTTCCTCCTGCTCGCGCTCTTTCTGCGCGCCGTCGTTGCGCCGCTCTATCTCCTCGCCGCAAGCGTCGCCTCCGTGGCGGCCACACTCGGGCTGACGACGTACGTCTTCCAGGACCTCCTCGGCCACTCCGACCTCACGTACTACGTCCCGTTCGCGGCCGGAGTCCTGCTCGTCTGCCTCGGCTCGGACTACAACGTCTACGTGGTCGGGCGGATCTGGCAGGAGGCGGAGCGGATGCCGCTCAGGGAGGCGATCGCGTTCGCTGCCCCGCGCGCCTCAAAGGCAATCGGAGTCGCGGGCATCGCTCTGGCCGCCTCGTTCGCGATGCTCGCCGTCGTCCCGATCGACGGCTTCCGGGAGCTCGCATTCATGCTTGCCGTCGGCATCCTCATCGAGACGTTCGTCGTCCGCTCGGCGCTCATCCCGGCGCTCATCTCCCTCTTCGGCAGGACGAGCGCGTGGCCCGGGAGCCTGCGCGAAGGGGCGCGCATGCCCGCCGAGGAGCCGGCGCGGCCCGTTGCAGTAGACACGGAAGATCGCTCGGCCGCGAGCTAAGTCGCTGCCTGCCGGCACTCGCGTTCGTCGACGTTTCTCGCCCTGACTTTTCGGCAAACGTGGCTTCAGGGCATTGCGAGTCGATGGCTACGCTCCCATCCGCGACTATGCGGCCATCGGTGACGGACGGACCACTGCGCTCGTCGCGCGCGACGGTTCGATCGACTGGCTCTGCTTTCCCGAGCGAGACTCCCCGACGGTCTTCGGCGCGCTTCTGGACCCCGCCCGCGGCGGCCGTTTCGCGCTCGTTCCGAGGGAACGCTTCGAGGTCGCGCGCCGGTATCTCCTCGAGACCAACGTCCTAGAGACCACGTACACGACCGCGGAGGGGACCGCCCGCGTCACCGACCTGATGACCCTTCAGGACGGCGGCCTCCCTCCCTGGACCGAGCTCGTCCGCAAGGTGGAGGGGCTGAGCGGGAGGGTTAGTTTCTCCTGGTCGGTGGAGCCACGCTTCGGGCACGGCCTCGAGAAGACATCCCTCGAGGTTTGCGACGGGATCCCGCTCGCGACGAGCGGTGCCGAGACGCTGGCGGTCTCGAGCTCGGACGCAGGCGACCCTTCCGTCGAGAACAGCGCCGTTGGCGGCGCGTTCGCTGTGCGTGAAGGAAGGACTGCGGTCATCGCACTGAGCGGCGTCCACGACAGGCCCGTTCACCTGCAGCCGCGGGATGCCGTCGAGCGGCGCATCAAGGGGACGGTCTCCACCTGGAAGCGGTGGTTGCAGGCACGGGACGGGGCGTACGAGGGCCCGTGGAAGGACGACGTGCTTCGAAGCGTCCTCGCGCTCGAGCTCCTCATCAACACGACGGGGGCGATCACGGCAGCCGCGACCTCCTCGCTCCCCGAGCGGATCGGCGGCGACAAGAACTACGACTACCGCTACGGGTGGGCGCGAGATTCCGCCTTCACCCTCGATGCGCTTCTCCATCTCGGCTACCACGAGCAAGCGCACCTGTCGTTCACGTTCCTGCGCGACGCGCTCGAGTCGGCGCACCCGCGCGTCCAGCCCATCTACACGATCAGAGGCGAACCGCTCGAGCGCGAACGGCAGCTCGACGTTCTCACCCAGTCGAGAATGGCGGCCTGGGAGACATTCGACAGGGCGCTCGCCCTCGTGGCGAACGGTCAGCTTCCGGCTGCGCACGCCGGCGCCTGGAGGAGGACCGCAGAGGCGATCGAAGGCTGGATCGAAGCGAACTGCTGGTCGGAGACGCAGCGAAGCTACACCATTTACCGGGCACCGAGGCGCTCGACGCCAGTTGTCTCCTCGCAGCGCGGATGCAGTACGGTGATCCGGCCGGGGAGCGGAGCATCGCAACGATCGAGCCTCTACGCCGCGAGCTCGGGCGCGGCCCGCTTCTCTACAGCGGCATGCCCGAGGAGGAGGGGGCGTTCGTTCCGTGTTCCTTCTGCTGGTCGAGTCGCTTGCCCGCGCAGGTCGGGTCGACGAGGCGGCCGAGCTCATGGACGAGATGGTCGCACTCGCCAACGACGTCGGGCTCTTCGCGGAGCAGATCGAGCCTGAGACGGGCGACTTCCTCGGCAACGTCCCGCAAGGACTGTCGCGCCTCGCCCTCGTGAACGCGGCGCTGGTTCTCGAAGAAGGCCCTAGCGCCGGAGGCTGACGAGCCCGGTGACGACGGCACCGGCGCCGGCCGCTGCGACCGCTCCGAGCGCCCCCTTGTGCTCCGCGAGCCATGCCTGGAGGCTTCGATCGCGCGCCTGGCCGTCGAAGCGCCCATGTGCGCCCTCGTCCTCCGACAACGGCTCGAAGAGGTTGACGGGGCGGTCGGGATCGAGGGGCTCGCTCTGCACCTGCTGTGACTTGAACGCCGTTCGCGCCAGGTACCACTCCGCGAACCAGGGGGCAAGCTTGTTCCCCCAGATCGTGTAGACGGTGGGAACCCCGACGTAATGCTCGCGACGCCGCGCGTGCGCTGCCCAGTACACGGCTCGGGCGGCGACCTCGGGCTGGTAGATCGGCGGGACGGGCATCGGGTGGTTCGGCGTCTTGGCGAGGCAGTGCTCGAACTGGGGAGTATTCATCGCGGGCAGGTGCACCATCGTCATGTGCACGTTGGAGCCCGAGTGACGGAGCTCGCAGCGGAGTGACTCGAAGAAGCCCTTGAGCGCGTGTTTGGCACCGCAGTACGCGGACTGGAGCGGAATGCCGCGGTACGCGAGCGCGGAGCCGACCTGGACGATCGTGCCGCGGTCGCGCGGGAGCATGCGCCCGAGCGCCGCGCGGGTGCCCCAGACTCCGCCCAGGTATGTGACCTCGGTCGCCCGCCGGAACTCGTCCGGCTCTACGTGTGCAAAGGGCGCGAAGACGGTCGTCATCGCGTTGTTGACCCAGACGTCGATCGGGCCGAAGGCCTCCTCCGTGGACTGCGCCGCGGCCTCGACCTGATCGGGGTTGGCCACATCGGTTGGAAGGACGATCGCCTCCCCTCCCGCCTCTTCGACGTCGCGCCGCGCCCCGTCGAGCCCCTCGCGCGACCGCGCGAGCAAGGCGACGCGGGCACCGTGGCGCCCAAACTCGCGTGCGACCGCGCGGCCCACTCCAGCGCTCGCTCCGGTGACGACGACGACCTCGCTCATATCTTGCGGATCCCCAGGAGCGCTACGCCCAAACCCAGCACAGAGCAATGCCGACGGCTCCGAGCGCGACCACGCGACGGCGGTCCGGGGCCGAAAGCTCTCCGGGCTCGCGGCCGTCGGCGCCCAGTTGAGCGCCTCCTTGCGCTCGTAGGCGCCGTTCGCGTCGACGAAGAGATCGGTGTCGTCCCCGACGGCTGAGCGAGCAGCGTCGAGCCGCGCCGGGTCGGCGTCAGGCTCGCGCTCGATCTTCATCTTCACCCGGGGAATGCCCTCGGCCACCCAGCCGCCGAGCTGCTCGGCGAGCCGCTCGTTGAGTACGACGTGAAGCCGCCGCTCCCGTACACCGGCACCCCGTCGCGGGCTGCATCGAGGAGGCGGGCGAGGGGTAGCTCGAGGAGCCTGGCCTTGAGGTCCCAGAGCGCGATGTCGACGGCGGCGAGCGCCATCGAGCCGATCCCCGGCCGGCCGGCGTTGCGGAGGCGGCGCCCATCTCCAGCCAGGCGCCACGCACATCGAGCGCGTCCTGCCCGCGAACGACGTCGGCGAGCAGCTCCTCGACGAGTGCTCCGACCGCCTTCGGGCCGTACGTGAGCCCAGGCCATGCCGGCCGCCCGCCTCGAGCTCGACGATGACGACCGTGGTCGAATCCCACGCGAAGGTGCCGTCCGACTCCGGCTCCTCGGTCGGGATTGTGAAGGCCGTCACGGAAACGGCCTCGACAGCGGCTCCGATCACGTGATCGGCGCGCACGCCCACTAGCGGCCCGGCAGGAACTCCTCGAGCTTCCCGAGGAGCGACTTCTCCATGACGCCGACGCGCTCGGGGTCGCCCTTGACCATGGCCTTCGTCATCTTCTTCGCTTGCCCCACGGTGATGTGGGGCGGGAGCGGCGGGACCTCGGGGTCGACCACGACTTCGAGCACGGCCGGCCGGTCGGCTGAGAGCACCTCCGACCACGCTCCGGCGAGATCGTCCGGCCGGTCGATCTTGATCCCGAGAAGACCCACGAGCTCCGCATACCGTGCGGCCGGGAAATCCGGGATCTGCTGCGTGCCCGGGAACTTCGGGTCTCCGACGAGCACGCGCTGTTCCCAGGTGACTTGGTTGAGGTCCTGGTTGTTGAAGATGCAGAAGACGAGCCGTTGGTCGGGCCACCGGTCGCGGTACTTCGCGACGGTGATGAGCTCGTTCATCCCGTTCATCTGGAAGGCGCCGTCGCCGACGAAGGCAACGACGGGGCGCTCAGGATGCGCGAACTTCGCCGCGATCGCATACGGCGTCCCAGGACCCATCGTCGCGAGGTTGCCGGAGAGCGAGGCGAGCATCCCCTTACGGACGCGGAGCTGGCGCGCCCACCAGTTGGTGGAGGAGCCCGAGTCCGCCGTCAGGATGCAGCCGTCGGGAAGCTGCTTCGACAGCTCGTGCACGACACGTTGCGGGTTGATGGGGTCGGCGTCCATGAGCGCCCGGTGCTCGACGAGGCTCCACCAGTCCTCGACCCAGCCCTCGACGTCCGTGCGCCAGGAGCGGTCCTCTTTCCGCTTCAGCCGCGGGATCAGCGCCTGCAGCGTTTCCTTCGCGCCGCCGATGAGCTGGACGTCCATCGGATAGCGGAGGCCGATCATGGTCGGGTCGATGTCGATCTGAACGCCGTGTGCCTTGCCTTCCTCCGGCAGGAACTCGGAGTACGGGAAGCTGGAACCGACCATCAGGAGGGTGTCGCAGCCCTTCATCAGGTCATAGCTCGCGCGCGAGCCCAGGAGGCCGATCGGGCCGGTGACGAAGGGCAAGTCGTCGGGCAGAGCCGCGCGGCCCAGGAGCGCCTTCGCGACGCCCGCGCCCAGGAGCTCGGCCGTCTCGACGACCTCGTCGGCGGCGTCGGCTGCGCCCTGCCCGATGAGCATTGCGACCCTCTTGCCGCGGTTCAGGACCTCGGCGGCGCGCTCCAGCTCGCCCTCCTGCGGGACGATACGGGGCTGTGAGAACCCGATGCTCGAGAAGACCGCGCCGTGCTCGCGCGGCGGATGCGGTACCGCCTTCTCCTCCTGCACGTCGCCCGGGAAGATGATGGTGGAAACACCGCGGCGAGCAAGCGCGACCCGGATCGCCCGGTCGACGAGATGGCGCGCTTGCGCGGGCTCCATGCAGACCTGGACGTATTCGGAGACGTCCTTGAAGAGTGTCTGCAGATCGACTTCCTGCTGGTAGGACGAGCCGAGCGACATGCGCTTCTGCTGCCCGACGATCGCGAGCACGGGCTGATGGTCGAGCTTCGCGTCATAGAGGCCGTTCAGGAGGTGGATGGCACCCGGTCCGGAGGTCGCGATGCAGACACCGATCTCGTCGGTGAACTTCGCGTGCCCGCAGGCCATGAAGGCGGACATCTCCTCGTGGCGCACCTGGATGAAGTCCGGGTCGCCGTCCGCGCGGTCGAATGCGCCCAGAAACCCGTTGATCCCGTCGCCCGGGTAGCCGAAGATCCTGTGGACGCCCCATTCGGTGAGGCGTTCGAGTACATAGTCCGCGACGAGCTGGGCCATGGGGACCTCCTAGTCGGCGATGGGTTCCCGGCCCTTTCATGCCCAAACACGTCTTGCGGTCGACCCGCGTCGGTCGCCGCTGCCGGTCCGGCGCCCTGCCTGACGTCCGACTGGCTCCGAGCTGGATAGGTCCCGCCGGGCTACCCAACCGCATACCCAAGCCACCGTGTTCGGCCACCCCGACCGGCCGGAACCGCCTTCCTCACGGGAGGCCGAGTTCCGGTCGGTTGGAACGGCTTGTACGATTCATCAGAGGTGGAGGCGGAGACTGGGTTGGACTTCGAAAGCGCAGCCGAGCTGCGTGCTTCCCTTCGCCGTTTCCTCCGTGTGAGCGAGGATGTCGCACGCAAGAACCGGCTGACGCCGCGCCAACATCTTCTCCTGCTCCTGATCAAGGGCGCTCCCGGGGGTGTCGAGCGCTCGACCGTGACGGAGCTCTGCGAGCGGATGCAGCTCGCGCAGAGCACTGTGACGGAGCTCGTCCAACGAGCCGAGGAAACCGGGCTCGTGCGCCGCACGCCCGCCCGGAACGATGGCCGCGTCGCCCATCTGCGCCTGACTTCTGAGGGGGAGCGGCGGCTGGCGGCGGTCCACGACGAGCTCCGCCCGGAGCGCGCGGCGCTCGCACGAATCCTCGAGGGCGAGGGGCAAGCCGCCCCCGGTGCGTAGCGGACTGATTCGGCTCGCACTCGTCATCGCCGGCGTTGCGGTCCTCGCCGTCGCTACGGCCTCGCCCCTCGCCGAGCTCGGCGAGGACAAGCTCTTCAGCGCGCACATGATCCAGCACCTGCTCCTCGGCGACATCGCGCCGCTTCTGATCGCGCTCGCCGCCGGGCGGAAGGCCGGCCTCGCCCATCCACTCCTCGCGCTTGCGGTCTGGTGCGCCATCCTCGCGTTCTGGCACGTGCCGACGTTCTACGACGCGGCACTCGGTAACGAGGCCGTGCACCAGCTACAACACATCTGCTTCTTCTGCGCGGGCTTCCTCCTCTGGGGCGCCGTGCTCGAGGGAAGGGCCGCTGTCGGCTGGAAGATCGGCGCCGTGGTCGGCGTGGGCCTGGCCGGCACGGCGCTCGGCAACGTCTTCCTCTGGGCGAACGGCGTCATCTACGACCGCTACGCCACGGCGCCGCGCGCCTGGGGCCTCACGCCGATCGGCGACCAGGAGCTCGGCGGCGCGATCATGCTGGCGGAGGGCGCGGCGGTGACCATCGCCGTCTTCACGTGGCTCGTTTTCCGCTCGCTCGCGCAGGAGAACGGGGCGGCGCCGGCAGTCTAGGAGGCGCGCGCCTCCGCCTCGGCCGCCTCGCGCACCGCGGCAGTCCGCTCGATCCGCAGCAGCTCCTCGCACGCGCGCTTGGTCGAGAACAGGACGAGCGCGGGCACGACCCAGATCAGGATCCGGAACGCCCAGATCTCCGCCGTGTAGCTGAGCCCGAAGAAGACGCTCGCCCGGTCGGCCGCACCGGCGAGGAAGATGAGGAAGACCCACGCAAGGAACGCCGCTCCGATCGCCGTCCGCCAGGGAGCGTCGCGAGGCCGGTCGATGAGGTTGTGGAACGCGCGGTCACCCGTCACCTTCCGCTCGAGGAAGGGCCACGAGACGAGGAAGAAGAAGACGACGAGCGGGAAAAGCACTCCGCCCCAGAACGGATTCGGGACGAGCGTGTAGTCCCCGATCGTGACGTCGAAGCCCGGGGTGAGCCGCAGCGCGCCGATGAGCCAGCCGAGGTACCAGTCCGGCTGCGCGCCGTTCGTCGCGTCCGCCACGTGGTACGGGCCCCAGAGCCAGACCGGGTTGATCTGGACGAGGCCGCCGAGGAGAAAGAGAAGCGCTGCGACAGCCGCCATCAAACCGAGCGAACGGGGAGCCTGGCCGGGGAAGGCCGGTGTCCCCCGCACGCGCTTTTCCGTCGTCCAACGCTCGCGGAACTGCGTGTGATGCCGGGATGCGACGAGGGCGAGGTGCACGGTCAGCAGGACACCGATCAGGATCGGGAAGATGAACACGTGGGCGATGTACATCCGGGGCCAGAACGACGGGTCTCCGGGGAAGGGGCCGCCCCAGATGAGGAGCGCCAGGTTCGCGCCGACGAAGGGGATCGCCATCGCCACCGAGTAACCGATCGCGAGGCCCATGCCCGAGAGGAGGTCGTCTGCCAGCGAGTAGCCGACATAGCCCTCGAGGAGCGCGAGGAAGAGCATGAGGACGCCGATCAGATAGGTCAGCTCGCGCGGCTTTCGGAAGGCCCCCGTGAAGAAGATGCGGAGCAGATGGAGCACGATCGCTGCGACGAAGACGTTGGCCGCCCAGTGATGCGTCTGCCGGATGAGCAGGCCGGCCTTCACGCGGAGCGAGATGTCCAGGACAGAGCGGTAAGCCTCCGTCATCTCCTGGCCCTGCAAGGGCGCGTAGTCGCCGTGGTAGACGACGACCCTCGTACTCGGCTCGAAGAAAAACGTCAGGTAGACGCCCGTGGCGACGAGAACGATGAACGCGTAAAGGGCGACCTCGCCGAGCAGGAACGACCAGTGGTCGGGAAAGACATAGCGAAGCGCCTTCTTGAGAAAGGGGCCGGTCGCGGTGCGCTCGTCGAGGCGGTGGACGAGCCCGCGGATCACGTCGCCTCCCCCATCCGGGCGCCCCACCACGCCGGGCCGACCGGGCCTGAGAAGTCGCCCGCGGCCTCCAGGACTCCGCCTGAGGCGATGCGAAGGGGGAGCTGCGGCAGCGGCCGGCCCGCCGGCCCGAAAAGCACCGCCCCGCCGGCAGCGGGATCGAAGGTCGAGTAGTGGCAAGGGCAGACGAGCGCAGGTTTCGGCTCGGCGGGTGGGTAGAGCGGCGTGCGGAAGAGTGCGACCGCACAGCCCGCGTGCGTGCAGATCTTGGAGTAGGCGAGAATTCCCTCCGGCGCCCAGCTCTCGCGGCCCGGCGGGAGGGCGAGCGCGGCCGGGTCGAGACGCACGACGACGAGCGGCGCGCCCATCTCCTCGAGGTCGGCTCGCTCCGGGAAGGCCGTGTAGAACGTCTTGAACTCGATGTCGTCGGCGCGGAAAGGGCGGCCGCGCTCGTCGACGAGCCGGCGGCCGGCCTGCCACGGGGTGCGGCGCAGGACGCCCGGGTCGAGAGCGGGGCCGAGTGAGAGCGTGGGCGTGATCGCCGCCAGCCCGAGGGCGCTTCCCGCCGCGCCGGCGGCGACGACGACCAGGCGCCTACGCGTGAAGCGGTCGCCGCTTTCCTCGACGAGCTGGGCGATCTCGTCCGACTGGGCGGGATGGGCCGGCGGGTAGTCCTCTTCCAGCTGCTCTTCGGGCACGAGCCGCTTCGACACGATGACGAGGGCGCCGGCGATGCAGGCGAGTGAGAGGCCCAGCGCCAGGCCCAGGAGCTGGGTCTGGTGCGAGAGCCGGTCGAGTGCGTAGACAACGACGAAACCGACGGCGAAGAGCGCAGCCGCGAAGAGGAGCCCGACCACGGCGAGCTCGGAGCGCGGGCTCGGCGGCTCCAGGGGCAGCACGCGCTCGCGCTCGGGGGCAAGCGGCCGCTTGTCCCGGCGGCCGAGGAGGAGGACGGTCGCCGATACGAACCAGTCGCGGACGCGGCTCACCGGCGCAGCCTCTTCCCGATCAGGAGGCAGAAGCCGACAAGGAAGGCGCCGGCGAGAAACCAGGTCACCATGCCCTCGGGCACGGGGCCGACGTGACCGATCGACCAGCCGCCCACATCCTCGGGGTTCTTCGTGTACTCGACGTAGGAGATGAGCGAGTCGAGCTGGCCATCGGGGATCTGCTTCTCGGAGAACCTGGGCATGAGATAGGGACCGATCCGTACGGCCTCGGCGACCTGCACCGGAGTCGACCGGTCGAGCGGAGGGGGAACGCCGCCCGTCACGTAGCCGCCCTCGGCGGCGATCTGATGACAGCCAGCGCAGTGCTCGCGGAAGAGCGCCTGCCCTTCCGAGACGTTGCCGTTCTCGGGGTGGGGATCGGGAATCGGCAGCCCCGGGCCGAGGGAGCCGATGTAGGCGACGAGCCCGTCGATCTCCCGCTCGTCGAAGGGGCTCCTGGAGCGCTCGGGCTGGTCGCCCGGCTTCGCGATCGGCATGTAGCCGGTGCGCAGGTAGAAGTCCGCGGCTCCGGCTCCGACGCCTGCAAGCCCCGGCCCCTCCCCGGTGATCGGCCCCGGCGCCTCCTGGGTCGCGGGCGGAACGACGCCTTCGCCGCGGTCGCCGTGGCAGCTCGCGCAGTTCTGCGCGTAGAGGTAGAAGCCCTGACGGACGAGCGGCACATTCGGCGGGAACTGGACGTTCGTCTTCGGCTCCTGCGCGCTCGTGCCGGTCGGAAGCGCGAGCACGAGCGCCGCCAGCCCGATGAGAGTCGCACGCCTCATCCCTGCACACACCCCAGGGCGGTCCCGCCGAGGCCGGCCATGAGGATGATGGCGATGAAGAGCGGGGCGATCGCAAGCCCGACCACTGCGAGGAAATGGATGCGCCCGAGCGGGGGCGCGCCCTCTTCATCCACTTCGCGGGTCGAGAGATAGACCAGTCCGGCCGCGAGGAGCCCGGCGATGGCCAGGGCGACGCAGCCGAAAGTGAGCGCGAGGGTGGCAGGCTGGACGTCCGTTCCCGTGCTGATCCCCCAGGGGCTGCACGCGCCGGTCGCGATCGCGAACCCGGCGACGTGAAAGACCGTCCAGGCGAACGGCGCCCCGAGGAGGCCGTACCAGGAGAGGAGGCGTCCAGGAAGGCTTGTCGGGTCGATCCTCACAGCGCCGGGGAGATCACCGTCAGGGTGACGAGCACGCCGATTCCCGCGACGAAGACCCAGTACCAGGCGGCGACCCGCACCGCGGTCGCCCGGTACGGAGTCACGCCGCCGAGAAGCCGGGTCAGGAGCCAAACGTCGAGCAGGAGCCCGACGACGACGTGAGCGTGGTGTGCCCCGAGGAGCGTGAAGTACGCAGAGCTGTAGGCACTCGCGGTCGGGCTGAACCGGCTCAGGTCGTCCTGGAAGAGCCAGATCTGCACGGCGAGATAGCCGGCCTGGAGCGCGAGGGCAACGAGGATGAGAATCCAGGCGGCGAGCGCTCCTCCCCGTTGCGCGAGGAACGCGGCGGCGAGCAGCGGGAGCGTCGTCGCCACGAGCAGTGCGGTGAGGAGCACGGGCGCGAGCACTCGCGGCTCGGGCACCCCGGCGGGCGGCCACTCCGGCACCCGCGTCGCGAGATAGAGGTAAGACGCGATCAGGCAGCCGAGGAACGCGCCCTCGGTCGCGATCACGAGCAGGATCGCCCAGACGCCCTTCGGCAGCGTTCCGCGGCCCGGAGTGAGCGCGGTGCTCATGCCGTCTCCGGCTCGGGCCAATGCCAGGCGGCGAGCACGGCTGCGGCGAGGCCGACGAAGACGAGGGCCGAGCCGTAGTGGGTCGTCAGGACCAGGGCGAAGGTGGCCGCGAGCATGAGGGCGAGCAGGATCGGCCAGGGCGATTCCGACGGCATCTCGAGCACCTCCGTGGGCTCGGCGTCGAGGACGGTGGATCCGATCGTCTCGTGCCCTCCTTCAAGCGTCAGCACGCCGCGCTCGAGCCTCTCCGCGTCGGCCTCGCGGTCGGCGAGGTCCCACATCGGATACGGGCTCGTCACCGCCGGAATGACCGGATAGTTGTAGGCCGGCGGCGGTGAGGTCGTCGACCATTCGAGGGTGTCTCCGCCCCAGGGATCGTTCCCCGCGCATCGGCCCCTGAACAGGCTCACGCCCAGGTTGGCGGCCACGAGCAGGAGGCCGGCGGCGAGAACGTATGAGCCGGCGGTCTCGAGGACGTTCAGGCCCTGCCAGCCGAGGCCGGACGGGTAGGTGTACTCCCGTCGCGGCATCCCCAGAAACCCCAGGATGTGCATCGGAAAGAACGTGATCGCGGTTCCCGTGAACGTGAGCCAGAACGAGACCTGGCCGAGTCCCTCGTGGTACATGCGCCCGGTGACCTTGGGGAACCAGTAGTACATCCCGCCAAGGATCGGGAAGACGGCCGCTCCGAAGATGACGAAGTGGAAGTGCGCGACGACGTAGTACGTGTCCGTGACCTGCTGGTCGAAGGGGATCGCGGCGAACGAGATCCCCGAGAGTCCGCCGACGATGAAGAACGTGATGAAGCCGATGATCCAGAGAAGCGGCGTCTTGAAGCGCGGCGTCCCGGTGACCAGCGTTGTGATCCAGGCGAAGAGCTGGATCGCGCTCGGGATCACGATGATCAAGCTCGCCGCCGCAAAGTAGACCATGGTCACCGTCGCCAGGCCGACGGCGAACATGTGGTGCACCCAGACGCCGAAGCCGATGAAGGCAACGAGTATCTCCGCGAGCGCGACGAGCGGGAACGCGACCATCCGCCGCCGCGTGAACGTCGGGATGATCGCCGTCGCGATCCCGAAGGCGGGCAGGATGATGATGTAGACCTCCGGGTGGCCGAAGAGCCAGAACAGGTTCTGCCAGAGGAGCGGCGCGCCACCGGCGCCGATGTCGAAGAACTGGAAACCCGCGAGGCGGTCGAGCTCGAGGAAGACGAGCGCCGTGTTCAGGGGCGGAATCGCGAAGAGGAGCGCGAACGACACCGCCAGGAAGGCGAAGCAGAAGAGCGGCATCCGGTTGATGGACATTCCCGGCGCGCGCAACTTGAAGATCGTGACGATGAAGTTGATGGCAGCCGCGGTCGTCGAGACGCCGTTGAAGATCAGCCCCAGCCCGTAGAAGTCGATGTTGATGCCCGGGCTGAACTGCTTGCCCGCAAGCGGGACGTAGTTGAACCAGCCCGCGTCGGGCGCCTTACCCAGGAAGAGCCCGACGTAGATGAAGATCCCCGAGCAGAGAAACGCCCAGAAGCTGAAGGCGTTCATGCGCGGGAAGGCCATGTCTCGCGCGCCGATCATGAGCGGCAGCAGGTAGTTCCCGAAAGCCCCGGTGGACATCGGGATCACGAAGAGGAAGATCATGGTGAGCCCGTGCATCGTGAAGAGCTGGTTGAAGGCATCCGGGCTGACGAGGCTCTCGTTGGGAACCAGGAGCTGTGAGCGGATCAGGAGAGCCTCGACGCCCCCGGCCGCGAAGAAGACCAGCGACGTGAAGAAGTAGAGGAGCCCGATCCGCTTGTGGTCGGTCGTCGTCAGCCAGCCGACGACGCCTGGGCGCTCGAGCCAGACGCGCTCGAGGCGGTCGATCCGCTCGCGCGCAGCCGTGCCGACTTCGATCGCCACTACCGAAGCCCTTCGAGGTAGGCGACGAGGGCCTGGAGCTCCGCGTCGTCGAGCTGGAGCCCCGGCATCCGGTTCCCCGGCTTGTAGTGCTGGGGATCTGCGATCCAGCCCGCAAGGTAGCCCGGATCGTTGGGGATCGTCAGAGCGGCGAGCGTCTCGCGACTCCCGACGTGCGTGAGGTCAGGGCCCAGGCGGCCCGCGGCCATGGTGCCGCGGATGGTGTGGCACCCCGCGCAGGGCATCGACGTGAAGAGCTCGCGGCCGTGCTCCGCCTCGGAGCCGGATGGCGTAGCCGCAGGCTGGGAGACCCGCTCCAACCAGGCCTCGAACTGCGCCTTCGGCTCGACGTAGACGTAGAGGCCCATGTGCGCGTGTTGGACTCCGCAGAACTCGGAGCACTGCCCGCGAAATCGGCCGACCTGGTCGGAGTAGAGGAGGATCCGGTTCTCGCGTCCAGGAATCACGTCGATCTTCCGGTTCAGGTTCGGCGCCCAGAAGCTGTGGATGACGTCGGCGCTTCGGCCCACGAGGAGGACCCGCGTTCGGATCGGGATGTGGATCTCGTTTGCCGTGACCGCCTTCGTCCCCGGGTAGCGGACCTCCCACCACCACTGGTGTCCGGTCACCTCGACCGTGAGGCTCGTCGAGTCGGCCGCCGGTGCCTGCGTGACGGGCAGGACGAGGATGTTCCCGATCGTGAACAGCGCGACCAGCGTGACGATCGGAATGAGAATTCCGAAGAGGACGACGAAGCCGCGCGCGATTCCCTCGTTCTCGCCGAAGATCGGCATCCCCGAACGGTTGCGGCGGATCCAGGCGAGGACGAGGAGGCCGACCGCGCCGAGGAAGATGACGACGCTCCCCGCGAGCATCCACCACCAAAGCGATGCGATGTCGCGCGCAGGGTGAGAAACCGGGTCGAGAACGGATTGCTCGTCGTTGTCGCAGCCGGAGCAGACGAGCAGCGTCAGAGCGGCGAGGGCGGCGACCCCACCCCACTGCCGCTTCGTTCGACTCAATCGCGGGCGCTCTCCAGGCGCCGGCGCTGAACGTCGACGGTATAGCGCGGATCGCGCGCCGACTGGAAGCCCGCCCTGTAGACCGCCCAGCGCAGGCACATGCCGCCTGCGAGGACGAGGGCTGCTCCGGCCGCGGCTCCGCCCCGCCTGCGACCGGCCACGGCGGTGAGAGCGGCTCCTGCCAGAGTGAGGCCTCGGGCGGCCCTGGAGAACCGCCCGGCGGTTCCTGTCTTGTACGGCTCGCCGACGAAGCCGAGCCGCTCCTCCATCAGCTTCATGCTCACGCCCTCGACCACCGCGCCGGCGAGGAGCAGCCGCCTTGCCGGGCCAGCGTCCTCTGGTCCCACTACGAGCAGCGCCGCGGCGCCGGCGGTCGACGCCGAACTTCCGGCGAAGACAAACGGGAGCTCGCGGCGGGCCTCGTGCCAGGCCGGAATCGACGTATCCGCGACCAGCGTTCCCGTGTAGGTCGCAAGGAGCGGCCCGAGCAACGCGCTGACCGTCTCGGCGGCAAGACGCAGCCGCGGCAAGATGCCGAGGAGCTCGGAGAAAGCCGCGAAGCCGTTGGCCGCCCCGCTCGCGCCGAGCACCCAGCTTCCAACGCTCATCGGCGAGGTGACCTTGAAAACGCGGAACATGTTCAGGAAGCGCTCGGGCCGGCCGAGGTCGGACACGAGAAGCACGGGGCTCACCGCATCCCCCACCGCAGAGATGTACGTCGTAGCCCGAGCCAGCGGCTGGTTCCCGGCCGCGCGCGCCACAAGACTGAGCGTCGACGAGGCTCCGGCCAGACCTCCGGCGAAGAAATACACAGGGATCTCCCAGGTCCAGACCGGCTCCTTGAGGATCGGACGGCCGTAGTAGGACTCCATCTGGGTGCCGACCTCGGGCGGGGACGCGTGAGTCTGAGGGGGCTCCTGCACGCTCGTCATCGGGCTCCTCCGAGGAATGCCCCGAGGACGCCAATCGCAAGCGCGCCAGCGGCGAGCCCGGCGGCGGCCCACATCTCGCTCAGATGGCGGGTCGGAACGACCGGATCGGGGGGTAGGCTGTACACCTCGGGCTCGTCGAGGAGGAGGAAGAAGGCGCCGAAGCCGCCGACGCCGTCGCCCGGGTCCTCGCCGTAGAGGCGGGCGCCGTTCCAACCCTCCTTCTCGAGCTTCGCCAGGCGCTCGTCGGCCCGCACGCGGAGCTCGTCGAGCGAGCCGAACTGGATCGAGTCGGTCGGGCACGCCTTCGCGCAGGCCGGCTCGTGGCCGTCCTTGAGGCGGTCGTAGCAGAGGGTGCACTTCCAGACGCGCCCGTCCTCCTTCGTTCCCAGAGGCGCGGGGCCGAGCGGGTCACCCGAATGCTCGGGCAGGTGACGCTTGTCGAGGACGCCGAAGGGGCAGGCCGGCACGCAGTAGCCGCAGCCGTTGCACACGTCCTCCTGCACGACGACGGTGCCGAACTCCGTGCGAAAGAGCGCGCCGGTCGGGCAGACGTCGAGGCAGCCCGCCTCGGTGCAGTGCTTGCAGACGTCCGAGCTCATGAGCCAGCGAAGCGTTCCGTCGCCGTCGTCCACGAAGAGCGGCTTCTCCTGCTCGACGAAGGCGACATGACGCCACGTGTTCGCGCCGAGCTCGGAGGTGTTATCGTAGGACTCCCCCGTCCAGACGAGACCGTCTTCGGGGACGAGGTTCCATTCCTTACAGGCGACCTCGCAAGCCTTGCAGCCGATACAGACGCTCGTGTCGGTGAAGAAGCCGACGCGCTCCTGCGCTTCCTCGGGCGCGTAGCCGAGGTCGGCCAGGTTCATGCGCGCTCCTCGCCGTGCTCGATCTTCGGATACGACTCGACCAGCTCGCGCAGCGCGGCCCCGCGCGGCCGGCGGCCGGGACGGATGTCACAACTCGCCGCCTTGACCTCCTGAATGTGGACGTTCGGGTCGAGGACGATGGAGATGAGGTCGTTGGCCGAATCGCCCCTGGTCAGGCCTTTGGTTCCCCAGTGCCAGGGAAGGCCGACCTGCTCGAGCTCCCGGCCCTGCACCTCGATGGTCTGCATGCGGTCGGTGACGAGCACGCGCGCCTCGAGAGCAGAGCGAGAGGTGACCACGGTTGCCCAGTCGCCGTGCGCCAGTCCTCGCTTCTCGGCGAGCTTCGGGCTCACTTCGACGAAGAGCGCAGGTTGGAGCTCCGAGAGGTAGGGGACGAACCGGCTCATCCCGCCGGCGGTGTGATGTTCCGTCAGCCGGTACGTGGTGAGGACGAACGGGTACTCGTCGCTCCCCGGCTGCCCGTTGCTCGGGTTGTACGGGTTCTCCTCGCGCGGGAAGCGCTGGCGCGCCGGATTCGACCGCTGCCCATAGAGGAGGTTGTCGAAGGGCGACTCGTGTGGCTCGTAGTGGGTCGGCATCGGCCCGTCCGTGAGTCCGGAGGGGACGTAGAGCCAGCCGCGGCCATCCGCCTGCATGATGAACGGGTGCGTCCCCGCGATCGCGTCCTCCGCGGTCGCGCCTTCCGGCGGCACGTAGTCCGGGCGCTTCGTCTTCTCGAAGTCGGGGACGTCCTCGCCGGCCCACTCGCCTTTCGCCTCGTCCCAGTAGACGAGCTTCTTGCGCTCCGACCAGGGGCGTCCTTCCGGGTCGGCAGACGCCCTGTTGTAGAGGATGCGCCTGTTGTTCGGCCAGGACCAGCCCCACTCGGGCGCGACGTAGGTCTGCTGCCAGCGGGGCTTGCGGCGGGCAGGCTGGTTGACGCCGTCCGCGTAGGAGCCGCTGTAGATCCAGCAGCCGCAGGTCGTCGAGCCGTCGTCCTGCAGCTCGGGATAGCCCGAGACGAACTCGTGGGTCTCCGTCTTCCATCCGCTGATCTCGGCGAGCACGGACTCCGCGTCCGGCTCGTCGATGTCGCCGTGCGTCGGGTAATGCCAGTTGAGCTTGAGGATGCCCTCGTCCCGTGGATGCTGGGAGCCCTCGAGCTTCTCCCGGATGATGCGCCCGAGGTGGTAGTAGAACCAGAGCTCGGAGCGGCAGTCTTCCTTCGGCTCGACGGCCGTCCGGTGCCACTGGAGCAGGCGCTGGGTGTTCGTGAAAGAGCCGTCCTTCTCCGTATGCGCAGCGGCCGGCAGGAAGAAGACCTCGGTGGCGATCTGGTCGGTTGCGAGCTCCCCCGTTTCGATCTCGGGCGCGTCGTACCAGAACGAGGCCGATTCGATCTCGACGAAGTCACGGACGACGAGCCAGTCGAGCTTCGCCATCGCCAGCCGGTGCGCTCGGGAGTTCGCCGAGCCGACTGCCGGGTTCTCCCCCGCGATCAGGTAGCCCTTCACCGTCCCGTCGAGCATCTGCATGATCGTCCGGTAGGCGGAGTCGTCCTTGTCGATCCGCGGGAGGAGCCCGAATCCCCAGTCGTTCTCCGCGGTCGCGTTCTGACCGTAATACGCCTTCATCAGGCTGACGAAGTACGCGCGGATGTGGCCCCACCAGCCGCTCGGCGAGCAGTTCGCCTCGATGTAGCCGTCCAGGTCCTTGTAGGACTTCGCGTGCGGCATCGGCAGGTAGCCGGGCAGCAGGTTGTAGAGCGTCGGGATGTCCGTCGAGCCCTGGATGGACGCATGCCCGCGCAGCGCGACGATCCCACCGCCGGGCCTGCCCATGTTCCCGAGGAGGAGCTGGATGACCGCCGCCGTGCGGATGTACTGGACCCCCACGGTGTGCTGCGTCCATCCGACCGCATAGGCGAAGGCGCCCGTGCGGTCGCGCCCTGAGTTGTCGCAGAGCTTCTCGGCGACGTAGAGCAAGTCCTCGACGCTGCAGCCGCAGATCTCCGCAACCGTCTCCGGCGTGTACCGGGCGTAGTGCTTCTTCAGAAGCTGGAAGACGCAGCGCGGATGTTCGAGGGTCTCGTCCATCTCAGGCGGCTCGCCGTGGGAGAGCGGCGCGCCGGCTGCTCCGAGAGTGCGTTCGGCGCTGACGCCCTCTTCGCGCTGGCCGGCCGCGCCGTGCACCTCCATGCCCGCGTATTGCCACGTCTCGCCGTCGTACTGGCCCTTGTCCGGATCCCAGCCCGAGAAGAGGCCGTCGAGGTCCTCCGTGTCCCGGAAACCCTCGTTCACGATCACGGGCGCGTTCGTGTAGTTGACGACGTAGTCGTGGAACCAGCGGTCGTTCTCGAGGATGTAGCGCACGATGCCGCCGAGGAAAGCGATGTCAGCGCCCGCTCTGATCCGCACGTGCTTCGTTGCCATGGCGCTCGTCCGCGAGAAGCGCGGGTCGACGTGGATGACCAGAGCTCCCCGCTCGCGCGCCTCCATCACCCACTGGAAGCCGACCGGGTGGTTCTCGGCCATGTTCGACCCCATGATCACGATGCAGTCCGAGTTTTGGAGATCCTGCTGGAAGTCGGTGGCGCCTCCCCGTCCGAACGACGTCCCCAAACTGGGGACGGTGGAGCTGTGTCATATGCGTGCCTGGTTCTCGACCTGCACGACGCCGAGCCCGACCATGAGCTTCTTGATCAGGTAGTTCTCTTCGTTGTCGAGCGTCGCGCCGCCGAGGTTGGCGACGCCCATCGTCCGACGGAGGAGGTTGCCCTCCTCGTCCGTGTCCTCCCAGGTCTTCGCGCGCGTCTCGATGATGCGCTCGGCGATCATGTCCATCGCCTGCTCGAGGGGGAGCTCCTCCCACACGGTGCCGAAAGGCCGCCGGTACTTGACGCGGTACTCGCGGTTCGGCCCGGACACGAGACTCTTGCTCGCGGCGCCCTTGGGACAGAGGCGACCGCGGGAGATCGGGCTGGCGGGATCGCCCTCGATCTGGAGGACCTTGTCGCCCTTCACATAGACGTGTTGCGCGCAGCCGACGGCGCAATACGGGCAAATGGAGTCGACGACGCGGTCGGCCGAGGCGATCCTGGGCTCGAGGGAGGCAGAACGGGCGGACTGAGCCGCCTTGCCGACCCCGAGCGGGTCCAGCTCGCGGATCTGGCGAACAACGGGCCAGGACGCGAGCAGCCCCTTGACCCGCGCAGCGTCCATGCGAACTGCATAGCCCTACGATGAGTTCCTAAACGCCCCTTTTGGAACGCGCACCTGGGCCGAGGCGGCGGCGCTCCGGCGCGGCTAGAAAAAAGAGCGGCGCCCCGTGGGGCGCCGCCTCGCTAGACGCTCGACTCGGCCAGCTCGACCGTGCAGGACGAGCGGCCGCGCTTCTCGAGGTACTGCTGGTGGTAGTCCTCGGCCTCGTAGAACTTCGTCGCCGGGACGATCTCCGTGACGATCTTCTTGGGCCAGTGCAGCTTCTCCTGGAGCTCGTCGCGCGTCCGAGTGGCCGCGGCCTCCTGCTCCGGAGAGTGGAAGAAGATCGCCGAGCGGTACTGCGAACCGATGTCCAGGCCCTGGCGGTTCTTCGTGGTCGGGTTGTGCTTCATCCAGAAGACATCGAGCAGGTCGTCGTAGGAGACCCGCTCCGGGTCGTACGTGACCTCGACCGCCTCCGCATGGCCGGTCGTGTGTGAGCACACGAGCTCATAGCTCGGGTTCTCGACGTTTCCGCCGGTGTAGCCCACGCGCGTCCCGACGACACCGGGAATCTGGCGGAACGCCGCCTCGACGCCCCAGAAGCAGCCTGCTCCAAACGTTGCCTTCTCCAAGCTCATCTCCTTCTCGTTCGACATGTTCACTAGTTCGAACGCTCGAGGCTCCGCAGCTGTTCCTCGGCCTTGAGGACGTCTTTTCGGGCTTTCTCCGCCTCGCGATCGGCCGTTTGGGCGCGTTTCTGCGCGTTCTGAAGAGTGGAGCGGGCTTTTTCCAGCTCGCGCTTTCGCCGTTCGGCGGCGGGATCGGCCTTGGCCTTCGACGATGCCTTGCGCTTCGGGGGCGCGGGCATTCCGGCGAGGCCGAAGCCCGACGGCGAGAGCTCCTTCGTCAGCCGTCCGCGCTCGAGGAGCTCGCGCGCACCCGGGTCGACCGCCGCCGCGCGAAGGGTGGACTCGAGCTTCCTGAGCGTCGCGTCGCTGTCTGCGAGACCCCGCCCCGCGTCGAGCAGCGCGGTCAGCGCGCGACGTTCGCTCACCTCGGCACGGCGCAGCCCATCCGCCTTCCCGCCGCGCATGAGCTCTGCCTGGCCTTCGCGCAGCTGCTCGCCCGCGGTCAGAAGCGCCCGCACGTTCATGCGCTCGTTCCGCGCAAGCTGGTTGGCGACCCAGGCCGCGGCGGTCGGCTTGCGCGCCGTCTTCAGATGGTCGGCCGCCTCGCGCTCGCCCCCGCTCCGGAGCTCTTTGATCCTTGTGTCGCGGGCCTCCGTGAATCGATCGAGCGGCAGCCCGTAGAGGCGGTCGATCTCCTTGTCGAGGTTTATCGCCAGAGCCGAAAGGTATCGCTTCGAGAGAGCCATGACAGCCGAAGAGCACAGCTCCTCCGCGGGAAGGCCCGAGCTCGACCTAGACGAAGAGCGGG
Source organism: Actinomycetota bacterium (assembly GCA_046733475.1). Lineage (GTDB taxonomy): Bacteria > Actinomycetota > Thermoleophilia > Gaiellales > Gaiellaceae > DATEOR01. The sequence continues at coordinate 37,078 of JBKPPF010000056.1, forward strand.
ACGACTCGAACGACGACGGCGCGCCCGTCGCCGGCGGCCTCTGCCGCCTCGACGCGCCCGACTCAGCGGCCAACGAGGACGCAGGCTAGGCGGCCCTCGCCGCCTCGACCTCTTCCTCCAGGTAGGCGAACGACGCCGGGTCGGTCGCAGCCACGCACGCCTCCGGAAGCGCGGCGCAGCCGAGCCAGCGCACTTCGGGCCGCCAGAGCAGGACGCCGAGGCCGCCCAGCAGAGTGATCGCCCCGTCCACGGCAACGGCTCCGCCGGCGCCGAGCCAGGCTGTGAGGGCCGCCGTGATGAGAGCGCCAATCGGGAGAACACCGACGAGCGCGGCGGCCCAGATGGCCATGGCGCGGGAGCGCATCTCCTCCGAGCTCGCAGCCTGCACGACGACCGTCGAGAGCCCGATGAACACGACCCCCGTGAAGCCCCCGATCAGCGCGAGCGCAAAGGAGAGCGGCACCGAGGTCGAGAGGCCGATGATCGCGATCGCGGCAGCGCAGAGGAGGTAGCAGACGAGACCGGGCTCGCCCTTGTTCGGCCGGCGTGCGAGCACGAGCAGAGCCACCGAGCCAAGCACCGACCCGAGGCCGATCAGCGAGATGAGGATCCCTAGTGTCTCCGGGCCCTCGTGCAGCTGGAAGCGGACGAGGCCCGGCACCATGAAGGCCACCGGCGGGGTGGCGAACATCCCGGCGAAGACCATCAGCACCATCAGCGAGGCGAGACTACGTTGCCCGAAGACATAGCGGATGCCGTCCGCCATGGCTCCGCGTACGCCCGCGCTCACCGTGACGATCTTGGCGCGCGAGCTCGGCAGGAGCACGAGTGCACCGAGGACGCCGAGGAAGCTGACCGCGTTCACGCCGAAGACCCATGTCGGCCCGACAGACGCGAGGAGCACCCCCGCGATCGCCGGTCCGACGAAGCGGGCGACCTGGAGCGCGAGGCTGTTCAACGCGACCGCGCTCTCGAGGTCCCTCGGCGGGACCGTCCCGGCCAGCATTGACTGGAAAGCCGGGAAGCTGAGCGTTCCGAGTGTCCCGCCGATGAAGGCGAGTAGCCCCATGAGGAACACCGTCAGGCCGCCCGTGGCCCAGAGGACCGTAAGCGCGATGGCGACGCCCATGTTCCCTCCCTGGAAGAGGAGAAGAATCTTCCGGCGGTCGAAGTGGTCGGCGAGCACTCCGGCAGGGAGCGCGAAGAGGAGGTTCGGGATCGTGTTGAGAAAGCCGATGACCCCGAGCATCGCCGCGGAGCCGCCGAGCAGGAGGACGACGTAGCCGAAGGCGCCCGCCTCGACCCAGCTCCCGGCGAGCGAGAGCAACACCCCGCCGAAGTAGATCTGGAAGCGCCTATGGCGAAGGGCGGCCGCGCCCGCTTTCCAGTCGCGCCGGCCTCCCTCCCCGACCGGGGCCTGGGGGATCGGCGCTCCGAGCAGCGCGTGCACCCCGCCGGTGACCGCATATGCGTCGAAGCCCCTGTCCCTCAGCCAGTGCGCCACACGGACGCTTGTCGCCTCGCGCAGTCAGGTGCAGGCGAGGACGACCGCGCGAGCCCGAGGCAGTTCGTCGAGGCGGCTCGGAATCTCGTCAGGCGGCAAGCGGACGGCATTCGCAAGCTCGACCGAGTCGTCCTCGTGTCGGCGCACGTCGACGAGCACGGCGCCTTCCGCGAGCAGCCGGTGTGCCTCGGCAGGCGAGATCCGAAGCGACGAGCGCCTGACCGCGGACGGGATGTGGTACCGGCGTGTCGGCGTCGACACGCTACGGCCAGAGCGGCTCGCGGTCGAACCGCTCGAGCGGCTTCCAGTCCTCCCGGACCGGTGCGAAGACGTCGATCATGACTGCGCCGTCGGGGCCGGTGTGCACCTCGTGCGGCGTGTTCGCCGGAATCGACCACGTGTCCCCCGGCCCGAGCTCCCGGGTCTCGTCGCCGACCCGAAACTCGCAGGACCCGGAAATCAGGATGCCGAGCTGCTCGTTCTCGTGGCTGTGCTCCGGGACGACGCTGCCGGGATCGAGCTCGACGAGCCCGAGGGTGAGCTGCTCACCGTGCACGACACGGCCCGCGACTCCCTCCCAGATCTTCTGGGGCTGAACCTTGCTGGTTTCTTCGAAGGCGCCCACGGCGCGATCGTACCGCGCAGCGCCGCGCGGCTCTAGACCTCTACGCCATAGGCCTCCGTGAAAGCCTCCTGAGCGTACGCCAGCGACGCGTAGGCGAACCCCTTGTCGCCCCAGCCCGTGCCCCAGCTGTTGCGGACGATGAAGCGGTTGGGCCGAGCCCGATGCCCTTGACCCCGCCGCCCTCGCAGACGAGGTCGCAGTAGTTCCTGCGCTCCTGTGCAGCCACGACGCACCTCCTTGGCGCGAAGCCGTCGGCCGCAGGGCAACGACTAGTCGGTCACTCCCAAACCACTCTGACACAGGTCTATGCTGGAGGACAAGCTACGGGAGGTCGGTCATGACGCTGAAGCTGAACATGCTCCCGCCGAGCGTGAACAACATGTCTGTTCGCGTCTTCGTGCGGGCCGCGGGGCTCCCCTTCGAGGAGGAGAACGTCTGGGGCCAGACGCAGTCGGACGAGTACAGGGCCAAGGTGCCTTCCGGGCTGACCCCCTCGGTCGAGACCGAAGGCCTGCCGAAGGGCGCGCTCTGGGAGAGCTGCGCGGTGATGATGTACCTCGCCAACCGCGAGGGGCTCGCGAGCCTCTATCCCACGGATCTCGAGCGCCGCGCGATGGTGGACAGCGCGAACTTCTACACGATGAGCATCCTCTACCCGCTCGTCGCGCGGGCGACGTATCCGCGCCTCAGCTTCGCGGGCTATCCGGGCGAGGTCTCCATGTCGGACGCCACCGAGGAGGGCAAGGAGACGGCGCGGAAGGCGGCGGAGGAGGCCATCCCGGCGATCCTCGAGGTCTACAACACATTCTTCCTCGCCGACAGCCCGTTCATCGGCGGCGACGAGCCTTCGATCGCTGACATCCGGCTCGCGTGCACCCTCGAGTTCCTCGCAGTCAGCGACGCGGAGCTCCCCGGCTGGGTGAAGGACTACATGGAGCGGGTCGAATCCACGCTCGGAGACGCCTACAGCGAGCCGGCCGGAGACGTCCGCGGCTACATCGCGCAGGCCTCCGGCGAGGCCGTCGCGAGTTAGCGCGAGGGGTCGCCGGCCACCGGCAACGACACCGTCATCGTGAAGACGTCCAGGTCATCTCCTAGTCACAGGGCGGCCTTGAGCGCCACGATGCGGCCGTACGACGCCGTGAGGCGGTCGTGGGGGATCTGCCCCGCTTGCGCAGCCGCGAGAAGCGACTGGTAGACGCTGCGGGAGGACGCCTCGGAGCCCGTGAGGAGGAGCAGGTCGGTTCCCGCCTTGGCTGCCTTGAGCGCGAGCGGGTTCGTCGCGATCCCGCGCGTGTTCGCGGCGCCGTCGAGGGAGTCGGTGATCGTGACGCCCTCGAAGCCGAGCCCGCCGCGCAGCAGGTTCGCCCCGATCGCTCGCGACCAGCCGGCCGCGTGCCTTCGGTCGTAGGCGCGGTAGACCGCGTTTGAAAGCATGACGAGCGGGATGCCGTTCGTCACCGCGTGCCGGTAGGGCCTGAGGCTCGGTGCAAGCTGGCTCTTCTTCGCGTCGATGTGAACGACGAACTCGTCTGTGTTCTTCGCGGCGAAACCGATCCCGGGAAAGTGCTTCATCGTGGCGAGCCCGCCGCGATCGCCCAGCCCGAGCGCAAACGCGTTGGCCAGGCGCGCGGTCTCGCGCGAGCTGAACGACCACGTGCGGCCCTGCTGGTACATGAAAGAGGAGGTCGAGGCGGGGACATCCGCGACCGGCGCGAAGTCGGTGTTGACGCCGAGGCCGAGAAGCGCAGCGCCGGTCTTCCGGCCCTGGCGGCGGGCCGTGTCGCTCGAGCCGAGGTCGCCCATCTGCGGCGGCGAAAGCGTCGGCGGGATCCAGGAGATGGTCTTCACCTGGCCACCTTCCTGGTCGACCGCGATGAGCAGCGGCGGCCGACCCCCTTCTGCTGCCGCCTGCTGTAGCTCGTTCGCAATGGTCCGGAGCTGCGTGCCGGAGGAGAAGTTCCAGCCGTGGATGAGCACCCCGCCGATGCGCCCACGGCGCGCGCGGTCGAGGAGCGACGCGGAGGGCGTGTGGCCATCCATCGAGACGACGAGCTTCTGCCCGACCAGGTGCTGGACAGACGGAGCCGCGAGGGCCGGCGCGGGCGCGATGGACAGAAGGCCGAGGGTGGCGAGGGATGAAGCGACGAACCGGAAGCGCATACCGTGGACGCTAACGAGGAACGGTCAAATGAACGTAACAGCTCCGCGACGGTCCAGAACACGAACGAGAGGTGGAGCGTACCGGGATCGAACCGGTGACCTCCGGCTTGCAAAGCCGGCGCTCTCCCAGCTGAGCTAACGCCCCGTGCTCTTCAACTCTAGCCCGCTAAACGGTCAGGCGGGTGACGGGCACGCCGAAGCGCTCGCGCGCCTCCTGGGCCGAGTCCTGCTCGAGCCAGCTCGCGTCGTCCTCCGGCCGCGTGACGACCAGGATCTCGTCCGCAGGAAAGGTTCGCAGGGCATCCTCGATCGCCTGGACGGGATCCGTATCCCCGACCTCGGCTTCCGTGCGGGCGGCTTCCGGCTCCACGCTTTCGGCTGCCTCGGAGGCGACGCCGGCGGCCTTCTCGCGTGCCGCGTCCTCGTCGCTCGCGAGCCACTGGAGCGGCGAGACGTCGGAGGCGGGCGCGACGACGCGGATCTCGGCTTCACCGCCTGCGTGCTTGCGAACGGCGTCCCGAAGGGGACCCGCCGCGACCGGCGCGGTTGCGACGACGAGGAGCTTCTTCCTGTCCATGCCTGGCGACTACCCCGATTGGGGAAGAAGGAAAACGAGCGCGCCGCCGAAGTAGTTCCCATGCGGCGGTCTCTGCGGCTTCTCGGAATTGTCACGATCGTGCTCGCGACGGCGGTACCCGCGGCTGCGATCCTGAACGGTAAGCCGGACACGGCGCACCCGTATGTCGGCATCCTCGTGACCGACATCGACGGCCAGCGCGTCCCTGTCTGCAGCGGCTTCCTCGTCAACTCGACCACTTTCGTGACCGCGGCGCACTGCGTGGACGATCTCGGCGACCTGCCCGCCCTTGTCTCCTTCGAGCGGCGCTTCACGCCGGGCTCGCCGGTAGTCACCGGCACCTCAGTCCCGAATCCCGCGTTCGGCTCCCCCGGCCCCGACACGCACGACCTCGCGCTGATCGATCTCGACACGCCCGTGACCGACCGTGGCTACGCGCAGCTTCCCACCGTGGGTCAGCTGGCGAGGGCCGGCAAGAAGCGCGCGCTCACGATCGTCGGCTACGGCGCGAACGGATTCGTGAAGGGCGGTCAGCCCGCCCCCGACTTCCGGCTCGTTCGCAGCTACGGCGAGTCGCGGATCTCGAAGCTTGAGAAGACGGGATTCAACCTGCGCATGAAGGCCGGCATCTGCTTCGGTGACTCAGGCGGCCCGGTTTTCCTGGGCGACAGCAACCTGGCCGTCGGAGTCGCGTCGTTCGTGTTGAACGATCGCTGCGCCGGCAATGCGTTTGCCTACCGGCTCGACACGGCTGCGTCCCTGGATTTCCTCGCGCCGTACCTCTAGCCCGCTGGGCGGCGGCTAGAGAGAAGAAGGGCTAGTCGCCCCAGTCGAAGTCGCGCGAGCGGCCCCACAGCGTGTCCTCCGGATCCTTCGGTTCTGCATCACCGCTATCTCCGGTCGGCCACGCGAGCACCTTCTCAGGATCGAGCGCGGGCTCGACGCCGCTCAGCGTGTCTTCGATGCGTGCTTGCTCTTCCGTCTTGAAGAGCGGGTGGTTCTGGAAGGGATCGTCGACGTGATAGCCGGAGATCGGCATCTCGCGTTCGAGATCAGTGTTTTTGCGCTTGAGCTCGAGATGGTCTTCGATCACGCGCGCGAAAGTCGAGTCCTTGTCGAACGACATCACACCTCCGTGTCGGTCGTCT
>JBKPPF010000057.1:0-9952 GCA_046733475.1 Actinomycetota bacterium
ACAACAGAAGCCACTCGATGGTGGCCACGAAGCGGCGGTTCAACCCGAACCTCCAGCGCGTCCGCATTCTCGTGAACGGGGTTCCGCGCCGGACCTACGTCTGCGCCCGGTGTCTCAAGGCGGGCAAAGTCCAGAAGGCCCATTAGGTCTCGCAAGGGCGGCGTTGGCCGCTCTGGAGGCGAGCAGGGCCCGCATCGACGATCTGAACGTCTACCCGGTCCCGGACGGGGATACGGGCACGAACATGACCGAGACCGTGCGCGCGGTCGTCTCGGCGCTCGAACGCGACCCGGATGCCGACGTCGTTCGCGTTGCGCTCATGGGCGCGCGGGGAAACTCGGGGGTGATCCTCTCCCAGCTCGTCCGCGGCGCGGTCGAGTCAGTGGGGGACGGGGGCATCGACGCCGCGGCGATCGCACGCGCGCTTCGCGGAGCGAGCGACGCGGGCTACGCCGCCGTGCGCAACCCGCAGGAAGGGACGATGCTGACGGTCGCCCGCGAGCTCGCGGAGAAGGCGGAGGCGCTCGCGTCCTCCGAGTCCCCGGTGGCCGAAGCCCTCGCCGAGCTCGTGGCGCACGGCGAGCGGGCCCTGGCTGCGACCCCGGATCAGCTCCACATCCTCAGGCAGGCCGGCGTGGTCGATGCGGGTGGAGCCGGGGTGCTCGAGATCCTGCGCGGGATCGCGGCGCACGTTCGCGGCGAGCCGCTCCCCGAGCTCCAGGCGGTGTTCGGCGGGATTCCGCTCGAGGCCATTCATCAGGAGCTTTCGCGCTACCGCTACTGCACGTCGTTCTTCGTCGAAGGCGAGACGGTCGATCCCGAGGAGCTGGAGCGCGAGCTGACGAAGCTCGGCGACTCGCTCCTCGTCGTCGGCGGCCCTGGCGCGGTCAAGGTGCATGTCCACACGGACGAGCCCGGCGCCGCCCTCGCGCTCGCGACCGAGCGCGGCGTGATCGAAGAGGTGGACATCAAGAACATGCACATCCAGACCGCAGACCGCACCCAGCGGCTGGGGCGGGAGACCGGAGTCACGGGTGCAGTCGCTGTCGCGCTCGGCGACGGCAATCGCAGGCTCTTCGAGAGCCTCGGCGCGGCCACCGTCGAGGGTGGCGAGACGATGAATCCCTCGACCGCCGACCTGCTCGAGGCGGTCGAAGCCCTACCCGAGCGGGGCGTCGTTCTCCTGCCGAACTCCAAGAATGTCGTCCTCGCGGCAGAGCAGGCAGCCGGGCAGAGCGGGAAGGACGTGCGCGTGATCCTAACCCGGAGCCTGCAGGCCGGGCTCGGCGCCCTCGTCGCCTTCGACGCCGGGCGTGCGCTCGACGAGAACGTCTCGGAGATGGAGGAGGCCGCCGCTGCTGTGCGCGCGGGCTCCGTCGCACGCGCCTCGCGCTCCGCCAAGGTCGGCGATGTCGACGTGGCCGAAGGTGACTTCCTCGGGCTCGTGGACGGCGAGCCGGTCGCCTCGGGCGAGGGCCTCGGATCTGTGGCGACCGACGTGGTTGCGCGCCTGGTCGGCGACGGCGCCGACGTCCTCACCGTGCTGGTGGGCGACGGTGCGGGCGAATCCGAGGGGATCGTCGCTGCGATCCGCGCCGCCCACCCCAGCCTCGAGGTCGAGGTGCACGAGGGCGGTCAGCCGCATTTCCCCCTTCTTTTCGCGGTCGAATGACCCGATACTGATCGGCATGAGCGAGCCCATCGACGTCGTCCTCGTCGAGGACAACGACACCTTTCGCCAGGCGCTCGAGCTCATGCTTGGCCTGACGCCTGACGTGCGCGTGGTCGCAGCGCTTCCCGACGGCGAGTCAGCGCTCAGCGTCTGTCCGGGCCTCCAGCCGGACGTCGTGCTCGTCGACTACCGGCTGCCGGGGCTCGACGGGGTGGAAACGACCTCGGCGCTTCGCGCCGCGCTGCCCAGGACCGCGGTGGTGGTTTTGACCGCGGCCGCCGAGCACGAGGAGATTCAGGCTCTCTACGACGCCGGGGCCGTCGCCTGCCTGACGAAGGACCGCGGGGTGGAGGACATCGTCGGGGCGATCCGGGAGGCGGCAGGGCGTGGCGCGTCTATCGGCTGAGTCCACCGCGATCGTTCTCGACTCGACTTCCGACCTGCCGGAGGGCCACGGCGGCTCCAGCTGGCGTGTTGTCCCGCTGTACGTGCGCTTCGGCGAGGGGGAGGCCAGGCGCGAGTACGTGGACATCTCGACCGCCGAGTTCTACCGACTCCTCCAGGAGAGCGAGCAGCCGCCCAAGAGCGCACAGCCCTCGCCGGCCGACTTCGCGGCGGTCTTCGAAGAGCTCTCCGGCCACGAGCGGATCCTCTGCGTCGTCCTGTCCGAGAAGCTCTCCGGCACGTTCGCGAGCGCCGAACTGGCCGCGAAGGACTTCGGCGGCAAGGTGCGCGTCATCGACTCGCGGGTCACCTCCGGCGGCACGGTGATCCTCGCCGACGCGATTCAGCGCCGGCTCGACGGCGGCACCGACGACGAGGAGATCGACGCGCTCGCCGAGAGCTTCCGCCGCGAACGCGGGCTCCTCTTCACCGTGGACACGCTCGAGTACCTCGTCCGTGGCGGGCGGATCGGCAAGGCGGCCGGCTTCGCCGGGCAGCTCCTCTCCGTGAAGCCGATCCTCGCCTTCGACGACGGCGAGGTGGCTCCGCTCACGCGCGTGCGCGGCCGCTCGAAAGCTCTGGGGGAGCTGGAGGAGATCTTTCGCAACTCGACGGAGGGCCAGGACGACCCGAACCTCCACGTTGGTGTCGGCCACGCCGAGGCTAAGGAGGACTGCGATGAGCTCGTCCGCAGGCTGAAGCATGTGCGGCCGAACGCGTCGCTCGACATCGTCACGACGCTCGGGCCGGTGATCGGCACGCACGGCGGGCCAGGCACACTCGGGCTCTTCTGGTTCTGGGACCCGCTGGCGCGCTCTCAGCCGCGGTAGACTCGGCGCGTGGCTGCGGTCGACGCACTCAAGGAAGTGCCGCTGCTCAGCTGTCTCAGTCAGCGCGAGCTAAAGCGCGTGGCACGGAACGTTCGCGAGCAGAGCTTCGCGCCCGGGACGACGGTGATACGAGAGGGCAAGATGAGCGGGGTCGGATTCTTCATCGTCGTCGAAGGAGAAGCCGAAGTGAGCGCGGGCGGAGCCGGACTCGGCAGGCTGCATCCAGGCGATCATTTCGGCGAGCTCGCGCTCATCGGCAAGCGCGCACGCACGGCCACCGTTACCGCAGTCACTCCGCTCACCTGTCTCTTCATGGCGACCTGGGACCTGGAAGAGCTTGTCAAGTCGAGCCCGGAGACGGCATGGAAGCTCCTCCGCCATGTCGTCGAACTGCTCGCCGCCGAGCGAGAGCGCGCCGGCCAGGTCGCGTCCGCTACGCCTGGCTAGACGCTTCTCGTGAATCACGTCGCTCACTGGGACGACGTCGAGCCATACCGCCGCGAGACCGGGCACCTCGCTGGTGACTGGTACGACCTCGGCCGCGCGGCCGGCTGCGTCTCCGTCGGCCTCAAGCGCATCCGCATCGATGCCGGCAAGTGGTCGACGCCCGCGCACGCCGAAGGCGCGGAGGAGGAGATCTTCTTCGTCCTCGGCGGCTCCGGGATCTCGTGGCAGGACGGGGAAGTCTTCGAGGTCGGCGAGGGCGACGTGCTCGCCCACCTGCCGGAGAGGCACGCGCACACACTGTGTGCCGGGCCCGAGGGGCTCGACGTGCTCGCCTACGGGCAGCGCAAGAAGCAGGGAAACACCGTGCTGCCGCGCGCCGGCGTCGCCTGGATGCACCCCAGTTGGGTCGACGTCGGCGGGGCGCATCCCTGGGAGCGCGAAGCTGCGATCGGCGAGCCCGACGTCGACCAGGTCTCGCCGCGTCCCGGGCGGATCGCCAACCTCGACCAGGGCATGCGGTGGGAGCTCGACACGGGCGCGGTCGACCTCAACCTTGGCGACGTCGTCGGGTCGGTAGAGACCGGCCTCAGCCACATGACCATCCCGCCGGGCGCCGAGGGCTATCCGCCACACTGCCATGGCGCGGAGGAAGAGCTCTTCGTCGTCCTCGAGGGGTCGGGAACTGTAGCGCTCGGCGACGAGAGCGCCGAGGTCCGGCGGGGTAGCGTCGTCTCGCGGCCCGCAGGCACTCGCGTGGCGCACTCGTTTCTCGCGGGGGAGGACTGCCTCGTCTACCTCGCCTACGGGACGCGGGAGCCGAACGACGTCGTCTACTACCCACGCACGGACGAGATCAGGTTCCGCGGGGTCGGCGTGACCCTCCCCGCAGGCAGGCGTTGACGTCCGCACCGGGGCGTATCCTCTTAGGGTCCTGGCCCTCTCCGTGAGTTCGCGCCCTGCGCTGGCCGGCTTTGCTGGTATGGACCAAGGTGCGCCGAAGCCGAGGAGGGTGGACGTCGACCGGCGCGTGGAGTCCCTTTCCGGCGTGGGCCCGAAGATCGCCGAGCGCCTGGCCTCGCTCGGGATCGAAACCGTCCGCGACCTCGTCGAGTACATCCCGCGCGCCTACCTGGACTGGGACGAGGCGGCGAGCTTCGCCGACCTCGCCCTTGGCGAGGAGGCGACGGTGCGCTGCAAGCTCGCGCGCATCGGCGTTCGGCCCACACGGCGGCGGAACCTCAAGGTCGTCGAGGGCGTCGTCGTCGACGCGGCGGGTGTCGAGGAAAAGGTCGTGTGGTTCAACCAGGCGCACCTGGCGAAGCTCGCACCCGGCACCGAGCTTCTCCTGCATGGGACGCGCGACCTGAAGGGCTTCAAGGTGGCGCGTCACGAGCTCGGCGGTGCCGGCGTGCACACGCTCGGCCTCGTCGCCGAGTACCCCGCGACCGAGGCCCTGCCCTCCTACCGCATCCGCGCGTTGGTCGAGGCCGCGCTCCCGCTCGCGCGCAGCATGCCCGACGCGCTCCCGGCGGAGCTCCGTGCCCGCGAGCGGCTGCCGCTCCGGGCGGATGCGATCGCCGCGGTGCACCGGCCCGAAAGCCCGGAGGACGCCGAGGCCGCCCGCGCCCGCCTCGGCCTGGAGGAGCTCCTCCTGCTCCAGCTCGGCTTCGTCCGCCGTCGCCAGGCGCTCGCCCCGGAGGCGCGCGCGACGGCACTCGGCGAGCCGGGGGAGCTCCTCGACCGCTACCGGCGCGCGCTTCGGTTCACTCTCACGCCCGAGCAAAAGGAGGCGATCGGCCAGATCGATGCCGATCTGCGCGGCGAACGGCCTATGCAGCGGCTTCTCCAGGGCGACGTCGGGTCGGGAAAGACCGTCGTCGCCCTCTACGCGCTCCTGCGCGCCGTCGAGCGCGGCAAGCAAGGCGCGCTCATGGCGCCGACCGAAACCCTTGCCGAGCAGCACTTCCTCACCCTGGAGCCGATCTGCACCGACCTCGGGATCCGCGTCTCGCTGCAGACGGGCTCACTGAAACACGACCTCGAGAACGCGCAGGTCCTCGTCGGGACGCACGCGCTCATCCAGGAAGGCGTCGCGCTGGACGACCTGGCCGTCGCCGTGATCGACGAGCAGCACCGCTTCGGCGTCGAGCAGCGCCGCGCGCTCGCGGAAGGCCGTTTTGCACACGTCCTGCACATGACGGCGACGCCGATCCCGCGTACGCTTGCGCAGACCGTCTACGGCGACCTCGACGTCACGGAAATCGCCCGGCCGCCACGCGGTCGCCAGCCGGTCATCACGAGCTGGGTCTCGCACGAGCGGAGCCGCGAGGCCTACAAGCGCCTCTGCCGCCATCTGGACGATGGACGCCAGGCCTACGTCGTCTGCCCGCTCGTCTCGGCGTCGGAGACCATCGAAGCGCGTGCGGCGGAGCAGGAGGCCGAACGCCTGCGGAGCGCCGAGCTCCGCGGCTATCGCGTCGGCTCGCTCCACGGACGGCTGCGACCCGCGGACCGGCGCGCGTTGATGGACGAGTTCAAGCGCGGGGAGCTCGACGTCCTCGTGGCGACCACGGTGATCGAGGTCGGCGTCGACGTCCCGAACGCGACGATCATGATCGTCCAGGAGGCCGATCGCTTCGGTCTCGCGCAGCTCCACCAGCTCCGTGGACGCGTCGGCCGCGGCGCCGAGCAGTCGTACTGCCTGCTGGTCTCTCGCCCGAAAGAGGAGCTGACCGAGGACGCTCAGCGGCGCCTCCAGGCCCTCGTCGACACGAACGACGGGTTCGCGCTCGCCGAGGTCGACCTCGAGCTCCGCGGCGAGGGCCAGCTCCTCGGCACGCGCCAGTCGGGCCTCAGCGACCTGAGGTTCGTCCGGCTGGCGCGAGACCGGAAGCTGATCGTCCAGGCGAGGGAATGGGCCGAGCAACTGGCGGGGCAGGACGGAGAGACCGTCGCCCCGCTCCTCGAGGAAGCCCAGCGCGTTGAGGATCATCGCGGGTTCGCGTAAAGGCGCACGGATATTCGCGCCGAAGGGTCTCGAGGTTCGGCCCACGGGCGACCGCGTCCGCGAGGCCATGTTCAACCTCATCGGACCGGTCGACGGGGCCGACGTGCTCGACCTCTTCGCCGGCACGGGGGCGCTCGGGCTCGAGGCGCTCTCGCGCGGGGCGGCGAGTGCGGTCTTCGTGGACTCCGATCGGGTCGCCGCGGACACCGTCCTCCGCAACCTGGAGAAGCTCGACCTCGGGGGAGCACGTGTGTACCGCGAGGACGCGGCTCGCCGGCTGGCGACCGATGCCGGCGCGGGCAGGCGTTACGATCTCGTGCTGGTCGACCCGCCTTACCGCATGCTTTCGAAGTTCCGGCCTACGCTCGCTACCCATCTGCCCTCAGTGGTCGCCCCCGACGGCCTCGTCGTCGTCGAGTCCGAGGCGAAGGAGGAGCCCGAGCTCCCGCTGCCCCTGCGGACGAGCCGCCGCTATGGCTCGACCCGCGTCAGCCTCTTCGAAGGGAAAACGTGAGCGACTCGTCGCCTGTCACCGCCATCTGCCCGGGAAGCTACGACCCGGTCACGAACGGCCACCTCGACATCATCACGCGCGCTGCCGGGATCTTCGAGCGCGTGGTCGTCGGGGTCGTCCGCGACCCCCAGCACAAGAAGGCGATGTTCTCGGTCGAGGAGCGCGTGCAGTTCCTGCGCGATGCACTCGAGGGCCACGACAACATCGAGGTCGAGGTCTTCGCCGAGCTCGTCGTGGAATTCGCGCGGGCATGGGGCGCAAAGACGATGGTCAAGGGCCTCCGTGCGATCTCCGACTTCGAATGGGAGTTCCAGATGCACCATCTGAACCGGAACCTGGCTCCCGAGGTCGAGACGATGTACCTGATGTCGAGCCCGCAGTACAGCTTCCTCTCCTCGAGCGGCGTCAAAGAGGTCGCATCCTTCGGCGGCGACGTCCGCGAGCTCGTGCCGGGGCCAGTGGCCAAGCGGTTTCGCGAGATGTTCCCGCAGCCGAAAGGTGGCGCGCCCGTCTCGCCGCAAGAGTAGACTCCGGGGACAACATGGACGTACTCGTTCTCATCGACAAGCTCGACGACCTCGTTCACAACGCCAAGGCCGTCCCGCTCACCGACCAGGTGCGTATCGATCGCGAGGAGATCTACGACATCCTCGACCAGATGCGCGCGACGATTCCGGAGGAGATCAAGCAGGCCCGCTGGATCGTCAAGGAGCGCCAGGAGATGCTCGCGGAGGCCAAGCGTGAGAGCGACCGGATCCTCGGCGAGGCGCGCGAGCAGGCCGTGCGGGAGGCGTCGCAGACCGAGATCGTCAAGCTGGCCGAGCGCCAGGCCCAGGAGATCGTCGAGGACGCCCGCCGCCAGGCACGCGAGACACGCCTCGAGATGGAGGACTGGGCCGACTCGATCCTTTCGACGCTCGAGGTCAACCTGGACAAGTTCCTGGGCGCGGTGCGCCGGGGCCGCGAGCGGCTCCACGAGCGCTCTCAGGAATCCGTGGTCGCAGGCATCACCGACGAGCAACAGGCCGTCTAGAGAGTCCTCCTCGGTTCGCTACGCTGGCCGTAGATGACGGTCTTCAACATCCGAACGGTCCGGCTGCACTCGGGCGATCAGTTTCGAGACTTCAAGGAGGTCGACCTCGAGCCGCTCGAGCTCGGCGGCCAGCGCTACGTCCCGATCCCCGAATCGCCCGAGGCGGCACTGACGTTGACGCGGCTCTCGTCCGGGCTCATGCTCGAGCTCGAGTTCGACATTCGGCTCGTCGGCCCGTGCGTGCGCTGTCTCGGCGACGCCGGCCTCGACGTCTCGGTCGACGACCGCCAGTACCAGGCGACCGCTCCGGAGGACGTCGAGGAGCTCCGCACGCCCTACCTCCAGGACGACCGCCTCGACCTTTCTGCTTGGGCGCGGGACGCCGTCGCCCTCGCGCTGCCAGACCAGATCCTCTGCCGCTCGGACTGCGCGGGCCTCTGCCCGGTGTGCGGCCAGGACTTGAACGTGGAGCCGCACGAGCACGAGGAGGAAGGCGGCGACGAGCGCTGGGCCAAGCTGGCCGAACTGAAGGATCGCTTGTAGCTCTGGCTATACTCAGCCGCGGCCATGGCAGTCCCAAAGCGAAAAACCTCCAAGTCCCGCCGCGACAAGCGGCGCGCGACGCACAAGCTCTCGACGCCCGTTGTCGTCGAGTGCCCGCAGTGCCATCAGCCGAAGCGGCCTCACCACGTCTGCCCGACCTGCGGAACCTACCGCGGTCGTGAAGTCGAGCCGCTCGAGACTCCCGCTCCGTAACCCATGAAGATCCGCGTCGCCGTCGACGCGATGGGCGGCGATCGAGCCCCGGAGGAGATCGTCGCGGGCGCGCTCGCGGCCCGTTCGGACACCGTCGAACCTGTGTTGTTCGGCCGGCGTGAAGTCCTCGAGCCGCTCGCTGAAGGCCTGGAGATCGGTCATGCCGAGGATGTCGTCGCGATGGACGAGAAGCCCTCCGACGCGGCACGCGGGAAGCGCGCAAGCTCGATGTTCGCCGCCTGCCGCGCGGTGGGCGAGGGCGGCGCACAGGCCGTCGTCTCTGCGGGGAACACGGGCGCGATGCTCGCGGCGGGCCTGCTCGAGATCCGCCGCCTCCCGGACGTCCACCGGCCGGCGATCGCCGTGCCGCTCCCCTCCATCGGCGGCACGTCGGTGCTGATCGACGCCGGCGCGAATGCCGATGCTCGCCCGGAGCACCTCGTCCAGTTCGGGCACATGGGCTCCGTCTTCGCCGAGGAGATCCTGGGCATCGCCCACCCGGACGTCGCCCTCCTCTCCATCGGCGAGGAGCCGGAGAAGGGGAACCGCCTCGTCCGCGAGACGCATCCGGTTCTCGAGGCCAGCCATCTCGACTTCGTCGGCAACGTCGAGAGCCGCGAGCTCCTCGCGCACGCAGCCGACGTGGTCGTCTGCGACGGCTTTACGGGCAACATGGCGCTCAAGCTCATGGAAGGGACGATCGAGACGCTCCTCGACGAGTTCCGAAAGGAGATCGAGGCGAGCCGGCGCGGGAAACTCGGGGGCCTCCTCATCCGTCCCGCAGCGCGCGGCCTGCGCAAGCGGCTCGACCCGGATACCTACGGCGGCGCCTATCTGCTGGGGCTACGAGGTCTCGTAGTCATCTCCCACGGCTCCAGCTCGCGAACGGCGATTGCCAACGCGATCACCCTCGGCGCCCAGGGTGCGGCCGGAAAGGTCGTCGAGCGCGTTGGCGCACGCCTCGAAGAAGAGGTTGCAGCGGCCCCGGGGTAGCGTGGTAGCATCCGCCGTCCCGCTGGGCCACAGAGAGAAAGGCAGGTACGAGAGCGAGATGGCAGCTTCGCGCGAAGAGGTCGCCGAAAGAGTCAAAGAAGTGCTGGTGGAGCAGCTCGGTGTCGACGCGAACGAGATCACCGAAGAGGCTTCGTTCCAGGAGGATCTCGACGCTGACTCGCTCGATCTCGTCGAGCTGATCATGGAGCTCGAGGATCAGTTCGGGATCAAGATCTCGGACGAGGACGCCCAGCAG
>JBKPPF010000058.1:0-4868 GCA_046733475.1 Actinomycetota bacterium
GAAGGTCTGCAGGCTGACCGGCGAGGAGTAAAGCTTCCCGAAGGCGGATGCGTCCATGACGATCGAGGCGGCAACCGACCTCGACGTGTAACGCTCGAGGCCGAAGATCGTGGAAGGCGCAAACGAGGCCGGCCCGAAGACAAAGTCGGCGGTGCCGCCGCTGATCCCGAATACCATCACGTCGAGGGTTCCGCCGCAGCGGGCGTGAGAATCAGCGTGTCCGGCCGGTAGCCCGAGCTCATGATCGTGCTCATCGCCTTGCGGATCGAGACGAGCAGGTTGTCGGTGCCCGGTGCCTGGAAGCCGCTGGCGGCTACCGCGTGGTTGACCGCGGTAGCGGGAGACGAGGGCCCGTCGCTCGACGAGGTAGTGCTTCCGCTGCTCCTGCAGCTGCTGCTTTTCGTCTGTGCGCATTGCACAAACCTCCTTGGAACTCGATTGTTCGATTCCGGTGGAGGTTCCGCTGCGCTACCGCCTGGCCGGTCTATGCCTCCGCATCACGGGCCATTCCCTGCAACGCGCGTCGTATCCGGTACTGACAACAATCTTAGACGCGCCCCAGGACGCACTCACGTCAACTTCGCCCGAGCAGCCGAGCGACGAGGCAGAGGGGGGCGGGGTCGGACGCCGGACGAGGCCGACGCCCGACCGCAGGAGGTGGCGACCTGATAAGGCCCTCAGGCCACCGCTGAGTCGTTGAAGCTACTCCTTTGCCGGCATGGCTTCAATGGCGCCTAGCAGCACGCTTGTCCAGGTGCCGTCCGAACAAGCCGCGCAACGAGCGGGAGGATTGCTTCCTTTCAGAAGCGCCGGGGGCGACAGCCACCCCCGGCGCTCTGATTCATCTGGAACCGGCCGCTCTCGTTTAGCCGGTCAGGCGCTCTGCTAGCACGCTCCCCTGACGTTCGGGAGCAGGCAGCCGGAGCTGAAGTCGCCGATTGCGATGCTGACGTTGTTCGTCGTATCGGTGAGCGTCACGTTCATGTACGACACCGAAGCAAGCTCGAGGCTCTGCCCCGGTGGGCAGGAGATGTCGCTCGCCGGCGGGCTCACCGTCAGCGAGGCGGTCACCTGTCCGTTCTTGCCCGAGTTGAATGTGCCGGTCGCAATCACTGGACCGGAGACCGTCGTCTTGTTCTGCGCGCTCGGGTTGGCGCCGCCGCGGTTGACGCAAACGTAGGTCGCGGTGGCATCAGCCGTGAGCGAATAGTTGATCAGCTGATTCGTGCCGAGTCCTGCCTCCTTGAAGGAGACGGTCAAGGACCCGTTGTTGTTGAGGCTGCCACTCGCCCTGATGAAGTGCTCGTTCTGGGCGGTGGCGGCGGCGGCCATGGCCAACATGACCACGAGAGCCGCTGTTGCCACTACGATGGTTCGTAGGGATCTGCTCATCTCTCTCCTTTGGTAGAGGGGCGTACGAGAGCAGCCCGAACGCTCCGCTTCGATGCTGACCCAAATCGGTCGGAGCGGAGCCTGTCCGGCTCCAGATTGGGAGATGGAGCGTTGGACTTCGCTTTCGCAAGCTCAAGAAATTGGAAGCCCACCGCAGACCACCTTTCCCTCTCCCCATCGCAATGAGATACCTTCTCGGCCCTTGTGTCAAGGCGAACAAGGTTGAAACCTGGTTATGAGACAGGCTCCATTTGGGGAGCCTGTGGCCCGGCACTAGCCGCCCGACCAGTCGAGCGACGACGGCGCGGAGGAGCTTCTTAGGGGAGCGCCGGCCGTTGTCCAGGAAGGTCGGCATCGACGCGGTGAGTTTTAGACCGCGTACCACTTCCGTACCAGAACGCCCGAAAACGTCGTCACGAAACGATGCGCCTCGAGGGGCGCGATCGAGCTCGAAAGCCCTGCTAGCAAGCCACGTCCCGCCACTGTCCGCCAAACCCCGCCACGTGGTCCGATAAGCCTGGGGGACTAGAGGTCCCGAGTTCAAATCTCGGCGCCCCGATAAACGGAAAGCCCCGCTCAGGCGGGGTTTTCTCGTCACAACGCTTCGAGCGCCCCGCTTCGTACGTCAGCTTCGGTGGTAACGCCGCCTGTTGCGAACCTGCACGTAGGCGATGAAGGCGAAGAACGCGAAGAGCGGCAAGGCCCACCAGGCCCCATCGCGCAACAGCAGGCCGAGGAAGAACAGCGCCATAAGGCCGAGGTACACGAGCCACGCTGACCAGAACCAACGAGCTAACCGGACGATCGCGCCGATCATTTCAGGATCGTCTGCGTCGTTCGGCTTCCCCTGGGTCGTAGATGCGGGGATTGTTGCGCAGTTTGGGGATTCCGGCGCGGAAGCGTGGTGGAAGGCCGGGGAAGAAGCCGGGAAGCGGAGCGGGATAGTTGCGGATGGGCGGCGGCGGGCTATCGTGATGCTGTGTTTCGGCGCAATCGGTGGGAACCGAATCCGGTATCGATGTTCTCGGAGAGACGCCGGTGGAGACACCGGTGGAGACGAGACCGCTTCACCGGCGTTCTCCTGAGTGAAACCGAGGACTCGTGCCTTTTTTGCGACACGTTCGCCCCCTCTCCGAGTCCCGTCGGGTACGTCCGTATGCGTCACCTCATGAACCATTACGTCGAGAAGCACGGGTTCAGGCTCGATCCACGGGGGCCCGACGGCCATTACTCATACGAATCGGACGACGGGGAGCCGCGGTTCTTCCTCGCTAGTCGCCGGAAGCTGACGAATGTAGATCCGAGCCGCCAGAGAGCCGAGGAAGGGGCGAGGACCCTGAGTCGCCCCCTCAGCTCCGAGGACGCCCTCATCCTCTCCACAGACGAAACAGGCTTCCCAGTCGAGGCCACCGTCACTCACGTATCGACTCTCTTCGCAGCGCTAGAAGTAGACTTCGAGCGCTAACGCGCGACCGGAGAGCAGCTTCCTAGCCGAGTTCTGGCGCGCCTAGCTCGAACGAATGCCAGCTGCCTTCTCCCAGGGGCCCGGTGCTCGGCGGCCTGGCGGCGAGCTCGTCGCGGCCGGCCAGTCTCTCCTCGGCAGCAGCCTGCCTCTCAGCCTCGCGTCGCCGGCGTCGGCCCGGGCGGAAGCTTTAGCCTGCTCTAGTGACGTACGCCTATCGCGTCTTCATCGAAACTGAGAACACCGAGACGGATGCGATGCACTACGCCGGCGAAAAGCTGTACGAGGGAGCAATCTTCCGCGTCAACAAACCCGGAATGCAAGCTCACGGCACACCCGTGATTGTCTATCGGGTTGACAGCCACCCAGGCAACGAGACTCCTGGTATCGCGCACGCTCGCGTCGAACGTGTCTAGAGCGACGCCTTCGCCCTTCGAAAGCTCCATCGTCGCTCGGATCACGTCGCTTCTCACCTAAAAATTCTGCACATCAACAGCGAAGCAATCGAGCCTTGGTGTCGTGTTCGCAGTCGTGGGCGGGCGTCTCGACTAGGTTGCCCTCCGCCCCGCGAAAGGAGAGAGATGCGCAAGCTCGTTGTGAACACATTTCTTACGCTCGACGGCGTGATGCAGGCTCCCGGCGGCCCGGAGGAGGACACGACTGGCGGATTCGAGCATGGCGGCTGGTCGTTCGGATACTGGGACGAAGCCATGGGCAACTGGATGGGGGAGGTAATGGG
Organism: Actinomycetota bacterium; assembly: GCA_046733475.1. Classification (GTDB taxonomy): domain Bacteria; phylum Actinomycetota; class Thermoleophilia; order Gaiellales; family Gaiellaceae; genus DATEOR01. Next base: position 3,594 of record JBKPPF010000058.1, read on the forward strand.
CAAGCCGTTCGCCCTGCTCCTCGGGCGCAAGACGTACGAGATCTTCGCGGCGTACTGGCCAAATGCGGCGGACCAGCCGGGCGCGGCCGAGCTCAACGCGGCTACCAAGTACGTCGCCTCCCGAACGCTCGACTCCGTCGAATGGGCAAATTCTGTGCTCCTCGACGATGACGCCGCCGAAACCGTAGCGCGCCTCAAGGATGAGGACGGGCCGGAAATCCAGGTGCACGGCAGCTCCAACCTCATCCAGACGCTGCTCCGCACTCAGCTCGTCGACGAGTTCAGGGTGTGGATCTTTCCGGTCGTGCTTGGCACTGGGAAGCGTCTGTTCGGTGAGGGGACTGCCCCGAGTGGCCTTGAGCTCGTCGATTCGAAAACGTCGACAAGTGGGGTGCTCGTAGCGACCTACAAGCCGGCGGGAGAGCCCAAGTACGGCTCGTTCGCATCGGAAGGATAGGCGCGCGCGACAACGGATTTCGCAGCCCTAAAAAGTTCCTGCGCCCCGTCGTCGCTCGACTGCTCGGACGGAAGTAACGCGGCTTCCCGTTCTGCCGATATAAGGAGTGCGGGGTCGGACCGCCCGCGTTGCTGACGGGAGAGGACGCGCGAATCGCCAGCACGATCGGGGGAACGGCCGGACTGGCCCCGCACTTTCTCCCAACTAGAGAAACGAAAGGGAGGCCGGGGCGCGAACGCTTTGGTGCCTGCGGCTGAACCGTAGCGTCCTACTCGGAGAGGTGAGATTACGCCGGCCCACTAGTCATTGGCTTCAGGCGCCGCGGATTGAGATTCAGCCCGCATTGAAGCCGTGCGAGCAAGGGAGTCAGTTCAAACTCTCAGTGGTGACCTGAGCGCTGGGTCCTCTTCAGGTCGCCTCCTCTGCGGTCGGGCGTCGAGTCTTTTGACCCTCGGCGTCCGGCCCGCCCTCGCTGCGTCTCTACTCGGTTGCTCGGGCGGAAGGCGGCGGGCTAACTTAGATCCACCGGTGAGCGAGCCGAACGTAATCGAGACAGAGAGGCTGGCACTCAGACGCCTCACGATGAATGACCTCGATGCGCTGGCTGCGATCTACGCTGACGCAGACGTCCGGAAGTACTTCCCCGAGGGCATCCTCACGCATGAGCAGACGAAAGAGGAGCTGGAGTGGATCATCAACGTCTACTACGGCCAATACGGGTTTGGGCTCTGGGCGACGACGCTCACGGAGACGAATGAGTTCATCGGTCGCTGCGGGCTGCTGCCGTGGACGATCGACGGACGTCAGGAAGTAGAGGT
>JBKPPF010000059.1:0-39869 GCA_046733475.1 Actinomycetota bacterium
GAGCGTCGCCTCCGTGTCGTGAACGGCTTCTCCGCGGATTGTGAGCCAGGCGTGACCCGGCGGCCCGTCGTCTCCCCTGCGCACGCCGAGGACGAGACGTGAATCCTCGTTGCCGGCGGGAAGGTAGCGGTACGTGATCAGACTGCGCTCCAGGCAGTTGTCCCTCAGCGCTCCTGTCTTGTAGGTCCACCGGGCGAGCGTCACAACGACCGCCGACCTCCGCTCGTCCGGGGCGCGCCTGTGCCCAGGAGTCATCACGGAAACGAGCCGAGGGAGGGGCATGGCTCTTTTCAGGACGGGTAGCAGCGCTGCCCAGAAGAGCATCCGTCCAGCCAGCCAGAGCTCACTCGGCCCGGACACGACCGCGCGTATCCGCGATGCGCGCCCGGGCTCGCTCACGCGGCCTCGCGAATGAGGACCCGCTCGATCTCGCTCAGGAGAAGGGGAAGCTCGTCCAGCGTGGCCGTGAACCGCACTTCGTACACCGGAACTCGACCCGCGAGCTCCAGATACTCCGCCACCGTTTTCCGCTTCAGGCCGTCGTCGAGGAGCGTGAAGCAATACGCATGGGGCAGAAGCATGCGGATCACCCCGTCGGCGTCAAGTCTGCGCAGATCGACGCCCCGTCCCTCCTCCTGGCGGCTCAGGATGCAGAGTGCCGCGAGCGGCAGGCCGTTCCCTCCGACGGTGATTCGCCCGTCGGTATCGAGCATGGGAGCAGGTGGCACCGCGACGTCGAAATACGCCGCCGAAGCTGGGCGGAGCCGCACCGAGAAGGGGAGCTCGAGCACGCGAACGCCGCCGCCCGACGTGTCGAACGCGAGAGCGTCGTCCGCGCAGACCCGGTATCCCCTGGCCGCCAGCCCGAAGGCGATCGTGGACTTGCCTGTTTGCGAGTCCGCACAGAAGCCGATCACACCCCCGGGTGACTCGATTGCGCTCGCGTGCAGCACCTGTCGCCCGAGGAGCTGCAGCGTCATCGGAGCGATAGTGCGGCGGTACGTGTCGATCACAAGATCGTGGGAGACGTCTTCGTTCGGCACCGCGCGGACTTGCCCGTCTGCTCCGGCGCGAAAAGCGCCGACGACGGGGAGGTAGCACCAGTACTCGTCGCCGGCTCGGTAGAAGTAGGCAGAAGGCGTACCTGTGTAGTCCACCCAGACCAGCGTGGCAGGATCGCTTTCGTCCGGCAAAGGCGCGCTGATCGAGCCCCGCTCGGCGATCGCAAGCGTCAGAGTCGTGATCATTTAGCTCACAGAGTACGCAGCCGCCCGGCCTGTCTCCCGCGGGGAGACGCAGCCGGGCGGTGACGAAGCGATTGACGTGCTATTCCTGGCCGTGAGGCTTCAGGTTCGGCTCGCCTGGATCAGCCGGGCTCGGAACGGACTTGCCGTTTGCCGGGCCGCCTGCGCTGCCCCCCTGCATCACGCTGGCAACATCTCCGAGGGAGCGAAGCTCCATCGGCTCCCACGTCGACAGACTTCTCTCGAACGTCATCGCTTTGTCACCCCCTCCAACGAACTAGCTCCATTGACGAGCCCATGCTTCGAGGTTGAGCACACTCCACAGCTTGTGGGCGAGCATTGAAAACTCGAGAGCGTTGGAACCGTCACCGCTGTCTCTCCCTTGCAACCGGTCGACTGATGACCGGAACGCTGATTGTAATGATTTTCCGTCAACAATTCCACTCGACGAAAGTGTTGATGCGCCCCCGTACTCCTGCCAGGCACGCGGGATCTGGTCGGTGAGCGTCGAGGTCGAGAAATCGGTGATGAGCACCTTCTTCTGATCCTCGAACCCCGCCTCTGGAAAGCGTCTTGCGAGCGCGCCGCGGAGAATCCCCTTCGCTCGATGGCCCTCGTGCAGGAGCCGAGGCGGGGTTCGCAAGAGGAAATCGACCACGCCGGGATCCCAGAAGGGCATGAACGGCTCTACACCGAGCCGTCTGCCGCGCTCGAAGGCTTCTTCCCGCTCCATCGCGACCACGACGTTCTCGAAATACGGCACGACGCCGCTGAGATATGAGCCTTGGCTGTGGCGGCCCTGCGTCCAGCGGACCGCGCGCTCCTCCACCTCCTGCGCGAGCTTCTGGTCGGGGGCGAGCCAGTCGTCCATGCGCTCATGGAGCTGGCGCCGACGGTGGTCATCCAACCGGTTGGGCGCGACGCGGCCGAGGACCCCTCGCCCCGCGTCCTTGAGCACGACCTTGGTCCCGTACCTCCAGAGCAGATTCCGGAGCATCGGCCATTTCCGCACGGTGTACGAGTTGCGGTACGTGAGCCAGAAGTGGTGGAGCTCACGAAAGTGGAAGCTGCGGATGCAGTCCGCGGCCCACATCGGCGCGACCGAGAGCCATTCGTCCCCGCCCGCGCCGGTGAGAACGGTCTTCGCGCCCTGGGCGCGGCCCATGCGCGCGAGGTGGGTGTAGAGGGGGTGCCAGATGTTCACGAGCGGCATCGGCCACGTTCCCGTCGTGCGCAGAGCCTCGAGCACGAGCCCGTTCGGGCCTTCCGCCTCTGCGAACGAAACGACCGTCTGGGGCATCCCGAGATCGCGCGCCACCTGCCTCTGGATCGGCTCCTCGTTGAAGTTCGGGTCGGGGAAGACGAGCGACAGCGCGATCGGCGCTTCCACCGCCTTGGCGGGGGCGCCGTCGGCTGCGTACATCGCCACGGCTACGGAATCGATTCCGCCGCTGAGGAAGATCGAGGGCCGGCCGACCGAAAGCGCCCGTGCGAGTGCCTGCTCCATCAGCGTCGAGAGGTGCGGTAGGTCCGCTTCCGTGATCCACTCGACATCTTCCTCGCTCGGCGCCGGATCCCAGTAGCGAGACGTCGTCACACCAGTGGCGTTCGCCGTGAGCCTTCGTCCGGCCGGGACGCGCCGGATCGCCTCGAAGTACGTCTCGGCAGGGTCGAGGTGGTAGTTCACGAGCGACTCGGCGAGCGCGGCCCGGCTCAGGGTCCCCGACACCTGGTCGGCGCGGGCGAGTGCCGCCATCGAATCCGAGAAGTACCAGGCCCCGTCGAGCCCTCTCGCGTAGAAGAGCGGGTGCTGGCCGAGGGCATCGCGGGCTGCGAGCACCGTGTCGGAGCGGGCGTCCCAGACGACGAGTGCGAACACTCCGTCGATCCGCTTCAGGACGCCTGCGCCGAGCTCGAGGTACGCGCGGAGGACGAGCTCGGAGGGAGCGCTCTCGGGGTCGATCCCCGCAACCTTCGCGAGTGCCTCGCGATCGAAGATGTGCCCGTCGAAGACTGCGAGACCGGATTCGGCGCGGGCGACGTCGGCGGCTGTCGGCCCTGGGACGACCCGCGGCTCCCCGTCCCCGGGTCGATAGCGCAGCAAAAAGGAAGAGGTGTCGGGCGCCGCCTCTCGCGCCTCGAGCGCCACTGCCAATTTCAGCTTCCTGCCAGCAGGAGCTTCTTCTCCACCAATTCCGCGATCAGCGCGTCGGTCTCGTCGCGGAGCTGATCGGGCGGTACATCGAACTCCTCGAGGAGGGCCTCCTGGACTTCCTCGCGGTTCGAGCCGGCGGCGAGCATGTCCCACGCTCGCGTCGCGGTCGGATTCAGCGCGTAGATCTCGTTTGTCTTGAGATGGACGAGGACGGTCTCGCCTTCGACGAGCTGCGTCATCACATCTGGATCGGGGCGCCAATTGCCCTTGGGTTCGGACACCTCGAAGCCGCCTTGTTCGTAGGTCACGTTTCGGAGAAGGAAATGCTGTTTTGTCGAACCACTCACACTGATTCTTTTGAGTTCTCAGTCGTGGTTCGCGCGCTGGGCCGGAACTCCTAGGATCATGCGACCGCCGAGATGGGTTGTCAATCCTCGGGCCCGCCGGAGACGTCGACGACGAGACCGTCGGTTGCCACGCGAACGCCCGCGGGGATCGGGAGCTCGACCGGCCTGTGCGTCAAGAGGATCGGGCCGTCCGCCGCCGCGAGCGCCTCTTCGGCGGAGAGGTGGCCGCGGGGCTCGCCGTCCTTGTCGGACGCCGCGAGGGTCGCCTCGCAGACGAAGAGGTCGGCTCCGCGCGCGAGCGCCGAGAGCTCCTCGGTCGGAGCCGAGTCGCCGGAGTAGGCGAGCAGCTTGTCGCCCTCCCGGACCCGGAAGCCGTAGGCCTCCATCGTGTAGTGGGGCAGACGGTGCGCCTCGACCTCGAAGCCGGCCGTCTGGAACGGCGTTCCCGGTGTGAACTCGTTCAGGTCGAACGCGGAGTCGAACATGCCCGGGTTCCCGAAGGTGGCCGCGAACGCGTCCAGCTGGGAGCGGCCACCGGGTGGGAGCCACACCGTGCACGGAATGTGTTCGTCCGTCGGGCCGTAGGCGTTCAGCCAGGCCCACGGGACGAGGTCGCCCCAGTGGTCGAGGTGGAAGTGCGTGATCGCCGTCGCGTTGACGCGCTTGCCTCCGTTTGCGCGGAGGCGTCCGAGAACGCCCGGACCGCAGTCGAGCAGGAGGCTCCGCCGCGGCTCGGCACCGCTCTCCACGAGGTACCCCGACTGCGCGCTGCCGGGGTTGGGCCAGGCCGGAGATGACCCGATGACGGTGAGCCTCACGTTCATATACTGACCGACCGCTATGAATCGCGAGCGCAAGATCCGGGTCGTCATCGCCAAGCCGGGGCTCGACGGCCACGACCGGGGGGCGAAGATCATCGCCCGTGCGCTCAGGGACGCCGGCATGGAGGTCATCTACACGGGCCTTCACCAGACCCCGGAGCAGATCGTCGAGACCGCCATCCAGGAGGATGCAGACGCCGTCGGGATCTCCATCCTCTCGGGCGCCCACATGACGCTCGTTCCGAAGATTCTCGAAGGGTTGAAGGTGAACGGCGTCGACGACGTCGTCGTCGTCGTCGGCGGCACGATCCCGAAGCCGGACGTCGAGGACTTGAAGCGGCAAGGCGTTGCCGAGGTCTTCACTCCCGGAGCTCCTGTTTCCGAGATCGTCGATTTTCTCCGCGAGCGAGTTCCGGTCACGCGGTGAGCGTCGACGTCGTACGCGACGGCGGCGTCGCCATCGTGACCGTCAACCGGCCCGATGCCATGAACGCGCTCGACGTCGAGCACGCCGAGGCGCTGCGCGACCACCTGGAAGACCTCGCCGCCGATCCGGAAGCGCGCGTCGTCCTCCTGACCGGCGCGGGCGAGAAGGCCTTTGTCGCCGGCGCGGACATCAAGTACATGCAGTCGCTCGGGGTGCTCGAGGCGAGGCGTTGGGGCGAGCTCGGCCAGGCGTGCGCGAACCTTCTCGAGACGATCCCCAAGCCGACCATTGCGGCGATCAACGGCTACGCGCTCGGCGGCGGCTGCGAGCTCGCCCTCGCCTGCGACATCCGCATCGCGTCCAGGGAGGCAAAGCTCGGCCAGCCGGAGGTCAACCTCGGGATCATCCCTGGCTGGGGCGGGAGCCAGCGCCTGCCGCGCATCGTCGGGCTCGGCTTCGCGAAGGAGATCGTCTTCTCCGGGCGCGCAGTGGAGGCCCAGGAGGCACACGACTGGGGCCTCGTGAACCAGATCTACGAGCCGGCCGAGCTGATGCCCGCCGCGATGAAGCTGGCCCACGAGCTGGCGAGGAAGAGCCCGCTCGCTCTCGCGTATGCCAAAGAGGCGACGAACCTCTACCTGACAGGCGAGGCGAGCGCGCACATGGAGACGGAGCTCCGCCTCTTCGCGATGCTCTTCTCCTCGGAAGACCAGAAAGAGGGCATGGCTGCCTTCGCCGAAAAGCGCGAGCCCGAGTTCCAGGGCCGCTAGCAGCCGCAAAACCGCTGCTAGCCTGGGAAGGAAGCCCATGCAGCACGACACGTTGACCATCGCCGGCCGTGAGTTCGGCTCGCGCCTCCTTCTCGGGACCGGCAAATACGAGTCCTTCGAGACGATGCGCGATGCGGTCGCGGCCTCGGGCACGGAGATCGTCACCGTGGCAGTGCGGCGGTTCGACTTCGACGCCCCGGGCGAGGACATCACCTCGTTCCTGCCGGACGAGGTGCTCCTCCTCCCGAACACGTCAGGCTGCGAGACCGCCGACGAGGCAATCCGGTCCGCGAAGCTCGCCCGAGCCGGCGGCCTGCCGGACTGGGTCAAGCTCGAGGTCATCCCGGACCCGCGCTACCTCCTGCCCGATCCGGTCGAGACGCTCCGCGCGGCCGCGACGCTCGTCGAGGAGGGCTTCACGGTTCTGCCCTACATCCTCCCGGACCCCGTGCTGGCCAAGAAGCTCGAGGAGGTCGGTTGCGCCACGGTCATGCCGCTTGCGGCGCCGATCGGAAGCGGCCGGGGCCTTAAGCTGCGCGACTCGATCCGGATCATCGTCGAGCAGGCCGAGGTTCCGGTCGTCGTCGACGCCGGCCTCGGCGCCCCGTCGCATGCGGCGGAGTCCATGGAGATGGGGGCCGACGCGGTGCTCGTCAACACGGCCATTGCACGGGCGGAAGACCCAGTTGCCATGGCCGAGGCCTTCCGCCTTGCGGTCGCGGCCGGCCGCAGGGCCTTCCATGCCGGTGTGATGGAGGAGCAGGCGCCCACCCCGTCCAGCCCGGTGGGTGGAACCGTTTGACGGTCGAGGTGAACGGACGCGAGCAAGAGCTTGCTCCGGGCGAGACCGTCGCGACTCTGCTCGCGCGTCTCGGGCTCGAGGCCGGCTGGGCGCTCGTGGAGCGAAACGGCGAGCCCGTGGAGCGCGCCCGCTACGCGGAGGTCGAGCTCGAGAATGCAGATCGGCTCGTCGTCGCCCGCCCCGTTGCTGGGGGGTAGTCACCTCTATCTCGTCACGCCGGTGAGGCCCGGCTTCGGCGAGTTTCTCGCGGCAGCGATCAGGGGCGGCGTGGACGTCGTCCAGGTGCGCGAGCGGTCGCTCGCCGACGGCCGGCTCCTCGACGCGCTCGCCGAGGCCCGCGTCGTGACGGCCGCCCACGGCGTCCCGCTCGGCGTCAACGACCGGCCCGACCTGGCCGTCCTCGGAGGCGCCGACTTCGTCCACGTCGGCCAGGACGACATCCCCGTCGAGGCTGCGCGGGCATTCGGCCTACCCGTCGGGCTCTCCACGCACGCGCCTGCCGAGATCGACGCGGCGGGCGCCGACTACGTTGCCGTGGGTCCCGTGCATGCGACGCCGACGAAGGAGGGCCGCCCCGCCGTCGGCCTCGAGCTCGTCCGCTACGCCGCCGCGAACGCCAGACTGCCGTGGTTCGCGATCGGCGGCGTCGACGCCTCGAACGTCGCGGATGTCGTCGCAGCCGGCGCGACCCGGATCGCCGTCGTGCGTGCGATCGTCGAGGCGGACGACCCCGAGCGTGCTGCCCGAGATCTCCGCGACGCGCTGCCTACCTGACCGGCTCGTAGTCGCCGAAGCGGTGGGCGATAGCGACGGCCTGGGCGCGGCTGTGCACCTCGAGCTTGGAGAGGATGTGCTGGAGGTGTGTTCCGACGGTCTTCGGGCTGATGACGAGTTCGGCGGCGATGTCTTTTTGCGACAGGCCGTTCGAAAGCATCTGAAGGACCTGCCTTTCGCGTGGCGTGAGCTTGTTCCTCAGGGGATTCGATTCCGAGGCGGCGAGTGCCGAGCCGGATCGCAACGCGACGCGGCGGATGCGCGCGAGGAACTCTCCCGCCTCGATCGGCTTGACGATGTAGTCGTCCGCGCCGAGCAGCAGCCCGGCAACTCGGTCGAGATCGTCCGTTTTCGTGCCGGAGACGAAAATGATCGGAAGCGTCTCGCCGAACGAGTCACGTAGCTGCTTGCAGACTTCGTGACCGCTCATGTCCGGGAGCCTCACGTCGAGAAGGACAAGCTCCGGCCTCATGCGGCGGGAGAGCGAAACCGCTTCGCTTCCGGTGGCCGCTTCGCGCGTCTCAAGCCCCGCTCCCTCGAGCGTGTGGCACAGGAGCGCACGAAAAGCAGCGTCGTCGTCAACGACGAGTATCCCCGCCATTCCTACCGCTCATGGTATCCCTCTCCGCAGTTTGAACTGGAATCTTCTTCCTTTCCCGAGCCGATGTCTACTGCCAAGACGTACGGCGTTCCTTGGTCCTTCCTACAGTGATTCCAGTAAGGCGGGAATACGACGAACGCCGTCTGTTCGCAGCGGCCTCAGCGCCATAGCCTGAGTCGCGGAGAGTTTCCCCGCGCTTTCGACGCGGGCTGCGGACGAGGGAGGAGCGGGTTTTGCGGCGGTACCGGGTCGATTGCGGACAGTTTCATGCCTGCGCGCCAACGCGTGGCTGCCTCCCCTCGTCCTTCGTGGGAGGGGGTGACGGCGAGGCCAACACGCACGGCGCGTTTCTGTGGCAATCCACGTAGGAGGAAAGAATGGCTCTCTTCGAATTCAGGCGCCGCTCGACACGGCGGCGCTGGGTGTTTATCGGAACAGGAACAACACTCGTCGCGGCACTACTCCTCATCGTCGCGGCGGCAACGGCGAACCTCGCCGGCAGCACGTTCGAAGGCAACGACGGCAACCTCGTCGTAAACACAAGCGGGAACACCGACTGGGCCAACGTGGCCGGTCGTAACACCGGCATCGACAAGCCTTCGGGCTCGAGCGACAACGCGTTCGGGCAGGGCACGAAAGAAGACAGTGCAAACACGACGGTCGTGACGGGCTCGATCCCGCCCAACAAGAACGACCTGACCCGCTTCTACGAGGCGTCAGAGCAAGGCGCCAACGGACACATCTATCTCTATCTCGGGTGGGAGCGGCTGGTCAACATCGGAAATGCCAACCTCGACTTCGAGATCAATCAGAAGACGACGGCCGGATTCACGTCCGGTACAACGGGGCCGGTCACCATCAACCGCACGGCCGGCGACCTGCTCGTCACCTATGACTTCGGTGGCTCGGGCACGCCCACGCTGGGGTTGAACACGTGGCTGACCGCCGCTGCCGGGAACACCGTCAGCCAGTGCTTCAGCGCCAACGCGCTTCCCTGTTGGGGCAAGCACGTGACGCTGAATGGCACGAACTCGGAGGGGGCTGTCAACACCGGCACGATCGCCGAGCCGATCGCCGGGGGCAACCTCGGTGCGGGGCTCTTCGGTGAGGCCGCGATCGACCTGACCGCGGCGGGCGTTTTCCCACCAGGTGTGTGCGAGGCGTTCGGCAGCGCGTTCGTAAAGAGCCGCTCGTCTTCGTCCTTCACCGCCGAGCTCAAGGACTTCATCGCCCCGATTGCGGTGAACATCTCGAACTGCGGCACGATCATCGTCCACAAGACGACCGAGAACGGTGACAGCTCGTTCGGCTACACCACGACCGGGACCGGTCTCTCCGCCTTCAGCCTGTCCGACGGTGGGAGCAAGACGTTCACCCCCCTCACCGCCGGAAGCTACAGCGTGACGGAGAACCTCACTGCGGCACAGGTGACGGCTGGATGGACGTTGAAAAGCCTCACGTGTTCGGCGCAGGGCAGCTCGACGACCAGTACCTCCGGCTCGACGGCGAGCATCACGCTCGCGTTGGGGGACACCGTCGATTGCTACTACACCAACCACATCAAGCTGTCGCCGACGATCAGCACGCTGCTCTCGGCAACCTCTGTCGCGGTTGGTTCGACTGTGCACGATTCGGCCACGCTCAGCGGAGCGACGAGCAATGCGGGCGGAACCGTCGCGTACACCGTCTATACCGACAGCGCCTGTTCCCTGGGCGCCCAGTCGGCGGGAACGAAGACGGTAACGAACGGCGTTGTCCCGGATTCCAATGGGATCACGTTCAACAGTGCGGGCGATTTCTACTGGCAGGCCGTCTACAGCGGCGACGCCAACAACAACGCCGCAACGAGCGTGTGCACGGATGAGCACCTCGTCGTGACCAAGGCTCAGCCGGGCATCAGCACCGCCCAGAATCTGCTGCCGAACGACGATGCCACGATCAGTGGCGGATTCGGCACGCCGGGTGGCACCGTCACGTTCAACCTGTTCGATCCGTCTGACGCCACCTGCGCGGGCACGCCTGCCTACACGCAGACGGTGAGCGTGAGCGGCAATGGCACGTACTCGACGACCAACACCACGTTCCTCGCGAGCGATGAGGGAACGTGGCGCTGGCAGGTCAGCTACAGCGGCGACGGCAACAACGAGGCCGCGGAGTCCGCTTGTGGCGTAGAGCACTTCGCAATCGACAACGGCTAAGGAGCGCTCCAGACACGACAACCTGAGAACCGACTACAAAAGGCCCCCGGCGCTGCGCCGGGGGCCTTTTTGTCGATCAGGCGCTCATGGGACAGGCGCCGCTTGCCCCGAATCCCCGGGGAACCGGACTAGCAGAAGACGGCCAGGTAGAACGGCAAGTCCGCATCCATCCCGGGGCTGAAGACGAACGTCTGAACGAAGACGGCTTTGGCGTTGCCGCCACGTGGCGCAACGCTCGTCTCTCCCTCGTTGCCTCCGGCTCCGAAGTCGATCGTGGCGACGTATGCGCACTTGCTCACGTCCCGGCCAAAGCTCACGGAGTACTGACCGTCCACGCCGAGCGATACCGAGGTCACTCCGCCGCTGCTCCGGGTGAGGGTGCCGTCCGCGTTCACGTGCGCCCAGGCGGTCCTCGCCTTCGGCGCGAGGTCGGCGGACACGAGAGACTTGTCCTTGACGACGCGGCTGTCTACCGCCCCTGAGGCCAGGTCGACATTCTTGATCGTGTGGTCCTTGATCGTGGCCGAGGTTACGAGTGAGGTCGCGACCGCGGAGCCGAGCCCAACCGCGAGGAGCGCACCGATGACCGCGAGGACAACGAAGAGTCGTTTCATCCTCGGACCTTGTTCGGTGAGCGCGTCGGGTCAAGCGCCGGAAGGCGAGTGGAGACCCAGACTTCCAGCTAGACGGCTTGGCGGCACGAGCAGGCGTACCCAGCCTGGAGCAAAGTAAGAGGCCCGGGGCGGCCGGGCCTCACTCATCATCCTGTACCGAGCGTCTACGAGGCAGAGCAGCTGGCGTAGACCCAGTACTTGGAACCGTCCTTGCCGAACGTCGTGCTGGCGAACTCATAGGTGGTCGGGCCCGTCCGATCGGGAACGTTCACCGACCACACTCCATCGGCTGAGCTACCCAGCGGCCAGCCATCCCAGCCTGAGGCGTCGTGGATGAAAAAGTTCAACCCGACGTCGGTTGGAAGCCCAACGGCCTTGACCTGGTTTCCTGCGACCGTGCATCCGGCGGTGCCTGCTGCCTGCTTTACTCGCCCCCCGGCGGTGGCAAGGGGCAAGGCGACGGCCAAGCACACTCCGACTGCGCAAAGCAGCGCGATCGTCTTGCGGCCCATCTGATCCCTCCGTGCGGCTCGAAGTGACCCCCGCCCGCGCTATCGACAGCCGGATCACCCTGATTGAGACACCCAGTCCCCGATCGAGGGATCCGCACGTGCAGAGCCATGCAGACAAGAAGCAGGGCTTAGCTGCCCAGTAAGACGAGCCGGGAGACGGAGAGAACGCCCGCCGGGGCTTTCTGCGTCGTCCACGTTGGTGCGAAGGTCACCGTCGTCACCCGCACGCGCTCGCCGATCTTGGCCGCCGAGACGTCGGTCGTGGAGAACCCGGTCGAGCCCTTGCGCTCTACAAGGGTCTCGGGCGCCACGGCCAGCGTCACCTTGCGGACGTTGATGTAGTTGAGGCCGAGGGGCGCGACGACGACCCGCTTCGTCCTCACGGTGATCGTCGAATCCGTCTTCTCGATCAGCGTGGACCCTTTGAGGGTGACGATGACGTCGCCGAGGCCAGGCCGGGGGCGAGGGAACAAAAGGCGCTTCGACCGGTTGAGGTAGGTGAACGGGTCGATCGCCGTGCCGCTCGGCTTTCTCACCTCGAAGTGGAGATGCGGCTGGATCCCATTGGCGTCGCCCGAGTCGCCGACGAAGCCCACGAGTTCGCCGCGCTTCACGTGGTCGCCGTTGTCGAGGCCCTTTGCCCACGAGACCCCGTTCTTGCAACCGCCTTTGTTGTCGTTGTCCAGCCCGAGGTCGTTGTTGAGGTGGATGTAGACGTATGTCATGCCGTTTTTGGCGTGGAGGTAGAGCATGCAGGTCCGGTACGAGCCCGAGCCCGTCCATTTCTGCACGTGACCCGCGACGAAGGCGACCGCCGGCTGGTGTCGCACGGACATGATGTCGTTCCCCTCGTGCGGACCCTGGGGGCGTGGGTCGCCGAAGTCGTCCGTATAGGTGACGTTGCCGACAACAGGGAACGCGGTCACCTCCGGCACGCCGGCGCTTGCGGTCCCTGTGAAGACCCCGATCAAAAGAAGGAGAAGAACCCCTCGGGCTGTCGTCCGGTGGCTGAGCATAGGCTCCGGTTCGCGTCCGACGTGGCGGACGGTAACAGACCCTTCGGCAGGCGGCTGTCCGATCTTGAGCCGATAGGATCGCGCCCGGATGAAGATCGCCGTCTGCGTGAAGGAGGTCCCGGACGCCTCCGCTCCCAAGCGCCTCGATCCCCAGACCTTCCGGCTCGACCGGAGCGTTCCAGGCGCGCTGAACGAGTTCGACACGCATGCGATCGAGGAGGGGCTGCAGCTCAAGGACAAAGTCGGGGAGGGCGAGGTCGTCGCCATTCTCGTGGGTCCCGAGCGTGCCGCCGACTCGCTCCGGAAGGCGCTTGCGATCGGCGCAGACCGCGCCGTGCACGTCTCCGACGAGGGGCTTGCCGGCTCCGACCTCGTCGCGACGAGCAAGGCGCTCGCCAGGGCGCTCGAGCGCGAGGGCGCCGACATCGTCCTCTTCGGCCAGCAGGCCGGAGACTCCGACGGCGCCGTGCTCTGGGCGGCCGTCGCCGACCGGCTTCGTCTCCCGGTGATCTCCCAGGCCGCGAGCTTCGAGGCCTCCGACGGCAAGGTGAAGGTGAAGCGCCAGACCGAGTACGGCTACGACGTCATCGAGGCTCCGGTCCCGTGCGTGGTCGCCGTGTCCGACGCGATCAACGAGCCGCGCTACCCGTCCCTCAAGGGGATCATGGGCGCGAAGAAGAAGCCGCAGGAGACGTTGTCGCTCTCCGACCTCGGGCTTGCCGCCGACGACGCGGGTGAATCCGGCTCGCGCACCGAGGTCTACGGGCTCTCCGACCCGCCCTCGCGCGGAGAGAGCGAGCGCATCGAGGACGACGGGGCCGCCGCCGCCGAAAAGATCGTCGAGTACCTCTCCTCTCACAAGCTGATCTGATGTCCACTCTCGTCTACGTCGAGCACCACGAGGGCGAGCCCGTCAAGGGCTCACTCGGCGTGCTCGGCAAGGCCGCGCAGCTCGGGGACGACGTCGCCGCCGTGCTCCTCGGCGCAGGCGTCGAGGGCATGGCCGAGGCGGTCGGGCGCCACGGCGCGTCCCGCGTCTTCCTCGCGGACGACCCCGCTCTGGAAGCGCCGCTCCCGCAGCCGCGGGTCGACGTCCTCGCCAAGCTCGTCGAGTCCGAGGGGTTCCACAACATCGTCTTCGGCGCTTCCGTTCTGTCCTCCGACGTGGCAGCCGGCCTCGCGGCGCGCCTCGACGCCGGACTCAATTGGGACCTCGTGGACATCGAGCTCGAGGACGGGAAGCTCGTGGGCAAGCGGCCCGCGCTCGGCGACTCCGTGATCGCGGAGGTCGGCTGGAAGAGCGAGCCGCGCCTCGCGCTCATCCGCTCGGGCACGTTCGAGCCGGCCGAAGCCGGCGGCGGGAGTGCGGATGTCGTCAAGCTCACGGTCGAGATCCAGGACTTCTCCAAGCAGGCGGTCATGGTCGAGCAAGCCCACGAGGAGAGCCAGGGGCCGTCGATCGAGGATGCCGACGTGATCGTCGCGGGAGGCCGCGGGCTCGGGCAGCCCGAGAACTTCTCGCTGGTCGAGGACCTCGCGAAAGCCCTCGGCGGCGCCGTTGCCGCGACCCGTGCGGTCGTCGACGCAGGCTGGTATCCGTACTCGACCCAGGTCGGCCAGACGGGAAAGACGGTCTCGCCGAAGCTCTACATTGCGTGCGGGATCTCGGGCGCTATCCAGCACAAGGTCGGGATGCAGGGCTCGGGCACCATCGTCGCCATCAACAAGGACCCGAACGCGCCGATCTTCGAATACTCCGACCTCGCCGTCGTGGGCGACGTGCACGAGATCGTTCCCAAGCTGACCGAGCTCGTGAGAGAGAAGAGGGGATCGTGAGCGTTCGTCCCGCGGACTTCCCGCCGCCGTTCGGCGCGGCCGAGTTCGTCGCCGAGCCCACCGATCCGCCGGATGAACGCATCGATGTCGGCGTCCTGGTCGTCGGAGGAGGCCCGGCCGGCCTCTCGGCAGCGGTCAGGCTGAATCAGCTCCTCGAGGAGAGCCCAGCTGTCCGCGAGCGGCTCGGCGAGATCCCCGTGGCGATCGTCGAGAAGGGCAAGGCGCCCGGCGCGCACCTCCTCTCGGGCGCCGTCGTGGACCCGCGCGCCTTCCGGCAGCTCTTCCCCGGGATGCACAGCGAAGACATGCCGTTCAGGTCGCGCGTCGAGCGCGAGGGCCTGTACTACCTGACGGCCAAGCGGGCGATGCGCCTTCCGGCTCCGCCGACGATGTGGAACCACGGCAACTACGTCGCGTCGATCTCGGAGATCGGCGCCTGGCTCGCGGAGCGCGCGGAGGAGGGAGGGGCGACGCTCGTTCCCGAGACCGCCGCTCGCAAGCTGCTGGTCTCCGGAGGACGTGTCGTCGGCATCCGCACCGGCGACCGCGGCCGCGGCCGAGGGGGCGAGGAGCTCCCGAACTTCGAGCCGGGCTCCGACATCACCGCGCGCGTGACCGTCCTCGCCGAGGGGACGCAGGGCCACCTCACCGGAGTCGCACTCGACCGCTTCGGCCTCCAGTCGCGACCACAGGTGTGGGCGCTCGGCGTCAAAGAGGTCTGGGAGGTGCCGCACCCGCTCAACCGTGTCATCCACACCATGGGCTGGCCGCTCCGGGGAGCGAAGAAGTTCAGGGAGTTTGGCGGCAGCTTCATCTACCCGCTCGGCGAAGGGCACGTGGCGCTCGGGATGGTCGTCGGCCTGGATTACACGGACGCGACGCTCTCGGTCCACGACCTCCTGCAGGAGCTGAAGCTGCACCCGTTCGTGCGCAAGATCCTCGACGAAGGCACGCGCGTCGCCTGGGGGGCGAAGACGATCCCGGAGGGCGGCTTCCTCGCGCTCCCGGACCGGTTCCACTTCCCCGGCGGAATGATCGCCGGCGACGGTGCCGGCCTCGTCAACGTGCCGGCTCTCAAGGGCATCCACTACGCGATGCGTTCCGGCATGCTGGCGGCCGAGAGCGCCTTCGAGACGCTTGCGCCCGGCCGAACGGCGTGGGAGCCCGGTGCGCTCGAGTCCTACGACGAGGCCCTCAAGGAGAGCTACGTCTGGAAGGACCTCGAGCGCGTGCGCAACATGCGTCCCGCCTTCCACCAGGGGTTCACGCGCGGAGCGATGCTCGCCGGAGTGGCGCTGAACACGCTCGGGAAGCTCCCGCCCCGCGACCTGAAGCTGGAGCGAGACGCCGAGGTACCGGTGTTCGTCGGCGACCGCCTCCGGTCGTATCCGGATCCTGACGGTCAACTCACCTTCGACAAGCTCTCGAGCGTCTACCTCTCGGGGAACAAAACGCGCGATGACGCGCCGAGCCACCTCCGCGTCGACCGCAAGGTCCGCCGCGAGGTCGCCGAGGCATGGGTGCACATGTGTCCCGCCCAGGTCTACGAGCTCGGAGGCTCGGCATCCCCGGCGGGCAACGTCGTGGATGTCGAGGTGACGGCCTCGAACTGCGTCCAGTGCGGTGCGATCACCGCGAAGGGCGGACGCCTCACTCCGCCCGAGGGCGGCGACGGGCCCGAGTACCGCTTGATGTGAGCACGCTCCTGCGAACGCCGCTCCTCCGGTCGACGACCCTGGGAGACGCGTTTGGCGGCACCGCCCTCCTCAAGGCCGAGCTCTTCCAGAAGACGGGCTCTTTCAAGCCGCGGGGAATCCTGGCGAAGCTCGCCACGCTCACTCCCGAGGAGAGGGCGCGTGGCGTGATCACGGTCTCGGCCGGCAATGCGGCGGCCGCCGTGGCGTACGGCTGCGCGCTCGAGAAGATCGACTGCCTCGTCGTGATGTGGGACGGAACCAGCGAGCTCAAGGCGGCGGCGGCGAGGTCCTACGGCGCGGCCGTCGACCGGGAGGCCGCCGATCCGACGGAAGCGTTCGACCGACTCGAGGATCTGCGCGCCCAGTCCGGGCGCGCATTCGTCCACCCATACGACGACCCGGCCGTCATCGAGGGGCACGCCAGCCTGAGCCGGGAGATCATGGAGGACGCGCCGACGACCGACGTGATCGTCACGGGTGTGGGAGGAGGCGGCCTGGTCTCCGGGATCGCCGTCGGGGCCCCCGAAGCGCGCGTGGTCGGCGTCGAGCCCGAGGGATCGGCGGCACTCGGCGAAGCGCTCGCCGCAGGAAAGCCGGTTCCCGTCCGGCCAGACTCGATCGCGGACGCACTCAACGCGCCGATCGCAGGCGAGCATTGCCTCGCCGTCTGCCGCGAGCGCGGGGTCGAGTCGGTGCTGGTCTCCGAAGACGACATTCGCGCGGGCTTTCGCTTCCTCTACGAGCGCGCGAAGCTCGCAGCGGAGCCCGGCGCGGCCGCCGGGGTGGGGGCGCTGCTGGCAGGCAAGGTGCCGAATGTCGAAGGCAAGACCGTCGCCGTCGTCGTCTCCGGTGGCAACGTGGCCGGCAAAACCGCTGCTGCTATCCTGAGTTCAAATGAAGCCTGACATCCATCCCGACTACGTCCTCGCCACCGTGCATTGCTCGTGCGGGAACGAGTTTCAGACCCGGTCGACGAAGCCGGAGCTGCACGTGGAGATCTGCTCCGAGTGCCATCCGTTCTACACCGGCAAGCAGAAGCTCATGGACACCGGCGGTCGCGTCGAGCGCTTCCAGCGGCGTCTCGAGAAGGCCGGCAGGGCCTAGCAGCGAAAAGAAGCGCATGAGCGCCCCGATTGGAGGCCAGGCGGTCCTTGAGGGCGTGATGATGCGCGGCCCGTCCGCCTGGTCGGTCGCGGTGCGAAAGCCCGACGGCGTCATCGCCGAGGTCAACCGCCCGGTCACCTCCATTCTGCTCCGCCACCGCTGGCTGCGGGTCCCGATCGTCCGCGGGATCATCGCTCTCGGGGAGTCGCTCTCGATCGGTTTTCGCGCGCTCGCCATCTCGGCGAACTACGCGGCGCAGGAGGAAGGGGAGGACGGTGAGGTCGAGACCGAGCTCACGCGCGGGCAGCTGATCTTCGCATTCGGGATCGCGATCGGATTCGCGCTCCTCCTCTTCAAGGTCTCGCCGGCGCTGATCACGAACTGGCTCCCGATCGAGTCGACCGGCGCCTTCGTGGTGATCGAAGGCCTCGTCCGCGTGACGATCTTCATCGTCTACCTGCTGATCATCTCGATGCTGCCCGACCTCAAGCGCGTGTTCCAGTACCACGCCGCCGAGCACAAAGCGATCAACGCCTACGAGGCGGGCGAGGATCTCACCCCCGAAAACGTGCAGCGCTACAGCCTCCTGCACGTCCGCTGCGGGACGGCGTTCCTCCTCTACGTCATGGTGGTCGCGATCTTCGTCTTCGCGTTCGTCGGGCGCCCGGACTGGTACTGGCTGATCGTCTCGCGGATCCTGCTCCTACCGGTGATCGCGGGGATCGCCTACGAGATCATCCGCTTCGCCGGCAGGCACGCGCAGAACCCCGTCCTGCGCGCGGTGCTCGCTCCTGGCCTCTGGCTTCAGCGACTCACGACGCGCGAGCCCTCTCTCGACCAGGTCGAGGTCTCGATCCGCGCTCTCAGACAAGTCCTTCGCCTCGAAGGACGGATTACTCCGGAAGAGCGCAAAGTCGAGGTGATGGCCTAGCGGGCCGGCGGCTCGTCCGGGTAGCGCGGCAGACCGTCTTCCGGAAGCTCGTCCCACGGCGCCTTCGAGTCCACGTAGGTGTGAAACTCGGGCCGGATGCCGGGGTCGCCGTCGAGCGCGCCGAAGCGAACTGAGATCTCGGGTCCCTCGGGCCACGTCCTCCCGAAGAGACTCGAGCCGCATCGTGAGCAGAACGCCTTGACACCGGCGTCGTCCGCGGGCCGGTAGACGCGGATGAGCTCCTCGCCTGAGATCAGCCGGAAGCCCTCTCGCGGCACACGGCCCTGGGTCTCTCCGAACGTCCCGGAGTGCTTTCGGCAGCGCGAGCAGTGGCAGTGGTTGGCGTTGAGAAACCGTTCGGTGATCTCGAACCGGACGCCTCCGCAGAGGCAGCTTCCCTGCAGCGGTTCCACCATGGCCTGAGTCTATGCTGATCGCGTGAGCCAGATGGACAGCCTGATCGAGGAACTGGAGCGCTCCTACGCCGACGCGCAGGAGCGGATGAGCGACCCTGCGATCTTCGCCGACCACCACCAGGCGGCGGATGCCGGCCGCCGTCTGAAGGAGCTCGAAGGGCCGCACAAGCTCGCGGGAGAGTGGCGCTCGACGAGTCAGGATCTGGAGGCCGCGCGCGAGGATTCGGAGCTTCGGGGCCTGGTCCCTGAGCTCGAGCGGCGGCTCGAGGAGCTCGAGGAGGAGCTGAAGCTCGCGCTCCTCCAGCGGGACCCCAACGACGAGAAGGACGTCATCGTCGAAATCCGCAAGGGCACGGGCGGGGACGAGGCGGCCATCTGGGCGGGCGATCTCTTCCGCATGCTCACTCGCTACGCCGAGTCCCGGGGCTTCAAGTGGGAGGTGCTCGGCTCCAACCCGAGCGAGAGCGGCGGCTACAACGACGTCACGTTCGCGATCAAGGGCGAAGGCGCGTATTCGATCTTCAAGTGGGAGGGAGGCACCCACCGGGTACAGCGCGTGCCGGTGACCGAGTCCCAGGGGCGCATCCACACCTCGACGGCGACCGTGGCCGTCATGCCCGAGGCCGAGGAGGTCGAGGTCGAGATCGATCCCAACGACCTGAAGATCGACGTCTATCGCTCGACCGGGCCCGGCGGCCAGAGCGTGAACACGACCGACTCGGCCGTCCGGATCACGCACCTTCCGACCGGGCTTGTCGTCGCGATGCAGGACGAGAAGTCTCAGCTTCAGAACAAGACGAAGGCGCTGCGCGTCCTCCGCGCGCGTCTGCTCGAGCTCGAGCGCGAGCGCCAGGAGGAAGAGCTCTCGGAGGCGCGTCGCTCTCAGATCGGCCGCGGCGAGCGGGCCGAGAAGATTCGCACCTACAACTATCCCGACAACCGCGTCACCGACCACAGGGTCAACCTGACGATCAAGCGGCTCGACCGAATCGTCGAAGGCGACCTGGACGAGTTCACCGAAGCCCTCGCCGCCGAGGAGCGGCGGCAAGCTCTCGAAGCAGCGGCGGCGTAAGAACTACGTGACTGTCTGCAGCGAACAGGTTGTGATGCCCCTGGATGCCGTTCACGAGGTCGAAGGCCGGCTGCGCGCTGCGGGAGTGCCCTCGCCGCGCGTCGACGCCGAGATCCTCGTCGCGGACGTGCTCGGGCTTGTGCGCTCCGAGCTCTACTCGTCGGGCCGCCCCGTGACCGCCTTCGAGGCCGACCAGCTGCATGAGCTCGTCGGCCGGCGACTCCGGCGCGAGCCGCTCGCCTACATCCTGGGAGAGTGGGGCTTCCGCCGGCTCCTGCTGAAGGTGGACGGCCGGGCGCTCATCCCGAGGCCCGAGACGGAGATCGTCGTCGAGCGCTGCCTCGATTTCCTCGGCGGGCTCGCCAAGCCGCGCGTTCTCGACGTGGGCGTCGGCTCGGGAGCAATCGCCCTCGCCATCGCCGACGAGCACGAGGGAGCGGAGGTCGTCGCCGTGGACAGCTCCGAGCAGGCGTTGTCCCTCGCCCGGGAGAACCAGGCGCGCGCCGGGGTGAACGGTCGCGTCCGCCTCGTCCGGGGAGACCTGCTCTCCGAGGTCGACGGCCCGTTCGACCTCGTCGTCTCGAACCCGCCGTATGTCTCTCCCGAGGAGTACGAGACGCTTCAGCCCGAGATCCGCCTCTACGAGCCCTACGAGGCCGTGCTCGGCGTCGAGGTCGGCGCGAAAGTCGCCGCCGACGCGCGAGCGCTCCTGCGGCCGGGCGGCCGCCTCGTCCTCGAGTGCGGGGACGGACAGGCGGCCGGCCTCGCGGAGGCCCTCCGGTCGCTCGGCTACGCCCGGGTCGTGGGAACACCGGACCTCGCCGGGCGCGACCGCGTGGTCGAAGGAAGCTGGAACGGCGCGTGATCGAGGCGCAGTCGGTCGAGACGGCAGTTGCTGCCCTCCGCGCGGGCCAGACCGTGATTCTCCCGACCGACACCGTCTACGGCCTTTGCGTCGACGCCTATCACGACGCGCCGATCCGGCGACTCCTCCGGCAGAAGAAGCGCCCGCCGGAGATCCCCGTTGCCCTCGTCGCCTCTGACCTCGAGGTAATCCTCGACGCCGTTCCCGAGCTTCGCGGCCGCGCCGCCGTCATGGCCCGGGCCGTTCTGCCCGGTCCGTACACGCTCGTCCTCCCGAACCCCGCGCGCCGTTACCGCTGGCTGACCGGCACGCGCCCGGAAACGATCGGCGTACGCATCCCGGACCTTTCCGCCGAGGCGAAGGCGGCGCTCGACGGCTTCGGTGCCGTCGCGATGACGAGCGCGAACATCCACGGAGGCCCGGACCCGGCGCGGGTTGAGGACATCCCCGAGGGAATCCTCCGGGCGGCCGCTGCGGTCGTCGACGCGGGCGCGCTTCCGGGCACGCCCTCGACGGTGATCGACCTCACCGGGCCAGAGCCCGAGGTGCTCCGCGAGGGGGCCGTTTCCGCGCCCGAGGCCTTGGCCAAAATCGCGCGCGCCACGACGGGCTGACGGGCCCGGCCTGCGCGGCCGGATGACGCGGTATGGTGGACACGTGGCGATCGCGCAGGAGACGCTGCAGGAGCTCCAGCGGACCGGGTTGGCCGAGATCGATCCTGACACCGCTGCCCTCATCGAGCGCGAGCTCGAGCGCCAGCGCGGTCAGATCGAGCTGATCGCTTCCGAGAATTTCACCTGGCCGAGCGTCCTCGAGGCCATGGGGAGCGTGCCCACCAACAAGTACGCGGAGGGCTACCCCGGGCGCCGCTACTACGGCGGCTGCGAGGTCGTCGACGAGATCGAGCAGCTGGCCATCGACCGGGCAAAGGACCTCTTCGGCGCCGAGCACGCGAACGTGCAGCCGCACGCGGGCGCCCAGACGAACATGGCCGTGTACTTCAGCTGCCTCGAGCCGGGGGACACTGTGCTCGCCATGCGGCTCGACCACGGCGGCCACCTCACGCATGGCCTCAAGGTCAACTTCTCGGGCAAGCTCTACAACTTCGTCGGCTACGGCGTCGACCGCGAGACATCGCTCGTCGACTTCGACGAGGTGCTCACGTCCGCGAAGGAATGCCGACCCAAGCTGATCGTCTGCGGCGGCTCCGCCTACCCGAGGACGATCGAGGCCGACCGCTTCCGGGAGATCGCCGACGAGGTCGGCGCCCTCCTTCTCTGTGACATGGCCCACTTCGCCGGGCTCGTCGCGGCCGGCATCCACCCGAACCCGACTCCGCACTGCGACTTCGTCACCTCGACGACGCACAAGACGCTCGCGGGGCCGCGCTCGGGATTCGTCCTCTGCAGGGAGGAACACGCGCAGGCCCTGGACAAGGCGGTCTTCCCGGGGATGCAGGGCGGCCCGCTCCTGCACGTGATCGCCGGCAAGGCGGCGTGCTTCAAGATCGCAGGCTCCGGCGCCTTTCGCGACTACCAGTCGCAGATCCGCGCCAACGCGGATGCGCTCGCTTCGGCCCTGATGGAGAACGGACTCGACGTCCTCACCGGCGGAACCGACACGCACCTTCTGCAGATGGATCTCCGCGGCGGCGAATGGTCGGGCAAGGCGGCCGAGGAACGGCTCCACGAGGTGAAGATCACCGCCAACCGGAACACCGTTCCCTTCGACGAGCGCCCGCCCATGGAGGCCTCGGGCGTCCGTCTCGGCACTCCCGCCGTGACCATGCGTGGCTTCGACGAGGACGACCTGCGCGAGGTGGGGGAGGTCATCGCCGGCGCGCTCGCCTCGGACCCCGACCTGGATGCGCTCAGCGGCCGCAGCGAAGCGCTCTGCGAGAAGCGGCCGCTCTATCCGGGGTTCAGGGGATACACGACCTATCAGGCATGAGCGTTGCCACGGAAAAGCTCGTGGTCGTCGACCATCCGCTCGTCCAGCACAAGCTCGGGATGCTTCGCGACGACTCCACGCCGACGCATCTCTTCCGCCAGCTCGTGGACGAGGTCACCCTCCTCCTCACGTACGAGGCGACGAAGGGCCTTGCCACCGAGGAGATCGAGATCGAGACGCCGCTCGAGCGGACGACCGTCCAGCGGATCTCCGGCAAGAAGGTGGCGGTCTGCCCGATCCTGCGAGCGGGGCTCGGGATGCTCGACGGCGTCCTCAGCCTCATCTCCGGCGCGCGCGTGGGCTTCATCGGCCTGTACCGGAACGAGGAGACGCTTCAGCCGGTCGAGTACTACGTCAAGCTGCCGGCCGACGTCGCCGAACGCGACGTCATCCTGCTCGACCCGATGCTCGCGACCGGGAACTCGACCGCGGCAGCGGTCACGACCGTGAAGAGCGCGGGCGCGAGTTCGGTGCGCCTCATCGCGATCATCGCCGCGCCGGAGGGGATCGAGCGCCTCCACGCCGAGCATCCCGACGTCAACGTCGTCGTCGCGGCCGTGGACCGGGGTCTGAACGAGAAGGGCTTCATCGTCCCGGGCCTCGGGGACGCCGGCGACCGGTTGTTCGGAACCAAGTAGCCATGTGGGACACGCTGCGAGACCACCTGGACGTCGTGTGGGGCTTCCTCGTCGCGCTCGCGGTCGTCCTCGTCCTGACGCCCGCGGTTGGGCGCGTCGCGCGCGTCCTCGGGATCGTGGACGAGCCGTTGGAACGCCGCCGGGTGCACCTCCAGGCGGTGCCGCGCCTCGGCGGCCTCGCGCTCTTCTTCGGGGTGTTCGTGCCCGCGCTCGCGTTTCTCGACCTCTCGGGTCCCTATCGGGGAATTTTGCTCGGCGCCGCGCTCGCGACCACGGTGGGGATGGCGGACGACTTCCGCGGCCTTCCGTGGTGGGTGAAGCTCGGCGGCCAGGCCGGCGCGGCCGCGATCGCGATCGACTTCGGCGTCCGGATCGACCGCTTCACGTTCCCGATCGTCGGCATCCACGAGCTGCCGTACTGGGCGAGTGTCTCCCTCACCCTCGTCTGGATCGTGGCGATCATGAACATGGTCAACTTCCTGGACGGGCTCGACGGGCTCGCCGCCGGGATCTGCGGGATCTCGGGCGCGACATTCGCCGTCATCGCGCTCTCCCTCGGGAAGCCGGAGGCTGCGGTCCTCTCCGCGATCATCGCGGGCGCTTGCCTCGGGTTCCTCCGCCACAACTTCTACCCGGCCCGGATCTTCATGGGCGACTCCGGTGCGCTCTTGATGGGCTTTTTGCTCGCAACGGTCTCGATCCAGGGCCTCCTGAAGACCGCGGCGACCGTCGCCCTCTTCTTCCCGCTCTTAGCGCTGGCCGTTCCGATCTTCGACACCTCGTTCGTCCTGATTCGCCGCCTCAAGCACCGCGAGCCGCTCTACCTGCCGGACCAGGCACACCTGCACCACCGCTTCCTCCGCCGCGGCTTCACGCAGCGGCGCGCCGTCCTCTACCTCTACGCGTGGTGTGCGATCCTCGGAGGCGCGGCCCTCGCAACGCGCTTCGTGCCTTTCCGCGAGTCGGGCGAGTGGCACCTGTGGCCGACGATCGCGGTTGCCCTCGTGGGTGCGATCGCCGTCGGCGCGACGTTCTACATCGTGCTGATCCTCGAGATCCTCAAGCTGACGCGCGTGCGGGCATGGGCGGGCCGCCGGCGCGAGGCGAAGGATGAACAAAGTAAGGCGATTTCGGCTTAGTTAGGCCGTTTTCGGCGTCACGAAGTGCCTCGCTGCTGATAGGCTGAGGCCGAATAAGATGCTGGCGAGCGTGGCGGCTGGACGCACTTCGATGGATCCGATGGGCGCGGGAGCGCTTCTCGCGGGCGTGCTCTTCGCCTGCGTGGGGCTCGGAGCTCTCCTCGGCCTCGCGATCGGCTCGGTGGGAGTCGGGATCGCCATCGGAGCTGTGATCGGGATCCCCGCCGCCATCGTCTCGGTCTACGCCCGCTACAAGGACTCCTTCTGATCCAACCGATGCCGACCACCACCCTCACACCCCGACCGATGCCCGAGCGGCGCCTGCCCGTGATCGCGGGGGGAGCCGTGGTCGCGCTTGCGCTGCCGATCTTTCTCGTTGCCGGCTGGACGGTACGCGGCTGGGCCCTCGGTGCCGTTCTG
Source organism: Actinomycetota bacterium (assembly GCA_046733475.1). Lineage (GTDB taxonomy): Bacteria > Actinomycetota > Thermoleophilia > Gaiellales > Gaiellaceae > DATEOR01. The sequence goes on from JBKPPF010000059.1 coordinate 24,350, forward strand.
TGGGTCGCGAGCCAGCTGCTCGGGCTCCTCTTCAACCGGGTGGGGATCGGCGAGCCCAACCTGCGCGGATCCGGCGTGGTCGCCTTCGGGATGATGGCTCGTGGGATCCTGCTCATGATCGTCGCCGTGGCCGTGGCCGCCACCGACCCGACGCTCGCGCTGGCGGGTGCGCTCGTCTACGCGGTCGCCTACTCGGTCGAGCTCGGCCTCAGCCTTACGATCTACTTCTCGGGAGAGGCGAAGCGATGAGCTTCCTGCTGGCCGCCGCCGAAGATTTTCAGCCGCAGGACGAGTTCGACCTACCGGCCTACATCTCGATCCACATCGGGCCGCTCGACATGTCCATCAACAAGGCGGTCGTCTACCTCTGGGTCGGCGCCATCGTGACCATCGCCCTCGCCACGTGGATCATGCGCTTCGGCCTCTCGCTGCGGCCTGGCCGCCGGCAGACGACGGGCGAGTCGATCTACGAGCTCATCCAGGGCCAGATCGCCGAGGGCAGCCTGCCATCGAAAGCGATCGGAACCTGGTTCCCCTATGTTGCCTCGCTCTTCTTTTTCATCTGGATCCTGAACCTCGTCGGGTTCATCCCGCTCCCGATCTCCAGCGAGCACTTCCACATCGGAGGTCTGGAGCTGCCCGCCTGGGGAATCTATGCGGCGACCGCGAACCTCTCAGTGACCCTTGCGCTCGCCCTCATCACGTTCGTCGCGACGCACTACGAAGGCATCCATTACAACGGGGTGAAGCGCTACTTCAAGAGTTGGATTCCGGCTGGAGTCCCGAAGGCGCTCCTCGGTCCGATCGTGTTCCTGGAGGTGGTCTCTCAGGTGATGCGACTCATCTCACTCTCGGTGCGACTGTTCGCCAACATGCTCGCGGGCCACATGCTCATCCTGGTCATCCTGGGATTGATCTTCATCATTTCGCCGTGGGTTTTGCCCGGATCCATCCTGTTCGGAGTCGTCATTTACATCTTCGAGGTCGCGATCGTCGTCACGATCCAGGCCTTCGTCTTCGCCCTGTTGTCCGCCATCTACATCGGCGGCGCCATCGAACCCCAGCACTAGGAGGAAAGCGTGACCACAGTTCTTGCAGCACTCGACGGCAACGTCGCCGACCTCGGTAAGGCAATCGCCTTCGGCGTCGGGGTCGGTCTCGGCGCGGTCGGCGCCGGAATCGGCATCGGCAACATCTTCGGCTCGATGATCCAGGCCGTGGCCCGCCAGCCCGAGCTCCGCGGCGAGCTCACCGGAATCCAGTGGCTCGGCTTCGCGCTCACCGAGGCGGTCGTCTTCTACGCGTTGCTCGGCGGCCTGCTCGCCTACGTCCTCGTCTAGATGATCCTCGCGAGCCTCATCGACGTCGTCCCGGGCCTGATGGTCTGGACGATCGTCACCTTCTTCATCACCTTCCTCGTCCTCAGGCGATACGCCTTCGGGCCGATCCAGAAGCTGATCGACGAGCGGCGGGACCGGATCCGCGAGGCCCTCGACGAGGCCGACAAGGCCCGCCAGGAGGCCCGCGAGCTCCGCGAGCTCACGAAGGCCGAGCGCGAGGAGGCGAAGGCCGAGCGCGAACGCATCCTCGACGAGAGCCGCCGCCAGGGCCAGGCACAGTTCGAGCAGGCGCGCGTGCAAGCGGACGACGATCTCAAGCGCCGGCTCGAAGAGAACAAGCGGGAGATCGAGGCCGAGAATCGCCGTATGGCCGAGCAGATCCGCCGCGACGTCGTCGAGCTCACGCTTCTCGCGGCCGAAAAGGTGACCGGCAAGTCCCTCGACGCGGACGATCAGCGCCGCCTGATCGACGAGACGATCGAGGAAGTCGACGTCAAACGGCTGGTCTCGGAGAATTAGGGAGCGCCTTGGCCGTCGTCCAGCGTGTGTACGCCGAGGCCCTCCTCGAGGCCTCCAGGGACAAGGACTCCATCGCGCGTGTGCGGGAGGAGTTCGACGCGTTCGCGGCCGCGCTCGCCGAGTCCGACGAGCTGCGGGGGTTTCTCCGCAACCCGCAGGTGGAGACCGAGACGAAGCTCTCTGCGCTCGACGAACTCCTCACGGGCGCGGACAAGATCTTCCTCAACTTCGTCCACCTCCTCGCGGAGAAGGGACGGATCTCCGAGGCCGAGGCGGTCCACGAGGAGTTCGGCCGGCTGCTTGCGCGCGAAGAGCGCGTCCTCGAGCTGGAGCTCACCACCGCGGTCGAGCTCTCGGAGCAGGAGGCCGCCAAGGTCGTCAAACAGATCGAGGAGGCCTCGGGCCGGAGGGTCGTCGCCACGCGTACGGTCAATCCCGACATCATCGGCGGCATCGTCGTCCAGGCCGGCTCCGTGCGCGCCGACGCGAGCGTCCGCGGCCGCCTCGACCAGCTCCGCGAAGAACTGATCAACCGCTAAGGAGAAGATTTTGAAGCTACGCCCTGAAGAGATCACCTCGATCCTGAAGCAGCGGATCGCCGAGGCCGACGTCGAGACCGATCTCGCCGAGGTCGGCACGGTCCTCGAGATCGGCGACGGCATCGCCCGCGTCTACGGGCTCGAGAACTGCGTCGCCGGCGAGATGCTCGACCTCGGCGCCGACGTCACCGGCGTCGCGCTCAACCTCGAGGAGGACAACGTCGGCGTCGCGCTGTTCGGCGAGTGGGCGAGCATCGGCGAGGGCGACCCGGTCAAGCGCACCGGCGCCGTCATCAGCGTCCCGGTCGGGGAGGAGATGGTCGGGCGCATCGTGAACCCGCTCGGCATCGCGGTCGACGGCGGCGAGCCGATCAAGGCTTCCGAGCACCGCCCACTCGAGTTCAAGGCGCCCGGCGTCGTCCACCGCCAGCCCGTAACGGAGCCTTTGCAGACGGGCGTCAAGGCGATCGACTCGATGATCCCGATCGGCCGCGGCCAACGCGAGCTCGTCATCGGCGACCGCTCGACCGGCAAGACCGCCATCCTCGTCGACACGATCCTGAACCAGCAGGGGCAGGACGTGATCTGCGTGTACGTGGCCATCGGCCAGAAGGCATCGACGGTCGCGCAGGTCTACGAGCGCCTCCGGGATGCAGGCGCGATGGATTACACGATCATCGTTACGGCGTCGGCGACCGAGGCAGCGCCCATCAAGTGGATGGCCCCGTATGCAGGCTGCGCGATGGGCGAGTACTTCCTCTACAACGGGCGCCACGCGCTCTGCATGTACGACGACCTCTCCAAGCACGCAGATGCGTACCGGCAGATGTCGCTCCTGCTTCGCCGCCCGCCCGGCCGCGAAGCCTTTCCGGGCGACGTCTTCTACCTGCACTCGCGGCTCCTCGAGCGGGCGTGCAAGCTCTCGGAGGAGCAGGGCGGGGGCTCGCTGACGGCGTTGCCTGTCATCGAGACGCAGGCCGGCGACGTGTCCGCGTACATCCCGACCAACGTCATCTCGATCACCGACGGCCAGATCTTCCTCGAGTCCGACCTCTTCTATTCGGGCGTCAGGCCGGCCATCAACGTCGGCATCTCCGTTTCCCGCGTGGGTGGAAACGCCCAGGTTCGCGCGATGCGGAAGGTGGCCGGTCGCCTGAAGCTCGACCTCGCCCAGTACCGCGAGCTCGAGGCTTTCGCGCAGTTCGGCTCCGAGCTCGACCCCGCGACGCAGCGGACCCTAGCTCGCGGCGAGCGCATGGTGGCGACGCTGAACCAACCGCAGTACCAGCCGTGGCCCGTCGAGGAGCAGGTGGTCGCGATCTTCGCCGGCATCAACGGCTACCTCGACGACATTCCCACCGCGCAGGTTTCCCGCTTCCAGGACGAGCTGCGCGAGTACCTGAGGACGGAGGGCTCGCTTTACGACGAGATCCGCGAGCAGAAGGACCTCGCCGACGACTTCCAGGAGAAGCTCACGTCCGAGATCGAGAAGTTCAAGTCGAGCTTCTCGGTCAAGGAGGACGCGGGGCTCGTCGGAGCCGCAGCGGAGTAACTTTGTTTGCGACCCCCCTCATCGCACTCCGTGGCCGGCGCTGCGCTGCGAACCAGCGCCTCGCGGCGTCCTCGGTCGCGACCGTAGCCTCCGGCTACGAACCCTCCCTGTGTCTTTGCGATGGTCGGTTCTCGCGGGCGCCGACCGCGGCCTGCTCTGAGGGTGATCGCTAGTGGCCACCGTCCAGGACATCAAGCGGCGCCTTCGCTCCGTCCGCAACACGCGGAAGATCACGAAGGCGATGGAGCTCGTCGCGGCGGCGAAGCTCCGGCGGGCGGAGGCCCGTATCGAGGCGCTGCGCCCGTACGCCGACCGCATGCGCGAGCTCATGATCGGGACCGCGCGGGCGACGCCGTCGCGGCAGTTCCCGCTCCTGGAGGAGCGCGAGGTGCAGACCGTCGCCGTCCTCCCGATCACGGGTGACCGCGGCCTGGCCGGCGCCTTCAACGCACAGATTCTCCGACGGGCCTTCGCCCTCGAGCGCGAGGCGCGCGGCCAAGGGCAGAAGGCGCGCTGGGTCGTCGTGGGGAAGAAGGGGCGCTCGTCGCTTCGCTTCCGGCGCTATGACGTCGACGAGGCATGGGTCGACTTCACCGATCGCCCGGCATACTCGGACGCGGCGGCGATCGCCAACAAGCTTGCCGAGCTCTACACCGAGCGCGAGGTCGATCGCGTCGTGATCGTCTACAACCATTACGAGTCCCCGTTGACGCAGCGGGTCGTCGTGGAGGACGTGCTCCCGATCCCCCGCACCGCGCTCGAGGACGAGGAGGAGAAGACGCCGTACGAGATCGCGCTCGAAGGCGACTTCATCTACGAGCCCGAGCCGGAGGAGATCCTGAAGAGGCTTCTCCCGACCTACCTCGAGACGAGCATCTACCGCGCTCTGCTCGAGTCAGCGGCCTCCGAGCACGGGGCCCGCATGACCGCGATGCGGAACGCGTCGAAGAACGCCGGCGAGCTGATCGACCGGCTCACCCTCGACATGAACCGGGCCCGGCAGGCCGAGATCACCCAGGAGATCCTGGAGGTCGTCGCCGGCGCTGACGCGCTAACGCAGTAGCGGCTCCGGCGTCCTAGAACAGAGATGAGGACGACATTCGTCGTCGCAGCCGTTGCCATTGCCGCAGTCGCCGTTGCGGGAGTGTTCGGAGCCCGTGGGCCCGGAAATTTCGCCGAGGCCCGCGCCGCACAGACGCCTTGGACCTTCGCGGCTCCGATGTCGCAGCGGCGGAGCTACATCGCGGCCGCCGAGCTCGACGGGCACATCTACGCGGCGGGTGGGATGGTAGGCGAGACCGGGCGCTTCCTCTCGGTCTTCCAGCGCTTCGACCCAGCCCAGAATCACTGGACGACGCTCCAGCCGCTTCCGGACCCCACCCGCGCCGCGGCGGGCGCCGCGCTCGACGGGAAGGTCTACGTCTTCGGCGGGCAGACGGGCGGCGGCGTCACGAAGCGCGTCCTCGCGTTCGACGTCGCCAGGGGCGCGTGGGAAGACCGCGCGCCGCTTCCGCGCCCCCTCTTCAACGAGGCTGCCGTGGCCATGGACGGGAAGATCTACGTCCTCGGTGGCTTCAGCGGCGGCAAGGAGCTGCGGAGCGTCTACGTCTACGACCCTGCGTCGGACTCATGGTCCGCCTCGACGCCGATGCCGATCGCGAACCACACATTCGGGGCCGTCGCATTCGAGGGCGGGATCTGGACCTTCGGCGGCCGGCGCGGCGAGGAGACCCTCCGCGACGTGTGGATCTTCGACCCGACCGCGGAGCGGTGGAGGGCGGGGCCCGAGCTGCCTAAGCCCATGGAGCTGAACGGAACTGCGGCGTACGGGTCCGAGATCCACACCATCTGGGAGCACATCTACCAGGTCTACGACGCCGAGACCGGCGAGTGGAGCCAGGGGCCCGAGCCCCTCGTCCCCAGGCACGGTCTCAAGGCCTTTGCGATCGACGGAACGCTTTACACCGTTGGCGGCTGCACGACCGAATTGCACGACTCGCAGGTGGTCGAGGCGCGAAACATCGCCATCCGCTAACTTTCCGCCGCGCAGGTGCGTCTAAGCATCTGGTTGGCCGCTTGGCGTGAGCTCGAGCGGCCGGGTACGTACCCAAGAGGAGGGCAGACGTGACAGGAAAGAGATTGCTTCTGCTCGTCGTCGGCTTGCTCGGCGCATTCGCGCTCGTCGCCGCTGGTTGCGGTGGCGGTAACGAAGAGTCGAGCGGTGGCACGAGCAGCGGCGGCGGCGAAACAGGGACAGCCGCCAATCAGACGATGACGATCGCTTGGGGAGCGGAGCCGCCTTCGCTGGATCCGGGCCTCGCGACCGACACGACGTCGTCGAATGTTCTTCTGAACATCATGGACCCGATCGTTCGGTTGGATCCGAAGACAGAGGAAGCAGTCCCCGCTCTCGCCGAGAGCTGGGATGTCAGCCAGGACGGCAAGACGGTCACGTACCACCTGCGGCAGGACGGCAAGTGGACGAACGGCGATCCCGTCGTTGCGAGCGACTTCGTCTACTCCTGGAAGAGGACGCTTTCGCCCGAGCTGGCCGCCGACTACGCCTACCAGCTGTATGGCATCGTCGGCGCAATCGACTACAACGGCTGCTCGAAGAACTGCGACTCGCTCGCGGACAAGGTCGGCGTCGAGGCGCCGGACGACTACACGCTGGTCGTGCACCTCACCTCTGCGCAGCCATGGTTCGTCCAGCAGTCGGCACATACGGCTTTCCTCGCCGTGAACAAGTCGGCGGTGGAGCAGTTCGGCGATAAGTGGACGGAGGCGGACAACATCGTCACCGACGGCCCGTTCAAGGTCGCCAAGTGGGAGCACGACGCCGAGCTCGACCTCGTGAAGTGGGATGAGTGGCGCGACGCCGACTCGGTCACTCTCACGAGCGTGCCCGGCAAGATCATCGTCGACGGCACGACGCGGGTGCAGGCGTTCGAGTCCGGCGAGGTCGACGTCTTCGACGGCGCCGGCATCCCGCCCGACGAGATCGCCCGCCTGAAGGAAACGCCTGAGTACGAGGCCTATCCCGCACTCGCAACGTACTACTACGGCTTCAACATCAAGAACATCTCCGACATTCACGAGCGGCGCGCTCTGTCGCTCGCCGTGAACCGGCAGGAGATCATCGACCAGGTCGCCCAGGCGGACCAGATCCCGGCAACGGGTATGTCGCCGCAGGGCATCTCCGGCTTCGACACGATCAATCCTGACTCGCCTTGGACGCCCGCAGCTGGCGATCTCGACCAGGCGAAGGACGAGCTGTCGCAGGCCGCGAGCCCGAAGACGGACATCAACCTGTTCTTCAACGATGCTCCGGGCCACAAGGAGATCGCCACCGCCATCCAGGCACAGTGGTCCGATCTCGGGATCAACAGCACACTGAAGCAGCAGGAGTGGGCGCAGTACCTCGAGTTCCTCGGCCCGCCGCCCAACACGGCGGTCGACGTGTATCGCCTCGGGTGGGTCTACGACTTCCCGGATGCGATCAACGGGCTCGAGCTCTGGACGTGCGACTCCGGCAACAACAACACGAACTACTGCGACAAGGACTTCGACGCCCTCGTTGCGAAGGCTCGTGAGACTCCGGACGACACGGCTCGGTTCGACATCTACGCACAGCTTGAGGACAAGCTGTTCGGCCAGGACGGCGCGCTGCCGATCCTGCCGATCTACTGGTACACGTATCCGAACCTCGAGAAGCTCTCGGTGAAGGACACGTTCAACATCAGCCCGCTCGACCAGTTCGACCTCACCCAGGTGGTGGTGAAGGGCTAGCCGGGCAAGCAGAACGTAAGGGATAGGCGGGGCGCTTGGGCGCCCCGCCCCCCTTTTTTCGATTCATCGTTGCGAACTGACCTCAATCGGGTAAACATTCAGACTTAGATGGCCACGTTCATCATCCGAAGAATCATCTGGACGATCCCGGTCATCCTCCTCGTCATCTTCATGACCTTCGTGATGATGAGGCAGATCGGCGGCAATCCATTTCGCAAGACCGAGCGAAACGTGCCGCCCGCGATCCAGGCGAACCTCGAGCGGAAGTTCAACCTCGACAAGCCCTGGTACCAGCAGTACGTCTACTACGTCAAGGACGTGGCCACGTTCGACCTCGGGCCTTCGATGTCGCAGCGCACGCGCACGGTCAACGACATCATCAAGGACGGCTTCCCGAAGTCTTTGAAGCTGGGCATCCTCGCGTTCCTCTGGGCGGTTGTCCTCGGTATTCCGTTAGGCGTCCTGGCCGCGCTCAAGCCGAACTCGATCTTCGACTACTTCGCGATGTTCTTCTCGACCATCGGCTTCGCGTTACCGAGCTTCTTCGTCGCCACGCTGCTCATCTACTACGTGGCGCTGAAGTGGGGTCTCGTGCCCACGAACGGGTGGCCGCAGGGTTTCTTTCAGTTCGACGACCGCGTGATCCTGCCCTCGTTCGCGCTCGGCCTCTTCCCAATGGCCTACTTCGCGCGGCTGGTTCGCGGCTCGATGCTCGAAACGATGCAGCAGGACTACGTGCGCACGGCGAGGGCGAAGGGTCTTCCCTATAAGCGGGTCATCGGGCTGCACGTGCTGCGGAACTCCCTAATCCCGGCCGTGACGGCGACGGCGCCGCTCCTCGGCCTCATCATCACGGGCACGTTCATCATCGAGATCATCTTCTCGATCCCCGGCATCGGCCGCTACTTCATCAACTCGGTCTTCAACCGAGACTTCTCCGTCGTGATGGGGATCACCGTTCTCACGTCGCTGATAATCATCGTTGCGAACCTCTTCGTGGACATCATGTACGGCATCCTCGACCCGAGAACGAGGGAGGTCCGCTAGTGGCCGTGGACCGGCGCGAAGCCGCCGTCCCGGTCGCCGCCCCTCCGGCGCCGGCCACCCAACACGCGGCCGGCGCGGCGATTCGCCAGTCCAGCCTTTGGCAGGACGCCTGGCGGCGCTTCGTTCAGAACAAGGGTGCGGTCGTCGCCGCCATCGTCTTCGTCATCATCTGCCTCTACTGCCTGCTGATCCCGGGCTTCTGGAAGATCCCGGGGATCTGGACGTCGCTCAAGGACTACGACCCGAACGCGGTCGACTTCTCCCAGTCCTACGCTGGCTTCAGCCTCGACCACCCGTTCTCGACCGACAAGTTCGGCCGGGACCTCTTCGCCCGGGTCGCTCAGGGCGGCCAGATCTCGATCGCTATCGGCTTCGCGGCCACCTTCATGATTCTCGTCATCGGCGTCCTCTACGGCTCGATCTCGGGCTTCGTCGGCGGCAGACTCGACAACGGAATGATGCGCTTCCTCGACGCGCTCTACGGGCTCCCGTATCTGCCGTTCGCGATCATCACGACGCAGATCTTGAGCCCTTCGGGCTCGGTGAGCGTCTGGACGATGGTCGTGGCGCTCACGATCGCGAGCTGGTTCACCGCAGCGCGCGTCGTCAGGGGCCAGGTGATCACGCTGAAGGAGAACGACTACGTGCGGGCGGCCAAGGCGGTCGGAGCGCGCTGGTATCGAGTGCTCGCGCGCCACCTCCTGCCGAACACGCTCGGCATCCTCGTGATCGCGATCTTCCTCGAGCTCCCAGGTGTCGTCCTCGGCGAAGCGTTCCTCAGCTTCATCGGTCTCGGCATCAACCCGCCTACGGCATCCTGGGGGTCGATTGCCCAGGACGGCCGCGAGGCGTACCGCCTCCATCCGGAAGTGCTCTTCATCCCGTGCCTCGCGATCGCCACGCTCGTGCTGTGCGCGAACTTCATCGCTGACGGCCTCCGCGACGCACTCGATCCGCGCACGCGGGAGACTTAGTTTGGCCCTCCTCGAGGTCAACGACCTCAAGACGCACTTCTTCACGCGCGAGGGCGTTGTGCAGGCGGTGGACGGCGTCAGCTTTTCGTTGGAAAAGGGGAAGACGCTCGGCATCGTCGGAGAGTCCGGCTGCGGGAAGTCGGTCACCGCGCTCTCGATCATGGGCCTCATCCCGAAGCCGCCGGCGAAGATCGTCGGCGGCGAGGTGCTCTTCGACGGCGAGGACCTGACGAAGCTGTCGGAAGGGGCGATGCAGCACATCCGCGGCAACGAGGTCGCGATGATCTTCCAGGACCCGATGACCTCGCTGAACCCGACCCTGAAGATCGGGACGCAGATCACGGAGACGATCCTCGCGCACCGGGACGTCTCGAAGCAGGAGGCCCGGAAGCGCGCAGTCGACCTCCTCGACGAGGTCGGGATTCCGCGCGCGGCTGAGCGGCTCGACGACTATCCACATCGCTTCTCCGGCGGCATGAGGCAGCGCGTGATGATCGCGATCGCGCTCTCGTGCAGCCCGCGTCTCCTGATCGCCGACGAGCCGACGACGGCGCTCGACGTCACGATCCAGGCCCAGATCCTCGATCTCCTTGACGCGCTCCGGCAGGAGCACGACATGGCCATGATCCTCATCACGCACGACATGGGCGTCGTGGCCGAGACCGCGGACGACGTGATGATCATGTACGCGGGCCAGATCGTCGAGCAGGCCTCGGGCTATGAGCTCTTCGACAACCCGGAGCACCCCTACACGGAGGCACTCCTCGGCGCGCTGCCACAGCTCGAGGGCGACGAGCGCGAGATCCGTGAGGGCCGCCTCACAGCGATCCCGGGCCGCCCGCCCGACCTCGTGAACCCGCCCGAAGCCTGCCGCTTCGCCGCGCGCTGCCCGTACTCGAGCTACGACGACACATGCTCGACGGTCGAGCCGCAGCTGCGCGAGATCCGTCCCGGCCACTGGGTGCGGAGCGCACATCCGACCAGCGACCGTTCGGGCGAGCGCGAGACGGTGACCGCGTGAGCTCAGAGTCGTACTCCTCGAACGGCGCGCTCCTCAAGGTCGACAACCTCGAGAAGCACTTCCCAATCCGGCGCGGGATCATCTGGGAGAAGACCGTCGGCGCGGTGAAGGCCGTCGACGGGGTCAGCTTCGAGGTCGCGGAGGGCGAGACCCTCGGGCTCGTCGGCGAGTCCGGCTCGGGCAAGTCGACGACTGGCTACTGCATCCTCCAGCTCGTCAAGCCGACCTCGGGCTCCATCAACTTCATGGGCAAGGAGCTCACCGATCTCCCTCGTGAGGAGCTGCGCAGGATGCGGCGCGAGATGCAGATCGTCTTCCAGGACCCTTACGCGTCGCTGGATCCCCGGATGACCGTCGGCGGCATCGTGGCGGAGCCGCTCGAGGTGCACGGGATCGGCACGCGGCGCAGCCGCGGCGAGCAGGTTCGCAAGCTGCTCGACATCGTCGGCTTCAACCCGAACTTCACCAACCGCTATCCGCACGAGTTCTCGGGAGGCCAGCGGCAGCGCATTGGCGTCGCACGCGCACTTGCGCTCAACCCGAAGCTGATCGTGTGCGACGAGCCGGTCTCTGCCCTGGACGTCTCGATCCAGGCGCAGATCCTCAACCTGCTGAAGGACCTGCAGCGAGACTTCGGCCTCACCTACCTCTTCATCTCCCACGACCTCGCGGTGGTGCGGACGATGAGCGACCGGATCGCGGTCATGAACCAGGGGAAGCTCGTCGAGGTCGGGACCGCCGAGCAGGTCTACCACGAGCCCAGGGACGAGTACACCAAGGCGCTGTTCGCCGCCGTGCCCGTCCCGGACCCGCACCGCCAGCGGGAGCGCAAGGCGGAACGCGCTCGGATCCGCGAGGAATCCCGCGCCCAAACCGGCGACGGGGCTCTCGCTTAGCCCGCGAAGCCTTTTTCTAACTCCTCGGCTCGGCTATCGTCACAGAGAATATGGCCGGCGAAGCGCTCTCACCGCGCGATGGTCGCTGCGAGCGTGCCCGCCAATGGGCATCGCTCCAGCTGGACGGCGAGCTCTCCGAGCTCGAAGACTCGCTGCTCGAAAAGCATCTGGAAGGGTGCTCGAGCTGCAGCGCGTTCGCAGTGCGGCTGGCGGCGACCGCGGAGGCCGTGCGCGCCGTGCCGTTCGAGCGGCCTGAGATCTCCTACCCGCGCTTCGAGCGCCCGGTCATCCGGCTTCCGGTCGGCAGGCGGGTGGCGATCGTCGCAGTTGCGGCGGCGGCTGCGCTCGGTGCGTTCGTGGGCTCTTCGCTGCAGAAGCCGGCGACCGCCCCGGCGCCCAGCCGAGGCCCGCAGCTCAGCTTCCGCACCGACCAGAATCTGCTCCGCCAGCTGCCTCACCAGACGAAGCAGCCGGCGCCCCAGCCCGCACACGTTCCCGGCCAGCCCCCCGAGGGCTTCGTCTAGTCGATTAGCGGGGGCTCGGCCCGAAGGGCTTGGATAGACTGATCCCCGCAAGCGACCGGGGGATTCATGGCTGACAACAACACGGGCAAGATCGTCGAGATCAAGGGCGTCGTCATCGACGCTGTCTTTCACGGGGGGCTCCCTTCCATCAACAACGCGCTCCGCATCGCGATGCCGAAGCAGGAGGGTCGAGACGCCTTCGATCTGATCGCGGAGGTGCAGCAGCACCTCGGCAACGACCGGGTCCGCGCGGTCGCCATGGACACCACGGACGGGCTCGCTCGCGGCATGGACGTGGAGGACACCGGGGCGCCGATCAGCGTTCCGGTCGGCGACGCCACCCTCGGCCGGATCTTCAACGTTCTCGGCGATGTCATCGACGAGGGCGACGACGTCAAGGCCGACGAGCGCTGGCCGATTCACCGGGATGCGCCGAGCTTCGAGGAGCTGCAGCCGACGACGGAGGTCTTCGAGACCGGGATCAAGGTCATCGACCTGCTCGCTCCCTACGTGAAGGGCGGCAAGGTCGGCCTGTTCGGCGGTGCCGGAGTCGGCAAGACCGTGCTCATCCAGGAGCTCATCCGCAACATCGCGGAGGAGCACGAGGGCCTCTCGGTCTTCGCCGGCGTGGGCGAGCGCTCGCGCGAGGGCAACGACCTCTGGCTCGAGATGAAGGAGTCGGGCGTGATCGAGAAGACCGCGCTCGTCTTCGGGCAGATGAACGAGCCGCCGGGAGCCCGCCTGCGCGTCGGCCTCTCCGGCCTGACCATGGCAGAGTACTTCCGCGAGCAGGGCCAGGACGTCCTCCTCTTCATCGACAACATCTTCCGCTTCGTGCAGGCAGGCTCGGAGGTGTCCGCCCTGCTCGGGCGCATGCCGAGCGCCGTCGGCTACCAGCCCACGCTCGCCACCGAGATGGGGCAGCTGCAGGAGCGCATCACCTCGACGCGCAAGGGCTCGGTCACGTCGGTGCAGGCGATCTACGTTCCCGCCGACGACCTCACCGACCCCGCGCCCGCGAACACCTTCGCGCATCTCGACTCGACGACAGTCCTCTCACGGGCCCTCACGGAGCAGGGGATCTACCCGGCGGTCGACCCGCTTGACTCGTTCTCGCGCGCGCTGCAACCGGATGTCGTCGGTGAGGAGCACTACGAGACCGCGACGCGCGTGCAGGAACTTCTGCAGCGCTACCGCGAGCTGCAGGACATCATCGCCATCCTGGGCATGGACGAGCTCTCCGACGAGGACAAACTCGTCGTCCAGCGCGCCCGCAAGGTGCAGCGCTTCCTCTCCCAGCCCTTCTTCGTTGCCGAAGCCTTCACGGGCACGCCCGGCAAGTACGTGAAGCTCGAGGACACCATCCGCGGCTTCATGGAGATCATCGCCGGCAAGCACGACGACCTGCCAGAGGGTGCCTTCTACATGGTTGGGACGATCGAAGAGGCGATGGAGAAGGGCAAGGAGCTCGCCGGCGAGGGCGAGGACGAGCCGCAGGCATCGGAAGAAGAATCCGAATCGGAGACCGAGCCGGAGCCTGAGCCCGAGCCCGTGGCGGCCTAGATGGCCGCCGAAGGCGGCGTCCGCACGTTCGACCTCTCGGTCGTCACGCCTGACGGCGCGGCGTTCGAGGGCGAGGCCGAGATGGTAATCGTCCCCGGTGCGGCCGGCGAGATCGGCGTTCTGGCCCGGCACGCTCCGCTCGTCGCCATGCTGAAGGCCGGCGAGATCCGCGTGAAGGCAGGGAACGACTGGCAGTCCTTCGCGGCCGGGCCGGGCTACTTCAAGGTGCAGCAGGACCGCGCGATCGCGCTCGTGGACGACGCTGTGCGCGCCGAGGAGATCGATATCGAAGAGGCGCGCCGCGAGGCGGAAGAGGCCCGCGCCGCGCTCGAGCGCGCGGATTCCGGCGACGAGGAGATCGACCGCTGGCACATGGAGCAGCGGCTCCAGCACGCCGAGAACAAGATCGCCGTCGCCGGGCGATGAGCGCGTCGGCCGCGCAGGGCTAGCTCAGCTCGTCGAGCCAGTTGAGCAGGATGCGAGTCACCTCTCCGGGGTTGTCCTGAAGGACGCCGTGCGTCGCGTTCGGGATCGGCACGATGCGTGCCTCAGGAAGTCCCACGCGGATCCGGTCGAGCGCCCGTTCGCGGATCGGCCGCAATTCGGCCGGCTCCGTCGCGTGAACGAGCAGAACAGGAATCCCACTCTCCCGGACCAGCGGGTAGAACGGTGGGCAGGGAGCCAGCCGTGAGGCGACCATTGCCGCCCCGATGACCTCGGGCGGCGCATCCCAAGACTCGCCTTCCTCCGCACCGCGGCGGAGCTCCTCGAGCTCGTCCTCGTAGTCGGTTTCGGGGTCGTAGTCGGGGTCGTCTTCGGCCACGAGGTAGGCGCCGTCCAGGAGAGCGAGCGCCCGCACGACCGAAGGAAAGCGCGCTGCGGTGTGCACGCCCATGCTGGCGCCCCACGAAAACCCGATCCAGACCGCCGGCGCAATGCCCAGAGAGTCGAGAAGCCCGGCCGCCAGCTCGGCGAGCTTCGGCGCGGTGTACCCCCCGGGCTCGAGCGCGGGTGAGGCTCCGTAACCCGGCGCGTCGACGGCGAAGAACGTGTATCCGGCGGTCACGAGGGGAGGAGCGAGCACCGGCACCTCCTCGGTCCCTCCACCGCCTCCGTGCCAGTAGAAAAGCGGCTTCCCAGCCTGGTCGCCCCACTTCTGGATGCGCACCCGTGTGCCCTGCACTTCGACGTCGCCGACTTCCACGGCCGCTATTGTCGCCGCTCCGGTGGAGCAGAACTTCGGCAAGAGCGCCCCGTTCAGCCTCGGGGTCGAGGAGGAGTTCCAGATCCTCAACTCCGAGAGCTACGAGCTCGTCTCGCGGATCGACGAGATCCTGCCCGCCCTCGAGGGCGACCGCGAGGAGAAACGGATCAAGGCAGAGCTCCTCCAATCGGTGGTCGAGGTCGCGACCGACGTCGCGGCAACCGTAGGGGAGGCGATGGAGGACCTGCGCCGCCTGCGCACGCGACTGCGCGAGGTCGCCGCGGAGTCGGGTGCGCTCATCGCGTCGGCGGGCACCCATCCGTTCTCACGCTACGAGCACCAGGAGGTGACCGAGCAGCCGCGCTACCAGGACCTGATCCAGTCGATGCGCTGGGTGGCCGAGCGCGAGCTCATCTTCGGCCTGCACGTCCACGTTGGGCTGGATTCGCCGGAGAAGGCGATCGCATGCGCGAACGGCCTACGCACCCACCTGCCCGAGCTGCTCGCGCTCTCGGCCAACTCGCCCTTCTGGCAAGGAAGGCCGACCGGCCT
>JBKPPF010000060.1:0-21345 GCA_046733475.1 Actinomycetota bacterium
ACTGCTCTGCCAACTGAGCTACCGGAGCCCCGAAAGCTCCGGGCGGGACTCGAACCCGCGACCTGTCGATTACGAGTCGATAACCGGAACCGTTCCGGCCCGCAGCAGGTCGTTCGTCGCGGTCGTGAGACGGTCGGGATGCGCGGATTCGAACCGCAACGGCCCAAAGGCCGGTCTGCCCGTAGATAACCGAGCCGCTGCGGCCCGCGACGATCTTGCTGAGCAGGCCCGCCAGGACTCGAACCCGGACCGGCGAGGTTGGAGCTCGCCGTGCTCCCGCTTACACCACGGGCCTTCGAGGAGCGGACGACCCGGATCGAACGGGCCTCCCCGGAGTGGAGCTCCGGTGCTCTTCCGTCTGAGCTACGTCCGCCAAGTGGTACGCCCGGCTGGAGTCAAACCAGCGGCCTCTACCGTCGTAGGGCAGCGCTCTGTTCTCTGAGCTACGGGCGTGTGGGGAAGGAGCCTCCGGCAGGAGTCGAACCCGCACCTCGGCCGTACAAAGGGCGCGTGCTGCCGTTGACACTACGGAGGCAGGATGGAGACGGCGGGAGTCGAACCCGCTCCTCCTCAGTGCAAATGAGGTGCTCTGCCGTCAAAGCTTCGTCCCCGGATGGATTGAAGGGGAGATCGAGGGGATGGCCCGAGCGACGCGACTCGTCGCCCGAGCCATGTCCCGTGCCTACCCGCTTCCGACCTCGAGGTCGGGCGCGTGCAGGCGGATGTCGTCCCAGAGGCGCTGGATGGCCTGACCGGGCTCGAGATCCCAGTTGGCGGCGAGCATCTGCCGCCAGTCGAGATACGTGGATAGCGCCTCGACCGAGCGACCCGAGCGGTGTAGGGCGATCATGAGGTGCATCCGGAGTTGCTCGCGGAGCGGGAAGTCGAATACGAGCCGCTGCAGCTCCGGAAGGACTGCGGTACAGGCTCCCAATTCGATCTTCGCCTCGATGAGCTCCTCGAGCGCGCACACGTGCAGCTCTTCGAGACGCCGGATCTCGCCCTGTGCGAACTCCTCGTATCGAACGTCGACGAGAGGCGAGCCCCGCCAGAGCCGGAGCGCGTTCTCGAGAACGCGGACCCTCTGACCGCCGCGGGCCTCCCCGGCGTGCCGTAGCTGCCGCTCGAATCGGGAAGCATCGACGGCGTCGTCATGGACGGCGAGCATGTACCCGCTGCACGTCGTCTCGACAAGCCCCGGGCCGAGCATGCGACGAAGACCCGACACGAGGTTCTGCAACGAGGCTCGTGCGGCGGGAGGAACCCGATCCGGCCACAGATCGTCGATCAGCTGGTCGAGGGTTCGAACCTCACGTGCGTTCACGAGCAGGGACGCGAGGAGCGTGCGGCGCAGCTTGCCCCCGAGGGCCACTGTTCGCCCGCCCTTCACGACCTCGATGGGGCCGAGAATGCGGAACTCGATCGCTACCGCGCTCGGCCGGCGCCGGCAACTCGCTGGATGCGGGCCGGGTTCGACATGGCAATACCTCCTTTCGCTTGTGGGCGGGTTTTCAGAGGACGAGGTGCGGACGGTGCGGACGGATGGAATCGAACCATCACAGCGACGAGGCGCCGCGTTTACAGTGCGGTGAGCTCACCCATGCTCAGCGTCCGCGTGAGGGGTGACCGGCCGGGCTCGAACCGGCGCTGCGGGACTCACAACCCCGGGTGCTTCCGTCTACACCACGGCCACCACGAGAGCGGGGACGACCGGACTCGAACCGGCGGCCTCTCGCCTGACAAGCGAGCGCTCTGCTCGTCTGAGCTACGCCCCCATGGTCGCGCGGGTGGGATTCGAACCCACGGTCTCGAGCTCATGAGGCTCGCGAGGACAGCCGCTCCTCCACCGCGCAAATCTGGCTGGCAGGAGTCGAACCTGCGATCTCCGGCTTCCGGAGCCGGCGGGGTGGCCAGTCTCCCCTACAGCCAGTCGAAACCCCCGGCGGGAGTCGAACCCGCAGCTTCCGGGTTGAGGGCCCGGCGTCATTCCCTTTCGACCACGGGGGCAAAGGCTCCGGCGGCAGGGCTCGAACCTGCCTTTCGCGATTAACAGTCGCGCGTCTTACCGACTCGACCACGCCGGAACGGAAGCAGCGGAGGCAGCAGGACTCGAACCTGCGAACGGCTCGCACCGTCCACGCGGTAGCAACGCGCTGCCTTGCCAGCTCGGCCATGCCTCCACAGAGGCGGAAGGAGGGGGAGTCGAACCCCCAAGGCTGTGAGACCCACCCGTTTTCGAGACGGGATACCGCGCCAGTGGCAGTCCTTCCGTGAGTGGCCCCGGCAGGCGTCGAACCTGCAACCCTCCGCTTAAGAGGCGGCAGCTCTGCCAATTGAGCTACGGAGCCGCGAGTGTGACCGGCAGGGATCGAACCTGCGACGCCCCGCGTTTCAGGCGGGCGCTCTACCCGGGCTGAGCTACGGTCACGCAAGATGGGCGGAGCCGGACTCGAACCGGCGGCCTCCTCCGTATCAGAGAGGTGCTCTGCCACCTGAGCTATCCGCCAGTGGGCGAGGCTGGGCTCGAACCAGCAGCCTCTTGTTTGTAAGACAAGCGCTCTCCCGCTTGAGCTACTCGCCCGCATGTGGGAGCTCCGGGACAAGGGGTTGAACCTCGATCTCCACGTTCAGAGCGTGGCGTCCTGCCGGTTAGACGATCCCGGAACGAACTGGCGCCCGCCGCCGAGAGCGCCGTCGGTTAGTCGAGCGCGACGCGCTGCATCCCACGCGCGCCCTGTTCGGTGTTCAACTCGACCCGGTGCCAGCCGTGAAGCACGACCGTGGCGTGGTCAAGATGACGTATCGCGCTGGGCCTCTCCGTTCATCCCCCAACGGGTGGGAGATCAACGTAGCAGGCGAGCGCTGCCCTGTCGGCCGTGGTCGCATCTCTCTCTCGTTCTCTCCAAGCCGAACGACGTTTTCTGTGCCACTCGCCTACCCTTCGACCCTGGATCACGGGCCACTGGTTGCGCAAGATCTGCAGTGGTCGGTGTCCTACGTGGAGGAGCTTCGGAGCCCGATCCTCAGGTTCTGGCCTGGAAAAAGGCAGGCTAAAGCGCTCGCCTATTTTCAGCGTGTATTTCCAGCGCACAGCCGAGGATCTTTCTCTCTCAGGCGGGGCCTCGATTCGATCTAGAGCTTGTTCAAGCTGAGCATCACCTTTTTTGGTTCCGACGTTGACTCAATCGCCTTGACACGAAAAAGGCGACCCATTGGGTCGCCCTCGTCTGGCTGATGATGCGGCTAGGAATCTAGCGCGCATACCTCCCAGCAAGGGCTAGGACATAACCGGGCTGTCGTCTCGTATCGATGCTATGCGAGCACGGCAGGACCAGCACGACTGATGTCGCTTCGGCAAGGAACGTTGAGGTGTTGAGTGTGATCAGCATCTTCTTCGGTGGTTGTTGCCGCGTCGGAGGATAGACCAAAGTTCGGCAAAGTGCAAGCGTTGCGAATGGAGATCTAACGACTGTCGCTGCACTGCTGTCGAATAACGTCCGGGAAATCACCTCGACTGATTACGGCAACAGGGCGGCAGAGACTCGTGGAAGCCGTGGATCGACGAGGTCACCTTCCAGCGCAGGACAGGAAGCGGTGCTCATGTATGCGATGGAACGGCTCTTGCGCTAGCCCCCTTACCACCTGAATAGGGCATCGGCTGTCGATTAGTCGGCCGTGAGCGAGCCGTTAGCGGCGCCTTAGACGGTGGCCGCATGACTACCCGCATGACTACTTCAGCGCACCGCCTCAAGCTGTGGATCGGCGCAGCGCTCGCCAGCGCACTCGTTCTCGCCACTGACTGTTTCCTTGTGGGCACCGCGACGACGAGCGTCGCGACCGCGGCTGGCCGCGGCCTGCAGTTCACTCTTTCGACGCTGACCGCAACTCTCAGCTCTCGGGCGCTTCCGCGAGACGACTGCCAGCTGCGCTTCCCGAGCCCCCTTTCCTCTCGCGAACGCCGAGTGCCGATCCTCATGTACCACCGGATCGACTACGTGACTTCCTCGACGCCCGCGGCGACGAAGGCGCTCACGGTTAGTCCTGAGGCGTTCCGCCACGAGATGAAGTGGCTGAAGCGTCACCGCTATCACGCGATCACCCAGCGGCAGCTGTTCGACGCGTTGATGTGCGGTCGCCGGCTGCCGCGGAAGCGGATCGTCATCACGTTCGACGACGGTTACCGCGACGTCCACAAGTACGCGCTTCCGGTGCTCGAGAGGTTTCGAATGCACGCAATCGCCTACGTCATCACGGGCCGCATCTCGGGCAGCGATCCCAGCTTCCTCACCTGGAAGCAGCTACGCGACTTCGAGCGGCGTGGCGTAGACATCGGCTCGCACACCGTGTCGCACACGGCGCTCGCCTCGGTGTCGGATTCGACGGCGACCGCGGAGCTCGCCAATTCGCGCAAGAAGCTCGAACGGAAGCTCGGGCACCGAGTGCCCTGGCTCGCCTACCCGTACGGCTCCTACGACGCCCATGTCGAGTATCTCGCCAAGAAGGCGGGCTATTTGCTCGCCGTGACGACCGACTGGGGTGCGCGCCAGTCGGCCCTCCGTCCGCTGGCGCTGCAGCGCCTCCGGATTCTCGACTCGACGGGAGTAGGCGGGCTCGCCGCGATCCTCGCGGCGAGCACCTAGCCCGAGAGCCGTGTCGACCAGCCCACGAAAGGAGGATTCATGCCCTACGTCAACGCACAGCGATTGAAGGGGCTCCTGGGGGTCGCCGGGATCGCCCTCGCGCTACTGGCTGGCGGAGCGTCCCGCTCGCGAGCGGCCGAGGCCGCGCTCACGCCGACGCCGGTGAAGGCCTCGGCAGCGGACGAATACGCTCCGGCCGAGGACGGCCTCTGGTTCAGCTGGACGGAGTCCAGCCACGATCATCCCAACCGGTACAGCGTGTACGTCCGTCGAGGGTCCGGTGCCAAGATCCGGGTCAACGCCCGCGGAACTCACGGCGCTGGAGGCGGGATCGACGGGGGGATCCTCGTCTACTACGAGCACCGCGGGAACTACGCCGGCGACATCCGGAAGTTCAACCTCCGCACGCATCGACGGTCGAACTTCCCGTCGCGCGTGTCCTCGCGGTGGGACGAGTACCACCCGACGATCTCGGGGACTGGGTTCTCTTCACGCGTTACAACTCGAGCACCCGGGCGACTCATGTGCTCCTCTACAACACGCGCAGCCTCCAGGTGCGAACGCTCGGCTCTGACCGTGGCCGTCATCGGTTCGTGTACTCGGGCCAGGTCAAGGGCGACTTCGCAACGTGGGGGCGCGTTCGCCCGGGCGGGCAGGACGTCTACCTGTATCGCATCTCGACGAAGACGACGACGACGCTCCCGCGTCCGGTCTTCGCACAGTACGACCCGGTCGTGACCGCTGACGGCACGGTCTACTTCCAGCGAAGCGGAACCGGATGCGGGGCGGCTATGTCCCTCATCCGGTATCGGCCGGGCGGGCCGGCAACGGTTCTCTACCGCTATGCGGACGGGATCGACGGCGGCTACGGATACATCGACGAGAAGGACGACGCATCACTCACTGGATCTTTGGGCAGGTCCGCTGCCGTAGTAACCGGTGGGACATCTACAAGGTGTCTGACAGCCACACCGTCTCCGTCTTGAAGGGCGGAAGCGGGGCGGGAAGCGTCTCGAGCGACCCGGCCGGCATCAACTGCGGCTCGGCCTGCGCAGCGATCTTCCACGGCGGAACGCTCGTCACGCTGACCGCGACTCCCGACGCCGGCTCGGTCTTCGCCGGCTGGAGCGACCCGGCCTGCGGGTCGAATCCGACCTGCGAGGTGACGGTCGAAGACGACGTCTCCCTCACGGCGACGTTCGATCCGTCGCCCTGATGCGGGACCCAGACCGAGAACCGCGGGAGGGCGCTTGGAAAGCGCCCTCCCGGCGCGGGCGCTCAGTGGCAGCCGCCTGAGGTTCGCACACCTTCTCTTCGGCCGGACCGTCGCCCATACTCAGGCAATGCGTTCGCTCGGCCTACTCTTGGCGGTGTCGCTGGTTGCGGTGGCCACGGGGTGTAGCCACAAGTCTGCGTCGCAGGCGACTTCGCCTCAGCTGAAGCAGGGCGGCTCGACTCAAGCAGCAGCTGAAGAATGGGTTACAGCGGTCAAAGACTTTGCGCCGGGCTTCTACTCCGTACTTGCCGACCACGCGTCATTGACCGCTGAGTTAATCGGAATGTGGGGAACCGCCCGGCAGCCCGATTCCTCGCGGGTCATGCTCATCAAGAACAGGATTCACACAGTTCTTATTGAAGCCCAGACGCTGCCCGGTGGAACCTCTGAGATCGAGGACGTCAATGGGGCGGTTGTTCGGGGTCTGACGCTTATGGAACGAGCCTACGACGATTACCTTGCCGGTCTGCGAACAGGCCGCTTGAGACTCCTTGAGGACGGCGACGCGCTTGTCGGGAAGGCCGTCGCCGAGTTCACGAAGGCGCAGCCTTCTTTCCGGAAGGTCGTAGGCACCCCGACCGGTGGACTTGACGCAGAGGTCCAACTCCTGGCGCCCGTTGTCCGAGGGGCCAACATCGAGGCTAACGATGCAGTCGATCTCTACGGCGACATGATCCCTGCACTCAAACAGGGCGATTTGACGCAGGCGAAAAAGCTGGCAGCTGAAGCGAAGCGCCACATTGACCATGGTCTCTCCCGGTTGCAGGCCCTGCCTAAGCCCGAGAATCCGGAACTGCAGACTTACGTTCAGCGGATGGTCGGTGCATTCCAGCTGCTCTCAATTGGATCCGCCGCCTATCTGAAGGGGCTTTCATCGCTCGATGTGGATCAGCTGCGACTTGCCGACGCGAAGACCAAGCGAGGATTCACGGAGGTGTATCGCGCAAGTGAAAAGCTCTTGCGATACGCCCAAACACTCGATCAGCCCTGACCGGAACAGTCACGTTCCTCCAAGCTCGTGGGCCGCGGCGGTTGCCGTCATGTAGGAACGGAGCGGCGCAGGAGTCGAACCTACCCAGCGTGGGGCTGCCACGCCTCACCGGTTTTGAAGACCGGCTGGGCCACCAGGCCCATGCCGCTCCGCAGCTAACGTAGCTCAGGCGGTCTTGGCCCGGCGTCGCAGCACGCGCTCGTCGCCGACGCGCCTCGTGAGGCCGTCCGCATCGAAGCGCTCGAGGAGGACCTGCGCCGGCTTGCGGCCCGTGCCCAAGAGGTCGCGGAAGCGCGCAAGGGTGATCGACCCTGCGCTCTCGCACTCCTCGACCATGAGCCGCTTTGCCTCTTCGTAGGCCGCCGTGCCGAGCGCGAGGCCGCCGCCCAGGCGCACGAGCCTCCCTTCACGCTCCAGGAAGGACGCCAGCTCGCGGTCGTCCACCGGGGTCGGCGTGAAGCGCGCCGCGGCGAGCTCGGCCTCGAGCTCCTCCGCCTCGGCGGAGCGCTCGCCGAGGCTCGCTACCGCGCCGGGGAGGTAGAGGCGCGCGCCTCGCCGCTCGACACCGGCAAGCGGGAGCACGTCCTTGGCCCAGGGCTCCGCGGGAACCGGGATGCTAGGGTCCAGCGGGCCGGCCGCCTCGATCCGCGCCCGCAGGTCGGCACGCAGCTCATCGAGCCATTCGGCGGAGAAGATCCACTCGCCGGCGTGCTCGAGGCCGTTCGTCTCGCCGCCGAGGTGAGTCAGCGCGTCCGCTCTGACGGGCTCGTAGACGAGCGCTGCGAGGTCGCCCCGTTCGAGGAGCTCGAAACGGGCTGCGCTTGCGTGGCGGGGAGGAGCCGGGTCGAGCACGAGGCCGCCGCCAACGGTCGTCCGGTCGCGGAGGACGACGCGGTCGCCGCGCGCCGCCACCGCGGGCGAGGCGAGGCGGAGCTGCGCCCAGCGCTCTCCCGCACGGACGATCCGCGCGTAGTGCTCGGCCGTCCCATGATGGACGTGCAGGCGCATCCCGTCCGGGATCGCCTCGAGCTCGTCGAGCGCGACGTCCAGGCGGTAGGAGGTGGGGTAGGCATCCGGCGCGACGAGGGCGTCACCTCGGCGAAGGTCTTTGCGCTCGACGCCCGGAAGGGCGACCGCGACGCGCTGCCCGGCTTCCGCTCGTTCCACCGCGCGGTCGTGCACCTGAACGCTGCGAACGCGAAGGCCGAGCCCGGCCGGCTCGGCGCGCAGAACGTCTCCCTCTCCGACCGATCCCGACCAGAGCGTCCCGGTCGCCACCGTCCCGATTCCGCGCAGGGTGAAGACGCGGTCGACGAAGAGCCTCGTCGCGCCCTCGGCGCGCTCCTTGGCCACGCGGTCGGCCGTCTCCCCGAGCGCCGCACGGAGCTCGTCGAGCCCCTGGCCGGTCTTCGCGCTCGTGACGACCACCTGGGCGCCGGTCACGAGCTCGCGAGCCTCCTCGGCGACGAGCTCCACGAGCTCCGGCTCGACCACGTCGGCCTTCGTGATAGCGACCACTCCGTGCTCGATTCCGAGGAGCCGGACGATCGCCAGATGCTCAAGGGTCTGCGATCGTGCCCCCTCGCCCGCATCGACGACGAGGAGGAAGAGGTCGATGCCGCTCGCCCCGGCAACCATGTTGCGCACGAAGCGCTCGTGGCCCGGCACGTCGATGAGCGACAGCCGGCGCCCGTCCGGAAGGTCGAGCGGCGCGTAGCCGAGGTCGATGGAGATCCCTCGCGCCTGCTCCTCGGGGAGCCGGTCGGTGTCCTTCCCGGTCAGCGCCCGGACGAGCCACGTTTTGCCGTGGTCGATGTGGCCCGCGGTTCCTACCGTGAGCGGCATTCATTCACCGCCCGCGCCGCCTCCTCGACCTCCTCGTCGGTGAGCGTGCGGCAGTCGAGCAGGAGCGCGCCGTCGCGCACGATCCCGATCACTGGCGCGTCGGCCCGGCGCAGCGGCTCCGCAAGCGTCTCCTCGAGCGCGCAGGCGAAGCTCTTGAACTCGGTCGTGGGGAGCGAGCCGCCCCCGGCGCGCGCGACCGTCTCCTCGATTGTCCCGCCCGTCAGCTCGGCGAGGCGGTCGGCCCGGGCGCGGACGGCTTCGGCCGGCTCGGTCAGCATGTGGATGACCGGGGGGCCGCCCCGGCCCGAGCGGTAGAGCGCGAGCGTTCCTTCGAGCGCTGCCAGGGTCAGCTTGTCCGCACGGAGGGCCCGCTGCAGCGGGTGGCGGCGGAGCCGTTCGACCAGGTCTGCGTGGCCGAGGACGATCCCTGCCTGCGGCCCCCCGAAGAGCTTGTCCCCGGAGAAGGTGACGACGTGAGCGCCGGCCGCGAGGCTCTCGGGCACCGTGGGCTCGTCGCCGACGTCCGCCAGGACGCCGGAGCCGAGGTCATCGACGAGGACGAGGCCGCGATCCTCCGCGAGCCCGACGAGGTCTTCCAGCTTCGGGCTCTCCGTGAAGCCCACGACCCGGAAATTCGATTGATGCACGCGAAGCAGGACGGCGGTTCGGGCGCCGATTGCACGCTCGTAGTCTTCGAGGCGCGTACGGTTCGTCGTGCCGACCTCGACGAGGCGGGCTCCCGAGCGGGCGAGCACGTCGGGGATCCGGAAGCCGTCGCCGATCTCGACGAGCTCACCGCGCGAGACGATCACGTCGCGCCCTTCCGCGAGCGCGGCAATGGCCAGGAGGACGGCGGCGGCGTTGTTGTTGACCACTAGTGCGGCTTCTGCGCCGGTGAGGTCGCGAAGCAAGGGTGCGACGTGGTCCTGGCGGGAGCCGCGCGTGCCTTTCTCGAGGTCGTACTCGAGATTCGCGTACCCGCCCGCGACCTCTCGGATGCGTTCGAGTGCGCCGGCCGCGAGCGGCGCTCGCCCGAGGTTCGTGTGAAGGATGACTCCGGTCGCGTTGAGAACGCGCCGTAGCCTCGGCGCGGCCGTGCCCTGGAGAAAGTCGAGGGCGTCGGCGACGATGTCCCCCGGCTGCTCGCCCGCGGAGACCCTCTCACGAGCCGCGTCGATCGCCCTGCGCGCGGCGTCGAGGGCCAGCTCGTGACCGTAGTCGGACTCGAATGCGACGAGCCGTTCGTCCCGCAGGAGCTCGTTTACCGAGGGCAGTGTCCGTAAAGGGTTCTCTTGCTGCATTTCGCGTGATGATACGCCGCGTTTGCCGCTAGTCTCCGAGGCCCATGACCGAGATCGCCGCACGCCTTGCGCGCCCCATCCAGCGTCTCGGCAGACCGAGCACGGTGTTCCTCGTGGTGGCGATGGTGATCGCGGTGGCCGGTGGTGCGATCCTCGCCCGCGCGTACACGCTCCGGAACTCGGTGCTCCCCGGTGTCTCGGTGGCCGGCGTGGATGTCGGCGGCCTCGCGCCGGCCGACGCGCGAGCGCGCATCGACGCCGAGGTCGGCGCACGGCTGGACCAGCCGGTCGAGATCGTCGTCGGAGGCAAGTCGCTGCGGGTGATGCCTTCCAACATCTTCCAGGTGGACGGCGCGGCGAGCGAGCGCGCGGCGTACGAATCCGCACGCGAATCCGTCTCCACGCGCCTCGGCGCGCTCGCGGTCTCCTTCGCCGTGCACCGGGACGTCCAGCCCGTGCTTCGCGTCCGCGAGTCGGGCCGCGACGCGATGGCGGACGAGCTGGCGGCGCTCACCAAGCGCCCCGTTTCCGCCCGGGTGTCCATGGATGGGAACGAGGCGGTCGTCGTTCCCGGCCGCGAAGGCACCGCGATCGACCAGGAGGCGGTCCTCGACTCGCTTCGGGAAACCGCGCTGGCCGGGCTGCCGTCCTTCGAGGTCCAGGTCAAGAGCGTCCAGCCGCCCATCTCCACCGACGCGGCCGAGCGCGCGGCGACGACCGCGCGCACGATTGCTGCAGCTCCGGTGAGGCTCAAGCTCGAAGGCGAGGGCGCCATCGGCCAACTCGGCCGCGTTCAGCTCGCCTCCCTCGTCCGTTTCGAGCCGAAGGCAGTCGCGGTGAACGTCGTTCTCGACCCGGCGGTGATCGAGCGCGAGCTGCACCCGCTCGTCAAGCCGTTCACGCGGAAGCCCGAGGACGCCACTTTCCGCGTCTCGGGCGACCGCGCATACCTCATAAAAGCGAAGAACGGGACGACCCTCGACGTCAAGGGCGCCCAGGGCGCCATCTACGAGGCTGGCACGGGTGCCGGTCGCAGGCTCGCCGTGCTGGGGCTTGCGACGCTTGCGCCCGAACTGACGACGAAGGACGCAAGGGCGCTCGGCATCCGCGAGCGCATCTCGACCTTCACGACCGACATGGGCCTTTCCTCGTCGAACCGGATCTGGAACGTGCATCTCCTCGGGAACTACCTCGACGGCACAGTCGTGAAGGCCGGTGAGACGTTCTCGTACAACGAGGTCGTCGGGCCGCGCACGATCGAGCGCGGGTTCCGCGAAGGCCAGATGATCTTCGGCGGCGTCCTCATCCCGTCGATCGGCGGCGGTGTCTGCCAGACGGCCACGACGATCTTCAACGCAGCCTTCGAGGCCGGGCTGCCGGTGAGCGAGCGTCACAACCACTCTTGGTACATCAGCCACTACCCGATGGGCCGCGACGCGACGGTCTCCTGGGGAGGCCCTGACCTCGCTTTCAAGAACGACCTGAAGCACGCGATCCTCATCGACGTGAGCTACACGGACGCGACCTTCACGATCAGCTTCTACGGGACGAAGCAGGGCCGGAAGGTCACCTCGACGACCGCGAGCCCGACGAACTACACGCAGCCGAAGATGCAGTACGCGATCGACCCCACGGCCGCGCCCGGCTCGCAGTCCGTCGTTGCGGGCGGCGGGCCCGGGTTCGACACGAACGTACACCGCAAGGTCTACGAGCACGGGAAGCTCGTCCGGGAGGACGACTTCTTCACGCGCTACACCCCCGAGAACCCGACGACCGTGTATGGCCCCGGCGGCAAGCCGCCCGGTCCCTACATCGTCCTTCCCACAAGCGGATAAGCTGCCGCCGGCATGAGGCCGGACGCAGCAACTCTCCGACTCGCGGTCTTTCCCCGCTCGAGCCTGCTGACCAACGTCCTCCTCGT
Organism: Actinomycetota bacterium; assembly: GCA_046733475.1. Classification (GTDB taxonomy): domain Bacteria; phylum Actinomycetota; class Thermoleophilia; order Gaiellales; family Gaiellaceae; genus DATEOR01. Next base: position 11,975 of record JBKPPF010000060.1, read on the forward strand.
GCTGGGCGGCGCGGGCTTCGTCGCCCTCACTGCGCAGGTCTCGATCAGCCTTCCGTTCACGCCGGTGCCGATCACGGGCCAGACGTTCGCCGTCGTCCTCGTCGGCGCATCGCTCGGCTCGCTCCTCGCGGTGGCCAGCCTCGGGGTCTACATCTTCGTCGGCGCTCTAGGCGCGCCCATCTACGCCGACCAAACGCACGGCTGGGACGTGCTCTCGGGCCCGACCGGCGGTTACATCATCGGCTTCGTGCTCGCCGCCGTACTGACCGGCTTCCTCGCGCAGGAGCGGTGGGACCGTCGCTTCTCCTCGGCGGTCGCAGCGATGCTCTCCGGCAACGTCGTCATCTACCTCTTCGGGCTTCCCTGGCTCGCGGCGAAGCTCGACACGGGGCTCGAGGACACCCTCGAAGCAGGCCTCTACCCGTTCGTGGTGGGCGACCTGATCAAGCTGTATCTCGCCGGCGCGCTACTGCCGGCCGCATGGGCGCTGGTGCGCCGCTTCAAGGGTTAGCCGACCCGCTCGCGGGTACCCCCGTCTAGACGAAAACGACTATAGGAGGGGGTCTTCGTGGCATCTGTCACCGAATCGATCACCGTCGAATGTCCCATCTCGACCGTCTACAACCAGTGGACGCAGTTCGAGGAGTTCCCGCGCTTCATGGAGGCCGTCGAAGCGGTCTCGCAGACCGACGACACGCACCTCCACTGGGTCGCCGAGATCGCCGGCAAGCGCCATGAGTGGGACGCCGAGATCACCGAGCAGCGCCCGGACGAGGTCGTATCGTGGCGTGCGCTCGACGGCCACTACAACTCCGGCCGTGTGCTCTTCGAGAAGGTCGACCAGGCGACGACGAAGGTCACCGTCGAGATGGAGCACGATAACGAGGGCATGGTCGAGGCGCTCGGCTCGGCTCTCGGTTCGGACAGCCGCCAAGTCAAGGGCGACCTCGAGCGGTTCAAGGACTTCATCGAGTCGCGCGGCGCCGAGACCGGGGGCTGGCGCGGCGAAGTCGACGCGGGCGAGCGCGTCCGCTAGTCCAGCGGGTTACTGCGCGTCGGCTTTGGCGGGAGACGTCGGCGGCTGCGCGGCGAGCCGGTTCTGGTAGCCGGCCACGACAGTCGCCACCGTCTCCGCCGGGTCGTCGCTCACGTACAGGAGGTCGACATCCTCCTCGGAGATCATCCCTTCGCGGAGGAGTCGGCCCCGCGCCCAGAGCATCAGCCCCTCCCAGTAGTCGGAGTCGAAGAGGACGACGGGGAAGTGCACGACCTTCCCGGTCTGGATGAGGGTCAGCGACTCGAAGAGCTCGTCCAGCGTCCCGAAGCCACCCGGAAAGATCACGAACCCCTCGGCGGCTTTCACGAACATCGTCTTGCGGGCGTAGAAGTGGTTGAACGTGAGATCGACGTCGAGATAGGGATTCGAGCCCTGCTCGTGAGGCAGCTCGATGTTGAAGCCGACGGAGAGACCGCCGCCTTCACGTGCACCGCGGTTCGCGGCCTCCATGATCCCGGGCCCGCCTCCCGTTACGACGGTGAACCCTGCTTCCGCGAAGCGTTTGCCGACGTCGACCGCCGCGACGAAGTACGGGTGGTCATCCCGTATGCGGGCCGAGCCGAAGATCGTGACGGCCGGCTTGGCGAGTGCCGAGACCGCCTCGAACCCCTCGAAGAACTCGTCCGCGATCTTGGTGACGTGCTCGCGCTCGGCGCCGTCGTCGCTCTGGAGGAGCCGCCGGTCGTCCAAGCTAGAACGTGCGCTCGAGATGGGTCGCCGTCATCGCAACTGCGAGGAACACGGCGAGCCCGATGTACACGGCTCCGGCCGTGAGCCGCTGGGAGGTCGTCACCTTGTAGTACGCCGCAGCCGCCGGACTCTCGCGCTCGCGCCAGCGGCGCCAGAGCTCGACGGCGCCGACGACCAGGATGAGGATGAGGATTGGGTTCGGGTGCCAGAAGGCGAGGGCGACGAGGCCGGCCAAGCCCACGGCCCAGAGCGCCGGGTGGACGGCGGCGACGGCACGTCCTCCATCGAGCGGCACGATCGGGAGGAGGTTGAAGAGGTTGAGGAAGAAGCCCGTGAAGGCGAGCGCGATCAGGAGCGGGGAGTCGAACGCCTCGCCGAGCCCCCAGACGACCAGCGAGCCGAGGGTGCCGAGGATCGGCCCTGCCAGCGCGACGCGCGCTTCCTTCCAGGCGTCTGCAGGCATCTGCTTCATCCCGACGACGGCGCCGAGGAAGGGGATGAACAACGGTGCCGAGGCCGGCACGCCCTGGCGGCGCAGCTCGAAGACGTGGCCGAGCTCATGGACGAGGATCAGGAGGACGAAGCCGACGGCGAACCTCCAGCCCCAGATCCACGCGTAGGCCGCGATCGAGACGAGCATCGTCCCCGAGGTCGCGAAGATCTTGAACTTGAAGAGCGCGAGCGCGAGGAACTTGAACTTCGCCAGGAGGGCGCCGATCGCCGCGAGCGGCGCGATCAGCTTCTTCCCGATCTCCTTCCAGCGGGGCTCGGGATGGATCGGCTTGTACTCACGCTGGGGCTCCGGCTCGTAGACCGGGTAGTCCGGCTCGTGTTGGGGGGTGAATGGGCCCACGTCAGATTCATCGTAGCCAGCGGCCGATCCCTTGAACCGCCGAGCAACCGGCGGACGACTGGGGAGGTAAGACCACGGACCGCCGAAAGGCATGACTCGCTTGGTTCTGCTGCTCGTCGCCGCAGTGCTCCTTGCGGGGTGCGGGGCCTCGGGCGGCGGGATTACCGGCCTCGAGACCCTCCACGCCTTCCCGGGGCAGGTCGGCCAGGCGCCGGCCGCCTGGCAGGCCTTCGCGATGGAAACTTCGTCGATCGGCGCGACGAGGAATGGAGCTTCGATGTGTACGCCGTCTGCGCCGACGGCTAGCTAGGACCCTCGGCCGATCCACTCCTCGCCGTCGTCGTAGACCTCCTTCTTCCACAGGGGCACCCTCTCTTTGAGCGTGTCGATCGCGTCCTTGCAGGCGGCGAGCGCATCCTGGCGATGTGGCGCGGATACCGCGATCGCGACGCTCGCGTCTCCGATCTCGCAGGCCCCCACGCGGTGTGTGATCGCGATGGCGCAGAGGTCGTAGCGCTCCTTCAGCTGCCCGGCGAGATCTGCCATGACGTTCTCGGCCATGCCCTCGTAGGCCTCGTACTCGAGCCGCACGACCCGCCGGCCCCGCGACTGTGTCCGCACAGTGCCGACGAAGGTGGCGACGGCGCCGGCGCGCTCGTCCTCGACCTCGGCCACGACGGCGGCGAGGTCGATGGGGTCACCCGTGAGGCGAAACGCGCCGCCCGAAACAGGCGGTATGAGCGCGACCTCGTCCCCCTCGGCCAAGGCCTTGCTGCGCTCGACATAGACGCGATTCACGGCGAAGACGAGGCCTCCGGGCTCGTCGCCGAGCTGGAGTGCCGGCCAGACGTCCTCGACTCTGGCTCCGTCGCCGAGGTCGACGTCGCGCCGCCCTGTACCCGCGTGCTCGCGCAGGCCGGCGAAAAGCCTCACGGTGACTCGCATGGGCGTTAGCCTAGAGGCGATGGCGAAGGCCGAAGACCGCCGCGAGACCGACTCGGGCATCGAGGTCAAGCCGCTCTACACGGCCGAGGACGCCGGCGGTGTGGAGCTCGGGCGGCCGGGCGAGTTTCCGTTCACTCGCGGGCCGTATCCGGACATGTACCGCGGCCGTCCCTGGACGATCAGGCAGTACGCGGGTTTCGCCTCGGCCGAGGAGACGAACGCCCGCTTCCGCTACTTGCTCGAGCGCGGCCAGACGGGGCTTTCGGTCGCCTTTGACCTCCCGACCCAGCTCGGCCTCGATTCCGACGACGGGCGCGCGGCGGGGGAGGTGGGCCGCACGGGCGTCGCGATCGACTCGCTCGCGGACATGGAGATCCTCTTCGAGTCGATCCCGCTCGGCGAGGTGTCCACGTCGATGACGATCAACGCGCCGGCTGCGCTGCTCCTCCTCCTCTACGAGCTCGTGGCCGAGAGCCAGGGGGTCGCGGGCGCCCAGCTCCGCGGCACCGTGCAGAACGACATCCTCAAGGAGTACGTGGCGCGCGGGAACTACATCTTCCCGCCGCGCCCCTCGATGCGAATCACGACCGACCTCTTCGCCTACTGCCACGACCGGCTGCCGAAGTGGAACACGATCTCGATCTCCGGGTACCACATCCGCGAGGCGGGCTCGACGGCGGTGCAGGAGCTCGGCTTCACGCTCGCGCACGGGATCGCCTACTGCCAGGCGGCGGTGGAGGCGGGGCTCTCACCCGACGAGTTCGGGGAGCGGCTTTCCTTCTTCTTCAATGCGCACAACCACTTCTTCCAGGAGGTGGCGAAGTTCCGGGCAGCGCGGACGCTCTGGGCGAGGATCATGAGCGAGCGCTTCGGCGCCACGAACCCGAAAGCGCAGGCGCTCCGGTTCCACGCGCAGACGGGCGGCTCGACGCTGACCGCTCAGCAGCCGGAGAACAACATCGTCCGCGTCGCGATCCAGGCGCTCTCGGCCGTTTGCGGCGGCGCGCAATCCATTCATACGAACGGCTACGACGAGGCGCTCGCGCTCCCGACCGAGCGGGCGGCGCGCATCGCCCTGCGGACGCAGCAGGTGCTGGCGAACGAGGTGGGCGGCACCGATACGGCCGACCCGCTCGGCGGTGCGTACTTCCTCGAGAGCCTGACCCGCGAGCTGGAGGAGCGCGCGTGGGCCCTGATCGAGCGCGTGGAGGAGCTCGGCGGCGCGGTGGCGGCGGTCGAGCAGGGGTTCACGCAGCACGAGATAGAGGATGCCGCCTACGAGCACGAGCGCGCGCTCGAGAGCGGCGAAGGCGTCCTCGTCGGCGTCAACCGCTTCGTCGAAGAAGAGGGAGACGAGGAGATCGAGCTGTACCGCCTCGATCCAGACGCCGAGCGGCGCCAGCTCGAGCGCACCGGGCGGGTCCGTGCGGACCGCGTTGGGGCGGCCGCGGAGGCGGCGCTTGCGCGAGTGCGTGACAGCGCGCGAGGGGCAGACAACCTCCTTCCTCCGATGCGGGAGGCTCTCGCGGCGCACTGCACGGTGGGGGAGATCTGCAACGCCCTGCGGGACGAGTTTGGCACGCACGACGCCCACCACGCGCCGTGACGCTCGAAGATGACGTCGTTCGGCTGAGGCCCTTCGAGGAGGGGGACGTGCCTGCGATCGCGGCCGCCTGTCAGGACCCCGAGATCCCGCGCTGGACGGCGGTGCCCTCGCCGTACACGGAAGCCGACGCTCGGCAATGGCTCGAGTCGGATGAGGAGGAGAGCTTCGCCGTGGTGGACAAGGCGAGCGACGAGCTACTCGGATCGATCGGCGTCCGCTATCTCGACGGCGGGATCGGCGAAGTCGGCTACTGGGTGAAACGGGAGGCGCGAGGCCGCGGGGTGGCGACCCGCGCGCTCCGGCTCATAGCCCGCTGGGCCCTTGTCGACAAGGGGCTCGGGCGCTTCCAGCTTCGGGCCGACGTTGCGAACGAAGCCTCGCAGCGCGTGGCCGAAAAGGCGGGGTTCGTGCGCGAGGGAGTCCTTCGTTCCGCGCTCGCGTTCAAGGGCGAGAGGCGCGACATGGTCATGTACTCACGCGTGCCCGACGATCTCTAGGGGCCACCCCGAACCACCACCCGCTTTCGAGCGTACTTCGGAAATTCGGGCGGGTGGCGCGCCAGATGTGGCGAGATGCGCTGCGTCTGAAGGAAGATAGGCACGTGGCCGAGGCCGAGGACAAGGGGACGCGCGACAAACTCGAGGAACTTCAGGCCCTCCGCGACGAGGCGCTCCACTCCGGCGACCCGCGCGCGGTCGAGCGGCAGCGCTCCCGCAACAAGCTCCTCGCGCGGGAGCGCATCGAGAAGCTCCTCGATCCGGACAGCTTCGTCGAGCTCGACCGCTACGTGCGCCACCGCAACCCACACTTCGGGATGATGGATCGCCGCCCGTGGGGCGACGCCGTCGTCACCGGGTACGGGACGATCTTCGGCCGGCGCGTCTTCGTCTTCTCGCAGGACTTCACCGTCTTCGGCGGCACGCTCTCCGAGGCTTTCGCCGAGAAGATCTGCAAGGTGATGGACCTCGCGCTCAAGTTCGGCTGCCCGCTGATCGGAATCAACGACTCGGGCGGCGCGCGTATCCAGGAAGGCGTCGTCTCGCTGGGCGGTTACGCCGAGATCTTCTGGCGCAACGTGCAGGCCTCGGGCGTCATCCCGCAGATCAGCCTCGTGATGGGCCCGACCGCCGGCGGGGCGGTGTACTCGCCGGCCATGACCGACTTCGTCCTGATGGTCAAGGAGAGCTCGTACATGTTCATCACGGGCCCCGAGGTCGTGAAGACCGTGACCGGTGAGGACGTCGATTTCGAGGGGCTCGGCGGCGCGGCGACGCATGCGTCGAAGTCCGGGGTCGCCCACTTCACGGCCGACGGCGAGGAGGCGTGTCTCGAGGACGCGCGCTACCTGCTCTCGTTCCTGCCGCAGAACAACGTTGATCCGCCGCCCTGGTTCGAGCCCTCCGACCCGATCGGGCGAGAGGACGCGGAGCTCGACACGCTGATGCCGGACGAGCCGACGAAGCCGTACGACATGCGGACCGTGATCGAGAAGGTCGTCGACGACGGCGAGCTGCTCGAGGTGCAGGAGCTCTGGGCCGAGAACATCGTCTGCGCGTTCGCGCGGCTCGGTGGCCATCCGGTGGGAATCGTCGCGAACAACCCGCGCGCGCTGGCCGGCACACTCGACATCGACTCCTCCGTGAAGGCGGCGCGCTTCGTCCGCTTCTGTGATGCCTTCAACATCCCGCTCGTGACCTTCGTTGACGTTCCCGGCTTTCTGCCCGGAACGGCGCAGGAGTGGGGCGGCATCATCCGGCACGGCGCGAAGCTCCTCTACGCCTATTGCGAGGCGACCGTGCCGAAGCTCGCCGTCATCACCCGCAAGGCCTACGGCGGTGCCTACGACGTCATGAGCTCCAAGCACATCCGCGCGGACTTCAACTTCGCGTGGCCGACCGCCGAGGTGGCGGTGATGGGGCCCGAGGGGGCGGTGAACATCGTCTTCCGCAAGGAGCTCGAGGACGCGGAGGATCCGGACGCGCGCCGCTCGGAGCTGATCGCTGAGTACAAGGAGCAGTTCGCGAACCCGTATGTCGCAGCCGAGCGCGGCTACGTGGACGACGTCATCGAGCCGAGGCGGACGCGGCCGGTGCTGGTCGACGCGCTCAAGACGGCGATCACGAAACGCGAGCGCCGCCCTCCGCGCAAGCACGGGAACATCCCGCTCTAACGCACTAGGTCAGCCAGGCGAGGGCGTGGGCCCCGAACGGGAGCGTCGTCACCACGCTGGTGCTGCCTGTGCGGCCGATCACCGTTTCGTCGTCGGTCGCGATGGCGACGTAGCGCTCGTCAGGAGACCAGGCGATCGCGTCCGCGCCGCGCACGTGAGGAATGGCGATCAGGTCGCCGCCCCGGCTCACCATCACGTATTCGCGCTCGGGGTGGATAAGCGCAAAGCCGAAGTTCCCCAGCGGGCTCGAGCGCAGGTCTTCGATCCGTGCGCCGGGCTCGGCCAGAAAGCTTTCGAGCCCGCCCTGGGCGAAGACCGCAACCGCCGCTTCTCCCTTCTCCCCTTCGAGGACTGCGACGAAGCTCGCGAGCCCGAACCAGCTCACCTGCGCGAACCTCCATTCGTCATTCTCGACCCCGGCGGCCCGGAGGGCCTCGGCGAGCTGGAGCCGGGAGAAGAACATGAAGGGGCTGCCGTGTCGGCGCGCGATGACGATGTTGCCGTCGAGGACCACGCTGAGCGCGCCGTCTGTCCGCCAGGCCGGCGCGCATCCGTCCACGTTCGGAAACCGAATCCCTTGCGAGCTCGTCACGGACGTGAAGTCGCCCTTGCAGCGCGCGACCAGAGACCCGTCCTGGCTCCACACCAGCCCGTTGCAGTCCGGCGGGCGCGGCGGCCGCTCCGGAGCCATGCTCGGGAAGCGGAAGGCTTGCGTCTCGCACGCCGCGTCCGCCGTCACGATGACCCCATGGAGGATGCGCGGTGGAGGCGGCGGGGAGCCGGACGCCTCCGAGCGGCTGCGGATTGCGTCTGCGACGGCGATGACGAGAAGCAGGACGACCGCTCCGGCCACGAACCAGGTGAGGGCGTTTCGCATCAGCGCCAAGCCAGGTCGCGGGCGGAGATGCCGAGCCGGCGCACGCGGGCGTCGCCTGTGTCCGGCCGAAGGAGGAAGACCGCGCCCTCCCGGGTGGCGGCGACCACCCACCGCTCGCTCGGCGCCCACGCGAGCGCGGTCACCGTGCCGACGGGCGCGATGGGTGCCGGCCCGCCTTCGGCGTCGAACGTGCCCGCGAGCTCGCCGTCGAGCCAGAGGGTGGCGACGCTCCTCTTCGGGCTGAGCTCGAGCGAGGCGCTGCGAAATCGCGGCAGGCGGGCGCGGACCAGGACGTTGCTGTGATCGACGATCACGAGCTCCCGGGACGGCAGGACGGCCGCGAAGCGGGAGTTCGAGAACCAGGCGAGGGCCTCGACTGGGTGTGGGTACACGGTGCGCACGCAACGCGCCGTCGCGTTGTCTCCGGGAAGCGTGAAGAGGCGGTCGCCGGGGCGGCAGTCGATGCTCCACTCGACGAGCTCGCCGCCGCGAACCTGGGTGAGTGTCCCATCCGGCTTGAAGGCGGGAGTGCGCCCGCGTGCGAGGATCGTGTGCCCGGGGGCGGTCTCGAGCCCGAACCCGTCGTCTCTCGGGACGGCGACCACGCCTCCGAGCGGACTCCAAACGGATCCTCCCGGTGCTGCCCTCGTTCCGTCCGGGGAAAGGGAGAACCTGCAACCGCTGTGGTTCGGCGGCTGAGCCTCCGTGAAACCGACGAGCCGTAGGGAGTGGAGGCGGCAACCGTCCGCAGGATCGCTGTAGAAGACGGAGCCCATGAACCCGGACGGCACGCCGGGAGGAACGATCCGCCTTTCCGCCGGCGCAGTGGCCTTGGAACCTCCGTCGCGCAGGCCGCCGCGCAGCCCGTCCGCGGCCGCAGCCGCGGCGACGGCGAGGACTGCCGCGAGCACGAGCCACGTGCGCATCTCAAAAGACGATACGCCGCTCGCGCGGCCGAAGTTCTACGCGGTCTCGAGGACGACGAGGTCCGGTAGGCGCGGCTCGTCGAACTCTTGCTTGAAAGCGGAGACGACCTCCGGGTCGAACTGCGTCCCCGCGCAGCGCTCGAGCTCGGAGATGGCGCGATCGTGCGAGAGCTTGGAGCGGTAGACGCGGTCGGTCGTCATCGCGTCGTAGGCATCGGCGACGAAGAGGATGCGCGAGCCGAGCGGG
>JBKPPF010000061.1:0-36808 GCA_046733475.1 Actinomycetota bacterium
CTCGAGCGCCTTGACCGTGTCGTGGCGAAGGTCGCTCGCGGCGTCCATCGTCGTCATGGCGAAGTAGCCGCCTTCGTCGAGCGGCTCGGTGCCCTTGTCGTCCTTGAAGAGGAAGTACTCGAGCTCGGGGCCGACGTTGAAGGTGTCGAAGCCCATCGAGTGCATGCGCTCGAGCGCGCGGCGCAGGACGTTGCGAGGATCGCCGTCGTACGGCTGCCCGTCGGGAGTGACGACGTCGCAGATCATCCGCGCGACGCGGACGTCGCCGTTCGGCATGAGCTGGAAGGTGGTCGGGTCGGGAATCGCGACCATGTCGGATTCCTCAATCGCGTTGAACCCGGTGATCGACGAGCCGTCGAAGCCCATCCCGTCGTCGAGCGCGCCCTCGAGCTCGGCGGGCGTGATCGAGAAGCTCTTCAGATGGCCCTCGATGTCGGTGAACCAGAGATGGATGAACTTCACGCTCTGCTCGTTCACCTCTCGCAACACTCGCTCGCGCTCCGACGGAATGCTCGTCGCCCTGCCTTTCCGCTCAACTGTCGCCATGCACTCGCCTCCTTTTAAATGCAAAGAGCCCCGGACGGACTCGTCCGAGGCCTCGTCGCCTACGTACTTCTTTCAGTGTAGACGACGGGGCCGACGTCCGCCCACGGTCAAGCCGCCGCGGTGGACGTGGACGTTCCGAACGCGGTGAGATACGGCTGCCAGACGTCGGGGACCTTGGGGGCCGCGAGCGTGACGAAGAGCGAGGGCGAAGGTGGCTTCGGCGACGAGAACAGGCGCATCTCGACCTCGTCGAGGAGGCGGTTTCCCTTCTTCAGGTTGCAGGGCGCGCACGAGGTGACGACGTTCTCCCACACGGAGTCGCCTCCCCGGCTCCGAGGGACGACGTGGTCGAGCGTGAGCTTGCCCGTCGAGCCGCAGTACTGGCAGCGCCAGCCGTCGCGGGCGAAGAGAGCCCTGCGCGAGATCTTCCGCTTCACCGCACGCGGAACGCGTACGTACTGGACGAGCCTGATCACGTGCGGCCACTGGAACGTGTCGCTCGCGGAGCGGAGAGGACGCGGGAGGTCCTCGAGCACCTCGGCCTTCCCCTTGAACACAAGCACGTGGGCACGCCGCACCGAACAGACGTTGAGCGGCTCGTAACTCGCGTTCAGAACGAGAACCTGCTGCACCGCTCCAAAGAGTAACTAAGTGGGCGCCTGCGGAAGCCGCAATTCGACGAGGTTCTCGCCGGCCTCGGTGAACCCGCGGCCGCGGTAGAAGTCGCGCGCGCGGCGGTTCTCGGCCTCCACGACGACCTCGAGTCTCGCAGCCCGCTCGGCGATCGCGTAACCCTCGGCCCACTCGAGCAGCTGGCGGCCAATGCCTTCCGCCTCGTGTTCCGGGCTGACGAAGAGCTGGTCGATCCGCACCGCATCCTCAGCGCGTGCCAGGGCAACGTAGCCTGCAGGCGAGCCTTCGAGCTCGGCGACGAAGACGGTCTCCCGCTCGAGGATCGCAAGCGTTCGCGAGTCCGCGCCGCGGTCGAGGCTCGCAAGGCCGAAGAGAACCGCCTCGTCCTCGTCGCGGAAAGAACGGATTTCGGCCTTGCGGTAAGTCAAAGAAACTCCTAGTACGTCATCGCCCGGTCGACGGCCTGCTGCTCCTCGGGCGAGAGAGCCACCGCGGCGCGGCCCCGGTCGAGCTCCTTCACGTAGATCCGGGCATAGTCGCGTCCCTGGATCGCGCTGACCACGACCCCCGACCGCGCCGCGTCGAGGAAGGCCAGCGAAGCAGACTGATGGCCGCCCGCGTCCTCGTAGGCGTCATAACGGACGATCGAGGTGTGCGACAGGCAGCCGTCCACGCGCTTGTCGATGCGCGAGAGGCCCGCAGCGACCTCGTCAACGGCGCGGTGAAGGTCATCGATCCGCGCCTGCAGGGAGACGGCGAAGTCGACGAGATCGTCGGTGCCGTTGCCGATCATCACCTTCTGCGCGCGCCGCACGTTCCGGAGCTGCACGTAGAAGGCGATCGCGACGGCGAACGTCACGACCGAGAGCGCGGCGGCGCCGATCGCGATCCAGACGGCGGCGGAGATACCGGACATCGTCTATCCGAGACTGAAGATGACGGGGTACTCGAAGCTGTTGTTCGATCTGTTCGTCTCGCCCGAAACGGGCTCGACATTCACCTGGACGTTGACCGGCGACCCGAACGTCGGTGCGGGCAGGTCCTTGAAGATCACGATCTTCGTCTCGCCCGGGCTGATGACCGAGATCGTCTGCATCCGCCGGATGACCGGATCCTGCTTGATCGTCAGCGTGACGATGACCTGGGTCTCCTGGCTGTCCCCTGAGTTCTTGACGCTCACCTGGAACGAGAGGTTGTCGGTCACGAGCACCGTGTTGTCCTCGCTGGTCGAGAGGCGCTGGTCCCCCGGCTGGACCACGACGGACGTGATCTCGTTTCCGTGCAGGCCACCAGCCTGGGGGCTCTGCGTCAGGCGGTCGACCGTCTGCTTCCAGAACGTCGGGCTGCCGAAGTCCGGATTCGTGACGAAGACGGAGGCCGGGACGGGCACGCCCGTGACGCCCTCGTCATGCATGACCCCCTCGGAGGGCTGCTTGAAGAGATCCAGATAGACCACGTCGCTCGCGATCAGCCGCTGAGCCTGGATGGCGAGGTTTCTACCGGACTCCGCAGTGCTCGGCGTCCCCTGGACGTCCCCGAACGCGACGGATAGGCCGCTCAGGCCGTTGACGCGGAACTGCATCGCCTCGACGAGGCTCTGCTGCTGCTCCCGAAGCGGCCCCGGCGCGTCGAGCGCGCTCGCGTTGGCCACGATCTGCGCCTGCTGCTGGCGTAGCCCTTCGAGCTGCGATTTGAGGTCGGCGAGCTTGATGCCCGGCTGCGTCAAGAGGTCGTTCAGGTCCTTGCCGACCTGGGCCGACTCGGAGGCGGGACCGCCCACCGATTCCATGTAGTCCTGATACTTCGCCTTCTTCTGGTTGCCGCGGCAGTTGTTGACCGTCAGGACGAGCACAGCGGCGAGCAGGATCGCGCCGGCGATGAGCAGCCCGAGCCGGAGGAGAGAGGAGCTAGAACCGCCGGGCGGCCGCGTCGGCATCTTGCGGCGCCTGCGTGGCGGCGCGCCCTCGCCACCGCGTTCGCCTCCCTCGACAGTCGGAGATTCGTCGAAGAAATCGAACTCGATATCTGTTTGGGGATCTGGGTTCTCGCGCTCGAACATGACCGCGAAATGGGGGCCGGAGAACGCCGGAGTCTAGCACCGCGCCCGGAGATTGCAGGAGTTTGCAGCCGAAAAGCCAAAGAGCCTGAGCCGTGGAACACGCCGTCGCTCTCCATCACGATCATCTCGTCCTCGGGCGATTCCGACCCCTGAGGCCGCTCGGCAGTGGAGGTTCGGGCTCGGTCTGGCTCGTGCGAGACGAACGGTCCGCACGCGACGTCGCGCTCAAGGTCGTCCCCCGAGAAGGCAAGGCCGGGTCGCGGGCTGAGCGGGAGGTGGAAGCCGCGGCCCGGCTTCGCCACCCGCGCTGCTTACGCGCGCTCGCGCTCGAGCGCGACGACCACCACGTCTATGTCGCCTACGAGTACGTGCCCGGCAAGACTCTGCGGCAGTGCCTGCGAAGCGGCGAGCTCGACGACGCCGCCTCCGTCGAGATCGGCGCCCAGGTCCTCGACGCGCTCGCTCACGCGCACGGCAAGAAAATTCTCCACCGGGACGTAAAACCCGGGAACGTCATGGTCGAGGACCGCGAGGAGCTCTCCGTCCGTCTGCTCGACTTCGGCCTCGCCCAGCTCGAGGAAGTCGAGACGCTGACGGCGGCCGGCGACGTTCCCGGAACCCTCGCCTATATCGCCCCGGAGCGCCTCGCCGGCCGAGAGGCAAACGGGGCCGCAGACGTCTGGTCGGTCGGCGTCCTCCTGTGGGAGTCGCTGGCGGGCCGACATCCGTTCTCGTCTTTCTCGCCGTTGGAAACCGCCAAGCGCGTCCAGGAGGGCGCGCCGCCCCTGGCGTCGCTACGTCCTGACCTCCCGCGCGCGCTGACCGCGACGGTGGACAAGTTCCTGGACGCCGATCCTTCGCGGCGCCCGGGGGCGAAGGAAGCCGCCGCGCGTTTGCGCATGGCCTGGACCGAGGTGGGCGAACGGCCACGCGCCCTGACCTCGCGAACGACACTCGCCGAGCGGGCCACCCATGCGGGGCTCTCCGCAATCTTCGCCGGAGCCGCGGCCTGGCTCATCCCCTTCTTCCCAGCGGGCTGGCCGTTCCTTCTCGGCGCGCTCGTCGCGATGGCAGCTCTCCTCAATCCCACCACCGGCCTCGCGCTCGCGCTGGCCATCCCGGTCCTCCCCCTCGGGAACGCATCCCTCGGCCTCGCCGTCGTCTATTCGGTCTTCGCAGCGGTCTGGCTCGCCCTCTTCTGGCGCGACCCGCGGTCGAGCTTCCTCTTCCTCGCCGGCCCCGTGCTCGCGGCCTTCCAGGCGCTCCCGCTCGTCACGATTGCGTTCTCGGACGCGCGCGGGCTCCCGCGGCGAGGCGCCCTCGCAGCGGCAGCAGCGCTCTGCGCCGCCGCGGTCGCAGGCATCCGCACCGGCAAGTCGCTCGACCTCCACGCGACGTCCTCCCCTCACGAAGCCCTCGCGGCGCTCACGAACTATCTGGGAGCGAGCCCCGAGATCTTGGTCGTAGCCTTGGTTCTCGCCGTCGCGACGCTTGCCGTTCCGTCCGCGCGCAGCCGCGGCCTGTGGGGAATCGCCGTCTGGGGGTCCGCATTCCTGGCCGCCGCGCTCATCGCCCCCGGCGGTGCTGTGGGCGCGTTTCCGCTCGTCCTCTGGGTCTGGCTCGCCGCCGCGATTCTCGCGCTGCCGCTCCTACGTACGCGTTAGACGGGCCGCTCAGGGCAAAATGCCCCCGATGAGCGTTCTGCGGAGCATCGAGCACCGCATCGAATCACTCGTGGAGGGAGTGTTCGGCCGTGCGTTTCGCTCGCACGTGCAGCCCGTGGAGCTGGCGCGCAAGCTCGCGAAGGAGATGGACGAGCACAAGACCGTCTCCATCTCGCGCGTGTACGTGCCCAACGAGTACGTCCTCTACCTCGCCCCGAACGACCGCAAGCAGTTCGCCTCGTACGAGACTTCGCTCCTCACCGAGCTCGCCGACTACCTCTCCGAGCACGCGCGTCGGGAGGGCTATTCGCTCCTTTCCGTCCCCAAGGTGCTCATGGAGGAGGACGAGGACCTCGACATGGGCGAGTTCGGCATCGCCACCCGACTCGTCCAGGCGCCCGGAGAGCGGGGGGAGGCAGCATCCGAAGAGGCGTCTGAGCCCGTCATGGGCGGAACGAAGGTGTTCGCGCCGCCCCCCGCCGCCACCGCCGCGGTCTCGGCCGCCGAGGCGCAGGAGCTCGGCCTGGCGCACGATTCCCGCGCACGCCTCAAGGTTGCCGGCAAGCCGTACGAGCTCTCGCGCGATGTCGTCGTGCTCGGCCGCTCCCGCGAGTGCGACATCACGCTTGACGACGCCAACGTCTCGCGACGGCACGCGGAGGTTCGGCGCGAGAACGGCAACTGGTTCGTCGTCGACCTCGGCTCGACGAACGGCATCGAAGTCAATGGCAAGCGCACCGACCGCGCAAAGCTCGAACACGAGGACCGGATCCTGCTCGGCCAAACAGAGGTCACGTTCGAGATCGCATGAACGTCGCTCGCCTCCGGCTCGCTCCCGTGAGGGAAACCATGTTTCCCCCACGGACGCGCTTCCTTGCTCCAGTGAAGGAACCTCCTGGTTTCTTCACACTCCCTCCCCGCGTTCATGGGCCAGTAGGCCCATGAACGTCGAACCCGTTCTGCTGGCCCTTCAGGCGGCCTTCCTCGTCCTGCTGTACGTCTTCATCTGGCGCGTGGTGCGCTCGGCCGGCCGCGACATGCAGGTTGCGCCGCAGGAGAGCTTCATTCTCGCCCCCTCGCAACTCGCCGCCGAGCATCACGTCGCCGATCCCGGCCGCCTGGTCGTCGAGCGCAGCAAGGCGGTCGCCGTCGGCAAGACCTTCGACGCGGGGCCCGTGCCCGTGACCGTCGGACGCAGCGGCGACAACACCATCTCCCTCGACGGCGACGAGTTCGCCTCCGGGCAGCACGCGCGGATCGAATCTCAACGCGACGGGGTATGGATCCTTGATCTGGGCTCGACGAACGGCACCTTCGTGAACGGCGAGCGCGTCGAGGGCCGCAGGCAGCTCCACCGCGGCGATCTCGTCCAGATCGGCGACACGGAGCTCAGATTCGAGCGATGAGGGTCACGGACACAGCCGGATTCACCGATCCCGGCCGCAAGCGGCGGCGAAACGAGGATTCCTTGGTCATCGACCCCCCGCTCTTCGCGGTCGCCGACGGCATGGGCGGGGCGCAGGCCGGCGAGGTCGCCTCCCGACTCGCCGCCGCCGCCTTCCGCGAGTTCCACGAGGCGGACGAGCTCGATCCAGAGGAGCGCCTCGCGGCGATCATCCAGGAGGCGAACCGGCGGATCTTCGAGCGCGCGGCCGACGATGCGCAGGTGTCCGGCATGGGAACGACGATCACGGCCGCGCTCGTCACAGGCGAGGCTCTCGTCATCGGCCACGTCGGCGACTCCCGCGCATATCGGCTGCGCGGCGGGAAGTTCGAGCAGCTCACCGACGACCACTCGCTCGTCGCCGACCTCGTACGAAGCGGGCGCATCACCCCCGAAGAGGCAGACGCTCATCCCCAGCGGTCGGTGATCACCCGCGCCCTTGGCACGGACCGCGAAGTCGACGTCGACACGTTCACGGTCCCCGCGGAGAGCGACGATCTCTTCCTGATCTGCTCCGACGGCCTCACCACGATGGTCGACGACGAGGAGATCCGCGACCTCGTCACCCGGGCGGGCGACCTCGACCGGGCGGGCAAGGGGCTCGTGAAGGCGGCGAACAAGGCCGGCGGCGAGGACAACATCACGGTTGTCCTGTTCCGTGTGGCCGGAGGGCCCAGCGAGCTCGAGGACACGGTGGTGGCCCCCTCCCCCAACGGTCGCGGCCAGGACGACGACCTCGAAGACACGCTCACCGGCCTCGAGGCCCCGGCGATCGCGGCTCCCGCTCCGGCTGCGGCCGCGGTCACGGAGCGCGAATGGGGCCCGGCGCTCGACGAGGAGGAGCCAGCACCCCGACCCGTCCCTGCCGGCGAGGCTCGCTGGGGGCGGCGCGCGGTGCTCGGCGCGCTCGCGCTGGCGTTCGTCACCGCGATCTTCGCGGTCGCGTTCTGGGCGCTCACGCGGGCGAACTTCATCGGTGTGAACGAGGACGGAAACGTCGCCGTGTACCAGGGTCTGCCGTGGGATCTCGGCGGCGGCGTCCACCTCTACCGGCCGCGATACGTGAGCCAGCTCCAAGCCGTGCAGCTCACGCCCTCCGAGCGCGCGGTCCTCCTCGACCACAAGCTCTCCTCCTACGACTCCGCTCGCGACCGGCTCGACTCCTACGAGCAAGAGGCCTCGCCCTAACTTTGACGCTTCGCAATCGCGAGCTCGTCAACCTGCTCCTCGTCGGCCTGCTGACCGCGGCCGGCTTCACGGCCGTCTACATCGCCCGCCAGGACGTCGTCTCGGCGGGGTCGCTCTCGTATGCGGCCTTCTTCATCGCCGTCTTCGTGGCAGCGCACGTGATCCTCCGCTTCGCGCTGCCGAGCGCCGACCCGTTCCTCCTCCCGCTCGGCGGTCTTCTGACCGCAGTCGGACTGACGATGATCTACCGGATCGACCCAGACCTCGCGCTGCGCCAGGGGCTCTGGGTGGTCGTCGGGCTCGCCGCGTTCGCGCTCCTCGTCGTGTTCCTCCGCGACTACCGGTTGCTCGACCGCTACAAGTACATCCTCGGCCTGACAGCGATCTTGCTCCTCGCCTTGCCCGCTGTCCCGCACTTCGGGCGCACGATCAACGGGGCCAATCTCTGGGTCGGCATCGGCGGGATCGTCTTCCAGCCGGGCGAGTTCGCCAAGGTCCTGCTGGTCATCTTCCTCGCGGGCTACCTGCGCGACAACCGCGAGATGCTCTCGATGGGATCCGGCCGCTTCAGCATGCCCTCGCTGAAGCACTTCGGGCCTCTCCTCGTCATCTGGGGAGGGGCGATGCTCGTGCTCTTCCAGACGAACGACCTCGGCGGCGGCCTCCTCTACTTCTCGATCTTCCTCGCCATGCTCTGGGTGGCGACCGCACGCTGGCAGTACGTGGCCGTCGGGCTCGGTCTCTTCGCCGCGGGGGCCTACGCCCTCTACCACGTGACGCCGCACGTGCGGGAGCGGGTGTCGATCTGGCTGGACTGCAGCTGGACCTTCTCGAGCGCATGTCCTGTCTATGACCAGGGGTACCAGCTCGCCCAGTCCATCTACGCGATCTCGGGCGGCGGTTTCTTCGGGCAGGGCCTCGGCCGCGGCGTCCTCCTGACGGCGGAGGGGAACACGTACATCCCCTACCTGGAGACGGACTTCATCTACGCAGGCATCGCCCAGGAGCTCGGCCTCGCCGGCGCGGCGGGCCTCGTCCTCGTCTACGTCGTGTTCTGCTACCGCGGCTTCAAGATCGCGCTGCAGGCCTCCGACGGCTTCTCGAAGCTGCTCGCGGTCGGCCTCACGGCGGCGATCGGGATCCAGGCGTTCATCATCATGGGCGGCGTCAGCGGCCTGATCCCACTGACCGGCATCACGCTGCCCTTCGTCTCCTACGGCGGGTCGAGCGTCGTCGCGAACTTCGGGATCCTCGCGCTCCTCCTCATGATTTCCGACCGCGTGAATCGAGAGCGCTCGTGAACGGGCAGGTCCGCAAGCTCTTCTTCGTTCTCGTCGGCCTCTTCGTCGCGCTCATCGTGATGACGACGTACTGGCTCTGGAAGGCGCCCGATCTGGAGGCGCGGCAGGGAAACCCGCAGCTGATCGTCCAGCAGCTCACAATCGACCGCGGCTCCATTCTTGCCTCGGACGGGAAGACCCCATTCGCGAGGAACCAGAAGGTGCGAAAGAAGCAACTGGGACGCACCTGGTATCTCCGCACCTATCCGACGGACGAGCTCGCGGCGCGCCCCGTCGGCTACTCGACGATCGAGCGCTCCCGCACCGGGCTCGAGGAGTCGATGAACGACTACCTCACCGGCTCGAACGCCAACCTCGACACCCTCCTCAACAACACACTCGACAAGCTCCGCGGGATCACCCAGCGCGGCAACGACGTCGTCACGACGATCGACGCGAATGCGCAGCGGACGGCGCAGGACGCCCTCGCCGGCCACTGCGGCGGCGCTGTCGCCCTCGACCCGAAGACAGGCAAGGTGCTCGTCTGGGCCTCGCAGCCGACCTACGACCCCAACCTCGTCGAGGGCCACTTCAACCAGATCCAGCGGGACGCGGCCGGAGCGCCCTGCACACCGGCCGCACCGCTCCTCGACCGCGTGTCGCAAGGGCTTTTCATCCCCGGCTCGACCTTCAAGGTCGTGACCGCGACGGCGGCGCTCGAATCGGGCAAGGTGACCCCCTCGACAACCTTCGACGACCCCGGCTACTGCATCGAGTACGGCAAGAAGGTCCTGAACTTCGCCGACCAGAGCGGGCCCGAGGTCTTCGGCACCGTCACGTTTGCCGAGGCCCTCGAGAACTCCATCAACGCGGTCTTCTGCGAGGTGGGAAAGCGGTTCGGCGCCCGCGCGATCATCGACCAGGCGAAGAAGTTCGGGTTCTACGAGAAGCCGCCGATTCAGCTCCCGTCCGACGAGATCTCGGTAAGCGGCCTCTACCAAAACGGCCACCTCTACGACCCGAAGGATCCGAACGCCGTCGACCCGGGCCGCCTGGCCTTCGGGCAGGAGCGCCTCCAGGTGACACCGCTCCAGATGGCGCTCGTCGCGGCAGCGGTCGCAAACGACGGCACGATCATGCAGCCGACGCTCGTCGACCGTATCGTCGATCCCGACGGCAAGGTCATCCAGCAGTCCGAGCCCGACACCTGGAAGGAGCCGATGAAGCCGCAGACGGCAGCCGAGCTGACCGCCATGATGACCGCGGTGGTTGAGGGCGGGACCGGCGTAGCGGCCCAGATTCCAGGCATTCAGGTCGCCGGCAAGACCGGAACGGCGGAGACCGGGCGCACGGGGGAGAACGACACGTGGTTCATCGCGTTCGCCCCGGCGGAGGACCCCCAGGTCGCCGTCGCCGTCGCGCTCTCCAACCAGAGCGGTACCGGCGGAGCGACTGCCGCTCCGATCGCCAAGGAGATAATCGAAGCGCTCCTGCCCTGAAGTACCTAGGCTAGGTCAGAAGATGTCGAGCTCCGACACGCTCATCAACACGCTTTTCGACGGCCGCTACCGCATCGTGCGCAAGCTTGGTTCAGGCGGGATGGCGAACGTCTATCTCGCCGAGGATGAGGACCTCGGCCGCCGCGTCGCGATCAAGATCCTGAACGAGCGCTACGCGAACGACGATCTCTTCATCGAGCGCTTCCGCCGCGAGGCCAAGTCGGCCGCGGCCCTGTCGCATCCGAACATCGTTTCGGTCTACGACCGCGGCGAGGCCGAAGGCACCTACTACATCGCGATGGAGGTAATCGAGGGCCGGAGCCTCAAGGAGCTCATCATGACGCGTGGCCCGCTCCCCATCGCGCAGGCCATCGCGTACACCCACGAGATGCTCGAGGCGCTCCGCTTCGCACACCGGCACGGGATCATCCATCGTGACATCAAGCCGCACAACATCCTCATCGGCGAGCGGCTGAAGGTGACGGACTTCGGCATCGCGCGCGCCGGCGCGTCGCAGATGACGGAGGCGGGCTCGATCATGGGCACGGCGCAGTACCTCTCTCCGGAGCAGGCGCGCGGCGCACCCGTGACGGCGTCATCCGACCTCTACTCGGCGGCAATCGTCCTCTACGAGATGCTGACCGGGAAGGTGCCCTTCACCGGCGACTCGGCGATCGAGATCGCGATGAAGCACCTGAACGACCCGCCCAAGCCGCCGTCCAAGATCCGCCCCGAGATCCCGGAGGAGCTCGACGCGGTCGTCCTCCGCGCGCTCGCAAAGAATCCCGAGGACCGCTACCAGACCGCCGAGGAGTTCTCGGAGGACTTGCACCGGGTCGAGGCAGGGCTTCCGCTCGCACCGGGGACGTCGGAGGCAGCCACGGCCCTCCTGGCCGGAGCGGCGCTCATGGGGGACGGCGGCTCGACGGAGGTGCTCGCGGGCACTGCCGTCACGACACCCGGAGGCCCCGCGCCACCGACGACGCGGAGGCCGCCGCCGCCCTACGGGCCCGGCTACTACGACGAGCCTCCGAAGAAGCGGCGCCGGTGGGTTCCGTGGCTTCTGGTCCTGCTCCTTTTGGCGGCGGCCGGTATCGCCGGCTGGTACGTCTTCTCGCAGATCCAGGACCAGCTCGCCGCCAACGAGCCCGTCGCGGTGCCGTACGTCATCGGGCTGAAGGAGGAGGCGGCGGTCGCTCTCGTCCAGGAGAAGGGGCTCGACCCGGAGGTACAGCGTGCCGCGAACGCCGACGTCGAGAAGGGGCGCGTGTTCGACCAGAACCCGAACCCGGGCAACCGGATCCAGAAAGGCGACCGAGTGACGCTGCTCGTCTCGACGGGGCCGCCGAAGACGTCCGTCCCGGACGTCGTCGGGATGAACTACGGCGACGCGGTCCAGGCGCTGAACGAAGTCAACCTGCAAGCCACGAAACACGAGGTCTTCTCCCAGAAGCCGGTCGGGAAGGTCATCTCGCAGGACCCGCCCGCCGGCGAGCAGGTCGTCGAGGGCACCGAGGTCGTCCTCGACGTTTCCCGGGGGGTCAAGCAGGTTGCCGTCCCGAGCGTCGTCGGAATGTCCGAGGACGACGCGACGACGACGCTTCAGCAGGCGGGATTCGAGGTCTCCTCCACGGACGCCCCGTCCGATTCGACCGCGGAGGGCATCGTCTCGGATCAGAGCCCCGACAGCGGTACTCAGGCGACGAAGGGCTCCACGGTCACCATCACAGTCTCGAGCGGGCCAAGCACGACGACGGTTCCCGACGAGGTCGGCCAGGACAAGCAGGTGGCCATCGACGACCTGAAGGCGAACGGGTTCAGGGTCGACGTGCAGAACGTGGCCTGCGGCGATCCGAACCAGGACAACATCGTCCAGGACCAGGATCCGGCCGGCGGGAGCGACGCCCCGACGGGCAGCACGGTCAGCATCTTCGTTTGTAAGTTCTGAGCCGATGGCCCGAGTGCGCGTGGCGGTGATCATGGGCGGACGCTCGAGCGAGCACGCGATCTCGGTTGCGTCGGCGCGCTCGGTCGTCGATGCCCTCGATCCCGAGCGCTACGACGTCCGCGCCGTCGAGATCGGCCAGGACGGGCGCTGGCAGCTCGACCCCGCGGCGGAGCAGGGCCAGATCGGCGAGGGCGGCAAATTGCTGCCCGTCCCCGCGGACGGCTCTCCCTCCCCGTTCGGAGGCGTGGACGTGGTCTTCCCCGTCCTGCACGGGCCCTTCGGGGAAGACGGCACGGTCCAGGGCTTCCTCGAGCTCGCGGACGTCGCCTACGTCGGCGCCGGCGTCACCGCCTCGGCGCTCTGCATGGACAAGGATCTCTTCAAAGCGGTCATGCGCGACAAGGGCGTTCCCGTCGTCGACAGCATCACCGTCCTCGACCGACACCGCGACCGCGTCGAGAATCGCTTCGGCTTC
Source organism: Actinomycetota bacterium (assembly GCA_046733475.1). GTDB lineage: Bacteria > Actinomycetota > Thermoleophilia > Gaiellales > Gaiellaceae > DATEOR01. The sequence continues at coordinate 12,737 of JBKPPF010000061.1, forward strand.
CCCGTCGTCGTGAAGCCCGCCCGCCTCGGCTCGAGCGTCGGCATCTCGATCGTGAAGGAACCGGCGGAGCTTGGGCCGGCAATCGACCTCGCGCTCGAGCACGACGAGAAGATCCTCCTCGAGGAGTTCGTCGGCGGCGTCGAGGTGGAGTGCAGCGTGCTCGGAAACGAGGAGCCGATCGCGTCGATTCCGGGCGAGATCGTCCCGCTCTCGTCCGACTGGTACGACTTCTCCGCCAAGTACGACGAGGGCGGGATGGAGCTGGTCATCCCGCCGCGCCTCGACGACGAGACGATCGCCAAAGTCCAGGAGCTGGCCGTCGCCGCTTTCGTCGCGAGCGACTGCGAGGGCATGGCGCGCGTCGACTTCTTCGTACGCGAGAACGGGGAGGTGGTCGTGAACGAGCTGAACACGATTCCCGGCTTCACGGCGACGAGTGTCTACGCAAAGCTCTTCGAAGCCTCAGGAATCCCGTACGCAGAGCTCCTCGACCGCCTCGTCGAGCTTGCGCTCGAGCGCCACGACCGCCGCGCGCGCCTCAAGTACTGAGGACCCAGGTTCGCTCCGCCCGCCGGCGCACGAGAGTGCTCAGCATTCCACCCGAAACTCACCTGGGCTAGCTCTTCGCCCTCACCTCGTTGACGTGGGCGCGGCCGTCGAGGCTCGTGATCCAGATGAGGTAGTAGCGGTAGTCCCCGCCCTCGAGGCCGAAGGTCGTCTGCTCCTTGACGGTCTGGCTGTCGGAGACGACCTTGAAGCCCGCGTCGGGGCGGTTCGAGGCCTCGATCACCGCCGTGTACCCGGGCGTGTCGGTGGTCACAGTCAGCTCGGAGAGATCGACGCCGCGCTTTGCATCGAGCACGATTCCGACACCTTCCTTGTCGAAGCTGGAATAGGACTCCGTCGTCCAGGACGTGCTCGCGCTGCCGTCGGTCGCGGCCGGAACGGCCTCGGGATGCTCCGTTTCGTCCCCGTCCGGATCGAAGTCGCTCCGCGCCGCCAGCCGGACGCGGTCGCCGCTACCGCCGCCGTCGTTCCCGGTCAGCGAGTCCGTCCCTCCGCCCGCCATCACCAGGGCGATCACGAGCGCCGCGACCCCGACGACGATGAGCCCCACGACAATCGGAAGCGGAAAGCGCTTCCGCGGCCGCTGGATCGAAGGCGCGAGGGGTCCCGGGACCGGGATGCTCTTGGTCGCTCCGTCCTCCGGCGTCGAGACCGGGGCCGTAGCAAGGCCGCCATCGGTGTCGGTGCGCGCGGCCTCGAGAGCCGCCATCATCGCCTCGGTGGTCGGGAAGCGGTCCTCGGGCCGCTTCGCCATCGCACGGGAGACGATCGCGTCGAGCCGCGGCGAGACGTCCGGTCGGGAGGCGCGCACGCTGGGCGCCGGCTCCTGGACGTGCTTCATGGCCACGGCCATGAAGTTGTCGCCCGTGAACGGGGGCGCACCGGTGAGGAGCTCGTAGAGAACCGCCGCGAGCGAGTACTGGTCGGAGCGCTCGTCGACGCGCCGCCCGCTCGCCTGCTCAGGCGCGATGTAGTCGCTCGTGCCGAGGAGCGTGCCCGTTTCGGTGAGGCCGTCCCCAGGATCGACCGAGCGCGCAATTCCGAAATCCGTCACCTTTGCCACCCCGTCCGCGTCGATGAGGACGTTGTGCGGCTTCACATCGCGGTGCACGACGCCGTGCTCGTGCGCGAACGCAAGCCCGCGCGCTACCTGATGGACGAGTGCAAGCGCCTGGTCGACCGGCAGCTGCCCCTCGCGGTCGATGAGCTCCTTGAGGTTCTCACCCTCGACGTGCTCGAAGACGATGAATTGCCTCCCCTCGAACTCCCCGCGGTCGATGACCGTGACGATGTTCGGATGGTTCAGCTGCGCGAGCGCCCGTGCCTCACGGCGGAAACGCTCGACGTACTCCGGGTCATCCGAGTAGTGGTCGTGCAGGATCTTGATCGCGACCGTGCGCTCGAGCACGGTGTCGCGCGCCCTGTAGACGCTCGACATCCCACCCGAACCGGCGACGTCCTGCAGCTCGTATCGTCCCGCGAGCGACTCCCCGGTCATCGTTGCGGGGATGATGCCCGCTCCACCGGGCCTTATGCGGAGGCTTCCTCGAGCGCCTCTTCCCAGGCACCGAGCGCCTCGTCCAGCTCCGACTCGCCGATCACCAGGGGAACGAGCACGCGAATACAGTTGCCGTGGATGCCGGCTTTGAGGATGAGGAGGCCGTTGCGCGCGGCAGCCTCGGCGACCGCGGTGGCGAGGTCGGCAGCCGGCTCGCCGTTTTGCCGCAACTCGATCGCAAGCATCGCCCCGAGCCCGCGCACCTCGGCGACGGAATCGAAGCGATCGCGCCAGGAATCCATCCGCGCGCGAATCGTCTCGCCGACCTCGACCGCGCGTTCGACCAGCCGCTCCTCCGCAATGGTGTCGAGAACGGCGTGGGCGGCGGCGATGGCGACTGGATTGCCGACGTACGTGCCGCCGACGGCACTGTCTCCGGCCGCGTCCATGATCTCCGCTCGCCCGAGGACGCCCGAGAGCGGAATGCCGGCGGCGATGGACTTGGCGATCGTCATCAGGTCTGGCTCGACGCCGAAGTGCTCCATGGCGAAGAGCTTGCCCGTGCGGCAGAAACCTGTCTGCACCTCGTCCGCGACCATGACGATCCCGTTCGCGTCGCAGATCTCGCGCAGGCCGTCGACGAACTCTTGCGAGGGGACGATGAAGCCGCTCTCGCCCTGCACCGGCTCGAACACGATTGCCGCGACCTCCTCGGCCGCGACACGCGTCTTGAACGCGCGCTCGATCTCGTCGAGATCGTCGAACGGGACCCGGTAGACTTCGGGCGCGAACGGCCCCAGCCCCGCCTTGTACGGGTGCGTCTTCGACGTGAGGCTGAGCGCGAGGAGCGTCCGCCCGTGAAAGCCGCCGTCGAAGGCGATGACGGCCGGCCGCCGCGTGTAGGAGCGCGCGAACTTGACAGCGTTCTCCACCGCCTCGGCGCCCGAGTTGAAGAAGGCCGCCCGCGTCTCGCCGCCGATGGGGACGAGCTCGAGCAGGCGCTCGGCGAGCGCGATGTAGTTCTCGTACGGGACGATCGTGAAGTCCGTGTGCGTGAAGCGTTCGATCTGCTCCTTCGCCGCCTCGACGACGCGGGGGTTCGAGTGGCCGACGTTCAGGCAGCCGACGCCGCCCGTGAAGTCGATGAACGTATTGCCGTCGACGTCGGTGATCGTCGCGCCGTGCGCCTCCTCGATCACGATCGGGAGGTAGATCGAGAGGGGCTCCGCGATGACGCGGGCTTTGCGGTCGAGGATCTCCCGGCTGCGCGGCCCGGGGATCTCGGTCTTGAGGTCGATTGCGCGTGTCGTGGCCATGGATCGTGAGCTTATACATTGCAGCGAAGCTCATGGTTCTCGCCGACCGCACCATCCGCAGGCTGCTCGAAGAGGGCCGCATCGGCATCGATCCGTACGCCGACGAACTCCTCCAGCCTTCCAGCGTGGACGTGCGCGTCGACCGGCTCTTCCGCGTCTTCCGCAACTCCCGCTACCCGTACATCGACGTCAAGAAGCCCATGGAGGACCTCACGGAGCTCGTCGAGGTGGCGGACGACGAGCAGCCCTTCATTTTGCACCCCGGAGAGTTCGTCCTCGGCTCCACACTCGAGCGCATCCGCCTCCCGGATGACCTCGTCGCGCGCCTCGAGGGCAAAAGCTCGCTGGGGAGGCTCGGCCTCCTGATCCACTCGACTGCCGGCTTCATCGACCCGGGCTGGGACGGCCATGTGACGCTGGAGCTCTCGAACGTCGCCAACCTCCCGATCACGCTCTACGTCGGGATGAAGATCGGTCAGCTCTCTTTCGTGCAGCTCACCGAGCCGGCCGAGAACCCCTACGGCGCCGCGCTGCTCGGCTCCAAGTATCAGGGCCAGGCCGGTCCCACGGCGAGTCGCTACTGGAAAAATTTCGTATGACCGTCCTCGTCGTCGGAGGGACGGGTTTCGTGGGCGGCCACGTCGTCCATGCGTTCCGCGCCGAGGACTCGCCGGTTCGGGTGCTCGCGCGGCGGCCGGAGAAACAGGAGCGCTTCCGGGCCTGGGGCTGCGAGCTCGTCCAGGGCGACATGACGGATGCCGACAGCCTCCGCAAGGCCGCGGAAGGCGCGGAAACCGTCGTCCACCTCGTCGCCCTGCCTCCGTTCGCGAAGCCTGATGCGATCAGGCGCGTCATGGAACAAGGCACCCGCGACCTCGTCGCCGCGGCCAAGGAGGCCGGCGTCAAGCGCTTCCTCCTCATGAGCGCGCTCGGCACGAGTGAGCGCAGCAAGGATCTCGCCCCCTACTACCACGCGAAATGGCAGGAGGAGCACGAGGTCGCCGGCTCGGGCATCGACCACACGATCTTCCGCCCGAGCTTCGTCTTCGGGCGCGACGGCGGCATGCTGCCCGGCCTCGTCTCGCTCACGCGCTATTCCCCGGTGACTCCCGCGGTGGGAACAAGAAGGCTGCAGCCGATCTGGGTGGAGGACGTGGCGGCCTACTTCACCAAAGCGCTCGCGACATCCGCCGCGGCGAACAAGACATTCGAGCTCGGCGGCCCGGACGTCGTCACGTTCGCCGAGCTGAACGAGCGCATCCGACGCGCGCTGGACAAGAAGCGCCTTGCCTTCCAGATGCCGACCGGTCTCCTCAGAGCCGGTGCGGCCGTGGGGTCGCTGCTCCCGCCCCTGCGTGGCGCACGCGACGGCGTCGCGATGCTCGAGTTCGAGGACAACGTCACGGACATCGGCCCAGCGGTCGAGGCCCTGGGTGTGAAGCCGATCGGCCTCGACGAGATGCTGCGCCGTGCGACAGCGCAAGGTTAAAGCACCAGGGCGACCCGGAGGCCGCCCTGGAAGAACAGTAGATCGCCTGGATTAGGCAGGGGCGCTGGGTGGTTCCTGGTCCCCCACGCTGGCTAGGCGATTCCCCGTAGGTCCTGGGGACACGCCCCTACCTGCGACTACCTCCACTGCCCGAACAGTCACTTATCAAGATCGGACCACCTCCTTTCCGTGGTGGTTCGATAATAGCGACCCGCTCAGGACGAACGCTAGACGCGGACTTTGACCAGGCCGTCCTCGACGAAGACCTCGAAGGTCTCCACGGGCTGGTAGGCCGGAAGGCTGAGCGGGCGGCCCGTGCGCACGTCGAACTCGGAGCCGTGCCGCGGGCAGATGGCGACGCCTGCCTCCACGTCGAAGTCACCCTCGGCGAGCGGCCCGTCGTCGTGGGAACAGCGGTCCTCGATCGCGTAGTAGTCGCCGTTCAGGTTGTAGACGCCGATCGCGAGCTCGCCCGCACGGACGATCTTCACCTCTCCGTGCGGAAGCTCCTCGACCGGGCCGACGGTCAGGTCCGCCACAGCGCTACGAGAGCTCTAGGTCCTGGGCGAGGCCCGCCCATTCCTCGGGGAGCGCAGTGCCCTTGCCCTTGTGGAGCGCGAGCTTCAGGACCCCGAGGCCGAGCAGCGCGCACTTGAGCCGCACCGGCGTGAGCGGGATGCCGACCTCGTCGAGGAGCTCCTCCTTCGACATGGCGGCGACCTCTTCCGCGGTCCGGCCCTTGACCAGCTCCATGAGCATCGAGGTCGACGCCTGGCTGATCGCGCAGCCGCGGCCGCGGAACTTGACGTCCTCGATCTTGTCTCCGTCGAAGGTGACGAAGATCGAGACCTCGTCGCCGCAGAGCGGGTTCTGCCCCTCTGCCTCGACGTCGGCACCCTCGATCACCCCGTGCCCGCGCGGGTTTTTGTAGTGGTCGAGGATGACCTCGCGATACAGGCTTTCGAGCTCGTTGCTCATGAGAACACCTTACGTGCCTTCTCGATACCCACAACGAGCCGGTCGATCTCCTCGGGAACCGTGTAGAGGTAGAAGCTCGCCCGCGTCGTCGCCGCCACGCCCAGCTTCGCCATCAAAGGCTGGTTGCAATGGTGGCCCGCACGGACGGCGACGCCCTCCCAGTCGAGAACCTGCGCGACGTCGTGCGGGTGGGCGCCTTCGACCTCGAAGGAGACGATCCCCGCGCGCCGGCCGGCCGGCGGCCCGAAGACGCGCACGCCCTCGAGGGCCTCCAGCTTCGGCAACGCGTAGTCGAGAAGCTCGTGCTCATAACGCTCGATCGCCTCGAGCCCGATCCCGCCGAGGTAATCGATCGCTGCGCCGAGCCCGACCGCCTCCGCGATCGGAGCGGTTCCCGCTTCGAACTTATGCGGAAGCTCGTTCCACGTCGTCCGCTCGACGGTGACCTTTCGGATCATGTGGCCGCCGAGCTCGAAGGGCGACATCGCCTCCAGGTGCTCCGCGCGTCCCCAGAGGACGCCGATCCCCGTCGGCCCGCACATCTTGTGGCCCGTGAACGCGTAGAAGTCGGCCCCGAGCGCCTGCACGTCCACCGCGCGGTGCGGGACGGCCTGCGCGCCGTCGACGACGACGACCGCGCCCTGCTCGTGCCCCCAGGCGATGAGCCGCTCGACGGGATTGACGGTGCCGAGCGAGTTCGAGACGTGAGCGCAGCCGAGCACCTTGACGTTCCCACGCGCCGCGATCGCGTCGAGCTCGTCGAGCTGGAGCTCGCCGTTCTCGTCCACCGGGACGACAACGAACTCCGCACCGGTGCGCCCGGCGGCGTACTGCCACGGCACGAAGTTGGAGTGGTGCTCCATCTCGGTAACGACCACGAGGTCGCCCGGCCCGAGGTTGTCGAACCCCCAGCCATAGGCGACGAGGTTGAGCGCGGCGGTGACGTTGTGCGTGAAGACGACCTCGCGGGTCGACTCCGCGTTGACGAACGCGCGCGCCTTCTCGCGTGCCCCTTCGTAGGCCTCGGTCGCGCGTTCGCCGAGGTCGTAGACACCCCGATGGATGTTCGCGTACGACGTCTCGTAGAAGCGTGTCATCGCCTCGAGGACGGCGCGCGGCTTCTGCGCCGAGGCGGCGGTGTCGAGGTAGGCGAGCGGCTGGTCGTGAATCAGCTGCCCGAAGATCGGGAAATCCTCGCGCAGCTTGCGCGCGTCGAGCTTCGGCGTGGTGCTCACAGCCACGCTCCCATCGTACCGAGGGGCTGGAAGCCTATTCCGGGATGCGGGCTTCGAGCGCGGCCTGAAGCGCGTCGCGCACCGGCTCGAACTCGATGCGGTCGAAGATCTCCTGGTAGAAGCCGCGCACGATCAGGCGCTCGGCCTCGCCGCGGGAAAGGCCGCGGGCCATGCAGTAGAAGAGCTCGTCGCGGTCCACCTGGCTGACGGTCGCCCCGTGCGTGCAGCGCACGTCGTTCGCCTGGATCTCCAGACCGGGAATCGAGTCCGCGTGTGCCTGGTCCGAGAGGAGCAAGTTGCGGTTTTCCTGGTAGGCGTTCGTCTTCTGCGCGTCCTCGGCGACGCGGATCATCCCGCGCCACACCGCCGTCGCGTGGTCGCGGAGCGCGCCCTTGAAGGCGAAGTCGGAGGTCGTGGAGGGTGCGAGGTGGGCCTGCAGCGTGTCGTAGTCGAGATGCTGGTCCCCGTCGGCGAAGTAGGCGCCCGTCACGCGGGAGGTCGCCCCCTGGCCTGCGAGGTCGTTTTCGATGCGAACCTTGCCCTTCTTCGAGCCGAAGCCGCCCGCTACCCAGTCGAGCTCGGCGTCGCGGCCGACCTGCGCCCGGTGCGAGGCGAAATGCCACGTCTCGGACGAGAGGCTCTGGATGGAGACGTACTCGAGCTTCGCGCCTTGCTCGACGAAAAGCTCCGTCACCGCGTTCGAGTAGCCGGCGAGCCCGGACGTCTCGGAAACGTACTCCTCGATGAAGGAGAAGCGGCTGCCCTCCTCGGCGATCACGAGCAGCCGCCAGAAGAGCGCGCCGTCATCCACCGAGTTGACGATGCGGACGTAGAGCGGCTTTTCGACCTCGACACCCTTCGGGACCCGCACGAGAAGGCCGTTCTTCCACTCGGCCGCGTTGTGCGCGGCGAACTTCTCGTCCGTGCCGACCAGCGTGCCGAGCAGCGGGTCGTTCTCGAGAGGCTCGAACACGATGCCCTCCGGCGCTCGCTCAATCTCGATCCCGCCCTCGCTGACGTGGGCGATCGCGGCCGCGTCGACGTCGAGCATCCCGCTCGCCCGCTCGACGCTCGTCGCCCCGTTTGCCGTGAAAGCCTCGGGGTCGAACCCACGCAGATCGGTGAAGCGCCAGTGCTCGTCGTTTGTGCTCGGAAGAGGAAGCGCCTCGTAACGCTCCAGCGCCGCCGTTCTAGCCAACCGATCCTTCCATCTGCAGCTGGATCAGACGGTTCATCTCGACCGCGTACTCGAGAGGAAGCTCCTTGGTGATCGGCTCGACGAAGCCAGAGACGATCATCGCCGCCGCCTCGTGCTCGGGAATCCCGCGGCTCATCAGGTAGAAGAGCTGCTCCTCCCCGATCTTCGAGACAGTCGCCTCGTGGCCGATGTCGACCTTGTTCTCGTCGATGCGGATGTATGGATACGTGTCGGAGCGAGAGTCCTCGTCGAGGATGAGCGCGTCGCAGACGACCTTCGACTTGGAGCCGTGCGCGCCCTTCGCCACCTCGAGGAGACCGCGGTAGCTCGCGCGGCCGCCGTCCTTCGAGATCGACTTCGACGTAATCACGGAGGTGGTGTTCGGCGCCACATGGACGCACTTGCCGCCCGCGTCCTGGTGCTGCCCCTCGCCCGCGAAGGCGATCGAGAGCACCTCGCCGTGGGCGCCCTCGCCCATCAGCCAGATGGCCGGGTACTTCATCGTCAGCTTCGAGCCGAGGTTCCCGTCCACCCACTCCATGGTCGCGTTCTCGTACGCGACCGCGCGCTTCGTGACGAGGTTGTAGACGTTCTGCGACCAGTTCTGGATGGTCGTGTAGCGGCAGCGCCCGCCGGGCTTGACGATGATCTCGACGACCGCCGAATGGAGCGAATCGGTCGTGTAGATCGGAGCGGTGCAGCCCTCGACGTAGTGCACGTAAGCGTCCTCGTCGACGATGATCAATGTTCGCTCGAACTGGCCCATGTTCTCGGCGTTGATGCGGAAGTAGGCCTGGAGCGGCATCTCGATCTTGACGCCGGGAGGCACGTAGATGAAGGAGCCGCCGGACCAGACGGCCGAGTTCAGGGCCGCAAACTTGTTGTCGTTCGACGGAATGACAGTGCCGAAGTACTCCTTGACGAGCTCCTCGTGCTCCCGCAGGCCGGAGTCCATGTCGAGGAAGAGCACGCCCTGGCTCTCGAGGTCCTCCTTGAGCTTGTGGTACACGACCTCGGACTCGTACTGCGCGCCCACGCCGGCGAGGTACTTCTTCTCGGCCTCGGGGATGCCGAGTCGGTCCCACGTGTTCTTGATGTCGGCCGGCAGGTCTTCCCAGGACTTCGCCTGCTTCTCGGTCGGGCGGATGTAGTAGTACATGTTCTCGAAGTCGATCTCGTCGAGCTTCCCGCCCCACTGTGGGAGCGGACGGGCGCGGAAGTACTCGAGCGCCTTGAGGCGGCGCTGGCGCATCCAGTCGGGCTCGTTCTTGTGCTCCGAGATCATTGCGACGACCTCGGGGTTCAGCCCGCGGCCGGACTTGAAGAAGTACTCCTCGGGATCGTGGAAGCCGTAGGCGTACTCGTTGCCAAGCTCCCTGACGACCTGGGTTTCAGACGCTGCCATTACTCGACACCTCCCGCGGCGGCCGGCGTGAAGGCCTCGTAGCCCTCGGCCTCGAGCTTCTGCGCGAGCTCCGGTCCGCCTTCCTCCACGATACGCCCGTCGACGAAGACGTGCACGAAGTCCGGCTTGATGTACTCGAGAATCCGCTGGTAGTGCGTGATCACGAGAGCGCCCATGTCCGAGCCGACCAGCTCTTTGACGCCGCCCGCGACGATGCGGAGCGCGTCGATGTCGAGGCCGGAGTCGGTCTCGTCGAGAACCGCGATCCGTGGCTTGAGCATCGCCATTTGCAGGATCTCGACGCGCTTCTTCTCGCCACCCGAGAAGCCGTCGTTCAGATAGCGGCCCGACATCTCCTTGGGCACCTTGAGCATCTCCATGGCCGCGGTCAGGTCCTTGCGGAACTCGGGGATCTTGACCGGGTCATCCTCGCCGCCCGCCCTCGCCTTGCGGACCGCGTTGACCGCAGAGCGAAGGAAGCTCGCCACGGTGACGCCCGGGACGGCGTGCGGGTACTGGAAGGCAAGGAAGAGGCCGCGCTGCGCGCGCTCGTCCGCACCCATGTCGACGACGCTCTCGCCGTCCATGAGGATGTCGCCGCTGGTGATCTCGTAGGCGGGGTGTCCGGCGAGCGCGTACGCGAGCGTTGACTTGCCCGAACCGTTCGGACCCATGATCGCGTGCACCTGGTTCGTGTTCACCCGGAGGTCTACTCCACGGACGATCTCGGTGCCGTCCTCAGTGGCGACGTGCAGGTCGTTGATCTCGAGCAAAGCCAAGTTAGTAACAGCCTTTCACTAGGTCTCGCCTGGCCCTGGACCGGGCGTTTGTAACAGCCTCAGTGTAGCGATTCATCCTGGGTGTCCCGTGTTGGCCACCGTGCTACCATCGCTGCATGGGTCCCCTCGGATGGCCTGAAATAATCATCATCCTCGTCGTGCTGCTCCTCCTCTTCGGAGCCAAGCGGTTGCCAGAGATGGGGCGCTCACTGGGACGCGGCATGCGGGAGTTCAAGGAGGCGGTGACCACGAGCGAGCCGGAGCCGAAGGAGATCAACACCACCACTCCGACGCCCGCAACGCCGGTCCCCACGACCGAGACCCCGGCGCAGCAGCCGCAGCCGCAGTCGCAGCCGAAGAGCGAGAACGTCTAGCCCGGGTCCATGGCGCGGCTCCCGCGTCGTCTGAAGCACGAGGACAGCGTCACACTCGTCGAGCACCTCGACGAGTTTCGCTCCCGCCTCATCGTCGCGATCCTCGCCGTCATCGTCGCGTTCGCCGGCGCGTACATCTTCAACGAAGAGATCCTCCGCTGGCTGGCGCAGCCCCTCCCCGCAGCACGCGACGGCCAGCTCGTCACATTCGGCGTCACAGAACCGTTCTTCACGACCGTCAAGGTCGTCTTCATCGCCGCGATAGCGATCTCCTTGCCGGTTGTCCTCTGGCAGCTCTGGAGCTTCCTCGCGCCAGCCTTTCAGGAGAACGCCCAGCGCATCGTCGCGGTCTTCGTCCTGCTCGCCACCGCGCTCTTCGCCACAGGCGTCGCCTTCGGGTACTACATCGTGCTGCCTCGCGCCCTGGGGTTCCTGACCACCTACAACGACGAGTTCTTCCAGATCGAGATCCGGGCGAGCTACTACTACTCCTTCGTCGCGTACACGCTGCTCGCCATCGGGCTCGTCTTCAACCTCCCGATCTTCGTGCTCGCGCTCGTACGGCTCGGCGTGCTCACGTCGGGGGCCTTGCGCCGGAACCGCCGCATCGGCATCGCCATCGTCATTGTCGGCGCAGCGCTCCTGCCGACAGTCGATCCCGTGTCGCTCGTCTTCGAGACGATTCCGCTCCTCATTCTCTACGAGGGCTCGATCTGGGCATCGGTGTTCTTCGAGAAACGCTGGCGCGAGCGCGGCCTGATCGGCGCGCCGCTCATCGGGACGGACTAGGCCTGGCCTCCGCGCCCACGGCCGACCAGTCGTAGGCCTCGCCGATCTCCCGTAGCCGTGCGCGCGTCTCGTCGCTGCAGAGGGCGCCCTCGACCCCGGCTGCGTAGAGGGTCTTCGGGTCGATCCCGATCGAGAGCACGGCGTCGTACTCGCGCGTGAGGTCGGTGTCGAACATCTCGGGATCGTCGGTCGAGACCGTGCACGGAATTCCGGCCGCGAGCAGCTCGGGGAGCGGATGCTCGCCCAGGGACGGTACGACTCCGGTGCGCAGGTTGGAGAGCGGCGTCACATCGAGGACCACACGGCGCTCGGCGAGCTCCTCGAGGAGCGCGGGATCCTCGACAGCCCGGATGCCGTGGCGGACGCGGTCGGCGTGGAGTGCGTCCAGGGCGCCGCGAACCGACTCCGGGCCGGCGACCTCGCCCGCATGCGGCACGGAACCGAACCCCTCCTCGCGGACCAGCGCGAAGACGTCCGTGAACTTCTCCGGCGGGTAGAGGGCTTCCTCGCCGCCGAGCCCGATGCCGGCGATCCCCCGCTCCTTGTATTTCGCCGCCTGGCGGACGAGCTCGAAGCCATCCTCGACGGGCGCGCCACGAGTCACGTCGGGGGTGAGCAGTACCTCGACGCCGTGCAGCTCCCGCGCTTCCTGGGCGCCGTCGCAGTAGCCCGAGAAGAGGTCGTCCCACGAAACGCCGCGCCACGTGCGCTCGATCGGGGAGAAGATCCCCTCGATGTAGAGCGCCCCGTGCTTCTTCGCCTCGGCGGCGTAGTCGACGACGACCTGGCGGAAGTCGTCCGCCGTCTGGAGCGCGTTCGTGGTGAGGATCCAGACCTCGATGAAGTGGTCGAAGTTGCGGTAGCGATAGAGATCGCGGATCCCCTCAGGGGTGTCGGCCGGAAGCGCGAAGTCGTTCCGGCGCGCGATCTCGAGAAGGGTCTCCGGCCGCACGGTGGCCTCGAGATGCACGTGCAGCTCGACCTTGGGGAAAGGGTGGGCCGCGCTTTTCTCGGTATCCTCCACAGGCGCGGAGCGTACAGTCGCCCGCCTCCCGAGGCATTCAAGGAGAGTTTCACTCGATGGCACGAACACAGGCACAGCGCCGCAAGACATCGCGCACGCGCGCGCGCCGCAGTTCGTCAAGCGTCGAAGATCTGATGTTCTTCCCCAAGCTTCGCCGCAAGGCGAAGTGGGTCTTCCTCCTCCTCGCAATCGCCTTCGGAGTCGGCTTTGTCGCCTTCGGCGTCGGGACCGGCGTCGGCGGGACGAGCATCGGCGACGTCCTACGCGACATCTTCTCGAGCTCGAGCGGCGGCGAGGACCTCGATTCGCTGAAGGAGGACGCCGCGAAGAACCCGAAGGATCCGAGCACGCAGATCGCCTACGCGAACGCTCTCCAGGCCGCCGGCCAGACCGCCACGGCGGTTGCGGTCCTCCAGAAGTACACGACCGCGAACCCGAGGGACGCAGACGCGCTTCGCCAACTCGCAGCCCTCTGGGGCGCGCAGGCCACCAAAGCACGGAACGAGGCGCAGGCCGCCTCGGTCGTCGCAGCGCAGGCCACCGCCGGACAGAGCCAGGCTCCGACGGACTCGCCCTTCCTCCAGGAGGTGCAGGGGAACAAGATCGCCGAGGTGGTCTCGACCGACGCGAACAACCGGGCGTCGGCCGCGAACAACCGAGCGCAGGACGCCTACCGGCAAGCGGCGAAGGTCTACCAGGACCTCACGCTGCTCACGCCGGACGACCCGAACGTCTTTCTCCAGCTCGGGGTCGCATCGCAGAGCGCGAACGACATCGACGCGGCGATCGCCGCCTATAGGCAGTTTCTCGCGCTCGCCCCCGACGACGCGAGCGCCCCGCTCGTGAAGCAGCAGCTCAAGATTCTCGTCGCCCAGCAGAAAGCAGGTTCGTCGTTGCTGCCGAGCGGTTAAGCTCCACCTCTCCGAACGACCCAAGGGGACACATGAACTTCGACATCAAGACCGAAGAGCTCGCGAACGAGGCGTACGTCATCGCTCTGACGGGCGAGGTGGACCTCTACACGGCGCCCGAGTTCAAACAACAGCTGCTCGAAGTGATCGGCCAGGGCGCGAAGGAGGTCGTCGTGGACTTCTCCGACACGACCTTCATTGACTCGACCACCCTCGGCGTGCTGGTGGGCGGGGTCAAGCGCCTTCGCCCGAACGGGGGCAGGCTTTCGCTCGTCTGCAACGACCGGAACATCACGAAGATCTTCGAGATCACCGGCCTGAACAAGGTCTTCCCCATCTACGAGTCACGCGCCGAGGCGGTTGAGAGCGTCGGCCAGGAGGCTCAGGCGCAGACCTAGGCCTCTTGACGCTCCGCGCACTTCTCGCCCTGGCGGTCGCCGGAGCCGCGCTCCTGGCTGCGGCCTGCGGCGGGCGAGCGGTCGACTCGAGCTCAGCAGACGCAAACGCCGGCAAGACTCTCTTCTCCCAGAATTGCGGCGGTTGCCATGCGCTCGCCGACGCGGGGACGACCGGGAACGTCGGGCCCAACCTCGACGACGCCTTCCGCGCCGCGCGGACGGAGGAGGGCGGGAGCTTCCAGGAGAGCACGATCTTCGACGTGACGCTCGACCAGATGAAGCTCGCAGCCTCACCGATGCCGCGCTTCGACACCGGCCCGCAGAAGCTCCCCGAAGACGAGCTCCGGAACATCGCCGCCTACGTCGCCTCGGTCGCAGGGGTTCCGCCGCAGGCCGCTGGCGGCGCAACCGGAGCGACAGGGGCAACCGGAACCTCGACGACCCCGTGACGACGACGCTCCGCGGGGAGCGCGTGACCCTCCGGCCGCTCGAAGAGAGCGACCGCCCGCGTGTCGTCGAGATCCTGAAGGAGCCCGAGGTGGCCCGCTGGTTCGGGACCGAGTCGCCTGAGGAATCGGCCGACGAGTTCATCTCGGACGCCGAGGTAACCGGCTTCGCGATCGAAGCCGACGGCGCGCTCGTCGGCGTCATCGGCTTCCACGAGGAGGAGACGCCCGACTACCGACACGCGGGGATGGACCTCTTTCTCGCCACCGGGAGCCAGAACCAGGGCCTGGGCCGCGAGGCGCTCCGCCTCCTCGCGCGTCATCTCGTCGAAGAGCGCAGGCACCACAGGCTCGTGATCGACCCGGCCGTGTCGAACGCGCGCGCGATCAGGGCCTACAAGGCCGTGGGGTTCAAGCCGGTCGGGATCATGCGCCTGTACGAGCGCGGCCCCGACGGGACCTTCCACGACGGCCTGCTCATGGACCTCCTCGCCGACGAGCTGCGCTAAGCGGTTCGACTCGTCTCGGCCTCGGCTTCGAGGTCGACGACGACGTGCGTGATCGGGAGATCGAAGCGCTCGCTCGCACGCTCGACGATCCCATGCTCGAGCCAGTTCGAGCGCCCGGGTGGGTGAGTGGAGACCACGATCTCGTCGGCCGGAAACATCCGGAGCGAGTCCTCGATCGCCTGGATCGGGTCGTCGTCTCCGACGGCGCCGTGAGCGTCGATGCCGTCCTTGGAGAGGGCGGCGAGGGATTCATCGAGTCGGATCTGCGCGGCGGTCCGCGCCGTGTCCTCGTCGGAGGTCCAGTGGCGGATCCGAGAGTTCAGGGCGGGAGTGACGACGAGCACCTCAGCGTCGCCCTCCTGCGCCCGGCGCACGACCTCGTCGCGGAGGGAGCGCCCGGCGACCGTCTCGTTGGCGACCACGAGGATCCGGTGGCGGCCATCCGCATCGCGGCTCCGGTCCCACACCGCGAGCTCGACGACCTTGGGGTCGCTCCGGAAGTAACGGTAACCGACGATCGGCGCGAGGACGACGAACGCGAGCAGCGCCGCCCAGCCATTCAGGAGGATCCCGACGAGCGCCACGGCCGCGAAGAGGGCGAGGACGGCGATGACGAAGCTGAAGGCCTCTGCCTCCGTCCGCACCGGATTTCGCATCGCGACCTCCTGCTAGATCACATAGACCGTGGTGTACACCACGATCCACATTACGTCCACGAAGTGCCAGTAGATCCCTGGAATCTCGACGCCTAGGTGATCGTGGGCCGAAGGCCCGTAGTGGCCGCGTAGCGAGCGGACGAGCGCGACTCCGAGCAGCGTCAGTCCGAGAAAGACGTGGCACCCGTGCAGCCCGGTGAGGCCAAAGAAGGTGGTCCCGAAGGCTAGGTCGTGCGGGCTGAACCCGATCCGCGTGTACTCACGCGCCTGAATGAGGAGGAAGGTGAGGCCGAGCCCGAAGGTGATCGCGAGGCCGGCGATCAGCCCGGCGCGGTTGTTCCGCTTGATGGACTGGAGAGCCCAGTGCATCGTGAAGCTCGAGGACACGAGGATGATCGTGTTCAGGAGCGCGAGGTAGACCGGAAGCTCGTACGGATGCGGGGGCCACTCCTCGTGAGGCACCGCGACACGCGCGAAGAAGTAGGCCGAGAAGAACGATCCGAAGAGCATGACCTCCGAGGCGATGAAGAGGTAGATGCCGAGGAGCCGCGCGTCGACCCGCGAGCTGCGGTTGGCGACGGGCGGGTGCGCTCCGTGGGTTTCGGCGTGGGCGCTCACGCGACCGCCGACTCCTCAGCCGTCTCGGCTTCCTGCTGGGTGACGACCACGTGCGTGACCGGGAGTCCAAACGACCTGATCCGCCCGAGGACGCCACGGCGGAGCCAGCCCGACGTGGCCTCCGGGAACGTGGAGACGATCACCTCGTCGAACTGCTCGTCGTGGATGGCGTTCTCCACCGAGACGACCGGGTCCGGATCCCCGAGACGGCCTGTCGCCTTGATGCCCGCGGCGGCCATGAGCCGGCAGACGCTCTCGAGCCGGCGTTCGGCCCCGACCGCGTCGGCGGGGATGAGGAGCGTGAACTCAGCGGGGCTGGCCGCGTTCCGCTCGTGGATCGCGTCGACGAGAGGCTCGCCGAGCACCGTCTGGTTGGCGAGGACGAGGACATGCGCGCGCTCGCGCGCCGATTCGAGGTCGACCACGACGTGGTCCACCGGCTTGTCCGTCACCTTGCGCGCGCGCTCGATCAGATTCGCGCGGAGCCAGCTCGACTTCAGCTCTCCGGGGTGGGTGGAGATGATGATCTCGTCGGGGTCGTACTCGTGGATGGCGTCCTTGATCGCCTGCAACGGATCGGGGTCGACGACCGCGCCGCGCGCAGCGATCCCGGCCTCGTGCAAGAGGTCGAGCGTACGCCGCAGGCGCCGGTCGGCGCTCGAGCGCCGGCTGTCGGCGTAGACGACGAAGCCCGCGCGCGGCTCGTTCTGCGGGCAGATGACGGTGACGCGGATCGGCCCGTCGGCGGCGCGGGTTCGCAGAGCGTCGATGAGCGACTTCCCCGCCACGGTCTCGTTCGCGACCACGAGGATGTGCCGGGGCTCGGCCATCAGTGCGAGACCACCTGCTCGCGTTCGGGCACCTCGGCACGGTCGCCGTTCAGAACGGCGTGCCGCGCGCCCCGGACGCCGTACTCATACGGGCTCCCGACGACCTGCGGGATCTCGTGGAAGTTGAAGATGGGCGGGGGCGAGGACACCTGCCACTCGAGCGTGAGCGCGCGCCACGGATTTCCGGGCGCAATCGGGCCACGACGCCACGAGACGATCATGTTGTAGAGGAAGACGATCGTCGAGGCGCCGAGCGCGAATGACGCGACGCTGATGATGAAGTTGAGGTTCCCGAAGCGGTCGGCGTAGTCGGACACACGGCGCGGCATTCCCTGGAGGCCGAGCCAGTGCATCGGGAAGAACGTGACGTTGAAGCCGACGAAGGTCAGCCAGAAATGGATCTTTCCGAGCCGCTCGTTGTACATCCGGCCGGTCATCTTCGGGAACCAGTAGTAGATCCCCGCGAAGATCGTGAACAGGGAGCCGCCGAAGAGCACATAGTGGATGTGGGCGACGACGAAGTACGTGTCGCTCGCATGGATGTCGATCGGGATCGAGCCGAGATAGATGCCCGAGAGGCCGCCGATCACGAACATCGACACGAAGCCCAGTGCGAACAGCATGGGCGTCTTGAAGTGAATGCGCCCCTCCCACAGCGTCGCGAGCCAGCTGAAGACCTTGATTCCGGTCGGGATGGCGATGAGCATCGTCGTCGCCATCATCGGGATGCGCAGCCACGGCGACATCCCGGAGACGAACATGTGGTGCGCCCAGACCGAGAACCCGAGCACGAGGATCGCCATCAGCGAGAGCGCCATCAGGCGGTAGCCGAACACCGGTTTCCGCGCGAAGACGGCGATCACCTCAGACGCGATCCCGAATCCGGGCAGCATCATGATGTAGACCGCCGGGTGCGAGTAGAACCAGAAAATGTGCTGGTACCCGAGCGCATACCCGTCACCCCCCGGCTCGAAGAAGTTCGTGTGCAGGACGCGGTCGAGCAGGATGAAGAACTGCGACCCGGCGATGAACGGCGTCGCGAGGACGACCAGGGTCGACGTCGCGAAGTTCGCCCACACGAGGAGCGGCATGCGCCAGAAGGACATCCCCGGCGCACGCATCGTGATGATCGTGACCAGGAAGTTGAGCGCCGTCATGATCGACGAGGCCCCGGCCCACTGAACCGCCATCTGGAAGAAAAGGTTGCCCGGCGGCTGCTGCACCGAGAGCGGCACGTAGTTCGTCCAGCCGGCGGCGAAGGCACCGCCCTCCGGGACCAGGAAGCTCGCGAGCATGATCAGGCCCGCGATCGGAAGGAGCCAGAACGAGAGCGCGTTCAGCCGTGGGAACGCCATGTCCGGCGCGCCGATCATCAGCGGGATGACGTAGTTCCCCAGACCGGCGAAGGCCGGGATGACGAACAGGAAGATCATGAGCGACGCATGCACCGAGAAGAGCCCGTTGAACGTGTTGTTGTCCACGAACTGCATCCCGGGCTTCGCGAGCTCGGCGCGCATGAACATCGCCATCATGCCGGCGGCGACGAAGAAGAAGATCGTCGTCACGAGGTACTGGACGCCGATCACCTTGTGGTCGGTGTTGACGCGGAAGTAGTCCTTCCACGACCGGGCGCCGTGACCTGAGTGGTCCTCCGGCCTCGTCGGCCGGCCGGACGCCCAGTAGAACCAGTAGTCGAAGCCGCCGATGCCGATGAGAAAGCCGAGCGGGACGATGATCATCCACGCCGTCAGGAGCACCTGGAACTCGTTCAGCGGGTGGTAGTCGAGCCAGGCGCGGCAGCCGATGACGAGCAGCGTCGCGAGCACGAACGCGAGCGGCGTCACCCAGGCCGCTCGGATCCAGCCGCCCGTCGTCAGCCGGCGGCGCCACTTGCCCCTGGGCGGCGCAGTCTGCACCTCGGTGTGCTCGTGCCCTCGGGTCTCGAGCGCCATCAGCTCTTCCCCGCAGTCTTCACGAGATACTCGACGAGACTCTGGAGTTGGGCATCCGTGAGCGAGTCACCGAAGGTGCTGGGCATCACGTTGGGCTGAAATCCGGGAGCTATTTCGGCGTTCGGATCGACGATCGACTCGTGGACGAAGTCCGCGTTCTTCCCAGCGAGCACCTTATCGAGATCCGGGCCCACCGCTCCCTGCGTTCCCGCGTCGGCAAGCGTGTGACATGAGCCACATTGCTGGGTGAAGAGCGTCTTGCCGGCCGCCGAGCCCGAGGCTGCGGCCTTGGCTTTCTCGTCCGAGACCCATTTCTCATAGCCGGCCTGCGAGAGAACGACTGCCTGCGCGCGCATGACGGCGTGCCCGAGGCCACAGAGCTCGGTGCAAATGAGCGTGAACGTGCCTTCTTTCGTCGGCGTGACGAGGACGTTGGTCGTGACCCCGGGGACCGCGTCCTCCTTCATCCGCCACTCCGGCACCCAGAACGAGTGGATGACGTCCTTCGCCTGGAGCTCGAGCTCGGTGGTCTGGCCGATGGGGAGGGCGAGCACGCCGCTCGTGACGTTCGAGTCCGGATAGTGGAAGGACCACGCGAACTGCTGCCCGGTCACCTCGACCACCCGGTGATCCTTCGGGACGGTGTCGATCTGGTTCAGGACGATGCCGCTGTAGATCGTGATCGCCGTGACGAGCGCCGCGGGGACCGCGGTCCACACGACCTCGAGACCCGTGTGCCCGTGGATCGGAGCGCCGTCGTCCATGTCGTCGGGAGCCGCCCGAAACTTCCACACCGCATACAGGGAGACGCTCGCGACGAGCGCGAAGATGACGATGCAGATGATCGTGACGAACCAGTAGACGTCGTCGATCTTGAGCGCCTCGGCGGAGTCCGCCGGCGGCAGCCAGGGAATGAGAACGGCGACGAGGGCGAGCGCCACCCCCACGGCGGCACCCACCAGCACCATCTGAATAATCGAGCGTTTACGCACGAAGTGGCGCGGAATTAAGAAGCTGCAGAACCCTAACGCAACCGTATCCCGGCGAGTGGGTCGAACGTTGAAATTTCGACCCTCAAGGAGGCTAGCTACATGGGACTTGGTGTCAGCATCTTCCTGATCGCGGTCGGCGCGATTCTCGCCTGGGCCGTGAGCGTGGACACGAACGGCATTGACCTGAACATGGTCGGCGTCATCCTGATGATCGTCGGCATTCTCGGACTTCTCCTCTCGCTCATCTTCTGGTCGACGTGGGGCGGCTTGGGCGGCTGGCGCCGCGAGACCGTCTACCGCGAAGGCTCGGATCCGTATTACGACCGCCGGCCGATGCCGTAGGCACCTCGGCGCGAGTTGGAAAAGGGCGGCCAATAGCCGCCCTTTTTCGTGTCTGAATGTGCCACGCGCCCGCTTCCGCGGGCGCGCGCCTGCCGTTTTAGAAGAGCCAGATCAGCAGGAGAATGATGAGAATCAGGGCGATAACGCCGCCACCGATGTACATACGTCCTCCTCGTTCGGTTGCTGTCTTAACGACGAAGGCGTCGCTTCGGTTACGGCCTCAGTCGAGGAAAACGACCAGCTTTGCGCCCGGGCCCCTCGCCTGACGCTCCCAGGCGTCGGACGCCCCGTCGAAGGGATACGTCTCGATCGGGAAGCCGACCTCGCCGCGCGCGGCATGCGAGACGAGCTTCGCGTAGGCCGCTCGGCGATCCTCCGCCGGCACAACGAAGTTCGAATAGCCGTAGATCTCGAGTTGCTTTCCGCGGACGACGCCGGAGGCAAGCGTCGCGGCCGGGCCCGCCGACTGTCCGATCTGGACGATGCGCGCGCCCGGGGCCGCCGCCTCCGTCGCGGCGACGAGCGGGTCGCCCCAGAGCGGGTCGATAACCACGGTCGGGCCCGCGCCCCCCGCTGCTTCCTTCAGCGCGCGGGCAAGGTCGGGCTCGTCGAGGCGGACGACCGCGTGTGCACCGGCCTCCCGCGCATCCTCGAGCCCCTCAGGACGACGGCCGGCCGCGACGATTCGCTCGGCTCCCTGAAGGCGCGCTGCCTGCACCGCCGCGAGACCGACGGTGCCGGTTCCGCCGAGGACGAGGACCCGGTCCCCGGGGCCCACTTGCGCGCGCCAGACAACCGGGAGCCAGCCCGCCACGCCGGCGGTTCCGCAGGCCGCTGCGAGCTCGTCCGAAACGCCGTCGGGAAGCTCGAGCGCCTCCTCCTCTGCGACCGTCGCAAGCTCCGCCAGTGTCCCGTCCCGCCCCCGCCCGCCGAGTCCGTCGTCCGAGATGTACACGCGGGTGCCAGGCTCGAGCGAGTCCGCCTCGACGATCGTCCCGACGCCCTCCGAGCCGGGAACGTACGGCGTCTCGGGCGGGCCCAGATAGTGCTTCCCGGACGCAAGCGCGACGTCGATAGGATTTAGCGGGACCGCGTGGATCTGGACGAGCGCGCGCCCCGAATCGCGCTCCGGCGCAGCGGTCTCGGCGGTCTCGGGGAGTCCGCCGATCTCGCGGATGAGCGCCGCCTTCACAGGCGGAGCCTAACCTCGACGTGCGCCTAGCGCCGCGGCTCGCCGGGCCAGCCGCCGCGAGTGTCTCCGGTGCGCGAATCCACGCCGTAAACGTAGGCGAGCGGACCGAGGAGACAAAGAAATGCGATGAGGAAAAGCTCGACCATGAGCTCACCGTGGCACAGCATGTCCATAAGAGCAAATCGAGTTATGATTCGCTTCGATCATGAAACCTGATGGATGGCTCGGGGTCGAGCTGCGCCATCTGGCGGCGCTTCAAGCCGTCTCGCGCGAAGGCTCCTTCGGAGGAGCGGCTGTCGCGCTCGGCTACTCGCAGTCGGCCGTCAGTCAGCAGATCGCGGCACTCGAGCGCATCGTCGGCGAGCGGCTCGTCGAGCGGCCCGGCGGCCCGCGCCCCGTCTCGCTGACGGACGCCGGCAAGCTCCTGCTCGGCCATGCCGAAGGCATCGTCGCGCGCCTCGAGGCGGCGCAGGCCGACCTCGCCGCCTACTCCGAGGGATCGGCGGGCACGCTGCGGGTCGGCACGTACCAGAGCGTCGGTGCGCGGGTTCTGCCGCGCGTGATGCTGGAGTTCGCAGCCGCGTGGCCACTCGTGTCCATCCAGCTCACAGAGTCCACGGACGACGCCGAGCTTCTGAGCCTCGTCGAGCGCGGCGAGCTCGACCTCACCTTCGTGATGATTCCGGTGGACGACGGGCCGTTCGACACGCGCATGCTCATGGAGGACCCGTACGTGTTGCTCGTCCGCCCCGACTCCCCGCTCGCAAGCGCGAAGAATCCGCCGAGCCTGAAGGAGATTGCCGCCGTCCCGCTCATCGGCTACCGGCAGTGCCGGAGCATCCACGCGGTCGAGGAACGTTTCCGCGGCACCGGCCTCGAGCCGCAGATCGTCTTCCGCTCCGACGACAACACGACGATCCAGGGCATGGTCGCCGCCGGCGTCGGCTCCGCCCTCGTCCCACGGCTGACCGTCGAAACCCGTGACGACAGCGTCCTCGCGCTGCCGGTCGACCAACGCGTCCCTCCGCGCGAGATCGGCATCGCCTGGCACAAGGAGCGCTACCACGCGCCTGCCGCCCGCGCGTTCGTCGGAGTAGCGGACAGGGTCTGCAAGGAGCTCGAGGCCGAGCTCGAGAACCGGCCGGCGCTGGTCGCCTAGGAGGGCTTGGCGGAACCTCGCACAGCCGAGCGTTTCGCCAAGCGCGCTCTGCTCAGGTCAGCGCGAAGAGCACGGCCAGACCGACGACGAAGAGGATGAGCACCGCCGTGGCGAAGATCGCCCACACGTTGACGGGCGATGCGTTGTCCTCTTCCCACTTCGTCCGACGCTCGGCCATGAAGAGAGCGTAGCGGGATCGCGTTTGAGGATCCGTGTGGTGTGCATCAACGGCTCAAATGGCCTACGTTCAACCCCGGGAACCACACACGACCCTGCCGCCGCAACCCTCCGGCACGGGACCTCGTTCGTCGCCATCGCAGCCTATGCCGTCGCCGTCGCCGCCGCGGTCGTCCTGCTTTCGCCGGTGCTCCCGAGCCGCGGCTCCGAGGCTTCTACGGATCTCCCGACGGGGTCGAAGCCCGTGCTCTACACCATGGCGCCGGGCGAGACCTACGCCGGCATCGCGTCGGCGCACGGCATCTCGCTCGCTCGGCTCTTTGCGCTGAATCCCGAGTTGACTCGGCTCACGCACGCGGGCGGCACGCAGATCGTCGTCGGCCATGGCTAGCTCGGCACGAGCTCGTAGAGCTTGCCGTCGAGAGACACGGCATAGAGCTCGCCGGCCGTGTCCTCGCCGAACGCGCTCAGCTGGTCGATCTTGCCGACTTTCCGGACGTCACGAGCCTTGTCGCCCTCGGGGACCAGGTTCCACACCGTCCCGCTGCAGAAGTCGCCGAAAAAGTAGCGGCCGACGGCAGCCGGCACGCGTCCGCCGCGGTAGACCGCGCCGCCGGTCACCGAGCAACCCTCGTCATGGCTGTACTCGTAGACCGGCATGACGAGCTGTCCGTCCGGGTTCGGGTCCTTGTCCTCGAAGACGTGCGTGCCCTCGTAGACGTCCCAGCCGTAGTTCTCGAGCCCGGGGCTGTCCCGCGGCGTGTGGTCGATCTCCTCCCACGCGCCCTGGCCGACGTCTCCGATCCATAGATCGCCGGTCTCACGGTCGAACGAGAAGCGCCAGGGGTTGCGAAGGCCGTAGCCCTCCACCGTCCAATCCTTTTTACGCACGTCCGGGTCTGCGTCGAGCGAGAGCAGCTTGCCCAGCTTCTCGTCCAGGTTCTGCGCCCGGTTTTCGGGATCGCCGCCCGAGCCGCCGTCACCCATGCCGACGTAGAGCCGGCCGTCCGGCCCGAACGCGAGCTGGCCGCCGTTGTGGTTCGCGTACGGCTGATCGACGAAGAGAAGCTCGCGGCGCTTGACAGGGGCTGAGCCCCCGGCCTCGTACTCGACGACCCGCGTGTCCCCGTTCGTGTCCGTGTAGTCGACGTAGAAGAGCCCGGTGGACTCGTACTCCGGATCGAAGGCGAGCGAGAGCAGCCCCTGCTCGCCGCCGCTCACGACCTGGTCTTGCGCGT
>JBKPPF010000062.1:0-13217 GCA_046733475.1 Actinomycetota bacterium
TTTCGGAGGATGTCACTCTCCCGCTGAAGGATCAGTGGTACGCGTTTTCGTTCGGCGTCGCGCTCTACGACGTCGATGCATTCCTCGCCACTCGGCCGCCCCGAAGAGCCAGCCGTGCAGGCGGCCGAGGCAGGCTGAGCCCGCAAGGCGCGAAGTAGCCTGCGCCACCAGATAGCGACCGCTGGCGCTAGGAAGGTCGCGCGGAAAGACGTACGTCCTCGTCGCGACCCCGTAGACGTAGTTACCGAGGAACTCGGCCGTGAGGTCGTTCTGGCTCGAGCCTCGCGGGTCGCCTGTTGCGCCGCGATGGAGCGTGCTCCAGGCGCCGAGGCCCCCGCTTGTGACGTCGGCGTGCATGACGACGCCCACGAGGCCGCGCGGCGAGGTCGTGTTCCTCCGGAACGGCGTCGTGAACGCCTTGTAGACGACGTAGGCGTCGGTTCCGTTCGGCGAGAGCGCCGGCGCGGCGTAGTAGCCCCGGTCGCCCGCGGTCTCGATCGCGGCCGAGCGCCCGTGACTCTCATTCGCGGCATGTTACGGTCCGCCCCAACCGACCAAGGAGTGCGGCATGGTTCGCTTGTTCATACGCCACGACGTGGCCGACTACGGCACCTGGAGAGAGGGATACGACGCGTTCGACGAAGCGCGTCGCGGAATGGGCGTCACCGGAGACGCCGTCTACCAGGCAGTCGGGAATCCGAACGACGTCACCGTGACCCACGACTTCGAGAGCGAAGACGCGGCGGAGGCCGTGCTTGCCTCCGCGGAGCTCAAGGCCGCCATGGAGAACGCGGGCGTGGTCGGCGAGCCACAGGTCTGGATCACCTCGCCGGGCTAGAGCGTACTCGAGAGATCAGCTGACCGTCTGAACCGGAAGCGCAGTCCAGCTTACGCCGATTAGCGCGAGGCTGAACGCGCAGGCGCCGGAGTTCCGCTGCCGCGCGCGAGCCGCTCGGCCGCGATACCCTCGCCTGCGGCCCGGACGTCCGAGTGACCCGTGACGGCCGCGAGAAAGTCGCTCCGCTCGAGCGCGTACAGGTCCGAGTCCACGACCGCGCGGACGGTAGCCGTGCGCGGAACGTTCCCGAGCAGCGCGATCTCCCCGAAGTGGTCGCCGGCGTGCGCGGCGGCCCGGGCGTCCCCCGCGAGGATCTCGAACTCCCCGTCGGCGACGATGTAGAAGCGGTCCCCTGCCTCGTTCGCGCGAATGACCACGTCGCCCGCCGGAACAGATGCCGGAATGAGCGCCGTCGCGAGCTGCTCTTTCGCCGTGAGGGAGAGTGGCGCGAACATCGGGACCGAGTCGATCGCCGCCAGCTGCTCCGTGGGGCAGGGCGCGGCGCGGTCGATCGCGGCGAGGCGACTCCACGCAAGGAGCGCGAGCACCGGCAGGATCATGCCGACGACGACGAGCGCCGCTCGCGGGCCTAGAAGGCTGACCACAACGGGAGCGATGATCGAACCGAGGGCGACACCTCCCATCGCAAAGGCCCAGATGGCCCCGAAGACGCGGGCCAGCACATCGTCCGGAACGATCCGCTGCAGGAGCGTGAAGGACGCGACGTCCACGATGCTGTTCGCCGCGCCCACCACGGCGAGGAGGAGCAGCGCGGTCACGAGAAAGGACGCGGGCGCCATCAGCGCGATCGGAAGGCCCCAGAAGACGAGCGCCACGCCGAAGGCGGCTGCCAGCCGGCGACCTCCGAGCGTGAAAGCGCCGAGGGCGCCGAGGAGGCCGCCCACACCAAGGGCTGCGGTCATGTAGCCGACGGCGCTGGCATTCGCGTCGAGGACGCGGAACGCCGCAACGACGATCAGGACGTTGAGGCAGCCGCGGACGAAGGCCTGTGACGCGATGAGGCCGGCCAGCATGCGCGGCCCCGGTGACCGGGCGAGATACGCGATGCCCGCCACGAGAAGTTCGCGAGTGCTGCCCTCCCCACCGGAGGCCGCCACGCGAAGCTGCCCTTCGACCCGGACGAGAGCGAAGAGAAGCGCTCCGGCGAGGAAAGCCCCGGCACCGACCGCGAAGACGACGCCGGCGTCCGCGACCGCGACGAGCAGAGCGGCAAGCAGCGGCCCGATCAGGGTGCCGAGAGCCTCGATCGTAGACGTGGCGCCGTTCGAGCCGATCAGCTCGTGCGGGGTCCGAGCGAGCGAGGGAAGCACGGCTTGAATTGCCGGCCGGACGAGCGTCGAAGCGAGACCCACCACGGCCCCGAGCGCGAAGATCGCCGGCACGTTCTCGCCCGCGAAAAAGGCAACCGCCGAGCCGCCGAGTGCCGCCGCGCCGACGAGTGCGACTACGGTGAGGAAGCGCTCGCGCCTGAAGTGATCGCCGAAGGACGCGGCGAAGGGCGCAACGAGCGCGGCCGGCAGCAGGCGAACGAGCCCGGCGATGCCGACCGCGGTGGTCCCGCCCGCGTCGTAGGCGAAGACGCCGAGCGCGACGAAGTGCGCCCACTCGGCCGTGATGGCAGCCCCCCACGCGAGCTCGAGACGCCGAATGTTCTTGTTGCGAAAGACGGCAACGAGCCCGGCGAGCGCGTGGCCCACTCGTCCAAGCCCCATCCGCCGATTGAATCGCAGAAGCCGGAACCTCACAAGCCGGCTACGCCACAGCGGCGAGAAGTACGACAAGCGCGGCGAGCGCGATGAGCGGCACGATGAGCGCCGCCGCAACAGTCGCAAGGAGAAACCACACGTTCAAAAGCGGCAGGACGGCCGCGTGGGGCGCGAGCAGCTCACGAGCCGAGCGCACGAGCGTCGCGAGCCGCCATGTGCTCCCCGGTAGGCGCCGCCAGGCCGGCCGCTCGCGCGCCTTCGCGTCCTGCGCGATCGCCTGCAGTTCCGCTGCATGCTCGCGCGTCAGCCCCGGGTAGTTCCGCAGCTTGTCCGGCAGCTCGACCACCTCCCCGAGCACGAAGGAAAACGCAAGCAGAACGGCCGCAGGCACGGCGAGCAGGATGGAGAGCATGGCAAGACCCGCCCACCCATTCCCGTCGCCCGGGGTCCAGCGGACGATGACGATTAGCCCGATCGCAGCCGCCGCCCCCAACCCGAGGAAACCGAGCTGGCGCGCGCCGCGGCCGACCCCCGCCGCGAGCGGCACGATCCGGCCCAGGGTGCCGACAACGTCCCGTCTCATCGGCGACTGCGGCGGGCGCTCGCGACCGCTTCACAGAGGCGCCGCTGGACGTCGAGCTCGGCTTCGACGGCTCCCACGACGAGCTCATGCCCGACCTCTTCGATCCGGCTTCGGAGCGAGCGGGCCGCCGCGCGGGACCGCCGTCGTGCGCCGCCGCCGTTCGCCAGGCGCGCGAGGAAGGCGAGGGCGATGCCGGCAAGCGCGCCGCCAAGGAGCAGCCAGGTTGGGATCGGGATGCCGTACGCCTCCGGAAGCGGGACGACCTCGTCCACGTGGACGTAACCCAGCACCGCGAGGACGAAGAGCCAGAGACCGCCTGCGAGGAGAGCGAGCGCGAGCGCCTTCTGCACGAAGGATGCGGCGCTCCACCAGCGCGGGCGCGAGACGGAGAGGTCTGCGCCGGCCACCGCTCGGTCGAGGCGGTCAGCGACCTCCGCGTCGCGCTCGGTGGCGGCGTCGCGGACGAGCCTCGGCCAGGGATCGACGAGGCCCTCGGCGGCGCGGTCGGCGAGGCGGCGGGCTGCGGTCGCCACCTGTGCGGTCTGAACGTCAGTCGGTCGCGGAAGCGACGTGCGCGTCTCCTCGCGGGGCGTTTCCGGCAGACGGAGGCGCTTAAGAGGGTCGGGGCGCAGGCGACGCACCCAGCGGACGAACGGCCAGCCGGTCGCGAGAGCGCCACGCCGCCGATGGGAGGCCTCGACTGCTCGCAGCACGGCCGGGACGCCGGCCGCGTCCTCGAGCGCAGCGGTGAGACGGCGGCGATCGTCATTCCGGACCCCCGCCGCCCCTCCCTTCTCGCATGCTCTGTCGAATGCCTCGACGGCGCCGTCGACGTCGGCGGCAAGCCGTGCAACCGCCGCATCCCGCGCCCGGACGCGCTCGGCGAGCAGGCGCCGCAGCTCGTCGAGCCCCTCACCCGTCTCGGCCGAGACCACGAGAAGCGGTGCGCCGCGCACACCATCCTCGGCTAGGAGACGTGCGACGTCCGCCCGCCAGGCGTCGACGTCTGCCGGGGAGAGGAGATCTGCCTGGTTCAGGACGACGGCCATCGCCTCCCCATGGGAAGCGAGCGGGCGCAAGTAGTCGTCGTGCAGCGCCGCGTCGGCGTACTTTTGCGGCTCCACCACCCAGGCGACGAGGTCGGCCAGCCCGACGACACGGTCGACTTCGAGCCGGTGCGCGGCCTCCACCGAGTCGAAGTCGGGGAGGTCGAGGAGAACAAGGCCGTCGAGGCCGTCCGCGGCGAGCCGGTGGCGCCGCGGGATCTCCAGCCAGTCGAGCAGCGGCTCGGCGCCGTCCCCCCAAACGACAGCCTGGCCGGCTGACGTCGTCGGCCGACGGCGGCCGACTGCTGCCAGCGTCTCGCCGGCGAGGGCATTGAAGAGCTGCGATTTCCCCACTCCAGTCGGGCCGGCGAGAGCGACAACCGTCGACTCGAGTCCCAGACCCAGCCGCTCCCCCGCCCGGGCCACGACCGCTCGGGCCCGCTCGACGGCGTCCTCGCCGAGCCGCCCCTCCGCCAGGTCGGCAGCCTCTGCGAGCGCGGCCAGCCGCTGGTCGAGATTGCCCTTCATGCGGCCCGGCGGATCGACTCCACCGCCCCGTGGAGCCGGGCGAAGCTCTCCGCCTCCGGCGCCACCTCGTCGAGGAGCGCATCGAAGCGCGCGGCATCCTCGCGGAGGAGGCGTTCGACCCGCGCAAAGAGGTCCTCGCGCGCCTGCGCCGCAAGCGTTCGCACGGCCTGGTCGCCGAAAATCGCCTCGAGCACCTTCTGGCTCAGTGCCGACGTGCCGCCTGCGACGACGACCTCGGCGCCGGTCAGGCCGCCGGTGTGGGCGAAGACGGCGAGCATGACGGTGAGACCGGCACCATTGACGCCGAGGGACGCGAGACGCGCCGTCGTTCGCTTCGAGGCGCCCTCCTCCCGGACAAGGTTGAAGACGACGCCCTGCCACTCTCGCACCTCGGCCTCAGTGGTGCCTTCGAGTTCGACGGACGCGCGGTCGAGACCCGTCGCCTCAGCGAGCAGCGCCTGGCCGGCGAGGCGTTCACGCCACGCCCTCGCCGTCCGCTCTGCGGCGCGCTCGGCCGCGGCGCGGACGACGGCCTCGACACGGTCCTCGACCGCTTCCCGCAGCTCGCCGTCGTCGGACGGCTTCCCTGTGAGCACGCTCTTGAGCCGGTCGCGCGCCCAGCCGACCCGCGACTCGAGGGCACGCATCGCGTCTCCCGTGCCGATCACCTCGTGCCAGCGCGCGAGCACCTCCCCACGAAGCAGAGAGCCGCTCCGCAACGCCGCCTCGACCTCCTGCCCCGCCGCAGCGTAGGCGGCGTCCGCTTCCGCGCGAAGCTCGGCTGCGGCCGAGAGCTGCTGGACCACAGCCGCTTCCACGACTGCCGCACGGGCCGGAAGGCTGGCGAGGGCACCACGCAGTGTCCGCCGCACGAGGGCCGCACGCGCCTGCGCATCGGCGGCGAGATCGTCGAGCCAGCCGCGGACGGGTGCAAGCGCGGGCGCCGGGATAAGACCCTCCGCAAGAGTTGTCTCGGGCACGACGAGCACCTCCGCCTCCGGCAGGCCCTCGTCCTGGAGCATCTGCCGCAGGTGCGCTGGCACCTCGCGGCCGGCGTCCCCCGGCACACGGTTGAGAACGATGGAGAGAGTCGTCCCGCGATCGCGCGCCGCACGGAGGAATTCCCAGGGCACGGCGTCGGCGTAGCGGGCGGCCGTCGTGACGAAGAGCCATCCGTCTGCCGCGGCGAGGAGCTGGTTGGCGAGTGCGCGGTTCTCGGCGAGGACGGAGTCGATGTCAGGTGAGTCGAGCAGGGCAAGCCCTTCTGGAAGCGCATCCGTCGGCACGAGCTGAAGCGTCCCCGGCTGTGCCTCACCCCCACTCGCCCGCGGCAGCCCGGGGAACACCCGTGGAGTCTGGAACCACTCCAGGTCGTCCGGATGGAAGGCGAGTAGCGGGGCGCGGGTCGTCGGACGCAGCACGCCTGCCGGGCTGACGACCGACCCGACGAGGCTGTTCAGGAGCGTCGACTTCCCGGCCCCGGTCGAGCCGCCGACCACGATGAGCGCAGGCGCATCCATCTGTGCGAGCCGCGGGAGAAGATAGTCGTCCACCTGGGCGACCAGGTCGTCGCGCGCGCGCCGTGCCTCGTCCGCCCCGGGCACTGCGAGGTCGAGGCGGACCGCGGCGAGGTCGTCCCGCAGGCGGCCGAGCTCCTCGGGCAGGTTCGCTCGCATGTCCGGAAGCTACCCCCGAGAGCCGGCTCATAGCCGCCACGCGAGGAACCAGGACGGCCACCCCTCCGACCCCTTGACCCGTTAGGCCGTGAATGTGACAATCGGCACTCTGATGCAGAGCGCGACGGATACCGAGCGTGAAGCTCCCGAAGCGCGGGTCGAGCCCGAAGCGGACGAGCCTTCGCTCGCCTGGCCCGAGAGCGACCCCCGCTGGCTTTTGATTCCGGATTTCGCGAATACAACTGAAGTTGAGAGGCCCGATCCCGCGGAGGCGATCGAGGCGTTCAACCGGATGCTCGGGGAGCGACAGCGGGAGTCCGCAACGGAGGTGGACGCCCGCCGGTAAAGCAGCTGCTCCGGAGTCCTGCGGCTCACTCCGTCCATTCCGACCGGGAGGAGAGACGCATGGCCTGTCCGAAACTGCAGCTGACTGACGAGGTCTTCGGGCCGCCGCTTCTCCCTGCCGCAGGAATCGCCAAGAGAGGCGAGTGGGTCGACCTCGTCCGGCAAGACGGCGTCGAGAAGTCGACGGACGTCACGGGCGTGACGGTCCGAGTCACGGAGTCGACGGCCCACGGCAACATCACAGTCGCGACCACTGTTGGCGGCGTCGTGAAGAATAGGGTGCTCGGGTGGCCGGGCGGTTCGGCCGACGAGCTCGTCGCGAGCCGCTTCCCCAACGCCGACTTTCTCGTGGTCCGGCACGTCGCCGGCCCAACCGGCGGACAGAACGCATGGACGTTTGTGGTCTTCGACCTCAGCGCCGCCGGGGCCGGCAGTGCTTCCAATCCGATCATGCTCGGGCCGTTCCTCCGACCGGTGGGTGTGGTGCAGCTCCAGTTCTGCCCGGACCCGAGCGGCCGGCTGATCCTCCTCTGGAGCGGGTACCCGTCGAGCTCGATGGGAAGACTTGCCGCGGTCTACCGCAGCGACATGGACGCGCCGTCGGCGGCGTACGCGCTCATCGATGTGGATGCCCCCACGGCAACCGGCTACATCGCCTGCAAGGTCGAGACGTCGCCGGCTCCGGGAGTCTTTTCGCTCTATGACCACGCGAGCCTCGGAGCCGGATCTCTTTCGCTCCCCGCCACCCTGCCGCCCGCGCTCGCCAGCAACCAGGCCCCGAGCCCGGGCCAGCTCAAGCTCAGCGGCAGCGCGCTCAACTTCGGCGCCACGCAAAGCACGCTGACCTTGGGCATCTCGAACCAGGGCGGCGACCTGCTCGAGATCACGGACATCACAAGCACGGGAACCGGAATCTCCCTGTCCACGAACGTTCCGCTGCCGGCCTGTCTCCGGCGCGGCGACACGATTTCGGTCCGCGTCGACCGTGCGACGACGGCTGCAGGCACCTCGACGATCACCGTCAACACCGCCCCCGCCGCACCCACGGGCTCGAACAAGGTCGCGGTCACTTTCGGCGCTCTGGTGTCGGACCCTCGGGCCAGCGTCACGCCGACGGCGCTGACCTGGAAGAAGGGCGAGATCGACAAGCGGCCCGTCATCGTCAGGAACACGGGCAATGTGCCGCTCTCGATCGGGTTCGCGTTGGCACCTCCCGGCTCGCCGTTCTCGGTGACGGGAGGCGGTCACACCACCGTCGCCCCGGGCGCGGCGGTCACCGCGATGGTCGGCCCGCCGCCGACGTGCGCCGGCCAGGTCAACAGCTTGCTGACGGTCGGCGCGGTTCCAAATACCTCCGGGGGAACGACGGTCGCGCCGACCGGAGCGAAGGTCGCGGGCTTCCCCGTTCAGATGGTGTTGCGGGCCTGCGTCCCCCTGGTGGTGAACGTGCCGCCTGGCTCGCTCCACATCCTGTCGATCCTGGCCGACGCCCCCGGCGACGACGTGCATCCCGACGGCGAGTTCATCGAGATCGTCAACACCACGAGCGGCTCGCTCGACCTGAACGGATGCAAGATCCAGGACCGGTTGATCAGTCCTTCCGGTACCCCGGGGATCTTCGAGAACTTCTTCAGCTTCGGGGCCAATGCGTTCGGAGCCGACTCGGTGCTTCCCGCCGGCCAGGTGATACGGGTCTACACGCGAGAGAAGGAGCCGGACGAGGTGAGTCCGAAGTGGTACCTCTACGCGGGGCGGAAAGCCGCTGTGTGGAACAACCGCGGGGACACGGGCCGGATCGTCAACGAGAGCGGCGACACGGTCGCCGAGCGAACGTACACCACGGCGCCGCCTGCGCCCGGCACAGACTTGCCCGACGACACGATCTATACACCGCCGCGGGCGCCCACCCCGGCACTGGTTCGACGCATGTACGTCAACCCGACGATCGAATGGAACAACGTCTTCGAGGTGGAGGACGGCGATCTGGTCACGATCAGCGCGACCGGCCTCGCGAAGTTCGGGCTTTTCGACTTCGGAGGATCCGGGCCGGCCGGCGGGGCGCCGGCCCCGCTCGATGCGGGCTACCCGCTCCCGGAAGCGCCGAGGTTCGGACTGATCGGACGGATCGGCGACGGGAAGATCTTCTTCGTCGGGAGTGGGGCGTCCATCCCCGTCAACAGACAGTTCGGCCCAGCCATGCTGAAGCTCGGAGCGAATGACGGCGAGCTCTGGGACAACAGCGGCGAGTTCGACTGCATGGTGGTTCACTACAAATCGTGACCTGACGCCCGGGCGAGCGCATCCCGTCCGAACGCAGCGCTACGGTCGTCGTGCGCGCTGCCGACGATGGCGGCGCGGGCAGGCGAGGACGCCTCGGTGGCATGAGCCCCGGGGCTTTTTTTGTGGTTCGGAAGGAGGGGTTGCCGTGGTGAAGGTCGAGGCGGTGGTCATCAGGGAACGCGTCGAGACGGTCATCGACGCCGTCGAGTCCGAGGCGGGTCACGTCGGCGTGACCGTCCTCGAGGCGGTCGGCCACGGCCGCCAGCGCGGCATCACGCACGAGTACCGCGGCCGGGTCTTCGAGTCGCGCTTCCTGCCCAAGGCGCTCCTCGTCTTCATGGTGGAGGACTCGCGCGCGGACGCCGTGGTCGAGGCGATCGCCGACG
Source organism: Actinomycetota bacterium (assembly GCA_046733475.1). GTDB lineage: Bacteria > Actinomycetota > Thermoleophilia > Gaiellales > Gaiellaceae > DATEOR01. The sequence continues at coordinate 9,410 of JBKPPF010000062.1, forward strand.
CCGCCCGGAGCGGCAACCCCGCGGGCGACGGCCTCGTCTGGACCTCCCCCGTTCGGAACGTCGTGCACAACCGAACCGGCGCGAGCCTGGAGAGGGTGGAGCTGACGTGAGGAGCTCCGATCTCCTCATCGCGGTGAACACGGTCTGGGTCGTCGTCGCGGCCGTCCTCGTGATGTTCATGCAGGCGGGGTTCGCGTTCCTCGAGGCCGGTCTGACCCGGATGAAGAACGCCGGCCATATCGCCGCCAAGAACGTCCTCATCTTCGGGATCTGCTCGCTCCTCTACTGGGCGGTCGGCTTCGGCATCGCCTTCGGCGACGGGAACGCGATCGTGGGCACATCGGGCTTCTTTCCGAGCTTCGACGACCTCCTGGGGATCGGCACGGCGCCGTTCAGCTTCTTCGGCTCGATTCCGGCTGGCTCCGGCTACCTCTTCGAAGTCGTCTTCGCCGGCGTCTCGCTCGCGATCGTCTGGGGCGCGATGGCGGAGCGCGCGAAGCTCTGGGTCTACTTCGCCTTCGGCGCCGTCTTCACCGTCATCTACTCCGTCATCTCGCACTGGATCTGGCACGGCAGCGGTTGGCTCTACGACCTCGGCATGCAGGACTTCGCCGGCTCGACGGTCGTCCACTACCAGGGCGCTCTCGCCGCGCTCGCAGGAGCGCTCCTCCTCGGGCCGAGGATCGGCAAGTTCGGCACGGATGGCAGGGCAAACCCGATCCCGGGCCACAACATGCCCTTCGCCGTCCTCGGCACGATCATCCTCTGGTTCGGCTGGTTCGGCTTCAACCCGGGCTCGACCCTCGGCGTGGTCACCGGCGACAGGATCGGCTACTTCGGCTACGTCGCCCTGACGACGAACCTCGCCGCCGCGGCGGGCGCGCTCGGGGGCATCGTCACCGCGTGGGTCGTGCTCAAGAAGCCGGATATCTCGATGATGCTGAACGGTGTCATCGCCGCGCTCGTCGCCATCACGGCCGCCTCAGGCTTCGTCGCGCCGTGGGCCGCCGTCGTGATCGGGCTGGTCGCGGCGGCGATCGCGGTCGTCGGCGTCCTCTTCGTCGAGCGGATCCGGATCGACGATCCCATCGGGGCGGTTGCCGTCCACGGCTTCGCAGGCGTCTGGGGCACGCTCGCGACCGGGATCTTCGCCGTTCCCGCCCTTGCCCAGAACCTCGCCACGGGCACGGGAGGGCTCGTCTACACCGGGAGCTTCCACCAGCTCGGCGTCCAGGCGCTCGGGCTCCTTGCGGTGGGAACGTTCACGTTCAGCGCGTCGTTCGCCGCGCTCTGGGCGATGAAAGCCGCGTTCGGGATCCGGGCTGAGCCGGACGTCGAGACCGCCGGCCTCGACGTCTCCGAGCACGGCATGTGGGGCTACCCCGAGTTCTACATTCCGGTGCCCGGCGGCTACGGCACCGAGGCGCACGGCCACCTCGGCGTCGTCCACACTCCCCAACGAGAGCCGGCGATCCAGGCCGCGCCGGTCCCAGAGCCCAGCTAGGGAATCGGGCGCTGCGCCCTCGACCGGGCTTGACCTCCGCGCGCGAGGCGTTCGGCCGCGATCGCCTCGCCCGCCGCCCGCACGTCCGAATGACCGGTGACGGCCGCGAGAAAGTCGCCACGCTCGAGCGCATAGAGGCGTGAGTCCGCGACCGCTCGAACCGTGGCCGTTCGAGGAACGTCTTGCAGCAGCGCGATCTCGCCGAAGTGATCTCCTGCCCTCGCAGCGCGGTGCAGACGGTCCCCGAGGATCTCGAGCTCGCCGTCCGCAACGATGTAGAATCGATCGCCCGTATCGCCCTCGCGGATGACGACCTCTCCGGCCGCAACGCTCATCGGTACGAGAGTCGTAGCCAGATGCTCCTTTGCAGCGAGCGAGAGCGGCGTCAGCATCGGAACGGAGTCGATCACCGCCAGCTCGGCGGCCGGGCCGGGTGTGCTCCGGTCGACCTCGACGAGCCGACGCCACGCCAGGAGCGCAAGCACCGGCAGGATTGCGCCAACCGCGACGAGGGCGGCACGGGGACCGACAAGGCCGACGACGGCCGGGGCAACGATCGAGCCGAGTGCGACTCCTCCCATCGCCAGGCCCCAGAGGGCGCCGAGAACGCGCGTGAGGATGTCGTCGGGAACGATCCGCTGGAGGAGCGTGAACGCGGCCACGTCCTCGATCGAGTTGGCCGCGCCGACCATGGCGAGCAGAAGAAGCGCCGGTGCGAGGAATGAGGAAGACGCCATCAGCGCGATCGGTAGTCCCCAGAAGACCAGCGCGATGCCGAACGCAACGGCGAGGCGGCGTCCCTCGAGCCTGAACGCGGCAAGCGCGCCGAGCAGGCCTCCCACCCCGAGCGCAGCGGTCATGTAGCCCACGGCGGCCGCGTTCCCGTCGAGGACGCGGAATGCGGTGACCACGATCAGGACGTTGAGGCAACCCCGAACGAAGGCCTGCGCGCTGACGAGCCCGACGACCATGCGCGGTGTCGGCGCTCGCGCGACGTATGCAAGGCCCGCCAGGAGCAAGCGATGTGCGCGCTCCGTCCCGGCCTGACTCGCCGTGCGCAGCCGGCCCTCGACCCTGACACGGAAGAAGAGGAGCGCCGAGACGAGCAACGCCCCCGCACCGACGGCGAAGACGACACCTGCGTCAGCAACCGAGACGAGGACCCCGGCGAGGAGCGGACCGACCAACGTTCCGAGGCTCTCGATCGTGGAGGTCGCCCCGTTCGAACCGATCAACTCCTCAGGTGTGCGCGCGAGCGAAGGTAGCAGCGCCTGCTGGGCCGGCCGGACGAGCGTTGCCGAGAGTCCCACGACGGCCGCGAGAGCGAAGATCGCGGGCGCGTTCTCGCTCACGAAGAAGACGACCGCGGAGGCCGCGAGCGCCGCGGCGCCGACAAGCGCGATCGAGACGAGGAAGAGCTCACGCCGGAACCGGTCGCCGAGCGAAGCCGCGAACGGAGCGACGAGCGCCGCGGGGAGCATGCGGACGAGCCCCGCGATGCCCACGCCCACCGCCCCGCCTGCGTCGTAGGCGAAGACGCCGAGCGCGACGAAATGCGCCCACTCGGCTGTGATCGCCGCCCCCCACCCGAGTTCGAGGCGCCGAAGGTTCTCGTTGCGGAAGACGGCAACCAGGCCGGCGAGGGCCTGGGTCGCTCGGTTCACCCAGCGATTGAAGCGCAGAAGCCGGCGGGGAACAAGGATCCTCTTTACGCTGCGGCCCAAAGCGATCAGGAGGTGATGCGTGGCCGACCGACTCGAGCTCGCCCGCCGGAGCTACAAGGCCTACGAGACCGGCGACCGGAACGTGGTCGAGGAGCTCCTGACCGACGACTTCGTCTTCTTCAGCCCCGCAGACGTCGGCATCGACCGCGCGGCGTACTTCGAGCGCTGCTGGCCCAACTCAGAAGAAATCGAGGCCTACGACTTCGTGCGGCTCGTCGAGTCTGGAGACGAGGTGATCGTCACCTATGAGGCCACGAAAACCGGCGGCCGCCGGTTTCGGAACACCGAGGTGCTCACGTTCGACGGCGACAGGATCTGTAAGGCCGAGGTCTACTTCGGCTGGAACCTCGACTGACCCTCCATGCGCATCGACCCAGGACGGCTCGCCGTCAAGGCGGGCTATCGTGGCCTGCTCGTGAGTACCTTCAAGCGAAGGACGAGGCTCGAGGATGTGCTCCACGAACACCTCGAGAGACTCGGCGTTTCCTCGTTTTGGTTGCGCTCGGCCCTGGATGCGATTCATTACTGCGAGCAGGGCGACTTCTTCCAGCCTGTCTTCAGCCTGGCCGGCCCTGCACCC
>JBKPPF010000063.1:0-24316 GCA_046733475.1 Actinomycetota bacterium
GCAGGTCCTCGAGCTTCTCTTCGTGAGTGTCGACGTGGAAGGGACGGATGTCGGTGGCGGTCTGAGCGGTTGTGCTCATGAGGACCTCCGCGGCTAGGGGACTAAAGCGCGAGGCTACGCCTGCCGGTCTGGCTAAGCAACAACGTCACCAAGGCCGCCGCGGCACAATCCCAAAGGCGGCTCGAGTGACATCCCGCACGCTGGCCCATGGAGCGCATGAGGTGAAACTCCGTCAGCCGCTCCGTTCGTGGCAGCCGGTGCACATCTTGGAGATCTCGCGCTCGAGTTCTCGGCGACCACTCGGCCGCCTGCTCAGCGTCGGCCCATTTGGGCAAAGCCGCGAGGATATCCGGCGAAAGATCGGAAGGTGCCTCAGAGGTTCGGGAACTCATCGTTTGTCAGTAACCCTCGCGAAAAACGAGCTGGGTGTCTTGCCGCACCGAAAAGAAAAAACTGGATCGGGTCACTTGGGCGCATGCAGGATGATGTTGGTGTGGAGTTCTCCTACGAACTGACCGGGAGAGGTTGGGCAGAGGCGACAATCACTGACGGTGATCAAACGGCCACGATCACCGTCTCCTACCTCACCGAAGATGCTCTGGGGGACTTGCTCGCTGCCGTGACCGCCATCTTCGGTCCGGTCGGCGAAGGAACATGCAGTTGGCAAGAAGAGCCGGGTGAGTACGTGTGGGGATTTCGGCGCACTGGCGAAGATGTGGAGATCCCCGTTGACTGGTACGACGAATGGCGCGAGCTCCTTTCCAATCAGAAGGCGACGCGAGTTTTTGAGGCGAACAATCACGCGAGAGCGTTGGGGTTGGTTGTTGTTGCAGCGACGGAGAAGCTCCTCACCAAATACGGTGAAGACGGATACCGGGAGAAGTGGCATGCAGGTCCGTTTCCGAGCGAACGACTGCAACGCCTCCGAGAAGTATTGGCCGAGTGCGCCGGAGAGTCACAGTCGGCCAACGGAGCTGCCACGCTCCACCAGCGGATGGCGGGCGTCGCAGAGAGTGAGCAGATTCCCGAGTGCGTGGGAGCCTCCCTGCCCCTAGGAACGATGTGATGGACGTGTAGCCGTAACGTTTCGGTGGGGGTGGGCCAGGGCGCCCAGAACGCAATCGCTTCAGAACTTTCTGTCTGGGTCGCAGAGAGGGGAATGCTGACTGCTGAGGGGGGTCATACGCTTAGGCCCCGTTCGCGTCACGGGGTGCCGCCGGGTGGACCGACTGTCGTTCGTTGCCCTTGACGTGTTCTGTTTTCTCACGAAAGTGAGAGAGAGAGAGAGAAGCGACTCCGTTGCGGCAACTCCGGAGCGCCACTGCGGCTTGTACGTCATCCTGGATAGACCACGCCTTGCCAGCGACCTGCAGGAGTTCCTGCAGGAGCTTGGCTTCGTCGCCGCCCATCCGCGCGGTGAGGGTCTTGACGTGTCCATTCCTGGATCGCCGGATACGGCCCAGGCGAGGCGGGTCCTCAACGTCTATCTGGCGATCTGGCAAGCGATTCATCCGGGTGTTCACGTGTCCATAGCTGAACCTCATCGCCGTGCCTCGGACGCGGCCTAAGGTTTGTACGTGACTCTGCGTTTGAGTGACCCCTCCGAGAGAGCAGCCCTCCGTGCGTTCCTCGAAAGACGCGAGTGCCATGTCGAGGAGCTAGCGGATGGCCTGCTGCGTGTCGGTCTACCCCACGAGCTCCACGACCAGCAGGCCCGCTTGGAAGTCGACCTCTATCTGCGCGTCTGGGAGTCGTTGCACGACAGTCGCATCGACATCTTTCCGTAGCTGGAGCGAGACGAGACGTCACGGTTTCGCGGGCACCGCAGAAACCAGCCAGCCAGGGTGCCGGCGGAGGATCTCGGCGACGAGCGGATTCCTTTTGCAGGTGGGCGCCCGCGCGGAAGCGGGTCTGCCAAACTCGAAGTCCTCGCTGGCGACGATGACGAACTGGCTTCGGTCGACCAGGTCGGCGGCGGGCTGCTCACGCTCGAGGTGCGGAGCGGTGGGCTCCGATAAGCGCCTTTCGAGAGCCAGGGGACGAAGCTCGACCGTCGAATTGTGTCCCGGATGGCCGAAGGCGCGCCCAAAAACCGCACTGACAGCCCGGCGCTCATCGAGCGGCGCATCAGGAAGATCGCCAATGCGCGCTCGATCACGCTTGCCCTGGCGATGACGTTCGTCGGACTTTCCCTCGGGGGAGCCCTCGCCATCCGCCTCCTCGACGAGGACAGCTTCCCCTCCTTCGGCTTGGCCATCTGGTGGGCGCTTCAGACGGTGACCACTGTCGGCTATGGAGACGTCGTCCCGGCCGGTGCCACGGGGAAGGTCATCGGCGGGATCGAGATGGTGCTCGGGGTCTCGTTCATCTCGTTCCTCACAGCGGGTGTGACGAGCGCGGTCATCCAACGCTCGCAGGACAAGAGGCACGAAGAGGAGCGCGCCCAGGAGATACACGACCTCCAGCGTCTGATCGAGACCCTCGGCGAGATCCGAGCCGCGATCGCCACACTCGAGCGCCGGCTCAGCTGACGAAGTCGACGGTCACCGATGCCGCCTTGCGTCGGTCGACCGCCTGAATCACGAGCCAGGCCGCGCAGGCTGCCAGAACGGCGGCGGGCACGGCGTCCGTCCCCTGCGGGCCCACGAGCAGCGTGGCGAAGAGGGACGACGTGACGAGGAGCCGGGTGACGGCTGCAGTTCCCGCCGCAGTGCCCACGGCGACCGCGAGGGTCGGGGAGACGTCGAACCAGACGCTCGCGAACGTCGCGAGTGCGATCGCGAGAAAGATGGCCGGGAAGACGGGGCCGCCGCGAAAGCCGCACCCGAGGCTGACGGCATACGCGATCGCCTTCGCGACGAGGAGGATGAGGACGATCTTGGTCGAGCCCGCTGCCACGAGGTTCGGGACGGACGCCTGCCCGGAGAAGAGAACGTCCTGCGAATCGGCGCCGAGCCAGTCGGCGGTCTGGGCGAGCAAACCGACCGCGAGCCCTCCTCCGACGAGAACGATAGGGAGGTCGGCTCGCCGGCGCGCGCGGACATCGAGGGGGCCCGCAAGATGGCGGGCCGCCACGACGACGAGCGCGCCGAGAATCCCCACCGCGACGGCGACGAGCAGGTCGACAAGGTGCGTCCCGTTGTACGGAGGCAGGTTGGGGACCACGAGGCCCTGCGCCTCGAGGCCGCCCCAGTCGCCGAACCCGATGAAGATGAGATAGCCGACCGCGGAAGCCACGAATCCCGGCAGGATCACGGGCAGAAGGGCCGTGCCCATGGCCAGCCCGCCCTCCACCATGAGCAGTCCGCCGACGAGCGGGCCGCCGAAGAGCGCGGAGATCGCGGAGAACGATCCGGCCGTCGCAAGCACCGTCTGCTCGCGCTGGTTTGCGCGGTAGAAGAGCGTCATGGACATCCCCACGACGGATCCAAGTGCGATGAGCGGCGCTTCGGGGCCGAGCACGGCGCCAAAGGACAGCGTTCCGAGGCCCGCGAGGGCGATGCCCGGGCCGTAGGCCAGCGGCGTAGCGCCCATCGCGAGCCCCTCGAGCGGGCGATGGCCTCCATCCCCGGGCAGAAGCAGCCGGACGAGTGCGACGATCACGCCGCCGATTGCGGGCAGCCCGATGACGAGGTACCAGGGCGGCCCCGAATGGCCGAGCGCGTCAGGAAGGTCGTGCCAGAGCCAGTGCTCAATGTCGTGGACGAGAGCGAGAAAGAGCGCTGCAGCCAGCGCGGCCGGAATACCCACCGCGGCGCCGAGGGCGACGAGGCGCAGGTATGCGCCCGCACTGATCTGCGGCTGGTCGGCCATGGGAGCCGACCATGCTCTCACGTATCGTTCGTTCCATGAACATCTCGAAGTGGTTCCGCCGCCGAAGGCTGACCGACGAGGAGCTGCGCGAGGAGGAGGAGAGCAGGCTTCGCGCTGCCGAGGAAACGCGCTTGGCCGAGCAAGATTCCGAGCGCTCGCGCCGGCAGAGCAAGGTGCCGTCGAACCCGTTCAGCGGGGGCGGCACCGGCGGGTTCAGCTAGGCGAAGAGAACCGGCCTGCGGCCGCGTGCAAGATCCGCGGACGCACCCACGAGGGCGACGAGAAGGACGAGAACCACTGCGAGTCTGAGCATGCTCTCGAGACGACGGGGCGCTCGCGTTTCTTCCCGAAGCTTTTCCACAAGCCCTGTGGATGTCTGTGAGCTTTGTGGAAGATTGCGCGCCTTTTCGCGCAATTTCCGTAAACCGCGTCTGGCGTGTCCTAAGACGGATGCTCTAGGTTCGGCGTGGCGGTCGCAACAGCCGCCTCTCCCGGTAGTGGGTCCGCAGCCCACCTCTCCCTAAGAGGCCGGTGCTCGCCGAAGGTCTTCTCCCGAGCACCGGCCTCCTTCCATTGCTGGGCCGGTGGCGAGGCGCGGGTTAGGGCTCTGGACGGACGAGGGTGGGGACGGGGAGGCCGCCCTGGATCTGCGCGACGTAGACGCGGAGCTCGCGCTCCTTGCGGGCGAGCTTCTCTTCGAGCTCGGCCAGCTCGCGTTCGCGCCGGTCGAGCTCGTCCTGGCGAATCTGCAGGTCGACGTTGATGCGCACCTCGCGGGACTCGAGCTCCTTCTCACGTCGCCCGACGTCCTCGATCCGCTCCTGGATGAGCGTCTCGTTGTCGTTCAGGCGCTTCTCGCGGTGCTCGATCCACCGAGTCGCCTGCGTGGCCGTCTCCGCGCTGAGGAGGTCGCCGTCGGCTTCGACGATCTCCCGCTCGCGCTCCGCGAGGAGCTTCTGCTCGGAGCGGAGCCGGTCGCGGCGATAAGAGACGAGGCGCTCGCGCTCCGTGAGCTCGGCCTCGGCCTCGACGATCTTGGTCGTGCGCTCGCGTAGCTCGCCGGCCTTCTCGGCCAGGGTGAGGGCTCGCTCCTCGACGGTTGCGAGAGTCCGGAGAAGAGCCTCGTCAGCCCGCTCCTGCTGCGGCTGGAGCTCCTCGACTCGGGCGGCCCGCTCGGCGAGCTCGTTCTCGAGCGTTTCGAGCCGCTTGATCTCGAACTCGACCTCGTTCTCACGGAACGTGATCTCGGCGCCGCGCTCGTCGAGATCCGCGGCACTCTTTTTCAGGTACGACTCGAGTGAATGTCGAAGCCCCTCACTAAGCCCCATGAAGTCAGTATCGAACCGGCCCAGTCATGAAAAACCCCCCTTTCGGGGGGGAGGCCTGCCGCCGGTTTCGGCCTTTGCTTTGGGATGGTATGAGCGTTCGCTTCCTTGCAGTGGGCCTCGCGGCCTTCGCGACCGCGATTCTGATGGCCGCCCTGCCGCTCGTCGCGCACGGCGGCTGAGCTTCCCACTTGACGTGCGGCATCGCGGGAGCGCTGAATAGCGCATGCCCGAATACCTGCCGATCGCCGAGCACGGGATCATGGGCGACCTGCACACGGTCGCCCTGACCGGAACCAACGGGAACATCGACTGGTACTGCTGCCCGTCGTTCGACTCGCCGAGCGTCTTCGCCTCGATCCTCGACAAGGAGAAGGGCGGCCACTACCGCATCGCCCCCGTGGCAGAGGACTGGACGCCGAAGCAGCTCTATTTCCCCGACACGAACGTGCTGATCACGCGCTTCCTCACCGAGGAAGGTGTGGGAGAGATCCAGGGCTTCATGCCGATCGCGGATTCGAAGGAGGACATCCACCGCCACCGCCTCATCCGCCGTGTCGAGGGAGTCCGCGGTGAGATGCGCTTTCGCGTCGAGATGCAGCCGCGCTTCAACTACGGCCGCGACAAGCACGAGATCGAGCAGTACGAGCACGGCGTCGTGTTTCGCTCCCCGACCCTGTGCCTCGCGCTCCAGGCCACGACACCGGTGGCGTGCGACGAGACCGGCATCCATTGCGAGTTCACGGTGCGGGCAGGAACCTCGGTGACGTTCGTCCTCGAGCGCGTTGAGCCCGACTATCTGCCGCGCGAGTACTCGGAAGCCGAAACGCGCCTCGCGTACGAGCAGACGATCGCCTTCTGGCGCAACTGGGTCTCGCGCTCGCACTACAAGGGTCGCTGGCGCGAGATGGTCAACCGCTCCGCGCTCACCCTGAAGCTCCTGACCTATCGCCCGACCGGTGCGATCGTCGCCGCCCCCACGACGAGCCTCCCCGAGGTGATCGGGGGCGGCCGCAACTGGGATTACCGCTACACGTGGATCCGCGACGCGGCGTTCTCGCTCTACGCGCTGCTCCGTCTCGGGTTCACGGAGGAGGCGGAGGCCTTTACCGGCTGGCTCCGCGACCGGGTCGTCGCGCACACCGACGCGGTCTCGGGCCCTCTCCAGATCATGTACGGAATCGACGGCCGGAGCGAGCTGACCGAGGGGACGCTCGACCACTTCGAAGGCTACCGCGGCTCGAAGCCTGTGCGGGTCGGAAATGAGGCCTACGACCAGCTCCAGCTCGACATCTACGGCGAGCTGATGGACTCGGTCTACCTCTTCAACAAGTACGGCCGTCCGATCGCGCACGACGGCTGGGTGGACCTCTCGGCGGTCACCGACTGGCTCTGCGAGAACTGGGATCAGCCCGATGAGGGGATCTGGGAAGTGCGCGGCGGCCGGCACGATTTCACGTACTCCCGCCTGATGTGCTGGGTCGCGCTCGAGCGGGCGATTCGAATCGCCAGCTACCGCGGTCTCCCCGCCGATCTCGACACGTGGCGCGGGGCCCGGGACGCCATCTACCACCAGATCATGAGCAAGGGCTGGAACGAGGAGCGCCAGGCGTTCGTCCAGCACTACGACAGCGACGTCCTCGATGCGTCGCTCCTCCTCATGCCGCTCGTGAAGTTCATCGCGCCGACTGACCCGCGCTGGCTCTCGACCCTCGATGCGATCACGAAGGAGCTCGTTTCCGACAGCCTCGTCTACCGCTACAACGCGCGCGCTTCGCCCGACGGGCTCGAGGGGGAGGAGGGCACGTTCTCGATCTGCTCGTTCTGGTACGTCGAGGCGCTCGCGCGGGCGGGCCGGCTCGAGGAGGCGCGGCTCGCCTTCGAGAAGATGCTGACGTACGCCAACCATCTCGGGCTCTTCTCCGAGGAGATCGGGCCCACGGGAGAGCAACTCGGGAATTTCCCGCAGGCCTTCACCCACCTCGCGCTCATCAGCGCGGCGGTGAACCTCGACCACCAGCTGGGATAGCGTTTACCCATGGCGAGCCGGAAGATTGCCGTCCTCGGAGCCGGAAAGGCCGGCGAGGCGCTCATCGCGGGCCTCCTCTCCTCGGGCTGGCGCAAGCCGTCGGAGATCGCGGCGACGGCGCGCCACCCGGAGCGCCTCGCCGACCTCGCCGAGCGGCACGGCATCGATACGACGCTCTCGAACGTCGACGCCGCCGCGGGCGCCGGCGTCGTCGTCATCGCCGTGAAGCCGCAGGACATCGAGTCGCTCTTGGCTGATGTGGGGAGCACGCTCACGAACGAGCAGACCGTGATCACGATCGCCGCCGCGATCCCGACCAGCCTCATCGAGGGCCGCCTCGGCGACGGCGTGCCGGTCGTCCGCGCGATGCCCAACGCGCCTGTGACCGTGCACGAGGGCATGGCGGGCGTCGCAGCGGGCACGCACGCGACCGAGGACCATCTGAAAACGGCCGAGGACGTGCTCCGCTCCGTCGGCCGCTCCGTGCGGGTTGACGAGGACTACATGGACGCGATCACGGCGGTCTCGGGCTCCGGGCCCGCGTATTTCGCCCTTCTGGCGGAGTCGATGATCGAGGCGGGGATCCTCCTCGGTCTCTCGCGCGAGGTCTCCACCGAGCTCGTCGTCCAGACCATGCTCGGGACCGCGAAGCTTCTCCGCGACGAGCACATGCACCCGGTCGAGCTCCGCGAGATGGTGACGTCCCCCGGCGGGACCACGATCGCGGCGATCCGGGAGCTCGAGCAAGCCGGCGTCCGGGCGGCGTTTCTGAACGCCATCCAGGCCGCGATGAAGCGCTCCAAGGAGCTAGCGGAAGGCGGGTAGCGGATCGACGGCGGCCCCGCGTCGGCGGACCTCGAAGTGCAGGTGCGGTCCCGTCGCCTCTCCGGAAGCGCCGACGCGGCCGATCCGCTGACGGGCGAAGACCCGCTCGCCCCGGTGGACGCCGATCCGCGAAAGGTGCGCGTACATCGTGCGCACATGGCGGCGGTGGCGAATGACGATCAGGTAGCCGTAGCCGCCGTTGTCCCAGCCCGCCTTGACGACGCGACCTCGTCTCGACGCGCGCACGCGGGCTCCGTAGGGCGCGGGAAGGTCGAGGCCGGCGTGGAAGCGGTTCCCACGCGGGCCGAAGCGGTCGCCGACCGGTGCGCTCACCGGGCGCAGCAGCCGGTATGGGACATGAGACCGCCCGTGGCGGAGTGCCCTGAAGGTGGCGGGCCCCGCGATGCCGTCGGCTCCGAGGCCGGCCCACCGCTGGAATCTGCGCAGCGCCACATGCGTGTGCGGGCCGAGGACGCCGTCGAAGGTCCCCGAGGGAAAACCGTGCCAGGCAAGCTTGAACTGGAGCGCGGCAACGTCCCAGCCGCGATTTCCGCTGTGGACCATCCGGTCGCCGAAACGGTGTCTCGCGTAGCGCCCGAGCGCCCTTTTGGTCTGCGGGCCGGGGACACCGTCGACGGAGATTCCGGCACGGCGCTGCAGCGCGCGCACCGCATGGCGCGTCCCCGGGCCCATGATCCCGTCGATGGTGCCCCCGTAGAGTCCACGAGACTGGAGGCCCACCTGCAGGGCAGCGACACTGGCGGTCCGGCCAGCACGCGCATCGGAGATAAGCGCGAGCAGCCCGACGAGCGCGAGCAGCACAATGCCTGCTCTGAAAGCCATGGACAGCTTTCTTTCGCCCCAGAACGGGACTATCCTCGCCCGCTATGACGGAGACGAAGCTCCTCCTACCTGAGTCCGCGCTCCCCGACCGCTGGTACAACATCGCGGCCGACATGCCGAACCGGCCGCAGCCGGTTCGGCACCCTGCAACGGGCCAGCCCGTCGGTCCGGACGATCTTGCGGCGCTCTTCCCGATGGAGCTCATCCTCCAGGAGGTCTCCGACGCGTCCGAGATCCCGATCCCGGACCCGGTACGGGAGATCCTCCGCCTCTGGCGCCCGACGCCCCTCTTCCGCGCCCACCGGCTCGAGCAGGCGCTCGGGACGAATTCGCGGATTTTCTACAAGTACGAGGGCGTTTCTCCGGCGGGAAGCCACAAGCCGAACACGGCCGTCGCGCAGGCGTACTACTCGAAGCAGGAAGGCCGCGAGCGCCTCACCACAGAGACCGGGGCGGGCCAGTGGGGCAGCGCCTTGGCTCTCGCCTGCAGGCTCCTGGGCCTCGAATGCAAGGTCTACATGGTCAAGGTCTCCTTCCACCAGAAGCCGTACCGGCGGTCGATGATGGAGACCTGGGGCGCGAGCGTCGTCGCGAGCCCGTCGGACGAGACCCAGGCAGGCCGAGCGATTCTCGAGGCTGACTCCGACTCGCCCGGGAGCCTCGGCATCGCCATCTCCGAAGCGGTCGAGGATGCCGCGGGTCGGGAGGACACGGCGTACGCGCTCGGAAGCGTGCTCAACCACGTCCTGCTCCACCAGACGGTCATCGGCCAAGAGGCACTGGCCCAGATGGAGCTCGCGGGCGCGTTCCCGGATGTCGTGATCGGGTGCGTCGGCGGAGGCTCGAACTTCGCCGGCCTCGCGTTCCCCTTCATCCGGGAGAAGATCGGCGGCAAGGAGATCGACGTGCTCGCGTGCGAGCCCGCCGCCTGCCCGACGCTGACACGCGGGCCCTTCGCCTACGACTTCGGGGACACCGCGCAACTCACGCCGCTCGTCCCGATGCACACACTCGGCCACGACTTCGTTCCGGCCGGGATCCACGCGGGCGGGCTGCGCTATCACGGCGTCGCCCCGCTCATCTCCCAGCTCGTCCTCGATAGCCTGGTCCGCGCCGAGGCGTATGCGCAGAACGACGTGTTCGCGAGCGCAGTCACGTTCGCCGGCAGCGAAGGGATCATCCCGGCGCCGGAGTCGGCACATGCGATCCACGGCGCCGTCATGAGCGCGCTGGCGGCGGATGACGAGGGGGTGGAGCGGACGATCCTCTTCAACCTTTCGGGCCACGGGCACTTCGACATGGTCGCCTACGACGACTACCTGGCCGGCCGCCTCGAAGACTTCGCGCTGCCGGAGGATGAGATCCAGCGCGCTCTGGCGGCCATCGAGCCGCTCCCGAAGCCGGCCTAGAGGAACACGGCGGCGGCGCAACCGAAGACGAGCGCGGCCTCGACCTCGTCCCGTGCCACGCCCGTCAGAGAGGGATGGCCGAGGTCGGCCTCGACTCCGGGCCACTCCTCGAGGCCGATCGCTTTCGCTCCCTCGGCCGATCCGATCGCGAGGAGCTCCGATACGGGAACGACATTGCGGCGGAGCTCCTGCCGGCGCGCGATTCCCTCCAGCTCGCGCAACTCCTCGAGCGGGTCGAGCCGCACGTTCGAGTCCGACCCGATGCAGAGCGGGATTCCGTGCTCGCGCACGCGGGCGACGGGGAGGAAACCGTCGCCGAGATTCGCCTCCGTGAGCGGGCAGACGCAGATACGCGCGCCCGACTCGGCGAGGAGCGAGAGCTCGGCCTCGTCGGCGTGCGTCCCGTGCACGATCGTCGTCCGCGGGCCGAGGCAGCCGGTCTGGGCGAGGAGCTCGATCGGCCTCACTCCGTGCTCTGCCAGGCACTCCTCGATCTCCTTCGGCTGCTCGTCCGCGTGGACGTGGAGCACGAGGCTCTCGCGCTCCGCGTAGGCGCCGATCTCCACGAGCCAGTCGGCCGGGCAGGCGCGAACGGAATGGGGCGCGACGCCGACGCGGATACCCGCGCCCCGCAGCTCCTCCACCTGCTCCAGGTAGGCGGGTGCCGACGGCTGCCTGAAGCGTTCGAGCCCTCCGCGCGCGTAGGCGGAGAGAAGGAGGACGAGCTCGATCCCGGCAGCTGCGGCAGCCTCGACGGCCGCCCTTGCCTCGGGGAGTCCGACGTAGTGGAACTCGCCGACGGCGGTGTAGCCGGCCGCCCGCATCTCCCGGTAGGTCTCCTCGTAGGCCGTGCGCACGCCTTCGGGCGTCAGCCCCTCGGCCACCTCGAGCATCGACTGACGCCAGGTCCAGAAGTCGTCTCCCTGCGCGCGGCCCCGCATCGCGCGCTGGAACGCGTGGCTGTGTGCAGTGACGAATCCGGACAGCGGATGCCGGTCGGACATCCGCGCGAGGCTACCATTGGCCCACCATGGCGACACGAGCCGTGCCCGCGCCACTCGCGCAGCTGCCGAACGCGCTCACCATTCTGCGCCTGGTGCTCATCCCGGTCTTCGTCGTCCTCACCGTGGACGCAGGCGGAGATGCGAGCTGGCCGGCAGGGATTGTCTTCGGTATCGCCGGGATCACAGACCAGGTCGACGGTTGGCTCGCGCGCCGCTGGGAGGTCGAGTCCGAGTTCGGGAAGTTCGCCGACCCGCTCGCCGACCGGCTGATGATCGACATCGCGGTCATCCTGCTCTTCGCCTACGACCGGCTGCCCTGGCCGGCCCTGGTCCTGATCGTCATACGCGACGGGCTCCTCGTCCTCGGCACGCCGTTCGCGCTTCGGAGTGGCTACGACTTCTCCGTCAGCTTTCTCGGCAAGGCGGCCACCTGGGTCCTGTTTGCGTCCATCGCGTTCATCCTCGTCACCGACGCCGGCACCGATTGGCCTCTCTGGCTTTTCTGGAGCGGTGTTGCGCTGGCGTCGCTCGCGGGCATCCTCTACGGCGTGGCGGTCTGGAAGGCAGTGAGGAAGTGAAGGCGGTCGTGATGGCGGGCGGCGAAGGCACGCGCCTGCGCCCGCTCACCTCGAATCAGCCGAAGCCGATGGTCCCGATCGTCGGGAAGCCCTGCATGGAGCACATCGTCGAGCTCCTGAAGGAGCATGGCTTCGACGACATCGTCGTCACGCTCGCGTTCATGCCGCAGGCGATCCGCGGCTACTTCGGCGCGGGGGAGAGCCACGGCGTCTCGATCCGCTATTCCGTCGAGGAGTCTCCGATGGGCACGGCCGGTTCGGTGAAGCTCGCCGAGGACGCGCTCGACGAGCCCTTCCTGGTCATCTCAGGCGACGCGCTCTGCGACATCGACCTGGGCGCGCTCGTCCGCTTCCACGAGGAGAAGGAGGCGCTCGTCACCATCGGCCTGAAGAGCGTCGACAACCCGCTCGAGTTCGGGATCGTCGTCACCGACGAGGACGGCCGCATCGAGCGTTTCCTCGAGAAGCCGTCCTGGGGGCAGGTCTTCACGGACACGATCAACACCGGCATCTACGTGCTCGATCCCGAGGTGCTGCGCTACGTGCCCGAGGGCCGTCCGTTCGACTTCTCGAAGGAGCTCTTCCCCCTCCTTCTCGAGATGGGACGTCCGCTCTACGGCTATGTCGCCGGCGGCTACTGGCAGGACATCGGCAACCTCGACCAGTTCAGGCAGGCGAACTTCGACGCTCTCGACGAGAAGGTCGCGCTGAACGTCGCCGGGATCAAGCTGCGGGGCAACGTGTGGGTGGGAGAGGGCGTGGAGCTCGCCGACTTCGAGTCCGTCGAGGGCCCGGCGTTCATCGGCAAGTACTGCCGGATCGCGCCGCAGGCGTCGGTCGGCCCGTACTCCGTCCTCTCGCCGAGCGTGACGCTGCGCGAGCACGCGCGCACGACGCGTTCCGTCGTCGACTCCTCCGCCTACCTGGGCCGCAGCGCGCTCGTGGAAGGCGCCATCGTCGGGAAGTCCTGCGACATCAGGCCGCACGCCCGTCTGCACGAGGGCGTCGCGGTCGGCGACAGCTGCACGATCGGCGAGCAGAGCGTCGTCATGCCGGGGGTCCGCATCTACCCGTTCAAGGAGGTCGAGGCCGGCTCTCTCGTCGACCGGAACCTGATCTGGGAGTCGAGGCTCGCCTCACGCCTCTTCGGCCGCGACGCGGTCTCGGGCCTCGTGAACGTCGACCTGACCCCGGAAACGGCGCTCCGCGTCGGGATCGCGCTCGGGACGGCTCTGAAGCGCGGCGTCAGGGTGGTGACGAGCCGCGACGGTACTCCCGCGAGCCGGCTGCTCAAGCGCGCCGTGGTCTCCGGGATCACGTCTACCGGCGTCGACGTCGCGGATCTCCACGTCATGCCCGCAGCGGTCAACCGCCACTTCCTGAAGAGCGAGGGCCTTGGCGCGGGCGTGCACGTGCGCCCGAGCACCGCCGACCCCGAGATCATGCAGATCCAGTTCTTCGAGCCGCCAGGGATCCAGGCCACGCCTGAGTTCCTAAAGGAGATCGAGAAGCACTTCCAGCGCCAGGAGTTCCGCCGGGCGGCATACGACGAGGTGGCGCAGATCTCCACGCCCACGCGCGCGGCGGAGACCTACGCGGACGACCTTCTGCGGACGCTCGACGTCGACGGGATCAAGGCGCGTGGATTCAGGATCGTCGTCGACTACGCGCACTCGGCGGCCTCGATCGTCCTCCCGGTCGTGCTCGGCCCACTCGGAGTCGAGATGATCGCCGCTCATCCGTATGGCGGCGAGCAAGCCGAGTCGACCGACGGCGTTCGCGAAGCGCTCGGCCACGCAAAGCGCCTCGTCTCGGCAGTCGGAGCCGACTTCGGCGTCGTCCTCGACCGCTCGGGCGAGCGCATCTACCTCGTCGACGAGCAGGCGCACGAGGTTCCGGTCGAGCAAGAGCTTCTCCTCTTCCTCAGCCTGCTCGCCTCGGACGGGAAGAGTGGGACACTCGCGCTTCCGATCACCGTCACGAGCCTGGCCGAGCCACTCGTCAAGGGATCGAAGCTGGAGGTGACCCGGACGCCCGCCTCGCTTTCGGCGCTCACGCGCGCGTCCGCCGGCAACGGCGTCGTGTTCGCGGGCTCGATCGGCGGCGGCTTCGTCTTCCCGGAGTTCCTGCCCGCCTACGACGGCGTCGCGAGCCTCTGCAACCTGCTGCAGCTCCTCGCGCCGGTGGACCAGCCGCTTTCAGAGCTCGTCTCCGGCCTGCCGCAGTCCACCGTCGTCCACCGGCAGGTGCGCTGCCCGTGGGCTCGCAAGGGCGCAGTCATGCGTGTCCTCACCGAGCGCATGAAGGGGAAGAAGGTGGACACCCTGGACGGGATCAAGGTCTTCGAGGCTCGGGGCTGGGCGCAGGTGCTTCCCGACCCGGACGAGCCGCTGGTGCATGTCTACGCCGAGGGAAAGACGCCGGAGGAGGCCGCAACGCTCGAGGAGGAGTTTCTGAAGCTAGTCGAGGAGGTCCTCGCCGGCACCGAGGACGAGGTGGAGGTAGCATAACCCTCAAGTCCAGGTTGAAGGATTGGCGGGCTCTTGCCATACTTCATGGGCCCTCGTTTCCTCGCCGATCGGAGTTTGCCTCGTGGAAGCCCTTCCTGACCTCGATTCCCTGTCAGACCAGGAGTTGCGGGACCTCATTCGCGACCTCATGGACGAGGAGCGCGAGGTTTCGTACCGCCGGCGCATCCTGCACGGCAAGATCGACATCCTGCGCGCGGAGCTGCAGGCGCGCCTGAAGAAAGACGTGGGGGAGGGCAAGAGCCCGCTTCACGACATCGACGTCGACAAGCTGGCGGAGATCCTCGCCACGAAGGCGTCCCCCTCGGCCGAATAGGACGCTGTGAGTCACGTCCACTGCCCAGAGTGCGGCTTTCAGAATCCTGAGGCCTCGAATTACTGCTCCAAGTGCGGCGCGCTGCTCCCGCACGACGAGCCGGGTGCGCACACGACGATGACGTTCACGCCGGAGGAGGTGGCCGAGGACGAATCGCTCTCGCTCGCGGACCTTCGCGTCGAGGGACCCGCGCTCGTCGTCCGCTCGGGCGGCGGCCGCTCGGGCGAGACCTACGCGGTCGAGTCGGAGCGACTCGGCATCGGGCGCGGCCCCGAGAACGAGGTCTTCCTCGACGACGTGACCGTCTCCCGCCGCCACGCGGTGCTCGTGCACCGGGACGACGGCTATTACATCGACGACGAGGAGAGCTTGAACGGCACCTACGTGAACCGTCGCAGGGTCGAGAGCGCGAAGCTCGAAGACGGGGACGAGGTGCAGATCGGCAAGTACCGGCTCACCTTCCTCGAAAGCTAGCCATGGCTACCGTCGTCTCCCGAATCGAGCCCGACGGGCCGCGAGAGCGGCCACTCACGATCGGCGCGGTCTGCCGTCGGCTCCAGGACGAGTTCCCCGACATCTCCATCTCCAAGATCCGCTACCTGGAGGACCAGGGCCTCCTCACGCCACGGCGCACGAGGGGTGGCTACAGGCTCTTCACGGAGGACGACGTCGACCGGCTCGAGACGATCCTTCGTTTGCAGCGTGACGAGTTTCTGCCCCTTCGCGTCATCCGTCAGGAGCTCGCTGTGCCCAGGCGCAAGCCCAGGGCGCGTATGGGTCTCGGCGAGCCCGAGCAGGCCCTCGACTTCGAGACGCTCTGCGAACAGACCGGCGCGACCGCCGCATTCGTGCGCGACCTCGAGGACTACGGATTGCTCGATCCGTCCGTGGACGGCGGTGAACGGCGGTATCCCGAGCGGGATGTCGAAGTCGTGACCGCGTGCCTCCATCTCGCGCGCTACGGCGTCGAGCCGCGGAACTTGCGCCCGTTCAAGACGGGAGCCGAGCAGGAGGCCGCGAAGCTCGAGCAGATCGTGGCGCCGAAGCTCCGCTCGCACAACCCCGATCGCCACCGGGCCGGCCTCGAAGACCTCCAGACGCTTGCGGCGCTCTCCCAGGAGCTCTCACAGCTTCTCTTCTGGCGGGCTGTCCGCTCGCTCGTGAGGCCCTAGCGTGGGGACCGATCTCAAGTCGAAGATCCGGGACATCCCGGACTTCCCCAAGCGGGGAATCGTCTTCAAGGACATCATGCCGCTGCTCGCCGACCAGGAGGCGCTGCACGAGACCGTCGAGCAGCTCGCCGACTTTGCCGAGCCGCGGAAGCCCGACCTCATCCTGGGCGCCGAGGCCCGCGGTTTCATCCTCGGCGCTGCGCTCGCCTACAGGCTCGAGTGTGGGTTCGTGGCGGCTCGCAAACCGGGAAAGCTCCCCTGGCGGACGGTGAGCGCCAAGTACGCGCTCGAGTACGGCTTCGACGCGCTCGAGCTGCACGCGGACGCGATCACAGGCGGCGCGCGCGTCCTCATCCACGACGACCTTCTCGCCACGGGCGGGACGGCGAAGGCGAAGGTCGACCTCGTAGAGCAGCTCGGCGGAGAGGTGGTCGGCCTCGCGTTCGTCATCGAGCTCGAGTTCCTGCACGGGCGCGAAAAGCTCGACGGCTACGACGTCTGCTCGCTGATCAAGTACTGAGCCGTACGAGATCTGACGTTTTCCGTCTGACCTGCCGATAGATAATCCCGGGATGTACGACGGGCTGACCGGGCTCTACACCTTTGCGTGCCCCGTCGGGGGCGAGGTCCGCCTGCCGCTCTCGGCCTTCAGGGTCATCGACCGGCTGCCCGGCGCGGCCCATCCTGCGGTCTACAAGATCACCTTCTCGTGCGACTGCGGGGACGAGCACGAGGGCCTCGTCGCGCACGACGACCTCGACTGGGCGCCGCTCGTGGGAGGAGACGTCTCGTTCGTCAACATGATGACATCGAAGCTCGAGTTCGTCGCCGGCGACCTCCTGGAGCTGGCCGCGACGCAGATCAGGGCGGGCGAGTGGCCGTGGAGCTTCTTCTGCTACCCGGAGGAGCGCGCACGGCCCGTGTTTCCGTCCTCCTTCCGCGCACTCGGGGCCGGGGATGACCGCATCGGCCTCGCGGTCGAATGTCCGTCCTGCTCGCGCACGTCGGTCAATCTCGTCACGCACCGCCACGTCGACGTACCCTTCTACAACGACCGCAAGGTGGACGTCGTCGAGCACATTTTCGCGGGGGATCGCGAGACGACGCTCGAGGCATTTCGTCTCGAGCTCGACTCCGGGCGCTTCGACGCGCGCCGCCGCGACCTCGCCGCGTAACCGAAGCCCGGTTACAGACGTTGCTCGAAGGGGAATTCTCCCCTTGAACCCGACGGAGACGAGGTGACGAAAGTGGCACTGTTCCGTAGACGGAGCGACGAGGATGTCGCCGCCACGGAGGTCCGCCGAGAGGAGGCCGACGTGCGCGGGTGGGGGAGCCCTCCGCTCGTGCGTGCGCTCTTCACGCTCGCGGGGGTCGCGGCTGCCGGCCTGCTCATCTGGCTCGCGCAGACTTTCGACCTCACGAGCACGAACGGCTTCTGGGCAGCAATGGGGCTGATCGCGGCCGCAGGGCTCGTACTCGGGCTCTCGCAGCTCTTCGGCGGCTGGACGAAGTGGGGCCTTCCGATCATGAGCCCCGGCGTCTTCCTGCTCGCCTTCATCCCGACCGCGATCGTGGTCGGCTGGATCCTCCTCGCTACGCAGCCCGACGGCGGCTGGCAGCAGGGGAGGTTCTCCGGCTGGAGCTCCGATCTCGGCATCACGGGCTTCGTGAACGATCTCGGCACGCTTCCGGCCGCCCTCGCCATGGGCCTCGGCATCGTGTTCGCGTTCACATTCGACACGACGGGGCCGCGCACGCGCAACGTCGTCGAGGAAGAGCGAGTGATCCCGGACGAGGACGTCCACGACTATGACGGCCGCGAGGTCGTCGCCCCGGCAGCCACGACCGCGACCACGACGGACGACGACCGCGCGATGGTCGCCGCCGGTGACTCGCGGCCCGAACGGGTGGAGATCAGCGATCCCGAGAGGCGCGACACGCCGTAGCACGGGATCGCATCCGACTAAGAGGGGCGCCTGCAACCGGCGCCCCTTGTCGTTTCGGAAGACTGTTCACTCGCGCCAGGGATTTCCGGATCGGCGCGAAGCACCGATGCAGGCGGCATGGAGATCGCCGCCCCGGGGCCCTCGGGTGATGCTCGCGGAGCTCCCCGCCTCCTCGAGCACTGTGCCGCCGTCGAGCGCCTGGTCCGGGCCGAAGGCGGAACCGCTCGCGCGCGCCTCGAGGAGGAGCTGGGAGGCCATCTGGCCGGCCTCCTCTGTCGCGCACTCGTGCAGCGGCAGTCCTCGCAGCCGTTGATCCTCGCGCTCTAAGGATTCAGCTGGTCTGCGCCGCGCAAGCGGACGTAGAAGAAGATGAGGAAGCCGGAAAGGATGCCGGTCACGAGCGACGTCCCCTGGGAGATCCCGATCGCCAGCATCCCGACGATGATGTAGCTCCCGAGGACGAGGCCCCACACGAAGGCCGTGAACCCGGGGCTGAAGGCGGGGGAGCGCAGATGCATCGGGCGGGAACTTTAACCCGCGCACTCACCTGCGGGTGGCCGGACCAAAAAAATTCACCGAGCGGGTGGCACTTTCGTCCACCTCACCGTCCGACCTTCCGCTTCCGCGTACTGCCGCCCGGTGGGGCTTCGACCTACTCGTGCTCCCTGCTCGGTGCAAGCGGCAATCTAGGGGGTCGCCTGGTGTGACGCAAGTGGTCTAGAAAACGAAAATCCGCAATTTGCGGACAGTTCACTTTTCCACATTTTCCACTGCCTCGGAGCGGGCCTGTGGGCAGGTCTGTGGAAGGCGGCTAGCCTAGCGGAAAACGGAGATCAGGGTCCCGCCGGCGACGACGAGAACCGCGGCGCCCGCGAGGCGCGCGCCGACGACTTCGGTGCGCTTGAAGAGGAGGACGGAGAGGGTCACGCCCCAAAGCGACTCCGTCGCAACGAGGGGGGAGACCACCGTGACACGGGCCCGGTAATAGGCGGCGAAGAGGCAGACGTAGGAAAGGCCGAAGAAGACACCGCCGACCGCGAACGGCTTCCAGGCGATCCGCCGTGCATGCGCTGGAAGTCCTCGCCCTCGGGTTGCCGTCAGGTAGAGGAGCGTGCCGAGCGCACCGGCCGCCATGGCGACAGCCGCGCCCCTCACCGAGCCGCTCGAGGTCTCGCCGGAATACCAGCGGACGAGGTTGTCGCGGCTCGTGAAGAGAAGGGTAGCTGCGAAAGCGATCGCGATCCCGCTCAGGCGCACATGCTCGGGTCGCGTGGGCTCGCTGACGAGAAGGAGCCCTGCCCCGACGACGAGGAGCCCGCCGATCATGAGCGGCGCCTGGATTGGCTCGTCGAGGAAGACGATCGCCATCGCCGCGGCAAAGAGCGGGGCCGTCCCGACGACCACGGACGTGCGCGAGGGACCGGCATCGCGGACCGCGCGCGTGAAGAAGAGCTGCGAGGCCCCGGGGGCGATCAGACCGGCGAGGGCGAAGAACGCCGCATCGCGAAGAGTGAGCTGCGTGCCTTCGCGGTCGACGACGGCCGCGACGGCGGCGATGACCGCGGCCGCGGCGGTGCAGACGAAGGCGCCGAGCTCGGCGTCGGGCGCACGTCCCTCCCGAAAGCCGTACCGAAGCGCGACGGTCATAGCGCCGAAAAGCGCTGCGGAGAGCAGCGCGAGGACGACTGCGAGCACGGCGGGGGAGGGCCCGGCCTACTACCGGTCGGCGAGGGCGCCGCGCGTGTAGAGGCCGGCGGCGTTCCAGAGCAGGTATCCCTCTGCGCCCGAGTCACGCGCGGCCTCGATCTGGTCCTGGACGTCCGCCAGCGTGTACGTGCGCCCGAGCGAGAAGTCCTGGAGCCAGGGGACGATCCGCGTGTCCAGGCCCGTCAGCTGCCGGTGGAAGTCGCGGAGCGCGAGGCCGACCGTGCGGCCGGGCTGTGCATTCGGATCGGGCAGGTTGTACTCCCCGGGCCCGAAGTGGGAGGGATAGACCATCGGGTAGATGGTGTCGAGGTAGGCGCCAAGCTGCTTCGGCCGCTGTCCGATGCCCATGTTCCGGGTGGCGCTCAGGCCGAACACGTCCGCGGAGACACGCACGCCGAGCGGCTTGAGGCGTTGACCGGCGTACTTGGCGAAGCTCGTGATGACGGCCGTCTTCGACTGCTTCGTCTTCCCGGGGAAGACCGCGGCCGAGAGGTCGCCGTCCGTTGGGAAGCGGACGTAGTCGAACTGGATCTCGTCGAAGCCCGCCTTCGCCGCTGCGATGCCAAGCTGGACGTTGTAGTCCCAGACGCGCTTGTCGTAGGGATTCGCCCAGCCGAGCCCGGCAACCGTCGTCCAGACGCCTCCTGAGGTCGTCCTGATCGCGTAGCGCGGCGCGCTCTGGGTCAGCGTCGGATCCTCGAAGCAGACGATGCGGCCGATGAGGTAGACGCCGGCCGCATGCGCCTTTCGCGCGACCTCGACCGGGTCGTAGTACTCCTTCGCCGCGTCGACCTCGCGCGCGAGCGCCACCTTCGGCTTGCGGAAGCCCACCTCGCCGTTCTCGTCCTTCACGTCGAGCTCGAGCGTGTTCAGCCCGTGCTTCGTCAGCGAGAGGTACTCGTCGATCTTGCCCGGAACCGAGGCGAGCGCCATCGTCACGTGCACACCGCGAATCTCGGCCGGATACGCCCGTGGCTGGGGCTTCGGCTGCGCCGGCGCCGCCTGTGTCGTCGGCGTTTGACCGGCGCCTGCACCGGCCACGTGCGCGTCGCGCTCGGTGAGGAAGCGCGCGCCGAGGGTCGTCCCGGCCGCGGCGAGCGCTACGACTGCAAGGGCGGCGGTCCTTCGTACCGCACGCCGCCTCCGGGCTTGTTGACGCCGGCTACGGAATTTTTCGTTCGGGTCAACAGGCTCCAGGAGCATGAACCCCGGCACGCTAGATGAATGTGCGTGTTGGCTGCAAGAACTAAACCACGTTGACGCAACACTTTATGTTGCGCTACGCTTCGCACATGCCCGTTGCCACAGCCCTCAAGGTCGAGGCCCTGAGCAAGGACTTCCACTCGCAGCGAAAACTCGCTGCGGCGCTCGGCGTCAGCCCGGCTCAGGTGAGCCGCTGGCGACGCGGGCAGGGAATCGATTCGGACAACGCGGAACGGCTCGACTTGCTCGAGCTCGTCATGTCCGCGCTCCTCCGCCTCTACGAGCCCGAGACGGCCGAAAAGTGGCTCTTCGGACTCAATCCACTCCTGCGCCACCGGCGTCCGATCGACGTCGTCCGCCAGGGGCGGCCCGAGGAGCTCCTCGCGGCCATCCGTCAGGAGCAAGCGGACTCCTACGCGTGATCCTGTTCCGCTGCCTTGCCTGGGACAAGGCCGCATCGCCACGCGCGCGGGGCGGCCCGCTCTGGTTTCCGCGCATGCTCCAGGGCAACGGGCGCCACGACAACCCGGAGCTCTACGGCTGCCTGTACGTCTCGGTGGAGCCGGTATCCGCGGTCGCGGAGCAGCTCCAACGGCTGGCGGGCACGTCGCTCGAGGAACCTGACCTGATCCGGCGGGGCTTGCCGCTCGGGCTCGCGGCGATCGACTTCAGCGAGAGCGGCGCGCTCGTGGATCTCGACGATCCGGCAGTCCTCGTGGGGGAGGGGCTGCGCCCGTCGCGGATCGCAACGAACGACCGTTCGCTCACCCAGGCCGGCGCCGGCGAGATCCACGCGCGGCATGCACAGGCCGCCGGGATTCGCTGGTGGTCCACCATCGAGGCGCTCTGGCCGAACGTCACGCTCTTCGACCGCGCAGAGGAGCTTCTCGCCGTAGAGGACGTCCATCCGCTCGAGCTGGGGGATGGAATCGTCGTCGAGGCGGCCGAATATCTGGGTCTGTCGATCTCGACTTGACATAACGCCGGAACCGTCCAGTTGGAGCACTGACTCAGCCCCATGTTGAGTGACGCTGAGCTCTTCGACTTCAACGCGGCGCAGATCACCCGTTAGGACGACGAGAAGGCGCACGCCGACCTCGAGCCTACGGCGATGCCTTTCGGTGATTGAAGGAAAGGTGGGGTCGGACGCGCCGCCCTCATCCATTCCGCAGGTGGAAGAGGGGCGCTCCCCTTGCAGATCCTCGTCAGGAAGGTGGTGGCTCGGTAGTTGTAAGAAAGCGCGCGCTATGCGACGCTGGGTCATCTGCGAGGAGGCTCCGATGCTAAGTGCAACCGCGACGGCGCCTACTCAATCGGCGCCGAAGACAATGAAAGCGGTCGTCCAGCACAACTACGGCTCTGAAGGCGTGCTGCGTGTCGAAGAGGTCCCGACGCCGAGCGTTGGCCCACACGACGTGCTCGTCAAGGTTCATGCAGCTGGACTCGATCAAGGCGTCTGGCACTTCATGACCGGGCTGCCGTACATCTTCCGACCGGTCGCCGGAATCCGCGCGCCAAAAAATCCGATACGAGGCTACGACGTGGCGGGGCAGGTCGAGGCGGTCGGTCTGAACGTCACGGCGTTCAAACCTGGGGATGAGGTTTTTGGCACCGCGGACGGTTCCTTTGCCGAGTACGCCGTGGCCCGTCCTGACCGTCTCGCACTGAAGCCTGCGAAGCTCTCGTTTGAGATGGCGGCAGTAGTCCCGATTTCAGGCTCTGCCGCGCTCCAAGCCGTGCGCGACCACGGAAAAGTGAAGGCCGGCCAAAGAGTCTTGATCATCGGCGCCGGGGGTGGAGTTGGAACGTTCGCCGTGCAAATTGCAAAGGCCTATCGGGCCGAGGTCACCGGCGTCGGCAGCTCAGCCAAGACGGAGCTCATTCGCGAGGTCGGCGCTGATGTAGTCATCGACTACACGCGGGAAGACTTCGCCGAAAGCCAAACGCGATACGACGTCATCATCGACATCGCCGGTAATCGGACCCTCTCGCATCTCAGGCGCGCTCTCGCTCCACGCGGCACGCTCGTCATCGTCGGAGGTGAGGGCGGTGGGAAGTGGTTCGCCGGGATCGATCGACAACTCCGAGCAAGTGTCCTTTCGCTCTTCGGCCAGCAAAAGCTCGGTACCTTCCTCTCGAAGATCCGAAAGGAAGACCTGGAGACGTTACGGGAGCTTCTCGAGACCGGAAAGGTGACTCCCGTGGTCGACCGGGCCTACTCGCTCGACGAGGCATCTGAAGCAATCCGACATCTCCGAGAAGGTCGGGCACGCGGCAAGCTCGTCATTACGGTTCTGGCCGCGGAAGACTGAAGCCGAAGATCACGCTTTAGCGGCGCGGAGTCACAAATCCAAACTCGCGCTCGGCGCAACTGGGGCAGTACGCGACCACGTAAGGGTCAAGGTCGGGTTCCTCGTCGTCGTCAACTAGATGGCGACCCAGCCGGCTCCGCAATCACAAACAGCGTTGCATTCTTCGCAGCGAGGCAGCATTTCCTCGTGTTCGTGTCCGATCAAACTAGCGCCGTAACGTCGGCTTTCTGCCGCAGGGTGAACCCTTCGAGCACGTCGTCCGCCACCAATGTCCGGTCGCATGGATAAGATCGCCTTATGCATCAGATGCGAACCCATAACGGAAACGCACCGGCGCTGCTGACCGCGCAAGAGGTTGCGGCTGCCCTCCGCGTAGACCTCTCGACGATCTATCGGTGGGTGCACGACAGGAGGATCGAGGCTGTCCAGTTCGGCGGCAGCGGCTTCACGATTCGCATCCCAGCCCAAGAGGTCACGCGCCTTTCCGCTTCCCCTCCGAAGCCGTCCGCGAGCGAGCCCGCCCCTCATGGTGGGCCCGAGGAGGCGCGATGAAGCGCCGCAGCTACGGCCTCCTCGAGATCAATCGCACGTGCTGGGTGGACGGACGGGTCTTCCGCCCCGGCGACACGATCGACCTGGACGCCGAGCGTTACCCGCAGGCTGTCCTCGCCGCAGCCGGGTCGGCGGGTCGCAGGCTGTCATTCCACTCCTCGCCGCCGCCCGCTCACCCGGTCCCCGACTTCCTCAGCAACGACTACCTCTAGGAGGTCCGATGCCACAACTCGTCCAAGATTCGCTGCTCGTCGTCGTTCCCTTCAAGGACGCGATCGGCTTCGAGTACCGCACCGGTGACCGCGCCCCGCTCCGTCTCGGAAGCGTGCGCCAAGCCGCGCTCGCGCATCCCGAGTGGTTCCGCCAAGAGCACACGCCTGTGGAGGTCGACGTCGAATGGCTGCGCGAGCTTCACGAACACGCCGAGGCTCAATACGCCACCGCCGCGAAGGAACGCACTGCCCGCCGCGAGCGTGAACGGGGCGAGGGACTCAAGGTGTCCGATCAGGCACGGCAATCCTCAAACCGGCTCGAGCATCGCTACCAGCAACAGGAGGCCGATCGCAAGAGGCGCCAGCAGGAGCTCCGCGAGCAGAAGGAGCGTCAGCGCGTCGAGGCCGTCATCGGCCGTAGCGGTTTCAACATCCACCCGTAAAGGAGGAAACATGGCAACGAAGTCACCCATCAAAGTGAAGGCGAGAGAAGCTGTAGTCGTGGTCGTGGGAGCGCGTTCACCGGTCTACAAGACGGCGCT
>JBKPPF010000064.1:0-4048 GCA_046733475.1 Actinomycetota bacterium
GCCGGATCCTTGACGATCGGCTGGCCCTTCAGATTGAAAGACGTGTTCAGAAGGACAGGCAAGCCCGTCAGCTCCTCGAATTGCTTGAGCAACACCCAGAAGCGCGGGTTCTCCATCTTGTCAACCGTCTGGAGTCGGGCCGATCCATCCACGTGGGTGACCGCCCCTAGCTGGTCGCGGTACTTGGGCCGCGTCTGCGCGACGAACAGCATGTGTGGGTAGTACCGCTCCTTCCCTTCCGCGATCTCGAAGTACTCGCTCGCGGACTCGGACACCACCGCGGGAGCGAACGGCCGGAACTCCTCGCGCTGCTTAATCAGCTCGTTGATGTGGTCTCGCATCTTCGCGTCACGCGGATCGCCGAGGATGCTTCTGTTCCCGAGCGCCCGCGGCCCGAATTCCAATCGCCCTTGCGCCCATGCGACGACCTCTCCGGCCGCGAGCCGCTGGGCCGCGATCCTGATGAGCTCGTCGACGTCGTCGTACCGTTTCGCCGTGACGTCTCGCCGCGCGGCCAGCGCGGTCTCGATGCCAGCTTCTGTCAGGTCGGGCCCCCAGTAGGGCATTGCCATCCGCGTTCGCCGCTCGCCGCGTCCAAACGTGCGATGAACATGCAACGCCGCGCCCAGGGCGGATCCGTCGTCCGCGGCAGCCGGCTGCACGAACATGTCGTCGAACATCCCGCGGTCGGCGATGAGCCCGTTGACCGTGCAGTTCAAGGCGACACCGCCGGCCATGCAGAGCCGGCGCGCACCCGTAGCTTGCTGGAAGTGCTCCAGCACATGGAAGACCACGTCCTCAAGACCTGCCTGAACCGCGGCCGCTACGTCACGGTGCCGGTCATCGACGGGGCCACCAGGTTCCCGCCGTTCCCCGAACAGGTCGCCCAGCGCACGCAGGGCGCCTTGATGCGTTTCCCATTCGACCGGCGTGTTATGGGCGAGGATTGGGATTTGGTACGACCCTTCGTCGCCGAGTTCGATCACCTGCTGCATCTCGTCGCGATAGCGCCCGGGGTCGCCGTACGGCGCCAGTCCCATCACCTTGTATTCGTCCATCATCATCTCGAAGCCCAGATAGAGCGTGAAGACGCTGTACAGGATCCCGAGCGACTGCCGAATTGAGTAGCGTCGGAGCACGCGGATTGCGTCGCCTTCGCCGACGGCGACGGTGAGGCTCTCGATCTCGCCCATCCCATCCGCGACGACGATGAGCGCATCGTCGAAGCCACTGAGATAGAAGGCGCTGGCCGCATGGGCCATGTGGTGCGGGACGCTGACGAAGCGCGAGCCCCAGCCGGGAAAGATCTCCTCGGCTCGGCCGGCTGTCACCTCTGGTGCGTAGACTTCGTTGTAACGACGTTGCTCGAGCGACCCGTGTCGGTGAAACGGCATTGGCCTGTAGGCGAACCCGTGCGCGATGTGGTCGATGTCTGCGGGCTCGAGCTCAGCCGCCTCCAGGCAGTACAGAATCGCGTTGCGAGGAAACGCGCCCGTGGATTTCTCGCCGGTGAAACGTTCCTCGGCCGCGGCCGCGGCAACATCATCGTCCGTGACCAGCACGGCCGCGGAGTCGAAGCCCTGGGCGATCCGGTATTCCCGTGGATCAAGATCGGGCAGTTCGCGCCGCTTAAAGGCGACGCTGTTGTCGAGGCCGCTGATCCCGATGACGTTCACTTGTGACCGTCCGCTCGCAATGTAGTCGCGCAGAGCCGCTCGGCAACCGCCTTACGTCAGGTATGGCGCGCCAGGCTTGTTCAACTCGGTGGTTCTGGCACCGCCGGATTGGCAAGACCTTTGCGCAATGCACGGCTTGCCCGGGTCGGCAGTCGGGTCGGAATCCATGAAGGCTTCTCACGGGAGAAGCGACTGATCGGGCCAGGGGGAGTGTTGGCGTAGTCCTGGAGAAGAGGGGCTCGTCGTCACGGCCGATGAGCGGCTCGCGGTTGCCACCAGGAACTACGACGGAGGAGCCGCCCGCTGCGCGTCGTCGTGGTCGCCGAAGAATCGCAGGGGCGTAGGCGCTCGATGCGCTGCTCGCCGCGCCCGAGTCGCCGGAGATCGTGGCGGTCGTGACGGCGACGGAGCCGGAGGGTACGCGGCGGCCGCTCGTCGCTGCCACGGCGGCCAGGCAGGGCTAGACGTCCTCCCGGCCTCGACGCTTCGGGACGGATCGTTCGCGGAGACGATCCGCAAGCTCGACGTCGACCTCCTGGTCGACGTCCATTCCCTCTGCGTGCGAGGTCTGCTCACCCGGCGAGCGCCTCGGCGATGGAACGAGCGGCTGAGCTAGGTCTCGAGCCTAATCCAGCAGTCCGCGTTTGTAACCGATCGCGACGGCGTTGAGCATGTTGCGCGCGCGCAGCTTGGTGATGACCGCGCGTCGCTGGGACTTCACGGTCTCGCTCGCTTTGCGCAACCGCCTCGCCGTTTCGGCGCTGGTAGCGCCCTCGGCGGCGAGACGGAGAACCTTCAGCTCCTTGTCGGTCAGCGGCTGCTCCTCCGAGCTTTCCGCGAGGTGGTGCAGCCGTCGCCGGACGTCTGTCTCGCACTGCGCGACCGTCTTTCGTGAAACACCTTGTTCCGCCGCGACGTCCTCTTGGCTCCGGCTCTCGACGAAGCGGGCGAACAGAATCCGCCGGTGGGACTTGGGCAGGTCGGCCAGCGCAGAGCGGACCGACGCCGAGTTCACACGCTCGATGACGTCCTCGGCTGTCAGTGCGTCGGGGTCGGCGATTACCTCGTCGAGGCGTAGGTCGTCAGCTGCGGTCTGCTCGAGCGAGAGGAGAAGCGGTTCGTTGATGCCGTCGCTTCGCTGCGCGCGCGTGCTCAGCATCCTCCGGCGCAAGCCATCGATCATCGCGCCGCGGCACCGTAGGCCGATGTACGCGAGGAGGGGCCCTTTCATCGGATCGTAATCTCGCAGAGCGCGAACGAGACCTTCGAAGCCGTCGGCTTCGAGCTCCTCCAGATCGACGGAGTCCGTGCGGAGCTTGGATCGCAAGGCTCGCGCTACCTGGCGTACTAGGCCCATGTACTGCTCAATCCGTAGCTCTTCAACTGCCACGGTTGGCCAGCCGTTTGCAGTCACGTGGATTCCTCCGGGGAGTGGTGCTTCTGGGCGGCGCGGAGCTTACACAACTGCGCGGCTGCTGCTTTCGGCCTGCCGCGCGTCGATCCTTCTCAGCGTCGGCGCAGAAGTGCGGCCAGCGCTGGGACCAAGAGCGGGCGAGCCCGGCGCCGTAGGCTCGCGCCCAGTGCGCTGACCCGCGCCGGACGGTACCGCTCGAGCGCGTCCAACTCGTCCTTACTCAGAAGAACGCCGGCCGCGCCGAGGTTCTCTTCGAGATGCGAGAGGGACGACGTTCCGGGGATCGGCAACGTCGCCGCAGATCGCTGCAGCAACCACGCCAGAGCGACTTGACCGGGTGTCGCCGTGTGGCTCGCCGCGATGCGGCGAAGGCCGCTGTTCCGTCCCGCCAGCGTGCCTCGGGCGAGTGGCATCCAGGGCAGGAACGCCAGCCCGTCGCGCTCGCAGATCTCGAGCACGGCGTCCGAGGCGCGGTCAGCGAGGTTGTAGCGGTTCTGGACGGAGACGATCGTGGCCACGGCTCGAGCGCGAGCCAGCTCCTCGTCGTCGACATTGCAGATGCCGATGTGCCGAATTTTCCCCTCGGCTTGGAGCTCGGCGAGTGCGCCGACCGACTCTTCGAGAGGGACCTGTTGATCCGGTCCGTGCAGCTGGTACAGGTCGATCCGGTTCAACCGCAGTCGCCTTAGGCTCGCCTCGCAGGCCTGACGCAAGCTCGCGGGTCGACAATCCCTTCCCCATTGGTAGGGCCCCTGCCGGGTACGCCCTCCCTTCGTTGCGATCACGAGCCCCTCCGGATACGGGTGCAATGCCTCTGCGATCTGGCGCTCGTTGACGCCGGGACCATAGGCATCGGCGGTGTCGATCAGAGTCACGCCGAGCTCGAGCGCGCGCCGGAGAACCTCCTTGGCCGCGTGCTGATCCTTCGGCGGTCCCCAGGTTCCCGGACCGGTGAGGC
>JBKPPF010000065.1:0-34362 GCA_046733475.1 Actinomycetota bacterium
GAGCGCGCCGTCGGTGATGCGCTCGGCTCCCGCGCGGGCCAGGAAGGTCTCGAGGCCGAGGCGAAGCGCCTGGATCTCCTCGAGCTCCTCGACGGAGAGCGGTGCCACCCTGGAGCCGCGGCGCGGGATGCTGACAACGAGCCCTTCGCTCTCGAGGCGGCGAAGCGCATGGCGCACAGGGGTCAGGCTGACCTCGAGCCGGCCCGCGACCTCTTCGAGGCGCAGGCGCGCACCCGGCGCGAGGTCGAGGCGGCCGATCTCCTCGCGGAGGATCCGATAGACGCCGTCCTCGATGGACGAGATCTCGAGCGGGGCGGAGGTCTCGACACCCATCGTTGATCTTTGATCAAAGATGATCGAAAGGCCCATGTCAAGCGCCTTTGCGTACGGGCTCAGGCGTCGATCGGGACGTAGCCCGGCTGCGTGGCGACGCGATCGATCCACGCCCGGATCCCGTCGTAGCCGGAGAGGTCGAAGCCGCCCTGGTGCGCGACGTGGGTGTAGGCGTAGAGCGCGATGTCGGCGATCGAGAAGCCGTCGGCGAGGAAGTCGCGCCCGTTCGAAAGGCCGCGCTCGAGGCCGTCGAGCGCCGCGTAGCCGCCACGTTGCTTCTCCACCAACGCCTCCTGCGAGGGCGCCATGTCGTGCATGAGCCAGTGGCGGGCTACGGCGACGTACGGCTCGTGGCTGTACTGCTCGAAGAACATCCACTGGAGCACCTTCGCGCGGTCGTAGCTGTCCGAGGGCGCGTATTGCGTCCCGTCTGCGAAGTACCAGAGAATCGCCCCCGACTCGCCCAAGGGCCGCCCGTCCTCGACGACGACTGTCGGCACGCGCAGGCCCGGGTTGAGCTCGCCGAGCACTTCCTCGCGGTCCGACTTGTTCACGACCGAGAGCGGCCGCCGCTCGTATTCGACTCCCAGGAGGGCGAAGAGGAGGCGAACCTTGTAGCAGTTGCCCGAGACTGCCGAGTCGTAGAGGACGACGGTCACCGGTCTTCGTTCGTCCCCGGCACCCAGTCCGTGCCGGCGAGCGGCACCTTCGCCATGGCCGCGGCTTCGACGGTGAGCGCGACGAGGTCTTCCGGCTCGAGATTGTGGACGTGGGACTTGCCGCACGCCCGCGCGAGCGTCTGCGCCTCGAGCGTGAGCACGCGGAGGTAGTTGGCGATGCGCCGCCCGCCCAGGATGGGGTCGAAGCGCGCGGCGAGCTCGTCGTCCTGGGTCGAGATTCCCGCGGGATCGAGGCCGGCCTGCCAATCGTCGTAGAAGCCGGCTGCGCTCCCGATCGCGCGGTACTCATGGTCGCGATGTGGGTCGTTGTCGCCCATCGCGATGAGCGCCGAGGTCCCGATCGAGACGGCGTCGGCGCCGAGAGCGAGCGCCTTGGCGACGTCGGCTCCGGTGCGGATCCCGCCGGACACGATCAGCTGCACCTGGCGGTGCATGTCGAGCTCCTGCAATGCGTCGGCTGCGATGCGGACCGCAGGGAGGGTGGGGATGCCGACGTGCTCGATGAAAACGTCCTGCGTTGCGGCTGTGCCACCCTGCATCCCGTCGACGACGATCACGTCCGCGCCCGCCTTCACCGCCAGCTGCACGTCGTAGTAGGTGCGGGTCGCGCCGACCTTGACGAAGATGGGCTTCTCCCAGTCCGTGATCTCCCGCAGCTCGCCGATCTTGATTTCGAGGTCGTCGGGCCCCGTCCAGTCGGGATGGCGGGAGGCGCTGCGCTGGTCGATCCCCTTCGGCAGGTTCCGCATCTCGGCGACTCGGTCGGAGATCTTGTGTCCGAGGAGCATTCCTCCGCCGCCCGGCTTGGCCCCCTGGCCGACGACGACCTCGATCGCGTCTGACTTGCGCAGGTCGTCGGGGTTCATGCCGTAACGCGAGGGGAGGAGCTGGTAGACGAGGATCTTCGAGTGCTCGCGCTCCTCCGGCGTCATGCCGCCGTCGCCAGTGGTCGTGGACGTGCCCATCTCGGTCGCGCCGCGCCCGAGCGCCTCCTTCGCCGGAGCGGACAGAGCGCCGAAGCTCATCCCCGCGATCGTGATCGGGATCCTTAGCTCGAGCGGCTTCCTGGCGAACCGCGTTCCAAGCGTGACGTTCGTGTCGCAGCGCTCCCGGTAGCCCTCGAGCGGATAGCGGGAGATGCTCGCGCCAAGGAGGAGCAGATCGTCGAAGTGGGGGACACGCCGCTTCGCGCCGAAGCCGCGGATGTCGTAGATGCCCTCCTGTGCCGCGCGCTGGATCTCGGCGATGACGTTGCGGTCGTAGAGGTACGACTCGCGCAGCGCCCAGTTGCCGCCGTTGCCCTCCATCAGTACGCGCTCGCGTTGTCGATCGAGAAGTTGTAGAGCTTGCGCGCCGACCCGTAGCGGCGGAAGTCCTCGGCGTTCACGTCGTCGATGCCAGCGCTCTCGAGCAATGCGCGCACCTCCTCGACGTGCTCGTCACCGAGCTCTTTCTGAACGCAGTCGGCGCCCAGGCTTCCGACGTCGCCGCGAACGTACAGCCGGGCCTCGTAGATGGAGTCGCCGAGCGCGTCGCCCGCATCCCCGCACACGACGAGGCGGCCCGTCTGCGCCATGAAGGCGGAGAGGTGGCCCGCGCTGCCGCGCACGACCATGTCGACGCCTTTCATCGAGATCCCGCAGCGCGCCGAGGCGTCGCCGTGGACGACGACGAGGCCTCCGCGCCCCGTCGCGGCGGCGGACTGGCTCGCATTCCCGTGGACGACGACGGTGCCGGACATGATGTTCTCGGCCAGCCCGGTGCTCGCGTTCCCGTGCACGCGCACCGTCGCGAGCTTGTTCATGCCGGCGCAGTAGTAGCCCACGTGCCCGTCGACCTCGACCTGGATCTCGGCGTCGAGCCCGGCGGCGAGCGCGTGGGCGCCGTTCGGATTCACGATGCGCCAGTGGGCCGGCCCGCGGTCGCGCGCCACATCGTGGAGCCGCTGGTTCAGCTCCCGCAGGGGCGTGACCGCGAGGTCGACGACCTCGACGCCTGTCGCCTCCGCGGCCGCGCTCAAACCCTCTGCCGCTCCCAGGCATACACGACGCCGGGGGCCGGCTCCCAGGCCCGAGCCTCGAAAGCGCCCGGGAGGACGGAGATCGCGCGCCACTCCGAGCCCATCGCCACCCAGTCGTCCGTCTCGGCGAGGACGGCGGGCTTGCACGCGATCGGGTCGCGGAGGACGGCGAAGCCCTCGATCGTGCCGACGAGGAAGGTGTAGAAGCCGTCGAGATCGTCGAGGCAGCCTTCGAGCGCCTGTTCGAGCGAGGCGCCCTCGCGCAGGCGCCATGCGAGGTAGCCGGCCGCGACCTCGGTGTCGTTTTCGGTCTGGAAGTCGATCCCCTCGCGGCGGAGCTTCTCGCGCAGGCGATTGTGGTTCGAGAGCGAGCCGTTGTGGACGAGGCAGAGGTCGAGCCCTGTGGAGAAGGGATGCGACCCCTCGGTCGTCACCTTGCTTTCGGTCGCCATGCGCGTATGGCCGAGCGCGTGCGTGCCGTGGAAGTCCTCGAGCGCGAAGCGCCGCACGAACTCCTCGGGCCGGCCGGTCTCCTTGTAGATCTCGATCGTCTGGCCCGCGCTCATGACGCGGAGCTCGGGATGCGTCTGCCGCACCCATGCCTCCGCGTCATTCGCCTCCGCCTCGACGACGAAGACAGCGTGGCTCGATCGAACTTCCGGCCGGGGCGAGCCGCCGAAGACCTGGCGGAGCTGGCCCTCGAGCGCCTCCCAGTCCTGGAGAGGGTCGGCGGAGAAGAGCGTCAGCTTGCTCGACCCGCTCGGCGCCGGGTCGCGGTACACGGCGACGCCCGCGCTGTCGGGCCCGCGGTCCGACATCTGCTCGAGCATCGCGCCCAAATGCCGACCGAGCGACTCCTCGATCTCAGTCGACTTCGCGAACAGTCCGACGATTCCACACATATGTGCTCAACTTACACTGTGGTTGACAGGTGAACCCGCATGGAATAGACGTTTTTCGAAATCACGGTATGGAGAACTCCTACATAGCTAGAAGCGGGTCAGGTACTCGCGCACCTCCCACGGCGTGACCTGCTCGTGGTAGCGGGCCCACTCGTCCCGCTTGACGCGGACGAAGTAGTCGACGTAGTCCTCGTCGCGGCCGCGGCCGAACGCTGCGCGGAGCGCCTCGTCGCCCTCGAGCTCCTCGGTCGCGTCGAGGAGGTTGGACGGCAGCGTCTCGAGCCCGCGCGAGCGCAGCTCGGCGTATGGGATCTCGTAGAGGTTCTCGCTGTTGGGGTCGCCCGGGTCGAGACCCGACTCGATCCCGTCGAGGCCGGCGGCGAGGATGGCGGTCGCGGCGAGATAGGGGTTGCAGCTCCCGTCGATCGTCCGGTCCTCGACCCTTCCCGGCCCGGGGATGCGGAGCATCTGCGTGCGGTTGTTGTAGCCGTACGAGATCCAGACGGGCGACCAGGTCGCGCCGCTCGCTGTCGAGCCGACCTTGAGCCGCTTGTAGGAGTTGACCGTCGGAGCAGTGATCGCGCTGTAGGCCTTCGCGTGCTTCTTCAGGCCGGCGATGAACCTGTAGGCAGTCTCCGAGAGCCCGAGCCCGCGTGGGTCGTTCTCGTCCAGGAAGAGGTTCGTGTCGCCGTCCCAGAGCGACATGTGGAAGTGGCACCCGTTCCCGGTCAGGTTGGTGAAAGGCTTCGGCATGAAGGTGGCGAGGATGGTCCTGCGCTCCTCGCGCCCCTTCTTCTCGGCGAGCTGGTGGACCATGTAGCGGAAGAAGATCGCCCGGTCGCAGCTCGTGAGCGCGTCTGCGTACTGGAAGTTCTGCTCGAACTGGCCGTTGGCGTCCTCGTGGTCGTTCGCGTAGTTGCCCCAGCCGAGTTCGTTCACGTAGCGGGAGACCGTCGTCAGGAAGTCGTAGTGGCGGCTGAGCCCGTTGAGGTCGTAGCAGGGCTTCTCGAGGGTGTCGAGGGCGTCGGCGAGCTGGATCGAGCCGTCGTCGTTCAGCTCGACGAGGAAATACTCGAGCTCGAGCCCCATGCGGAAGTCGAAGCCCTTCGTGCGCGCCTTCTCGATCTGGCGCCGGAGAATAGTGCGAGGGTCGTAGGCCCACTCTTCTCCGTCGACGTGGATGTCGCAGGCGAAGCGCGCCACCGTCGGTTCCCAGGGGACCGGCGTGAAGCTCGCGAGGTCAGGGATCGCCGCGATGTCGGGGTCGCTCGGGAACTGCCCGATCTCGCCCGCGGCGAACCCGGCGAAGCCCGCTCCGTCGGACACGAGGTCGTCGAGATTTGCTGCCGGCACGAGCTTGGCGCTCGGCCGCGCGTACATGTCCACGAACTGCGCGAAGTAGAAGTCGATTCCGCGCTTCTCTGACTCCTTGCGGATGTCGTCGACGGTGGGTGCGGCGGTGTCCGCCATGCGGCCTCCTCCCTCTCTCCAGGTCGGGTGACGCGAGATTAAACAGCACTGGCCCGCCTGCCGATGGCGGCTCCCTACAAGCGTACGGCGGGGGTTATGTCGGCTCTGACCGGCCCAAAGCCTCTTGGAGCCTGACCATCTTCACGGCGATCTCGATCAGGAGCCAGTCCTCCTTGCGCAGGTCGAGCCCGGAGATCTCCTGGATGCGCCGAAGGCGCTGCCTGAGCGTGTTCGGATGGACGTACAGCGACTCGGCGGTCGCGCTGATGTTGCCGCGCCGCCGGAGGAACTCTTCGAGGGTGCGAAGGAGTGATGTCTGGCGCTGGCCGTCGTACTCCGCGACCTTCGCGATCAGGTCGCGCTGAGAGTCGCGGACCGTCGAGTCGAGCGACATGCGCAGCAGGTACTTGTACGGGCCGAGCTCCTCGTAGGTCATCACACCGGGAGTCCCGCGGATGACCGAGCCGAGGAGCGCGTGCCCGGCCTCCTCGAACCCGGCCTGGAAGCTTGCCGCCCCCTTGCAGGGATTCGAGATCCCGATCGAGACCGGGCTCCCGACCTCGGCACGGACCGCCTCGATCCGCTCGACGAGCGAGGCCTCGCCGGTCGAGGGAACGCGCAAGAGCGCCCGGCTGGAGTCGTCGCGGTGGTCGAACAGGGATCCCGGTGTCGAAGCCCGGAGCGCCTTCTCGACCGACTCGTCGGGGGGCGCCACTTCGATGACGACGTACGTGCGGTCGAGGTCGCAGCCCAGCCGCGCGGCGCGCCCTTCGACAGCGCCGAGAACATTGCCGCCGGCGAGCTGCTCGAAGAAGTCCTTGATCAGATTCTTCTCCGTCAACCGCTCGATCAGCTCGATCTTCTTGATCGCGACGGCGGTCTGGTTCGCAGCGGCTCGCGCGAGGTCGACCTCGGTCGTCCCTTCGGCGCTGATCAGGCCGAGGAGCTCGTCGTCGGCGACGATCGGGACCGCGACGCTGGCGGAGCGGCCGCTCCGCGCCAGCTCGGGCCCGAGCTCGGAGAGCCGGATCGTCGCGCGCGCCTCCGCATCCGCGGGAGCCGAGGATTTCAGCCGGAGCTCCTCCGAGCCGCCGTCCAGCAGGTACACGTGGCAGGAGCGGCTGCGGAGCAGCTGGCTTGTTCGCTCGGCGACCGCAGGCAAGACCTCGCCGAGCTGTTGCGCCCGCGCGAGCGTCTCGGCCAGCTCCGTCAGGTGCTCGAGCTCGCCCACCCGCCGGCGCGTCTCCTCGTACAGGCGCGCATTCTCGATCGCGCCCGCGACGAGCGACGCGGTCGAGGTGAGGAGCTCGACCTCCTTGGCCGTGAACTCGCGCGGCGCCTCGGTGTGCATGGTGATCGCCCCGATCACATCGCCGTCGCGCCCGGAAACGGGAACGGAGAGGAGCGACTGGAATTTCTCCTCCTCGAGCTCGGGCACGAACCTGTTGCGGGGATCGTCGAGCGCGTTCTGTGTGAAGGCCGGTTCGCCGTGCTCGACGGCCCACCAGGCGATGCCCTCGCCCTTCTCGAGCGCGATCGACCCGGCCAGATTCGCGTACGGCGCCGACGCGGCCCTGAGCACGAGGTGGTCGTTCTCGATCAGGTAGACGAGGCACGCGTGGACGGCGCTCGCGTCCGAGAGCAGGCGCACTACCGCGTCGAGCACCTCGCCGAGCTCGAGCGACGATCCCACGGTCGAAACGATCTCGTAGAGGATCCGTTCGTCCGCCTGCGCCGGAGCCGTCCCCTTCGCCACGCGGGGATCGTACGCGGTCGTGGCTCTCGAAACTAGCGTGCCCAGCTTGCCCTAGCGGGCCCAGCTGCCTTAGCGGGCAGCTGGTCTAACGGCCGATCGGCTCGACGCGGACCGCAGACGTCTTGTACTCGGGCGTCCCGATGAGGGGGTCGCCGACGTCGTGGGTGAGCCAGTTCACCTTTGCCTGTACGAAGTGGAGCGCCATCCAGACGAGGCCGGGGTAGACGCGTTCGCCGAGGGCCGCGCGCGCTTCGAGCTCGCCGCGCCGCGAGACGAGCCGCACCCAGTCGCCGTCCTCGATCCCGAGCGCGACCGCGTCGTCGGGGTGCATCTCGACGAACGGGTCCTCCTGCTTCTGGACGACGCCTTCCTCGCGCATGGTCATCGTCGCCGAGTTGTAGTGGTAGAGCGTCCGCCCGGTCGAGAGGACGAATGGGTACTCCGAGTCGGGCTGCTCGATCGGGGGCTGGTACTCGACGGGGTAGAACTTGCCCTTGCCGCTCGGCCGTGACGGGCTCGGTGCGTGCAGGAACGGCGTGCCCGGGTGGTCGAGGTCGGTGCACGGCCACTGGAGGCCGACCTCCTCGATGCGGTCGTAGCGAATGCCCGTCCAGAGCGGCGACAGGT
Organism: Actinomycetota bacterium; assembly: GCA_046733475.1. Taxonomy (GTDB): domain Bacteria; phylum Actinomycetota; class Thermoleophilia; order Gaiellales; family Gaiellaceae; genus DATEOR01. The sequence continues at coordinate 7,789 of JBKPPF010000065.1, forward strand.
CGGCGAACTCGTTCCAGGCGTCCTCGGGAGTCCGGTACTCCGGCCAGTTGCCGCCGAGGGCCTTTGCCATGTCGACGACGATCTGCCAGTCCTCGCGCGCCTCGCCCGGGCACGGGACCGCCTTGCGGACGCGGTTCACGCGGCGCTCGGTGTTCGTGAACGTCCCGTCCTTCTCGGCGAAGCTCGAAGCCGGGAAGACCACGTCGGCGAGCCGCTCGGTCATGTCGTTCAGGAAGAGGTCCTGCGTGACCAGGAAGTCGAGGTGCTCGAGCCCCTCCTCGACGTGGTGGGCGTTCGGTTCGGTCTGCGCCGGATTCTCGCCGATGAGGTAGAGCGCCTTGATCCGTCCGTCGTGGAGGCCGGACATGATCTGGTCGAGCCGGTATCCGGGCGTCTCGGGGACCTCGACGCCCCACGCCTCCGAGAACTTCTGCCTGATCTCGGCGGCGTCGGCCGGCTGGTAGCCCGGGAAGTACGAGGGATTCGCGCCCGCGTCGTTCAGGCCCTGGACGTTGTTCTGCCCGCGAAGGGCGTTCAGGCCCGTCGACTCGTAGCCGAGGTGGCCGGTCATGAGGACGAGGTTCGAGAGCGACCAGATGTTGTCGACAGCGCACGCGTGCTCGGTGATCCCAAGGGTGTAGAAGATCGCCGCGTGCTTCTCGGTCGCGTACTCGCGCGCCGTCGCGACGATGTCGGCCGCGGGAACGCCGGTGACCTCCTCGGCCTCCTCGGGGGTATAGCGGGAGACGACCTCGGCGACCGCGTCGAAGTCCTCGGTGTGCTCGCGGATGTATTCCTCGTTCTGGAGCCCCTCCTTGAGGATGACGTGCATCATCGCGTTGACGAGCCAGACGTCCGACCCGGGGCGGAGCTGGAGGTGGCGCTTGGCGAGCTTCGTCAGCCAGATCTTGCGGGGGTCGGCGACGACGAGGGTGGCGCCGTTGCGCGCCGCCTTCTTCATGCGCAGCGCGAGCACGGGGTGCGCCTCGGTCGTGTTCGACCCGATCACGAGGATGAAGCGTGCGTTCTCGATCTCGGGGATCGAGTTGGTGGTAGCTCCTCTGCCCAACGACCTGACCAGGCCGTAAAGAGTCGGCGCGTGTCAGGTGGCTTCGCAGCTGTGAATCGAGTTCGTCCCGACCACCGAGCGTGCGAGCTTCTGGATGAGGAAGTTCTCCTCCATCGTCAGGCGCGCGGAGGCGAGGAAGCCGATCGACTGCGGGCCGTTCTCGGCCTTCACGCGGTTGAGGCCGTCGGCGGCGGCTTTGAGCGCGTCCTCCCAGCTCGTTTCGTGCAGCTCGCCGTCCTCGCCGCGCACCATCGGCTTCGTCAGCCGGTCCGGGTGGTGGACGAAGTTGAACGCGAAACGGCCCTTGACGCAGAGATTGCCTTCGTTCGAGACGTAGTGCGGCTCGGATGTCACCTTGGTGATCCGGTTCGTCTTGGGATCGACGTTCAGGTCGATCTGGCAGCCGACGCCGCAGAAGGTGCAGGTCGTCTTCGTCTTCACGAGCTCGCGCTCGGGCTGCTCACTGCCTTCCAGGAACTTTTCGAAGATCGCGCCCGTCGGGCAGACGGAGAGGCAGCCGCCGCAAAGCTCGCACTCCGTGTCCAGCCACGAGCGCTCCCAGGTCGGGACGATGCGCGCGTGGGGCCCGCGGCCCTCGAGCGAGAGCGCCGAGCATTGCATGACCTCCTGGGTGTAGCGCACGCAGCGGTTGCAGAGGATGCAGGCGTCGGGCGTGTAGCCCATGAGCCGGTTTCGGTCCTCGTAGTCCTCTCGCTTCGCGTCGGGGAGGACGAACGGCGCCGTGGCGTCGAGCTCGTTCGCGAGGTCGGTGAGCTCGTTCGGGCGCCCGCCCGGATTCGGGTCGAGGTGCTCGGCGAGAAGCATCTCGGTCAGCGTCTTCCGGTACGCCGGGACCGAGGAGTTCGTCGAGACGACCATGCCCTCCGTCACACGTGTCGCGCACGCGGGGAGCGGCCGCGGCGAGCCCTCGACGCCGACGACACACATGCGACAGCCGCCGTACGGGTCGAGCTTGTCGTCGTGGCAGAGCGTCGGGATGAACACGCCGTGGCGTGCCGCCGCGTGGACGAGAAGCTCGCCCTCCGGGGCGCTCGCCTCGCGGCCATCGAGTGTGAAGCGCACCATCGAGCTCATCTTATTGCGGGCTCCCCGAGCGGTTCGAAGAGGTCGGGCCAGTGCTTGAACGCATTCCGCATCGGGAAGGGCGCGCCCTGGCCGAGGCCGCAGATCGAAGTCGCCGCCATCGCGTCGAGCCACTCTTCGGCCTGCTCGCGCGTCATCACCGCTTCGCCTTTCCCAAGCTCTTCGACCAGGTGGTGCATGCCGCGGTTGCCGATCCGGCAAGGCGTGCACTTCTGGCAGGACTCCTCGGCGAAGAAGCGCATGGTCTCGGCGAGGAGGCGCAGGGGCGAATAGCTCGCCGGGAAGACCTGTACGGCTGCCGAGCCCGGGCCTGCGTTCCACTCGCGCAGGCTCTCGCGTGTGAGCGGCACGTCGAGCGCCGCCGGCGGCAGAATCCCGCTCGCCGCGCCGCCGGGGACGACCGCGCCGATCTCCTCGGTGGCTCCCCCCGCGTAGTCGTCGATCAGCTGCCTCGGCGTGACGTCGAGCGGAGCCTCGTAGCAGCCGGGCGCCCGCACGGCTCCCGTGACCGACCAGAGGCGCACCCGCGGCCACGCCTCGCCGCCGCCCGTGAGGATCGCCGGGATGTGGGCCAGGGTCTCGACGTTGTTGATCAGCGTGGGGCGGCCGAGGTAGCCGACCTGGCTGGGGAAGGGAGGCTTCAAGCGCGGCATTCCGCGGCGGCCCTCCATCGACTCGAGCATCGCGGTCTCCTCGCCGCAGATGTAGGCGCCCGCGCCGATTACGAGCTCGAGGGAGCGGCTGTCGAGGAGTCCCGCTGCCCGAAATTCGTCGAGCGCCCCCTCGAGACGGTCGCGGGCGGTCGCGTACTCCTCCCGCAGGTAGATGAACCCCTCGGTCGCCTCCGCGAAGTCCATAGCGATGAGCGCGCCCTCGAGCATGAGGTGCGGGCGCAGCTCCATGACGTAGCGGTCCTTGATCGTCCCCGGCTCGCCTTCGTCCGCGTTGACCACGACGTAGCGCGGAGCCGGCTCCTTCGCGACCGCCTCCCATTTGAGGCCGGTCGGAAAGCCTGCACCGCCGTAGCCGGAGAGGCCGGAGGCGTTGAGCTCGTCGACGATCTTCTCCCTGGGCGGCAAGTTGCGAAGGACGGACAGTCCGCCCCGCGCCTCGTAGTCCGCGAGGGTCTGGTCGGCCTGCTCGAGCCCCAGCGAGGAGCCGGTGTTCGTCCGCCTCGTCACCTCGGGCTCGACGACGTCGCCGCGCGTGAGCACCGGCGCGACGTCGCAGTGCCCAAGGCACTCGACGCCCAAAACCGGGACGCCGTTGGCGCGCTCCTGCTCGCGCGCGAGGAGATCCATGGCGCCGAGGCAGTCGCAGACGGGGCCGATGCAGACGCGTACGGCATCCACCGGTACCTCGAGGAACGAATAGAAGGACACGACCTCGTGCACCTCGCCGCGCCGGACGTTCATGTGGTCGGCGAGCGCGTCCGAGACCTCAGGGGTGACCGGGCCGACTTCGCGGCGGATGCGCCCGAGGTTGTCCAAGAGCCGCGTCCGCTCCTTCGGCAGCTGGGGAAGAACCTCGGTGAGCCGCAGGACGTCTATGTTTGCGATCATAGTGAACGAGGTTCCCCCCTACTCCGCATCCTCCGTCGAGGTCGTGCGGCTTCCCCGGGGGGAAACCGAGCCTGACGAGATCGCGGTCGAGGAGCCGCTCGAGATCCGCGTGGGAGGGCATCCCATCGCGGTGACGATGCGCACCCCGGGCCACGACGAGGAGCTGGCTCTGGGATTCCTTCGGTCCGAGGGAATCGCGGCCATGTCTGCTCACCCGACGACGGACCTCGCCGCCAACGTGATCGACGTCGAGGTCGACGGCGGTGTCGATCTCGGCCGCCTGAGCCGGAACTTCTACACCTCGTCCTCCTGTGGTGTCTGCGGCAAGGGCGCCCTCGAGGCCGTCGCCGTGGAAGCGCCCCGGGTCGAAAGCGAGCTCGTCGTCTCGGCGGAGCTGGTCGCGCTGCTGCCCGACCGCTTGCGGGAGTCGCAGCCAACCTTCGCGGCGACGGGCGGGCTGCACGCGACCGGGCTGTTCGATTCCGGCGGCGAGCTTCTCGTTGTCCGGGAGGACGTGGGCCGGCACAACGCCATGGACAAGGTCGTCGGCTGGGCGTTCGGCGAGGGCCTCCTTCCGCTTTCGGACAAGGCGCTGTGCGTGAGCGGGCGTCTCTCCTTCGAGCTCGTCCAGAAAGCTGCGGTGGCGGGCTGCCCTGTGATCGCAGCGGTCGGGGCGCCGAGCACGCTCGCGGTGGACCTCGCGCGCGACCGAGGCGTGACCCTCTGCGGCTTCGTCCGTGGCGGGCGCGTCAACGTCTACACGGAGCCGCAGAGGATCGGATGACTTTCGCCGTCGCGGCCGAGATGTACGACCGGTTCGTCGGGCGCTACAGCGACGCGCTCGGACGCGCACTCGCCGAGAAGGCCGGCGTGCGCCCTGGGATGCGCGCCCTCGACGTCGGCGCGGGGACGGGGAAGCTCGCCGGAGTGCTGGCCGAGATCCTCGGCGAGGAGAACGTCGCCGCAGTCGACCCGTCCGAGCCGTTCGCCGCCGCCCTCGCGGAGCGGTTCCCAGCTGCGGAGGTGCAGCAGGGCGCCGCCGAACAGCTGCCTTTCGAGGACGCCACCTTCGATGCCGTGTTCGCGCAGCTCGTCATCAACTTCCTCACCGACCCGGAGCAGGGCGCCGCCGAGATGGCGCGGGTCGCGCGCGGCGGAGGCACGGTGGCAGCGGCAGTGTGGGACTACCGGGGTGAGATGACCCTGCTGACGACGTTCTGGGAAGCTGCCGCCGCCGTCGACGAGCGCGGCGCTGCTGCCCGCGACGAGCGCACGCGTATGCGCTTCGGGGAGCAGGAGGAGCTCGTCGAGCTCTGGGGCGGCGCCGGCCTTCGCGACGTCGTGGGTGGCGAGATCGTCGTCAGCGCCGCGTACGAGGACTTCGGCGACCTCTGGGATCCCTTCCTCGCGGGAGTGGGGCCCGCCGGGGACTTCGCGGTCTCGCTCGAGCCGGACGCGCAGGCCGCCATGCGTGAGGAGTATCGGCGCCGACTTGGCTCTCCCGAAGGCCCCTTCGAGCTCCAGGCCCGGGCGTGGTACGCGGTCGGCACGAGGTAACGGGTGTTCTACTAGTCGGCGGCGCGAGCCGCCGCTTCGGGTCGCCGAAGGCCGTTGCCCGCTTTCAGGGCGAGGTGCTCGGGGAGCGGGCTCATCGCGTGCTCGAAGAGGCCTTCGGGCGCGTCCTCGTCGTCGGCAAGGCGGGCGACGACCTCGGGCTCCCGTTCGACGTGCTGGACGACGGGAGTGAGGTCCGAGCGCCCATCGTCGGACTGGTCGCAGCGCTTCGTCACGCCGAGACCGACGTGTCCGTCGTGCTGCCGACCGACATGCCGCTCGTCTCCGCCGAGCTCCTCGGCCGCCTGGCCGACGAGATCGAGGGCAACGACGTGGCCGTGCCGCCGACCGGGCCGCTTCCCGGCGCGTACAGGAAGTCCGCTTTACCCGTGCTCGAGGCACGGCTCGCAGCGGGAGAACTCGCGCTCTACCGCGCGCTCGAGGAGCTGTCGGTGCGCGTCGTGGAGGCCGGGGAGGACGAGCTCAGGAACGTGAATACGCCGGCTGATCTCGCGTGATCACGCTCTCGCGATCGGCTCCCGTCCCGACCATGATCACGTCGAGCTCGAGCGCGTCCTCCACGAACTCGACGTAGCGCTGCGCGGCCGGCGGGAGCGAGCCGTCGAGGGCCTCCTGCCAGCCCGGCAGCGTCTCGTAGACGGGCTGGGCGTGGTGGAAATCGCTCTGGTGTGCCGGGAACTCGTCGGTCTCGGTGCCATCGGGCAGCTTGTAGCGGACGCAGACCGGGATCTCCGCGAAGGTCGAGAGGACGTCGAGCTTCGTCAAGGCGAGGGACGTCATCCCGTTGACACGGGCCGCGAAGCGCAGGCCGACGAGGTCGAGCCATCCGCAGCGCCGCTCGCGCCCGGTCGTCGTCCCATACTCTTCGCCGAGCTCGCGGACCCGCGCCTGGTCCGGGCCTTCGATCTCGGTGGGGAAGGGGCCCTCGCCCACGCGCGTGACGTAGGCCTTGGCGACTCCGAGGACGCTCTCGATCCTCGTCGGCCCGATGCCGATTCCCGTCGCGGCCGCGCCGGCGACCGGGTTCGACGAGGTGACGAACGGATAGGTGCCGTGGTCGAGGTCGAGCAAAGTTCCCTGGGCGCCCTCGAGTAAAACCTTCTGGCCCGCTCTCAGGGCCCGCTCGACGAGGAGGGACGTGTCGGCGATGTACGGGCGTAACCGTGCGGCACACTCCTCCATCCGATCGGCCAGGTCGCCTGCCACGAGCGGCTCGTCGAGGAGACGGTTCTTCTCCGCGAGAGCGGTCTCGAACTTCTGGCGCAGGATCTTCGAATCGAGCACGTCCTGCACGCGGATGCCGAGTCGCGCAGCCTTGTCCGCGTAGGCCGGCCCGATCCCGCGCCGCGTCGTCCCGATCTGCAGCCGGCCGAGGCGCCGCTCGCTCGCGGAGTCACTGGCGACGTGCCACGGCATGATCAGGTGTGCGTTGCCGGAGAGGCGGAGGCCGTCGGTGGAGATGCCGCGCGCCTCCAGCGCATCGATCTCCTCGACCAGGAGCTGCGGGTCGACGACGCACCCTGCTCCGATGACGGAGATCTTGCCCTCGTAGAGGATCCCGGACGGAACGTGGTGGAGCTTGAACGTCTCGCCGCCCGAGACGATGGTGTGCCCCGCGTTCGGGCCGCCCTGATAGCGGCAGACGAATTCGGAGCTCTGGGCGAGCAGGTCGACGATCTTGCCCTTGCCCTCGTCGCCCCACTGCGCGCCGACGATCACGGTGGCGGGCACAGGTGGAGCTTAGAACTCCTTCAGGCTGGCAGGCGCAGCAGCGCGCGCAGGCGTGACCAGAGCGAGCGGCTATGGGCCTCCGCCGGGATCGTCCAGCTGGCCATCACTGCCCCTCCGGGCAGTCGAGGCACGGTTCCGGCGCGCGAAAGGCGCCTCGAGCAAGGACGCAGGGAGTCGCCGTAATGGTGATCACCGGGGCGGCTGAGGACCCGGTTCGGGGCTTCATTTCAGCCGCCGGAAACACGGCTTGGACTATGCGGTGGGGCACTTATGCTGCGGCCAGGTCGGAGAACTTCGCGTAGCGACGCAGGAACGAGAGCTTCACCGTGTCGGTCGGGCCGTTCCGGTGCTTGGCGACGATGACCTCGGCGAGCCCCTGCTGGTCGGACTCATCGTTGTAGTACTCGTCGCGGTAGATGAAGCAGACGATGTCGGCGTCCTGCTCCAGCGAGCCGGACTCCCGCAGGTCGGAGAGGATCGGCCGTTTGTCGTGGCGCTGCTCGACGGCACGCGAGAGCTGCGAGAGCGCGATGATCGGGACCTCGAGGTCGCGCGCGAGCACTTTCAGCGAGCGGGAGATCTGCGACACCTCCTGCACGCGGTTCTCCGCGTTCGTCCCCGAGGTCATGAGCTGCAGGTAGTCCACGATGATGAGCCCGAGCTCGGGGTGCTTCTGCTTCAGGCGGCGCGCCTTCGAGCGGATCTCCATCATCGTGATGGAGCCCGTGTCGTCCACGTAGATGGGCGCCTTGGCCAGCTTGTCGCAGGCCGCCGTCAGCCGGGGCCAGTCGTCGGCCGCGAGCTTGCCGGTGCGGAGGCGCTGCGATTCGACCTTTGCCTCGCTGCACATGAGGCGCTGTGTCACCTCCGACTTCGACATCTCGAGCGTGAAGAGCGCGACCGGCACTCCCCTGCGCACGCCGAGGTTCGCGGCCATGCAGAGCCCGAGCGCGGACTTCCCCATGCTCGGCCGGGCGGCAACGATGATGAGGTTCCCCTCCTGGAAGCCCGACGTGATGCGGTCGATGTCGCGGAAGCCCGACGGGACGCCGGTGACGTCGGCGCCGGACTCGTAGAGCGCGGTGATGCGCTCGAAGCTCTCCTTCAGGAGCTCCTCGATGTGGCTGAACTCGCCGCGGGTGCGCTGCTGCGAGAGATCGAAGACGATCTGCTCGGCCTTGTCGACGAGCTCGGTCGTCTCGCCTGGGCGGTCCCAGCCGAGCTGCGCGATGTCGCCGCCGGCCCGGATCAGCCCCCGGAGCGTCGCCGTTTCGCGGACGATCTGCGCATAGTGGTGCGCGTTGGCGGTCGCGGGGGCGACCGAGGCCAGCTCGTGGATGCGAAACTTGCCGCCGACGGTCTCGAGCTCGCCGCGCTCGTCGAGCTCATCGGCGAGGGTGATCGCGTCGACTGGCTCGCCCTTTGCATAGAGGCCGAGCGCCGCACGGTAGATCTTCCCGTGGCTCTCGCGGTAGAACTCGCGGCCGTCGCTCGTGAGGATCTCGCTCACAGACGCGATCGCGCCGGGCGAGAGCATCATCGCGCCGAGAACGGACTCCTCAGCGTCGAGGTTCTGGGGTGGGACGAGGGCGTCCTCGAGCACGGTCCCTGGATTTCCGTTCGTCGACATCGGACCCGACCGTATTGGACGGGTGGGGTCTCCGGATTCCACAAGCGAAGGACGCCGTTTTGCAGGCATAACGAACAGATGTTCGCATCAGAGCCGGACGACATCCCCAGAAAGGACCCAGGTCTTCCCATTGAAAATCCCGCTCGGAGCGGAAAGTTCGTGGAGTTGTCCAGAAGGCTGTGGAAGGTGGGTGTGGAGAGTTAGGAAGGCTCGGCGTCGGGATCGACGACCTGCTCTTCCGACTCAGCTTCCACAGCTACCGCTTCTGCTGGCTCGGCCTCTCCGGCTTCGGCCACTTCCTGCTCGGGCTCCGCGGTCTCTTCTGCGACCACCTCTTCCTCGGCCACGAACTGCTCGACCTCGGCCTCGACGGCGGCCTGCTGGTCGGCGACCGCTTCGGCCTCGGCTTCCTCGGCGGCCTTCTCGGCTGCCTCCATCGCATCGAGCTCCTCCTCCGGAGGAAGCTCGCCGCCCTCCGGGACGACGAGTGTCCGTACCTCGGCGGCGACGTCGGTGAAGATCTCCACCGGAATCGCGTAGCGCCCGATGCGCTTGATCGGGTCGGGCAGGTCGATCTTCCGGCGGTCGACGCGGATCTTGAGCTTCTCCCAGATCTCGTCGGCGACGTCGGTCGCCGTGACCGAGCCGAAGAGCGTTCCCTGCGGGCCGGCGTTCACGTCGAAGCGAAGCTCCGCCTTGCCGAGCGCCTCGGCGATCTTCTGCGCATCGTCGAAGCTCTGCGCCTCGTGCCGGGCGCGATGGGCGTCTACTTTCTCGAGCTCGGCAACGCGCGCGGACGTCGCCTCCTGGGCGAGCTTCCGCGGGCCGAGGTAGTTGCGCATGTAGCCGCGCGAGACGGAGACGACGTCGCCGCGCAGCCCGACCTTCTCCACGTCTTTCAGAAGGATGACGTCCATGAGCTAGCCGGAGACGTACGGTAGAAGCGCCATCTCACGCGCGCGCTTCACCGCGACTGCGATCTGCTCCTGGTGGCGCCTGCACGCTCCCGTGATCCGCCGCGAGCGGATCTTGCCCTTCTCGGACACGTAGCGGCGCAGCTGGTTGTAGTTCTTGTAGTCGACCTCTTCGATCTTCTCCTTGCAGAAGTAACAGCTCTTCCGCCGGAGTGGACCCGTCGACTGCGACGGACGCCTGCGGGCGCCGCCGCCCTGCTTCTCTCGTTGTGACATGCGGATTCTCGTCGCTCCTGGTCTTAGAAGGGGATGTCGTCGTCGGTGGCAGATGCCGCCCCGGCGGGGGCGAAGTCCGTGCGGTCAGCGTTCACATCGGACTGCGGGATGTAGGACTGGCCTTCGCCGCTGTCCCCGCGGCTGTCGAGGAATTGCACCTGGAAGGCGACGATCTCGACCTTCGAACGCTTCGATCCGTCCTGAGCCTCCCACGAGGACCAGTCGAGCCGCCCGTCGATGCCGATGCGCCGGCCCTTCGCCAGGTGCTGGGACAGCATCTCGGCCTGGTTTCCGAATACCTTCACGTCGAAGAAGTTCGGCTTGTCGGTCCAGTTGCCGGCCTCGTCCTTCTGGCGGCCGTTGCACGCCACGCCGAGCTGGAGGACCGGCGACCCCGATGGAAGGTGGCGGAGCTCCGGGTCGCGCGTCAGGCGTCCCACGAGGGTCACACGGTTGATGTCGCCAGCCATTTCAGTCTCCTAACCTAGTCGAACACTCGTTCGTATGCTAGCCGGCCGGTTGGACGGCTTCGGTGCGCCGCGGCTGGGCCGCGGACCGGCGGACCGCCATGTGCCGCATGGCGCCGTCGGTGATCTTGAGCACGCGGGTGACCTCGGCGAGCGTCTCGGCGTCGGCGTCGAACTGGAGCAGGTGGTACGTCCCCTCGCTCTTCTTGTCGATCTCGTATGCGAGCTTACGCCGGCCCCACGGCTCCTGCCCGACCCACGACCCGCCTTGCTTCTCGATGAGCTCGCGCATGCGCGCGACTATCTCGTTCTGGCGCTCTTCCGCCAGCTCGGGGTCGAGGATGAGCATGATCTCGTATGCGTTCACAGTTCCCGATTCCTCCTTCCCACGGTCTGAAGCGGCCTCGCTCGTGAGCGTCGCTCGGGAAGGGGCGGCGCCGGACGAGGCAGGAAGTCGTTCGAGTATAGCGAGCGCGCTCGCTTGCCCCGCGCCTCTTCGTCGTGGAAGAGTCTCCACTGTGAAACGAAATGCCGCTTTCGGAGTCGGGGCGCTTCTCGGGGCGGCGGCCGCCATCGTCTGGGGCCGCCGGTCGCAGCGTCGCGCGGCGCCCGCGCCCCAGGGGCGCCAGCGCGAGCTTCGCGAGAAGCTCGCCGGAGCGCAGCGGGCGGAAGCCCCGTCACCGGCCGCAGACACACCCTCTCCGGCTGCAGAGGCGCCCGAGCCTGCTCCTCCTCCGGCACCGCCTCCCGCGCAGCCTCCGCCGTCCCAGCCCAAAGCGAAGCCCCCGCCGCCTCCAACAACACCGGGTCCTCCGCCGGCCGACGAGTTCGAGGCGATGCGCCGCCGGATCCACCAGGAGGGCAAAGCCGCGGCCGAGGAGATGCGCCGCGCGCCGGACGAAGGCTCCTAAGCTTCGCCTCCTGCACCGGAACGAGCACACGATCGAAATCGCGGCGCCGCCCGAGCGAATCTTCCCGCATGTGGTCGAGAGCGCGAGACGCCTGGAGTGGATGGGGGCGCTCCAGGAGTCCGAGCCCCTCACGGAGGGCGAGCCCGGCATCGGGACCCGCTACCGCGATGTCTTCGCCGACCACGGCCAGCGAATCGCGCTCGAGGCGGAAGTCGTCCGCTACGAGCCCCCGCGCTACCTGGAGGTGAGCCTGCGCGGGGACGGCGTCGAGGCGACGAGCAGCCAGACGCTCGAAGAGGTCGCCGGCGGCAGCACGCGCCTCATCGCTCTGATCGAGACCGAGTACACGAAGCGGCTCCTGCGGATAATGGCCGGCGTGGTCACGCGTCATGCCCAGCAGCGGCTCGAGTCCGACCTCGCCGAGCTGAAGCGGATCGTCGAGTCCGAGGGCTAGGGTTTCGGGACGAAGGCGGACGTGCCGTTGGCGAGGCCATGCGCGACCCGCCACTGGTAGCGGTCGGTCTTCAGCTTCCTGCCCTCGGTCGGGTTCGTCATGAAGCCGGTCTCGACGAGGATCGCGGGCACGTTGGCCCAGTTGAACCCGGTCAGGTCGGCGCGGCGAACGAGACCGAGGTCGGCTGCGCCCGTCTTCGCGACGAAGGCCTTCTGCATTCGCGCGGCCGCCTCGCGGCTCTCGGGCAGGATGTCGTTCGTCCACCCCTTGTGCCAGGCCGGATAGAGGGTCGACGCGCCGTGGCGCGAGCGGTCGGTCGAGCCGTCGGCGTGGATCCGCACCATGAGCGCCGCCTCGTGGCGGTTGCATAACTTCGCCCGCGCGATGTTGCCGCCGTTCCCGTAGTCGAACTCCATCGTCGTCCTCGTCATCACGACCTCGTAACCGCGGCGGTGGAGGATCTTGCGGAGCTTCTTGCCGATCTGGAGGACGACGGTTGCCTCGCCCGCGGTGCCTCCTCCGTCCTTGATCTTGTAGGTGTCCGAGCCTGGGCCGATCCGCTCGGTCGAGAGGTCGGGCGTGCGCTCGTGCCCGGGGTCGATGCAGATGACCGGCCCGGTGCCGTGCGCGGGAGCCGCGGTCGTCAGCAGCGCGAGCACGCTCAGGAAGATGACCCTCATAGGTTCCAGTTTGACAGCCTCGGACGGACGCCCCTATGCTCCCCCGTCTGTAAGGTCACCCTTACATCCGCGAGGAAAGGACGATTGACCGCATGTCGACGGCACAGACGCTCGCACTGGGTGCGGTGGCGGGATTCACGATCCTCCTGGGCCTGCCCCTGGGGCGCGTCCGAAGCACCGACGTCCGGCTGCGAGCCGGTCTTTCTGCGCTTGCCTGCGGCGTCCTTCTCTTCCTCCTCTGGGATGTGCTCGTGCACGGTGTGGAGCCCGTCGAGGAGGCCCTCGAGGGCGCCGTCGAGGGCGAAGGCTCGTGGGCCGAGTTCATCGGCTACGCGGCGCTCTTCGCCGGCGGCCTCATCGCGGGTCTCATGAGTCTCGTCTACTACGACCGGTGGATGAAGCAGCGGCGCACCTCCACGCTCGTCGGCCCGGGTGCCGCGGCGATCGACGAGTTCGCCTCGCGGCCGTGGATCGACCGCCTTTCCACCGGACGCCAGCTCGCGCTCCTCATCGCGGTCGGCATCGGCCTGCACAACTTCGGCGAGGGACTCGCCATCGGCCAGGCGGGCGCGGCAGGCGAGATCAGCCTCGCGCTCGCACTGATCATCGGCTTCGGCCTGCACAACGCGACGGAGGGCTTCGGCATCGTCGGCCCCATGTCGAGCGACAGCGAGCGCCCGAGCTGGGCGTTCCTCGGGCTTCTCGGTCTGATCGGAGGCGGCCCGACCTTCCTGGGGACCGTCGTCGGGAGCGCCTGGGTGAACGAGGCGATCTCGATCGCCTTCTTCGCGGTCGCCGCCGGCTCGATCCTCTACGTCGTCCAGGAGCTCATGCACGTCAACCGCAAGTTTCAGCTCCCGGTGCTCGTCACGTGGATGCTGCTCCTCGGGCTGTTCCTCGGATTCGGGACGGACTTCGTCCTCGAAGCCGTCCAGCACGCGGGCTAGGCCGGCCACACCCCAGGCGTAGAGCCGGGCTGGCCGGAAAGAACGGACCGGTGCGAGAAGTCCGCATCGGCTGCTCCGGCTGGAACTACGCCCACTGGCGCGAGCGCGTCTATCCCAAAGGCCTGCCGCAGCGCCGCTGGCTCGAGCGCTACGCGACGCTCTTCGACACGGTCGAGGTGAACACCACCTTTTACCGACTACCGCGCAGCGAGGCGGTCGCGTCCTGGGTCGAGGAGTCGCCCGCGGGCTTCTTGTTCGCCGTCAAGGCGAGCCGCTACCTCACACACGTCAAACGGCTACGCGACATGGAAGAGGGGGTGGCGCGCTTCTACGAGCGCATCGAGCCGCTCGTCCGCTCTCCGAAGCTGGGGCCCGTCCTCTGGCAGCTGCCGCCGACGTTTCGCCGCGACGACGAGCGGCTCGAGCGCGCGCTTTGGCAGCTGCCTGCGGGAAGGCACTGCTTCGAGTTCCGCCACGAGAGCTGGTTCGTCCCGGAGACCTACGCCTGCCTGAGCGAGCACGGCGCCGCCCTCGTCATCGGCGATCACCCGGACCGCCCCCGGCAGGCGCACGAGCTGACTGCGGACTGGACATTCGTCCGCTTCCACCACGGCCATCGCGGGCGGAATGGCAACTACTCCGAGCGGGAGCTCGACGAGTGGGCGGAGCGGATCGACAGGTGGCGGTCGCGTGCTGATGTCTTTGCGTATTTCAACAACGACTGGGAGGGCTACGCGGTCGGGAACGCGCTCGGGTTGCAATCGCGGCTGAAAACGGGAATGAACCCGGCGTGACCGACGCCCTCCTCCTGGTCGACGTGCTCAAGGATTTCCGTCACGAGGACGGCGACGCGCTGCTCGCGAGCTACAGGCGTCGGCACCCCGCGCTCGTCTCCCTCCTGGAAGAGGCCCGGGCCCGCAGCGTCCCGGTCGTCTACGCGAACGACCGCGGTGAGCACACGGCTCCCCGCGACGTCGTCCGCGAGGCGATCGAGGAGGGTAAGGCGGGCGGGCTCGTCGCCGAGGTAGCGCCGGCACAGCGCGAGCCCGTCGTGCTCAAGGACGGTTATTCGGCCTTCGAGGCGACCGAGCTCTCGAAGCTGCTCGCGGGCCTCGATGTCGAGAAGGTGCTGGTGGCGGGCGCGGCGACCGAGATGTGCGTCTTCCAGACGGCACTCGACGCGCAGCGCGCGGGATTCGGCGTGGCCGTCCGCGGCGACGCCTCGGCGAGTGTCGACGCGGGACATGAGCGTATTGCGCTCGACTACCTCGAGAGGGTTCTCCGGCTGGAGGTCGTCCGCCCGTTGGAATAGCCCGACCACAAGGTACGTTTCAGAGGCCATCGTCGCCACCGCTCCAGACCCCCGCCGCTGGAAGGCTCTCGCGCTCGTCTGCGTCGCCTTCTTCATGACGGTCCTCGACGTCTCCATCGTGAACGTCGCGCTGCCCTCGATCGGCGAGGCGCTGGACTTCTCGCAGGAAAACCTGCAGTGGGTCATCAGCGCCTACGCGATCACCTTCGGCGGCTTCCTCCTTCTCGCAGGGCGCGCCGCCGATCTCCTCGGCCGCCGACGCGTGTTCATGGTCGGTGTCGCGGTCTTCACAACCGCCTCCCTCGTCTGCGGCCTGGCCAATTCGGAAGGCGTTCTCATCGCTTCGCGCGCAGTGCAGGGCCTCGGGGCGGCGATCGTCTCGCCCGCCGCCCTCGCGATCGTCATGACGTGCTTCCGCGAGGGCGCCGAGCGGAACAAGGCGCTCGGCATCTGGGGAGCCGTCGGCGGGAGCGGCGCCGCGGTCGGCGTCCTCGCGGGGGGCGTCCTCACGAAGTACCTCGGCTGGGAGTGGATCTTCTTCGTCAACGTCCCGGTTGGGCTGGGCGTCCTCGCGCTCACGCTCTCGCTCGTCAACGAGAGCCGGATCTCGGCCGCGAAGCGCCGCTACGACCTCGCGGGCGCACTCTCCGTCACCACGGGGCTTGCCCTGCTCGTCTACACGATCTCAAAGGCGCCCGACGTGGGCTGGGGCTCGGCGCGCACGATCGGACTGCTCATCCTTTCCACCTCGCTCCTCGTTCTCTTCATCGTCATCGAGATGCGCGTCGAGCAGCCGCTCATGCCGCTCCGGATCTTCAACGTGCGCACGGTGGCCGGCGCGAACATCGTCGGCCTCATCCTCGGCGCCGTCATCTTCGCGAACTTCTTCCTCCTAACGCTCTACGTGCAGCAGGTGCTCGGCTACTCAGCCCTCAAGGCGGGCCTGACATTCCTGACCACGGCGGGAACCGCCGTGCTCTCGGCCGGGGTCGCGCAGGCCCTCGTGACGCGGGTCGGCGTGAAGCCGATCCTCGCCACCGGGCTTGCCCTGATGACCCTTGGGATGCTCTGGTACACGCAGATCTCCGTCGGCGGCTCGTACGTGGACGACCTGCTCGTCGGCTACATCGCGGTCGGAATCGGGATCGCGTTCTCGTTCGTGCCGGTGACGATCGCCGCCCTCGCCGGGATCGCGGAGCACGAGGCCGGACTGGGCTCCGGGCTCATCAACACGTCGCAGCAGATCGGCGGGGCGATTGGCGTGGCCGTCGCCTCCACGATCGCGACGAGCCACTTCACAACGCTGGTGAAGGAGGGCACGGCGCCGCCGGAGGCTCTCACCTCGGGCTTCGCGTGGGCCTTCTGGTTCCTCGTCGTCCTCGGAGTCGCATCGATCGTCGCGACCTTCGTGTTCGTGAACGACCGCGAGATCGCCTCGTCGGCCGCGACCGAGCCCGAGCTCTACTCCTCGAGCGTCTAACCCGAGTTCGCCCGCAGCCAGTCGGCGAGGCTCTGCCCGTCATCGGCCGGGTTGCCCGTCTGCTGGACGGGCTCGACCCGCGATGGGGCAGGACTGCGTTCCTTGGATCCATTGTCGCTCCCGAGCCCGACGACGGCGATGACGATCGCCGCGAGCACGAGCAGGGCGATGACCGCGCCGACCACGATGCGGCGGTCGAGCGCACGACTCCTTGCTTCGCGCGGCTCGGGGCGCCGGAGCGGCTCCGTCCGAACCTCCGAGGCCCGCACGCCGCTCGCCTGCGGCAGGGGTCGCGTGACGTCGTCGTCGGGAGCCGAGCCAGCGAGCTCCTGGCCGAGCGCCGCGGCAGAGGAGGGGCGGTACTCCGGATTCCGCGCGAGGCTGCGCATCACGACCGCTTCGAGAGCCTCAGGAATCTCGGGCCGGAGCTCGCGCACCGGCGTGATCGGCTCCTGCCGGTGCTTGACCGCGAGCTCTGCAAGCGTCTCGAAGACGTAGGGCGTCCGACCCGTGAGGCACTCGTAGAGGACACAGCCGAAGGAGTAGATGTCCGCGGCGGCGGTTACTTCTTCGCCCAGGGCCTGCTCGGGTGAGAGGTAGGCCGCCGTGCCGAGCACGCTGCCCATCTGCGTCAGCCGCGTGGTCTCCGCGGCGCGGGCAATCCCGAAGTCGGCGATCTTGACCGTCCCTCCCCCGTTGAGGAGGAGGTTGCCGGGCTTGATGTCCCGGTGCACGAGCCCGCTTTCGTGCGCGTGCTCGAGGCCGGCGCAGGCCTGGACGCCGAGGTCGACGACGCGCCCGGGATCGAGCCGCTCTTCGAGATCGAGCTCGTCTGCGAGCGAGCGGCCGTCCACGTACTCCATGACGATGTACGGGTTGCCGTCGTCCTCGCCCGCGTCGTAGATCTGGACGATGTTGGGGTGGGAGAGGCCCGCCGCGAGGCGCGCCTCGCGGATGAAGCGGTCCCGGAAGACCGCGTCGTCGGCGAGGTGGCCCGCCAGTACTTTGATCGCAACCGGCCGCTCGAGCTCGTCGTCCCGCGCGAG
Source organism: Actinomycetota bacterium (assembly GCA_046733475.1). Classification (GTDB taxonomy): domain Bacteria; phylum Actinomycetota; class Thermoleophilia; order Gaiellales; family Gaiellaceae; genus DATEOR01. The sequence goes on from JBKPPF010000065.1 coordinate 24,947, forward strand.
GTAGACCACGGCCATGCCGCCCCGGCCGAGCACGTCGGCGATGCGGTAGCGCCCGCTTGCAAGCGTCTGAGTGCTCAGCCGCTTTCCTCCGTTGTCGTGCCGACGGTGTCGGTCGTGATCGTCACGCCTTCGTCGTGCTTGTCGTCATCCTTGGGCTTCGGCTCGTCCTTCGGCTTGTCGTTGCCGTGCTCGTCTTCGTCGCCCTCGACGGTGCAGTTCGCCGTGTTCTGGAGGTTCACGACCGCCGATTCGAGGTCGTCCTGGTAGGCGGCGGGAATGTCTCCTGCCCTGATCGCATCGTCGGCAGCGTGCTTGAGATCGTCCGCCTGCTGGGCGGCGCTGCACGTGTCTCCGGCCTCCCAGGCCGCTGCAATGGACTCGCTCTGCGCAGCCAGCCGGTCGGCCACGGAGCGTGGGATCGCCGCCGACTCCGTCTGCGTCGGGGTCGCGCCGCCGCAACCGGCGAGGGTGAGCACGACGGCAAGCGAAGCGAGAGCAGCAAGCCGCATCGCCTTCATATCCCCAGAGTGGCCTAGGGATAGTCCTGGGAAAGGGAACCTTTTCCAGCCTGCTCCAGTCAAAGCTCTGCAAATCACGATCGGAGGAACCATGAAGCTCGTCGTGCTGGCAACGGTCGCAGCCGCCTCTCTGGCGGCCGCAGGCTGCGGTGGAGGGGATGGAGGATCGGAGATCGCGCTCTCAGGGTATTCGGGCTCGAACTCGGGCTCGGGCGACATGGCGATCTCGTCGGCGCCTGTGCAGCCAGGCCCGGCCATGACGGGCAGCGGGATCACCGTCGTCGGCACCGGGACCGCCGACGTCGTCCCCGATGTCGCCGACTGGAGCTTCGGCTTCAGCTCGCAGGCCGCGACGGCCTCCGGTGCGCTCTCGGCGAACGCGTCGGCGATGAACGCGGTCCTCGGCGCTCTGAAGAGCGCGGGCGTCTCCAAGGAGGACCTGCAGACGACTCAGGTCTCGCTCTATCCGGAAACCGCGGACGACGGCCGCACCGTCACCGGCTACTCGGCCTCGAGTACGGTCACGGCGACCGTGAGAAAGCTCGGGGACTCCGGCGAGGTCGTCGACGCAGCGGTCCGCGCCGGCGCGAACGACGTCTACGGGCCCAACCTGCATCCGTCGGACACGGACGCGCAGTATCGGGAGGCAGTGGACAAGGCCTTCGACGATGCTCGGGCGCACGCCGAGGCGATCGCCGCCAAGGCCGGTGTCTCGCTTGGCGCGCCGAGCGCAATCGTCGAGGGCAGCGGCTACGTGCCCGGCCCCGTGATGGCCTACGACCGCGCTGCCGCGTCCGGCGCCGAGGTGGCCCCGGTCGAGCCGGGGACGCAGCAGGTCTCCGCCTCTCTGACCGTCACGTTCGCGATCGCGACGGGCGCCTGATCAGGAGCCGACGGCGAACCTGAGACCTGATCAGGAGCCGACGGCGAACCTGAGATGCGTCGCCCTCGGTGACGCAAGAACGCGCGTGGCCTCGAGCCTGACCGGATCCGCGCTCTCGCCGAAGAGGCGGGTTCCGCCCCCGAGCAGGATCGGGGCCACGTGCACCTGCAGCTCGTCGACGAGCCCGGCGGCCAGTGCCTGTTGAATTGCCGTGGCGCCGCCCGCGATCGCGACGTCGAGGTCGCCCGCGGCTGCGCGCGCCTGCTCGACCGCTGCCCCGATTCCGTCCGTGACGAAGAGGAACGTCGTCCCGCCCTGCATCTCCTCCGGCTCCCGCGCATGGTGGGTGAGGACGAAGACCCGTGTGTGGAAAGGCGGCTCGTCGCCCCACCACCCCATCGACCTCGGGTCCTCCTCCCACGGCCCCGACCCGCCGCTGAACATCTTCCGGCCCATCACATGGGCGCCGACGGACGCGACCCGCTCTGCCATCACCTCGGAGTCCTCGTTCGCCTCACCGCCCTCGAGCCCGTGTTGGTCGCGCCACGACGCGGTCTCGAGTGCCCATTCGTGGAGCTCTTCGCCGTTCTTCCCCAGCGGTTCCTCCAAAGTCGGGTTCGGGCCCGCGACGAACCCGTCGAGGGACATGGTGATGTCGGCGACGACTCTGCCCATGGTCAGCGGTCCTAGTCGGCGTCCGCCGTGGCGGGCGGGCCGAGCGTCTCGGGAGTTCCGTGGGCCTGCGCGCCTTGCGGCAGGGGCCGTAGCAGCGCCCCGGCGATGGTCGACGCCGCGACCGCGAAGATCGCGCCGACGACGAACGCCACGTGGTAACCGGAGTTCAACGCGACGAGCTGTTCCTCTCCGGAAGAAAGGAGGTTGTCCGTCCTCGACGTAGCGATGCTGGCGAGGATCGCGAGCCCGAGCGCGCCGCCCATCATGAAGGACGTGTTCACCACTCCGGACGCGAGCCCCGCCTCGCTTTGCTCGACGTCGCCCATGGCCGCGAGCAGCATCGGGTTGAAGGCGATGCCGGCCCCGAGCGCGAGCAGCATGAGCGGGGGCAGGAGGTCGACGGCGTAGCTGCCGTCCACTGGCGCACGGGCGAAGAGGAGGAGCGAGACCGCGGAGAACAGCATTCCGACCACGATCGGCGGCTTGACCCCGAAACGCATCACGATCTTGGCGGAGATCCCGAGCGAGAGCGCCGCCATCAGCACGGAGTTCGGCACGTAGGCGAGGCCGACCTCGAGCGGCGAGTAGCCGAGAACGAGCTGCATGTAGAGCGCGGAGAAGAAGAACATCGCGAACATCGATGCGGCCGCAAGCATGGCCGTCACGTTCGCGACCGAAAGGTTGCGGTGCTTGAAGAGACCGAGCGGCATCAGCGGTGCGGCGACACGCGCCTCGAGGGCGAGGAAGACCGCGAAGAGGACAATCGCCGCGCCGAGCAGGCCGAGCGTCTCGGCGGATGTCCAGCCGTTGCCGTTCCCGTTCACGATCGCGTAGACGGCGAGCATGAGCGCGGCCGTGACCGTGACCGCGCCACCGATGTCGAGCCGCGCCTCGCTCGCCGGGCCGCGCGAGGCGGGGAGGAGGACGACGCAGAGGGCGAAGACCGCGATCCCGACCGGGATGTTGACGAGGAAGATCCAGTGCCAGGTCAGGAGGTCCGTGAGGATCCCGCCGAGGAGCACGCCGACGGTGCCTCCGCCGGCCGCCACGAAGCCGAAGACGCCCATCGCTTTCGCGCGATCTCCCGGTTCGGTGAAGAGCGTCATGATCAGCGAGAGCGCGACCGCCGCGACGATCGCGCCGCCGAAGCCCTGGATCGCGCGCGCGGTGACGAGCAGGCCCTGCGTGGTGGAGAGCCCGCATGCGAGCGAGGCGACCGTGAAGAGCGCGATGCCCGTGAGGAACATCTTCCTGTGCCCGTAGAGGTCGCCGAGCCGTCCCGCCAAGAGCAGGAAGCCTCCGAACGTCAGCAGGTAGGCGTTGACGACCCATGCGAGCGAGGTCTGCGAGAAGCCGAGATCCTCGCGGATCGACGGCAGCGCGACGTTCACGATCGTCGCGTCGAGCACGATCATCAGATCTCCGAGACAGAGAACGATGAGTGCGATCCAGCGCCTGCGGTTGTCCAACGTCACGGGTTCTCTTATACCGAACGCGGAGGTTGGGAAGTTGTACGCGAGCCGCTAGTCTGGCGGCATGTGCAGAAACATCCAGACGCTCTACAACTTCGAGCCCGAGGCGAGCGATGACGAGGTCCGCTCGGCGGCCCTCCAGTACGTGCGCAAGATCAGCGGCTTCACGAAGCCGTCGCGCGCGAACGAGGAGGCCTTCGCCCGTGCAGTGGACGCCGTCGCCGATGCCTCCCAGCGGCTCATCCAGGAGCTCGTGACGAACGCGCCGCCCAAAGACCGCGAGGCCGAGGCGGAGAAGCGGCGCGCACGCGCTCGCCAGTTCCAGCCGGCCTAGCCCGGAGACCCTGCGACTCGAGCCCTTCTGCCGGGTCTCGATGCGCTACGGCGCCGTGAGCTGGCATCGCCCGTACGGCGGCGAGGAGGGCCTTGGCTGCGGCCAGGGAGACGGGTCGGTCACGGGCGAGCTCGAGGGCGGCGTCGTCTGGGCGAACTACCCGCGGCGACGCGAGGACGGCCTCTGGACGCCGAACCTGCGCGGGACGATCTCGACTGCCGCGGGCGAGGAGATCCTCGTGTCCGTGCACGGCGGGTAATCGGGTAGGCTCTTGCGCCTGATGTTCGGGCGCTGAGATTCCGCGCTCATTGCGATCACGTCTTGGAGGGGTCTGAAAGTGATGCGTCACCGTTCAATTGGTCGGTCCGTGCTCGTGGCAGCCGGCGTCGTCGCTCTCGCCGGGCTCGGAGGAGGTGTTGCCGCAAACGCCGACGACGGATCGTTCGCTCAAGCGCCCGTCAACGTCACTCGTCCCCTCGTGTCCGGCGCGCCGGTGGAGGGAGCCACGCTCACCACGACGGGCGGCGAATGGACCGGAACCGAGCCGATCACATACAGCTACACCTGGCGCCGCTGCGACGCCGACGGCTTCAACTGCTCCTTGATCGAGGGGGCCACCGAGGCCTCATACACGGTCGGCGCGAACGACATCGGCTCGACCATCCGCGTGCGAGTGATTGCGACCAACGTCGCCGGAGAGGCGGGGCTCAATTCGCTGCCGACGGAAGTCGTGCAGGCTCCCCCGGTCAACGTCACTCGTCCCCTCGTGTCCGGCGCGCCGGTGGAGGGAGCCACGCTCACCACGACGAGCGGCGAATGGACCGGAACCGAGCCGATCACATACAGCTACACCTGGCGCCGGTGTGACGCCGACGGCTTCAACTGCTCCTTGATCGAGGGGGCGACCGAGGCCTCATACACGGTCGTCGCGAACGACATCGGCTCGACCATCCGCGCGCGAGTGACTGCGACCAACGTCGCCGGAGAGGCGGGGCGCCGCTCGCTACCGACGGAGGTTGTGCACGAGGCTCCGCCAACGGAGGGAGGAGATCCCTGTGGTGCAGCCACGTCGCCCCCGGCCGACGGGTGGGCGCATGTGGTCTGGGTGGTTTTCGAGAACAAGACCTATGACGATGTCATTGGCTCGCCCAACGCCCCGTACATCAACGCGCTCGCGGGTAAGTGTGGGCTTGCGACGAGCTTCTATGCGGAATCCCACCCGAGCCTCCCCAACTACATTGCGATGACGTCCGGGTCGACACAGGGGGTCATCGACGACGCCGAACCGGCGGCCCACCCACTGGACGTGAGCACCATTTTCTCTCAGCTGGGCAGTGACGGCTGGCGGAGTCTTGAGGAATCGATGCCATCCAACTGCTACCTCGCGAACTCGGGCGTCTATGCCGTCCGTCACAACCCTGCCGCTTACTACACCAACATTCGGGCCGATTGCGCCAACAGGGACGTGCCCCTCGGCGCCACCCCCGACCTGTCTGCTCGTTTTACGTTCGTGACTCCGAATCTTTGCCACGACATGCACTCCTGCCCAACCCAAAGCGACGCTGTCACAGAGGTGAAGACGGGCGACGCTTGGCTGTCCACCTTTTTGCCCGAGGTTCTCGGGAGCCCGGAGTATGCGGCGGGCTCGACGGCGGTCTTCATCACCTGGGACGAAGGCACCGGGAACGACCAGCACATCCCGACACTCGTTGTCTCCCCCTCGACTCCCGCCGGCGCCACATCGACGACTACGTTCGATCACTACTCGATGCTGCGCACGACGGAGGAGATGCTCGGACTCACAACCTACCTCGGCAATGCGGCAAATGCTGCCAGCATGCGCAGCGCGTTCGGACTCTGAAGGCAGGCCCCTTCTGCCCCGTGTCGGTTGGGTTCGGGCCCACGAGGAACGGCGTTCTCGGGTCCACAGCATCCGGAACCGCCCACGGATGCGGGTTCGGCCCAACGGAGCGGCGCAGGAGTCGAACCTACCCAGCGTGGGGCTGCCACGCCTCACCGGTTTTGAAGGTCTGTGAGTCAGGCTGCGCTGGGGTCGGAAAGCGCATGGTTCCGCGCTCTTAGGTGCGCTCAGGTTCGCTGGGTCCAGTACAAGTTTCGGTACAAACTTCTGCCCGCCCTCCGGAAGCGGGCCCCGGAGCCAAGATGACGGCAGGCAATTTGTGCAGTAGGAAAGCTGAGGGCCGCTCGCGCGGCCCTCAGTCCTTGTACGGGTCGTAGACGTCGCGACCAGCCATGGCGACGCCCAGCGGCCGCAGGGTGTGCTTCACGCGGATCGTGTCCCCGTGGGCCGCAAGGACGTCAGGGAGTCGCTTGTACGCCTCCGGCGCCTCGTCAGCACCGCCGCCGACGAGCACGATGCCCTGCTCGCGAAGCCGCGCCTGCACCGCGGGCCAATCGACCACGCCCGGCTTCAGCTGTTCCTCGACCCACACTTTTTTGACGCCTGCCTCCGGGTGATCGGGGCAGGCCACATTCGTCTCGAAGACGCGGTCGCAGTCGCGGTCTCGGCAGGTCCAGCGCTTCCGCCGACGGATCCGGCCGGCCGCCTGCGAGCGGCTCATTACGCGGCCGGCACCGTGGACGGTCGAGAACAGCGCCTCCTCGTTCGAGTCCGACTCGACGCCCTCGAGGATGACCGAGTCGTCGCCCATGGATCCGCCGACGAAGCACTCCTGGCCCGGGCGGGCCGGCGTGCAGCCCTTCCGAATCACCCAGTATGTGCGGCCGAAGTGCTCCTCGCGCCACGCAAAGTTGTGGTGGTTGTGCACCTCGTCCGTCGCCGCAGCACCGAGGATTTCGAGCACCTTGTCGACCACGACGTCGCGGCCGGCGTAGGCGTAGTCGCCTGCGAGCTCCATCGCCGAGATGTACGACTCGCCGAGCTCCGAGTCGACCTCGAACAGCACCGGCGGCGAGTCCATCTCGCTTTCGACGGCCCGCTCGTCGAAGCGCTTGCCCTTCGCGAGGGCGAGGAAGCCCGATGCCGTCTTGTGGCCGAAGCCACGCGAGCCGAAGTGGACTCCGACCCACACGTGACCCTCCTCGTCCTCCATGAGGTTGAGGTAGTGGTTGCCCGACCCGACCGTGCCGAGCTGCGACTCCGCTAGCTGGACGAGTTTGCGCTGGGGAGCTAAGTCAGCCTCCCGGATCTGCTCGAGGACCGGGTGGTCCGCCCGCTCCTGCGCCGGCACGCCCATGCCGAAGGAGATCCGCTGTGTGATCTCGCGCATGATCGACTCGACGCCGCCAAGAGCCTCGAGGTCGGCCTGCATGAGCTCGGTGCGAGCCGCCTTGTTGCCGCACCCGATGTCGTAGCCGACGCCCGAGGGCGAGACGTAGCCCTGATACGCGATGCCGCCTCCGATCGGCTGCGAGTAGCCCGGGTGATGGTCGGCGCAGAGAACGCCGAACTCGGCGTCCCCGGCCTCCATGCAGCGCTCGAGCTGCTTCAGGCTTCGCTCGTCGACCGTGCCGAACGTCTTGATCTTCATCGTTCCATCCTCCTTCCATTGTCACGCCGGCAAGACACCGGGCGGACTCGAACCGCCGTGAGCGCGCTTTGCAGGCGCGCGCCTCGCCACTCAGCCACGGTGTCGCGAGAGCCCCCGAGAGGAGTCGAACCTCTGTAACCGGGTTCGAAGCCCGGTGCTCTTTCCGCTGAGCTACGGAGGCAGGGGGGCGGCTTCCCGCCCCAGAGCGCGTCAGCGCTCTCTGAAGTAGTCGACGCGTGCGGCGCCGTCAAAAGCGGCCGCTGTTACGGCAACAATTCTTGAAAGCGGCGCCCCGACCCGCATGGGCACAGGTCGTTGTTGCCCAACCGTTCTTCCAGCTCTTTGAGGCCTCCCCTGACGCTGCGCGGGCCGCGCTTCACGTTCGTTTCCGACGGGAAACCGCGCCGGCGCTTGCTCATCGGCTCAAAGGAGAACTCGTCGCTGCGCTTGCGGGCCATCATGGGTGCCTCCTTTCGTCGGGAATAAGGTGCGGGCGGAGGGAGTCGAACCCTCACCCTCTGCGAGGAACGGCTTCTGAGGCCGTCGCGTCAGCCGGTTGCGCCACGCCCGCACGTGCGCGCCGTCGCCTGCCCCTCCCGGCGACGGCGCGTCTTCGCTACCAGCCCCAGGCTCGCCGGTAGGCCTCGACGAGGAAGCGATCGACCGCCACCTTGTCCGGCTGGGGCGGAAGCATCGTCCACTCGAGCGCGTCGGCGAGACGGCGCTCCACCTCGTCGATCTCGGCAAGCGCCTCGTCGAAGGTCCGCTCACCGGTGCGAATCGCCATCACGCGTGAGCGCTCGGGCTCCGCCAGAGGAAGCGTGAGCCGCCCGGTCTCCAAGAGCTCGATTCCCTGATACCCGAGGCGCACCGCGTGCATCGCGTACTTCGTGTCGAAGCCATGTGCTGCTACGAGCTCGGGCCGGTTGACCCGCTTCTGCCCGCGGACGCCGAGCAGCCGTTCCCTTTGGCCTCGCAGGTACCCGAGGTAACCCCGTCCGGCACGGCGCGAGAGGAGTGCCGACCGAAGATCGCGGAGCTCCTCGCCCAGCGCCGTCTTCGCGAGCACGAGCTCGTCGGGAACGAAGAGGAGCAGGAGGATCGTCGGATGCCCCTTCAGTGCAAGCCGCACGTACTTGCGCAGGCTGTAGGCAACGAGATCGAGGTCGCCGGGGCCCGAGCGCTTGCCCTCCGGCTGCGTCCGCTCGACGAAGTGCTCGAAGCCGTAGAGGCCCGTGCGGATGCCGGGTGCACGCCGCAGCCCGAGCAGGTACTCGGGCGGCTCGACGAAGACCGCCATCTCGTCGCGGTCATCCTGGCCGCCGTGGTGGAGGCCGTGAACGGTGGAGCCCACCGTCGCACGCAGGATCGTCCCGCGCTCAACCAGCTCGCGTGAATCCATCGCCGCCTCCTTTCTCCGTCGCTTTACTCTGGCGCCCCGCCTGGACGGCTCGGCGAGGCGCCTCATTCGGTCGCCCGCCGAGCTCGCTCAACGTCAGAGCGAGCCGCGGGCGAAGTCGGAGATGAGCTGCGGCGTCGCCGTGTCGAAGCCGACGATGTCGAGCATCCCCGGATCGGCCGGATCCGCGATCGAGAAGCCGTTCGAGACCGTTCCAACGACCACCAGGCGGGCATCGATACCCGAGGCCTGCCGGTAGTCCCGAAGGGCCTGGTCCGGATGCACGTCTCCGGCCCACGTCTCCGAGTCGGTGTAGATCACGAACGTGTCGATCTCACGCTTCTTCGCCTGTACGTACAGCATCGGAAGCGCGCAATCGGTGCCGCCAAAAAAGGCAGGCCGTCAACGGTCTTCACGACGTCGTCGAGCCGCTGCCGCGGGCTGATCGAAAACCTGCTGCGGTCGTGGTGGCACAGCCCGGAACTGCTCTGCCAACTGAGCTACCGGAGCCCCGAAAGCTCCGGGCGGGACTCGAACCCGCGACCTGTCGATTACGAGTCGATAACCGGAACCGTTCCGGCCCGCAGCAGGTCGTTCGTCGCGGTCGTGAGACGGTCGGGATG
>JBKPPF010000066.1:0-24300 GCA_046733475.1 Actinomycetota bacterium
CGGCGACATCGAAGCCGCGCTCTCGCTGCTCACCAACGACGCGCGACTCACGATGCCGCCCCAACCACTCGAGTACCAGGGACGCGACGCAATCGCGGCGTTCCTCTACCACCGCGCCGAGCTACGCGGCACGCCTCTCCGTGTCCTGCCGACCCACGCAAACACCCAGCCGGCGCTCGGCTGCTACCTCCCAGACGCGCACGCGCCGATCGCACGCCCCTACGGCCTGATCGTGCTGACCATCGAAGGCGACTCAATCGCAACGATCACCTGGTTCGCCGATACCGCCGTCTTTCCACACTTCCGGCTACCACCAACGCTGCCAACCTCCTAACCGACATCACGCGCGGGCAGTCCGCACGTTCGGACGTCGTTCGCACGCGCACGCCGACTTCGGGTTGAGCGCGCCGAGCTCGATCGTCCCCATCGGTTCTGATCGCCGAAGGAGGCGGAGATGCCTGTGCGGACGGGAATAGTGGTGGGCGTAGACGTGGGCTCCGTGCCGATGCAGTGCCGACGCGGTGGAGTTCCTCATCGTCCGACACCGTAGCCGCGGCGCTGAGGGCGGCTCGCGGTCAACGGCACGAGCCGCTGCCGCGGAAAGGGCCGCTCAGAAATGCCAAAGTCCTGCGAAACCGCAAGGCCGACAGGACTTGACGAGGCGACTCCCGATCCCTTCTGTCAAGCGATACAACGACGCCTTGGCCAATTCGTATCCTGGCTGGTTACAGTTCAGGCAACGGAGCATCCCCGCGCTGATCCCGCAGGAGGCTCCCGGAGGTCCCCGGCCGCACCCCGAGTCCCCGCAACACACGAGTACGGAAGCCCTGCTCTGGCCGGGAATCTCCGCCTTTCCCCGCTTAGCCCGGAAGAGACATAACGGGCCTGTCACGCCGGAGGTCGTGGCAAGCGTCGCCTGCGGCTTCCTGCGTGCGATCGATGCGAAGACCGTGCGAACACCAGGTTGTCGTCGCATGACCATCTTCGGCGTTCAGTGTCCGCGAGACCGCATGAAAAGCGGCTCTTCCTGACCGCAGTGGACGTACGCGGACAGGGCTCCATCACTCGTAATGAAGGGGTCCCCGGTTCGAGTCCGGGCGTCGGCTCCTCATTTTGCAGGGCTTTCCGGTTGCGTCGGGCGTAACTCGCTTAATACGTGCGAACACCACGCGCCGATAGGTTGCTCGGGTGGTCGACAATCAGGGTCGCGCGGGTTCCGAGACCAATGCGCGCGGCCACTCGCATGGCCTTGTTGTTCGCTAGAAATTCAGATCTAGAACGCCGAAGGAACCGGTCGGGCCGCCGACCGGTTCCTTCGTAACTCTCGCCTCTAGCTAGTGTTGCGTAGCGCCTAGCAACTCTTGAGTGTGTCGTTGCCCGGCCCGCCGTCGCAGGTGTCGTTGCCGGGCCCGCCGTTCAGGAAGTCCGCTCCCTTCTGACCGAAGAGGTCGTCGTTTCCCTTCTGACCGAAGAGGTCATCGCCGCCCTTGCCTCCGCGAATCTCGTCGCCTCCGCCGCCGCCTTTGGCCGTGTCGGCGCCGGCGCCGGCGAGAATCTCGTCAGCGCCTCCTCCTCCGAGGATGAGGTCGTTGCCGCCCTTCCCCTTGAGGAGGTCGGAGCCGCCCTTTCCGCAGATGATGTCGGGGCCGGAGGTGCCGACCAGGGTTTCGCCCGCCCCGGTTCCGACTACCTGGTTGCGAGAATCATTCTCGAACCCGGGACAACCCTCCTCGATCCACGTCTTCGTGGCCGTGTCGGTCGGCTCCCCGGCATTACAGACGCCGTTCTGCGGGTCGGAGTCGAGGCATGCGGTGATCGTGTCCACCCCGGCCGTGTTGTTCGTGTACGAGAACGTGGCGTCTCCGGTGTTGTCACTGACATCGGCGCCCGACCCCGGAGCCGGGGTACCCGTGCTGGTCACGGTGAACAGCACGGCACCGCCTGCGATGGGATCGCCGAACTGGTCGGTGACCAGCGCGGTGAGGAGGTGCGGCGTCAACACCAGGTTAGTCGCCGATGAAGGCGTGAGATCGACTGCCGTCGGTACCGGCTTCTCCCAGGTCTTCGTCGCCGTCGCTGTGAGCGCCTCTCCGGCGCAGGAGTTGTCGTGGTTTGCATCCACGCAGGCGGTGATCGTGTTCGTTGCCTCCGCATTGTTCGAGAAGGAGAACACGGCCTTGCCGTTGGCGCCGCTCGTGCCATCGCCCGAGGCCGGGTTAGGCGTGCCCTCCGGGCTCACGGCGAAATGCACGTCGGCACCTGCGAACGGGTCACCAAACTGATCGTCCACCGTCGCCGTGAGGTCGTGCATCGACCCGACCGGGTTCGTCGCGGTCGGCGGAGCGAGCTCGATCGCGCTTGCCGTTGGGAGCTCCCACCTCTTCGTTGCCGTGTCGCACGTCGGCCCTGCTCCGAAACAGGCGGTGATCATGTTGACGGCCACGTCTGGGTTCGTGAACGTGAACTTCACCTGCCCGCTTGCGTTTGTGTTCGCCGTCAACGAACTCGGCGTTGGATTGCCGCCGCCGGTGACGTCGATGTCGACCGTCACGCCCGCGACCGGATCGCCGAACTGGTCGACGACCGTCGCAGTCACCGTATGGTCGTCGCCAGGATGGTTCACGGCGTCCGCGGGGGTCACCTCGATAGCCGAGGCGACGCGCTGTTGCCAGTCCTTCGTCGCCGTGTCCGTAAGCGCCTCTCCGGCGCAGGAGTTGTCGTGGTTTGCGTCCACGCAGGCGGTGATCGTATTCGTGGCTACCGTGTTGTTCGAGAACGAGAACACGGCCTTGCCGTTGGCGCCGCTCGTGCGCTCGCCCGACGCCGGGGTGGGCGTGCCGCCTCCGCCAACGGCGAAGTGCAAGTCCGCCCCTGCGAACGGTTCGCCGAATTGGTCGGTCACCGTCGCCGTGACGTCGTGCGTCGATCCGACGGGGTTCGTTGCGGCTGCCGGAGTCAAGTCGATCGCGTCGGCGACGGGCACCTGCCAGACCTTCGTCGCCGTGTCCGACGTCTCACCCGCTCCACACGTCTGATTGACATTGACTTCCACGCACGCGGTGATCGTGTTCGTGCCGGCCGCGGCGTTCGAAAACGTGAATGTCGCCTTGCCGTCCGCATCGGTGACGTCGTTACCCGCCGCCGGGGTCGGCGTCCCGTCCCCGGTCACTGCGAAGTGGATGCTTGCACCCTCGACAGGACTCCCGTTGTCCGTCACGGTCGCCGTGACCGTATGATCTGTGCCCACGGCATTCGTGTCAGTCGCCGGTGTGAGGTCAATTGCAATCGTCGGCGTCTGACCTGACGCCGACGGAGCAATGACGAAGAGGAGCGCCACGGCGGCGAGCAGTGTCGCCATCGCAAGCCACGACCTCCAGCGATGATTGGGTTGCGGACGCATCGTCCGTTTTCCTCCCTCTTTCAGATTTTTGGAAGAGCCATGCGGTGCGCTCTTGACGGATCAGGTGTCGCCGGACCAGGCGGCCCGGGTCTTGCGCGAAGCTGCGGCTCCTTTCGCATGCCTTTTCTCCTGAAGGTTCAGTTGGCTCTAGACGGCGCGTGCAGTTCGGGTCCAACCGTCGCCCCCGAGGTCACCTCCTCTGCCGTGTGGGGGAGCAGTAGGCAACCACGATGACCGTCGCCGCGCACCGGGAAAACACCCAGTCTTGCCGTGCCTTCGACGAGCGCCTCGCTTCGCCATGTTCCTCTTGATGCCCGCTCGACCTTTACTTGCGGTCGACGGCGACAACCGTGCTCACTGCCTACTGCCAGTCCGCATGGAATCTCCAGATAAAGGATGAACCGGCACTTGACAATCGTTTAGGCGCGTGGAAGGTTCAATCCCCCAGAACCAAAGAAGGGGTCGTAAGGCATGGAGGAGCTTCTGGCGGACAGCTTTGCCTGAGAGAGCATCAACTCTCTGGCACGGTGCAAGCAGCGCAGTTTCTGCAGCACAGGATCCCGACGAACGGACGCCGGGGATGCGCGGTGAGAAGCTTCTAGGGCGAGCACGCGAGCAAGCTCACATCGATCGGTTGATCGACGGTGCGCGCAAGGGAGACAGCGGCACGCTGATCCTTTCCGGGCCCGCGGGCATTGGAAAAACAGCGCTCCTTTCCTACGCCATGAGCGAGGTGACCGGCAGCGTAGTCCTTTCGGCGCGCGGCGTCGAGTCAGAATCCGAGCTGCCGTTCTCCGCACTCTCAGAGCTCTTACGCCCGGTCAATCGCCTTCTGAAGTGCATTCCGAAACCTCAACGGGAAGCGCTGTCTGCCGCAATCGGACTTGCACCGCCGATACCGAGTGATCCCCTTACCACAGCGGTTGCGACGCTGAGCATTCTCTCCGCAGCAGCAGAGACGCAACCGCTTCTGGTGCTCATCGATGATGCGGACTGGGTCGATTCCGCCTCGTTGAACAACCTCGCCTTCGCTGCCAGGAGGCTTGGGGCCGAAGGAATCGCAATGCTGTTCGCCGCCAGAGAAAAACCGTCACCGCTGGCGATGGCGCGCCTCCCCGAGCTCGTCTTAGAGCCTCTTGAGGAGGCGACGGCCCGAGAGCTCGCCCGGCAAAGGCGTCCGACGATGATCCCTGATGTGCTAGCCGCGGTCGTTCAAACGGCCCAGGGTAACCCGATGGCAGTTCTGGAGCTAACGACCCTGCTTACTGACGCTCAGGCATTCGGGCAGATTCCGCCGCCCGACCCGCTGCCTCCCAGCGCAGCCCTGAGGGAAGTCTTTCGGCGCCAGATTGAGGAATTGCCGGAAGATCTCCTCGAAGGGGCTATCATTGCTGCCGCCGCGGGACCGGATGAGGGCGGCCTCGTCGCACAGGCGCTTGCGGCAAGCGGTAGATCGGAGCTGCTCGAGGATGCGGAGCGACGGGGTCTTCTAGCGCTGGATGGAGAAATCCATTTTCGTCACCCACTCCTACGGTCAATTCTCTATTACGAGTCCTCAGCAGAGCAGCGAAGGAGTGCACATCGCGCGTTGGCCGACGCATTCCCCGCCGACGATCGGAGCCTTCGCCGGGCATGGCATCTTGGGCTGTCGACTGGGGACCCGGACGAGCAGATAGCTGGAGCGCTCGCCGAAGCCGCGATGGATGCTCGTCAAAGAAGCGGATACGGCGCCGCAGCACAAGCCTTCGAGCGAGCCGCGCGGCTCAGCCCGGATCGCGTAGTTCGATCTGAGCGTTTCATCGAGGCGGCGCGTGATTTTCAGCTCGTCGGAAACCTCGCACGCGCATCCGAGCTGCTCACCGAGGCGCTGGCGTGTGAGCCGGAACCCGTTTTGCAGGCCGAGATCCGGCATCTTGAAGGTCGAGGTCAGATGCTCGCCGGTTCACCCCTGGAGGGCCATGCGACGATGGTGCAGGCCGCGAGCCTCATCGAAGGCGACGCTCCCGGGAAAGCGGCCACCGTCCTGGGAGAGGCCGCCTACGCCTCGCTGGGCATGGCCGAGGCTGAAATCGGCCTTGCGACTGCACGGAGAGCCATGGAGCTCGCCGAAACGGCGCAGGACGACTCGATCTTTCTCGCGACGATCGTACTCATGGAGGCGCTGGGGATGGTCGGAGAGAGGGAGCAAGCGGAGGCTCTGCTCGACCGATGTTTGCCTTTTCTGATCGAAGGCGATCCGATGCCTCAGGTGAGTTGGCTGATCCACGGGCCCGCGCTCGCGCTCATCTATTTCGAGCGACACGATGACGCCAGGCGACTATTGACCCGGTTCGTCGGAGCAGCGCGCGCGCGCAGCGCCCCCGGGATCCTGCCGCTAGCTCTCGCAGCGTTGGGAGAACTCGAATTCCGCGTGGGCAACTGGACGACCGGCCTGCTGAACGCATCGGAATCGGTTCAGCTCGCCGAAGAGACCGGCCAGCTGAACTTCCTCGCCTTCTGCCTCACGCTGCTCGCGCGGTTCGACGGCGTGCAAGGACGTGCCGAAGCGTGCAAAGAACATGCCCTTCGAGCTCATCAACTGGGAGAGACGGGGTACGGCCCCGCCGTGGGTTATCACGCTGACGCTGCACTGGCTCGGCTCGCCGTAGGGGAAAGCGACTACGAGGAAGCCGTGCTCCTGCTCGAACCGGTCGAACAAGCATCGATCGAGCGGGGGCTCGACGAACCAAACATGGTTCAGTGGGAACCAGACTTGATCGAGGCGTACGTCCACGAGGGCCGGCTCGACGACGCGCGTCGATCACTCGCGAGATTGGAACGCCTCGCCGAGAAGACAGGAGGGGCCTGGACGAATGCCGTTGCCGCCCGGTGCCGAGGTTTGCTCGCGCATGACGACTCGTTCGAGGATGACTTCGAAACGGCTCGTGCTTTTCACTCTCGCGTACTGACACCTTTCGAGGCGGCGCGCACCGACCTCTGCCTGGGTGAGCGTCGCCGCCGCGTTAAACGCCGCTCCGAGGCTCGGATTCCACTCCGGTCGTCGCTGGAGACTTTCGATCGTCTATCAGCCGAACCGTGGGCGCGCCGCGCACGCGCCGAATTGCGAGCAAGTGGCGCGACTCCGCGCTCGCAGGGCCGGTCTCCCTTGTCCGACCTCACGCCGCGGGAGCTGCAAGTGGCGCTCGTCGTCACAGACGGCGCCACGAACCGAGAGGCCGCTTCCGCGCTGTTCCTCAGTCCGAAAACAGTCGACTATCACCTACAAAACATCTTCAAAAAGCTCGGGGTGCGTTCACGTACCGAGCTCGCGCGACGGCTCGATACCACGGGAGCTCCTGTTCCAGAAGCATCTGCGCCGTCTTGAACGACCCGACGCGGTCGCCTTCTCGGCGCGCGCCCGCAGCCGATCCGACGAAGGGTGGCCGAAGCCTGTGCCTCCGGTCTAACTTCAGCATCGCTGATCAACAAGTAGACCCTCGCCGGAGGTGCTTCGCTCCATCGTGCCGTCGCGCGCGGGTGTTCGAGCCGTTGCACTGAGTCTCGCGATCCTCGCCGTAGCGGCCGGGGCATAAGCGTCGATCTACGTCGCAAGTGGAAGCGTTGCTCTTCTCGCCGACCTCATCCACAACGTCGGCGACGCGCTGACCGCGGTGCCACTCACGATCGCCTTCTTCCTCCGAAACGCACGAGCGGAACGCTGGCCGCTGAAGATCGCGAGAACGACGGCGAGCCCGCGCTGGCCCTCGATAACGGCCCCCGTTCCCCCTGAGTTGCTCTCCACACTCTCCGCTCGGTTGCAGGTCGTGGCGAGCGACGCCGGCGCGTAGGAGCTCGGCGCCCGCTCCGGCCGTATGGTTTCTTCCATGTCCGCTCCGGTTTCGACTAGACGGGTCAGCCGGGGCGGGCCTCCGACTCTAGGCCGACGCGAGTTCCTCCGCGTCGCGGAGGAGCGCACTGGCGCCGACCCGGTCGAAGAACGCCTGAGCCTGCGTGAGCTGGGCCCGGGCCTCGTCTGCGTCGTCCGTAGCCAGCGCATGCTCGGCCGCCCGTAGGCGCGCGACCGCCTCGTCCGGCCTCGATCCGATCGCCGCATAGAGATCGGCAGCCCGCGCGAAGTCGCCGTCGAGGGTGGCCGCCACAGCGTCGTACCAACACGAGTGCGGTGTCGCGCCGGCGAGCGTCCGCCGGAGACTTCGGAGCCGCCCCTCGCCCCCCATGCACTCGACGACGTCAGGGAGAATCCATGCGGTCCAGAACGGCTGGCCGGCGACCAGACCCGTGAAAAGCTCCTCGGCGCTCTCTTCCGCCCTTTCCGGCGCGGCGGCGGCGAGCGCTCGGGCGTGGAAGGCGAGCGCCGGAAAGAGGTTAAACGGCTCCGCCGTCGTCCGCGCGAACTCGAGCGCCGCCTCCGCGTCGTCGATCGCCCCCCGACCGTCGCCGCGGGCAAGCCGGATCCGGCCTCTGTGGACTCGCGCCTCGCCGACGCCGCGATGCGGAGAGCGGGTCTTCACCGCGTCGAGGTACTCCTCGACGTGCGCAAGGGCCTCGTCCCAGTCACCGCTGTAGTAGAGGTCACAAGCCTGCTCCGCCCGGAAACGTCGCACCTGCACTGGGATCCCGAAGCGCTCGGCGGCGCGCTCGCCGTCGACGTGAAGCGACGCCGACTCCCGCAGGTCACCGAAGTACCGGCGTATGTCAGCCAGGTTCCCGTAGCAGCTCAGCGCGACCGGAGAATTGAGGACGACCGCCGTCGCGAGCGCGTTCTCGATATCCGTGACGCCCTGCTCCTCACCGGCGTCGAGCCGGGCCATCCCGATGAATTGCAGCGCCTCTGCCTCGATCTCGCGCAGACCAAGACTCTCCGCGATCGCAAGCGCCTCCCGCAGGTGGACGAGCGCCTCGTCGCGCCGGGCGCGGACGAAGACGGCATGAGCGCCGGAGCTACTGAGAATGAGCGCCTTGGTCGGTGAAGGAGCGGCCTCCCGGGCCAGCTCGAACGCACGACTGTCCCGCTCGCGGGCTCGCTCGGGTTCACCGGCAAGGGAGAGGAGCCAGGCGCTTGTCGATTCCGCCTCGGCCGCCCCGATGAAGTCCCCGGCGGCGAGGAGGGCGGTTGCGGCTTCGTCGAGCGTCGACGCTGCCGGCTCGTCTGCCAGCGCAAGCGACTTGGCGAGGGCCAGCAGCCAGCGCGGACGGCGGCGGTCGTCGGGGGAGCAGAGCTCGAGCGCCTGACTCCAGAGCCGCGCGGCCGAGGCGTGGGAGTGGACCGAGCTCGCATGCTCGGCCGCCGCGCGCAGGGCCGCCGCGGCGGCCGAGCGCAGCCCTGCATCCATCTGCCCCGATGCCTTGGCGTTCTCGAGGGCGGTGACGTAGTGATGGGCGATCGAGTCGGCGCGGTCGCGGCGCCCTCCGGGTATGGACGAGAGCCACTCAGCCGCTTGGCGATGCTTCTGCGCCCTCTGCGGGCGCACGATCGTCCGATAAGCGACGTCGCGGATGAGGGCGTGCTCGAAGGCCCATTCCGAGTCGCCGGCGAGCGAGGAGTCGTGCCGGCGCCGGACTAGCTGTCGCTGTTCGAGGCGGAGCAACGCCTCCTCGATCGCCCACTTCCCGCGCCCGGCGACGCACGCAACCGCGGCGGGCCAGAACATTTTCCCGACGACGGAGGCGTCCTGGATCACCGCCTTGTCCTCCAAGGGCAGGGCGTCGAGGCGGGCCGCGATGATCCCGAGCACAGAGTCCGGGACCGGTAGCTCGCCAATCGGCTCGAGCCTCCAGCGGCCGCCGGCTCGTTCGAGGAGACCCCGGTCGACGAGCATGCGCACAAACTCCTGCGCGTAGAGCGGATTTCCCGCGGCCCCCGAGAGCAGGGCAGAGCGCGTCTCGGCCGGCAGCGCCGCCTCGCCGAGCAGGGCGTGGAACAACTCGCGAGTGTCGACATCCGAGAGGGGGTCGAGTGCTAGCACGCGTGACGTCCCCCGAACGGCAGCCCAGGCAGGACGCCGCTCGAGGAGCTCCGGTCGCGCTGTGCAGAGCACGAAGAGCTGCACACCGCCCAGCCAGCTGACGAGGTGGTCGACGAAGTCGAGCAGGGCGTCGTCGGCCCAGTGGACGTCCTCGAGGACGAGCACGGTCGGCCGGCGCTGCGCGAGGCGCTCGACGAACAGCCGCCACGCCGCGAACGCCTCCGCCCTCCGGTCCCCGAACAGGGACGACTCCGCGTCGAGCCCCACCAGCCCGCGCAGGTGCCCCTCGACCCATGCCGCCTGCTCGGGGTCTTCGATCACCGAGGCGACCGCGGCGGCGAGCTTCGGCGAGGCGTCCGCCGGCTCGTGGGTTTCCAGGAGGCCCGCCTCAGCCTTCACGATGTCGCCAAGCGCCGTCAACGCCGCTCCTTCCCCGTACGGAGGAGACCGCCCCTCGCGCCAGCGAATGAGGTCGGGGCGGCGGTCGAGTTCGTGGAAGAACTCCCTGACGAGCCGGCTCTTGCCGATACCGGGGACGCCTATCAGCGTGAGTGTCTGCGGCGAGGAGTTCCGCTGCGTTTCCTCGAACGCTTCGATCAGCGTCTTGAGCTCCCGCTTCCGGTCGACGAGCGGAGTCGCATCCTGGCGCCTGCGGGTCTCGCCGGACCTCGAGCGGGGCCGCAACAGCCGCCAGCAGCGGACGGGCTCGGCTTTGCCTTTGGCTTGAATCGGCGCCATCTCCTCGTACTCGAATGCCTCGCGCGTCGCCCGGTATGTGGCGCCGCCGACCACGATGCCGTCGATCGTGGCGGCCGCCTGCAGGCGGGCCGCGGTGTTGACGACGTCGCCCGACGCGAGGCCCTCGCCGGCCGCAGGCCTCGCGTCGAGCGCCACGAGGGCCTCGCCTGTGTTGACCCCGATCCGGACGTGGAGGTCGAGCTCGGGATCGCGTTCATTCGAGGCAGCGAGCGCCTCGCGGATGGCGACCGCCGCTCGCACGGCGCGCTCGGGATCGTCCTCGTGCGCAGCCGGCGCGCCGAAAACGGCCATGACCGCGTCCCCGATGAACTTCTCGAGTGTGCCCCGCCGCTGTTCGAGTTGCTGACGAACGAGCGCGTGGTACGGCGCGAGCATCGCCCGCACGTCCTCGACGTCCATGCTCTCAGCCCGGCTCGTGAACCCGACCATGTCGGCAAAGAGAACCGTGACCACCTTCCGCTCCTCGCGCAGCTCCGAGGGACGCGCCAGCGGCAGCCCGCAGAAAGCGCAGAAGCGGGCTTCAGGGGCGTTGAGCTGGTTGCAGTTGCCGCAAGGCTGCACGCCTCGATGCTAGTCCAATCTGCCCCCAAACCCTACGAATTGCCCAGCGCGACGCTTGTGCCCATGCCGACGAAGTCGTACGGTGGTGACTCGGCGGGGACCGCGACGCAAGGAGGAGTCACATGGAGAGCGAGCGCAACGGCGGTGGGGACGGCGAGAACTTCGGGTGGACGCGGCTAACACCGGCAGAGCCGGAGCACCTCCTCGAACCGGACGACCCCCAGCAGATCTTCCTGGTCGACACGAAGACCGATACCGAGATCGGCAAGCAAGCGGCCAACGACCCGGTCGAGTTCTTCAAGACGGAGATTCCAGAGATGGGGCTCGACGCAGAGGGGATGACGGTGCAGGTGTTGCGGGTGAACGCCGAGATCGCATTCAACCCCGTTCGCAAGCGCGAGGTTTGGATGGTCTACCCGCAACGATCGTCGAAGGTGCAGGCGCCGACCGCGGTAAGCGTCCAGTTCAAGTACGAGAGGTGAGAGAGACTGCCTCGACGCGATCGAAGAACTCGTTGAGACGCGCGCGGTAGGCCTCGGGCACCTCGGCCATGGTGACGTGCGAGGCGTCCGGGAACACTTCGAGCTCCGCGCGCGCGACGCGCGCCTGCATCTCCTCCGCGTGCGCGGGACTGAGCTCGTCGTGCTCGCCGCACGTGATGAGTGTCGGGACCTCGATCTCGCCGAGGCGGTCGGCGACGTCCCAGTCGCGCAGTGTCCCGACGATCGCGAACTCGCTCGGCCCCGCCATGTACTCGTAGATCGTGTTGTTCACGCCCTTATAGGAGCGCTCGAACGCGTCGGGCCACGGGTCGAGCCGGCAGACGTGGCGCTTGTAGTATGGGAGCAGCGCAGCGGAGTACTCGAGGCAACCCGTGAAGCCGTGAGCCTCGTGGCGGCGGATCGTCTCGCGCATCGTCGCCGGAAACGCCTCGAGCAGCCGGGTGCAGTCGGCCGTCCAGCGTCGGCTGCTCGCCGGGCTCGATGCGAGGACGAGGCTCTCGAGCCGCGGGCGGCGGTCGAGCACGTACTGGAGCGCGAGCATGCCTCCCCAAGAGCTCCCGAACAAGTGGAGCCGCTCGAGGCCGAGCGCCTCGCGAACGACGGCCAGCTCCTCGACGAAGCGGTCGATCTCCCAGAGCGTCATGTCATCCGGGCGGTCCGACTTGCCGCAGCCGAGCTGGTCGTAGAAGACGACGCGACGCCGGTCGCCGAGGCCCTCGAGCTCCTCGAGGTAGTCGTGCGGGAAGCCGGGCCCCCCATGGAGGCAGAGGAGTGGAATACCTTCTCCGTCGCCCACGCTCCGGAACCAGACGCGTCCGCCTGGGACGTCGATGAAGCCGGTCTCGCTCGTCACGCGATTCTACGAGCAAGTGGGGCCCGCGCGCTCGCTCGGCAGCGACCCGGTCTGGCCAGCCAGGCCTTCATAGAAAGGCCCCGCTCTTTGGCCGTTTTGGTGTGGGCGGTATTGGGGTCGAACCCCGACCTCCGGCGTGACAGGCTGGCGTTTTCTGGCCCGTACGGCGCGCTGATTAGCGATCGCGCGCGGCGCACGGGTCTCGGACCC
Source organism: Actinomycetota bacterium (assembly GCA_046733475.1). GTDB lineage: Bacteria > Actinomycetota > Thermoleophilia > Gaiellales > Gaiellaceae > DATEOR01. The sequence goes on from JBKPPF010000066.1 coordinate 12,253, forward strand.
GCGCTTGAGAGTGGTGTCGACGGCGACGAGCCGCTGACTTCCCGTTCCTGTCCGCTTGACCTCAGCGTCGGCAAAACGACCGGGTCAGTGGATTAGGGCGTCTGAGTGCCGTTTCCCCGCGCTCCTTTCAAGAGTGCGATGGAAGCAGCGCCCGTGCCAACAAGGAGGCCAAAGACGACCCAGGCTCACCAAGACCGAGCCGTCGGGCCGGCGGTTCGACGTTCGCGCCGGGCACTTACGAGTGTCGTCGGGGCGCGTTGACTGGAAGGACAACGAAGAGTGACACGATTCTGACACAGACTAAGCGCGAACGAGCACGAAGGGCCGTGAAGACTCCAGATGCGATGAAACAAGATTCCCCTCCTAATGGGAGCATTCGTGATCGACGACGAAAGAGCATTAAGTGCTTACGAGGCCCTGAACCTGGATCGCACCCAGACTGCGGGGGCCCACTCGCGGGCGCGGCTTCTCTCCCGGGGCGAAGGCTGAGGGTTTGCCGCAACGCCCTTCGGCCGTGCCCGGCTCTCACGATCTCGATCGTTCTGCGCTCCCCGCGCGAGCTCCTCGGCGCCGTCGTCGCTCGGCTGCCTGGGCGAAAGTCGGCGAAATGGATCATCATGGTGGGCTCGATGGACGTGCTTTCGGACTTCCTTCTCGGACGGAGGTTGGACTCATGAGCGTTAAGATGCGATCCCGACGGCGTGATCTTGCAGCCGCGCTGATTGGAATGGCGTTTCTTCTGACCCTCGCGGCGCCGGTTCATGCCCAGTTTCCGAGCTGTCAGGGTCAGGTGGCGACGGTGACGGGAACCACCGGTGACGACATCCTCGTCGGCTCGCCTGGGGACGACGTCATCGTTGGTCTCGCCGGAGACGACGTGATTCGTGGCGGTTTCGGGAACGACGTCATCTGTGGGGACGAAGGGAACGACGTTGTCACCGGCGGGCACGGCAACGACACGCTTTCCGGCGGCCTGGGGATTGATCGCCTTGTCGGAGGTGACGGCAGCGACGCTCTCTCGGGCGACTTTGGAGCTGATCAGCTAGCCGGCGGGGAGGGCGCAGACGAGCTTCACGGCGGCCAGCGAAGCGACGTATTGAGGGGCGGCGACGCCGGAGATATTCTCGACGGCGGAGCAGACGCAGACACGATCGTCGGCGGAGACGGTGCCGACAACGTCTTTGGCGGAGAAGGCGCAGACACGGTGCACGGGCGAGCCGACGGCGACCGACTGTTCGGAGCTGGCGACCGTGACTTCATCAGAGGCGGCGGGGGCAACGACAGCGTCTTCGGGGGCGGCGACAACGACCGTCTCTTCGGCGCCCACGGTCGTGACTTCCTCGATGGCGGCCGTGGTTCCGACCGATGCGACGGCGGTGCGAATCGAGACTCCGCCCTACGCTGCGAGACGAAGGTCAGCATTCCCTGAGTCACAGCCGATCCATCATCGGAAGAGAAGGCCGCCTGCGGGCGGCTTTCTCTTTGTTCTCCTCCGCGCCGTCGTCGCTCGGCTGCTCGGGCGGAAGCTAGACCGAAACGCTTGCAGAAGGGCGGGGGTTACGGATGTCGCTCGGCCAGCGCATCGCGCACATGCGCCAGAAGGACGCCCGGCGCGTCCGTGACTCGAGTCGAGGGGCTCAGTCGTTCACGCCTGGTCTGCGAGCGGAGCGAGACGGAGGATGAGGACCGTGGCGGGAAAGGAGTCGTACGAGTTCTCGGGGTTGCGGAGGAGCGTCGGCCGAGACCAAGTTCGTGGGAGTCCTTCAACGTCGTGATGGTGCTTCGGGCGTTCCGCGACAGAGCTCGCCGAGGAGGTGTGGCCCGATGATCTCTCTGGCCGAGCGCTTCAATCGGTTACACGCGCGACACGCGATTGTGGAGACCGTGGGTAGTGGGGGCTCTGTGATTTGATTTTGCGCCTAGGAGAGCTCGCCGAGATTCGGCATAGCCGCCCGGCTCCAGGCCTCGCGGAGACAGTCCCGGTAGAAGGCCAAGAGCAGGAGGCCGACGATGAGTAGGACGGCCTCATCGAACGGCCCCGGAATGGGCAGCACTCCGAACGCGGCGAGTCCCCGGAGCGGCTTAGGGATGCGGCCGTCGCGGGCGAGGATCTTGACGGCTCGGATGAGGCGGCGGGCTGCGGCCATCGCCGGGAGTCTACGAGGGTGACTGACCTTCTGGCCGATGCCGAGAAGCGCTACGGAGCCGCGTGTGCTCGACGGAGAGGGATCCAAGGCGTGGAGGAAGCTGGGTGGGCCCACTCCTCGCCCAAGGCTCACAAGGGCAGGAGGTCGAGCATCCCCTCGTGGCGATGCTGCGGCTTCCCGACGTTCTCTGCGACAAGCTCGCCCTCCCTCTGAGGAAGGCGCACGCGGGACCCCAGCCGACGGCCGTGATGAAGCCCTACCGGGGGGCGAAGAGGATCACGCGGAAGCTGGAGGCCATTCCGGCTGCGAAGACCTAGCGGATCTGCGTCGTGTTCGGCAGCCCGCGCACTTGGCCTGCCGCGCCTGAACAGGCTCGCCGTGGAGCCGACACTGATCTGTTTCAACTCACTGCTCGAGATGGAGCTCGCCGAGGCAGCCTTCCGCATTTGCGCTCCCGGACAGGTGGGAAAGAGACAGTGGAAGGCGGCGCGGCGGGACGGCCGTCGTACACGACGGGCAGAGCGCTCAATGCAACGGTTCGAGTCCGGGCGTCGGCTTCTCCTAGCAGGCCTTCTTCTTCGTCCAGCCCAGTGTCGCGACCGCGACGACGCCGCTTCGCACATGCCGGGTCCTAGTCAAGAAGTCGTAGCGACCCGGCTTCCAGGAGCCGTTAGCGCACGCCATGCCGGCGTCGGATGCCGAGATCGTGAATCCGAAGTTGGGACCCCCTTCGGCGCAGTTCACCACGGGACCCGTATCGCTCATTCCGATAGCTGAGCCGTTGTTGTCGGCCGTCCGTTGGATTTCGGCATGGACGCGCAGCCGCCGTGAGGTGGTGCATGAGAGGGAGTTGTTGAACCAACCGCCGCGCATGTCGACGGAGTGTCCCGAGACGAGGACGCTCGAAAGGACATGGAGGCTCCCCCTCCGCGCCTCGGCGAACGAGTTGACCTCGGCGCCGGCGGTCGCGCTGAGCGCGAGCGCGGCGACGAGGAGGGCGACGACGAGCGAAGTGCGGCGCATGATTCCTCCTCGGATGGTGGCACCTGAGAGGGTAGAACGTGTCCCTTCGGTTTCATAGCCGCCTGGGCTAGGTCAGCGTCGCTCGACGCGCGAGCCGCCGACGATCGTCTCGACGCCCGAGTGGAGCCTCACGAGGGCTTTGTTGCCTCCGTCGTAGTCGGGCGCCCAGAGGAGGAGTGTCGCCTCTTCGTCGTTCACGCGGCACGGCTCGCTGACGAGTCCCTCGCCGTCGAGCCACGCGCGGATGAAGGGGTTCGAGCGCCGCTCGTCCCCGATGGTGGTCTCCTCCTTGTGGCCCGGGAAGACCTGCGTCTCGTTGTCGAGGCCGAGGAGCACGTCGAGGATCGAGTGCTTCAGCTTGACGAGGTCCCCGTCGGGAGCGGAGGTTCCGCCGACGGTACCGCGGAAGAGGACGTCCGCGGTGAAGCAGTGGCTCTCGTCGACGAGAAACGCGACGTGGTCCTCGCAGTGGCCGGGCGTGTAGAGGGCCCGAATTCGGAGACCTCCGCTCGAGACCTCGTCGCCGTCGGCGAGCTGTGACTGCCCGAGCAGCGGCACGCCGTGCCGTGCGGCGACCTCCTCGATCGCGACGACGTGATCCGCATGGCCGTGCGTGCAGAGGACGTGCGTGATCGTGATGCCGCCGCGCTCGACGCGTTCCTCCAGAGTGTCCGTCAGGCCGTTGCTGTCGATGAAGACGCCTTGCCCGCCCGGCCCCTCGGCGACAAGGTAGGCGTTGGAAAGCCATTCGGGGTGCTCGACGCGCTCGACGATCATGCGAACTCGATCACGCTTCTGATGCCGTCCTGGGCCTCCATGAGCTCGAAGCCGCGGTTGACGTCGTCGAGCGTGATCCGGTGGGACACGAATGCGCCGACGTCGATGTCGCCGGCCAACGCCCGCTCGACGTACTCCGGCACCTGATCGCGTCCCTTCACACCGCCGAACGACGAGCCCGCGACCCGCCGGCCGGTGATCAGAAAGCGGGGAACGACCTCGAGCACCTCGCCCTTTCCGGCAACGCCGGCCACGGTGCAGAGACCCCAACCCATGCGGGCAGATTCGACGGCCTGGCGCATCACCTTGACGTTGCCCGTCGCCTCGAATGTGTAGTCGGCCCCGAAGCCGCCGGTCATCTCGAGAATCCGCTCGACGACGTCTGGGCCGCCGACCAGCGTGTCGGTGGCGCCCTGGGCTGTCGCGAGCTCGAGCCTTCCCGGCGAGAGGTCCACGCAGACGATGCGCTCGGCGCCCTGGAGCCGGCACCCTGCGACTGCGCCCAGCCCGACCATGCCTGCGCCGAAGACGACGCAGGACGCGCCGGCCTCCACCTTGGCGGTGTTCATCGCGGCGCCGAGGCCCGTCGAGAGGCCGCAGGCGAAGAGGCAGGCGTGTTCCGGCGGCGCCTCTGGATTGACCTTCGCAAGCGCGATCTCCGGCATCACGGTGTACTCCGCGAACGTCGACGTCCCCATGAAGTGGCGGATCGGCTCGCGGTCCCGGCCGAGCCGGGTGGTCCCGTCCGGGAGGAACCCCTTGCCCTGCATGTCGCGGATCGCAAGGCAGAGGTTCGTGCGGTCGCTGAGACAGTGGACGCACTCCCGGCACTGGGGCGAGAAGAGCGTCACGACCTGGTCGCCCGGCGCGACGGAGGTGACGTCCGGGCCGAGCGTCTCGACGATCCCGGCGCCTTCGTGGCCGAGCACCGTCGGCGCGTAGCCGGAGGGATCAGCCCCGGAGGCGGTGTAGAGATCGGTGTGGCAGACCCCGCAGGCCGTCAGCCGGACGAGCACTTCTCCGGACTTCGGCTCGGCGAGATCGATCTCTTGGACCTCGAGTGGTTGACAGAACTCCTCAAGGACAGCAGCCCTGATCTTCAACCTCTCAGGCCACCTTCGGTGTCCGCTCCGAATCCCTCATCCGAGTTCGGATCTTACGCAGGTCTGGAAATACGATTAGACCGCACACGCTCCTAGGTCGAAGCGCGTATGACGAGTTGGGTCGCACAGACGGCCGACTCGTCTTCCTCCCCGAGTCCCTCGATGCGCCGAAGCAGTAGCTCGGCCAGGGCTTTCGTCATCTCCTCGAGCGGCTGTCTGACGGTCGTGAGCGGAGGATCGGTGAAAGCTGCGTCTGCGATGTCGTCGAAGCCGATCACCGCGACGTCCTCGGGGACGCCGCGTCCCAGAGAGCGCAGCGCTTCGAGGGCGCCCATCGCCATGGGGTCATTCGCGACAAAGACGGCGTCCAGGTCCGGTGCCCGCGCGGTCAGTTCCCGCATGGCTCGCGCGCCGGACTCCTTACCGAAGTCGCCGTTGACCACGAGCCGCTGCCGGACCCGGCCTCCCGCCTCGCGCACCGCATCCCGGTAGCCCTCGAAGCGGTCGACCCCGACGGTCATGTCAAGAGGCCCCGTGATCGTTGCGACGTTCTTCCTTCCGTCGGCCAGCAGGTACGCCGTCGCGGCTCGGGCGCCGCCGCGGTTATCGGCATCCACCCATGGGAGCCGCTCGTCCCTCCTCGGCCTGCCGACGAGCACCGTCGGAACTCCGAGGCGAGGAAGGCTCTTCGGAAGCGGGTCGTCGCCGTGGAGCGACATGAGAATGACGCCGTCGACGTGCCCCTGCCGCACGTAGCGCTCGACCTTCGCGTGTTCCCGGTCGTCGCGCGCCATGAGGAGGAGGAGCTGGAGCTCCGTTTGTGCGAGCGCGGTCGAGACGCCCCGAACGATGCTCGGGAAGAACGGGTCGGAGAACACTCGCGTCTCCGACTCGGAGACCACGAGGGCGATCGTGTCGGTTCGGCGCGTCACCAGGGTCCGTGCCGCTCGGTTGGGTGTGTAACGGAGCTGCTCGATTGCGTCCAGGACTGCCTCGCGAGTGGCCGGCCGCACGTTGGGCGACCCGTTCACGACTCGCGACACTGTCGCGGTCGAGACGGTTGCGAGCCGCGCGACTTCGGCGATCGTGGGGAGCGACCGGCCGCCGTCCGAATGTCGTGTCGCCTTCGTGATCTCGGCCTCCTTTACACGTTGCTGCTTGCAGTGTAATGTAAGCGCTTCCAATGAAAGCGCTTACATCGGATAGGGCGCTTCGAGCGGCGGAGCCGAGAGGCTCCCGAGCGGATTCCTCGAGGAGGTTCACATGCTGAAGCCATGCAAGGCGTCATTCCCGTGGGCGCGTCTCATGCCCCTGCTCGTGGTGGTAGCCAGCCTGGTGCTGGGGGCTCTCGGGTGCGGAGGCGAGGACGCGGCCTCCGGCGGGTCGGAGACTGCGGCAGCGAGCAACGAGAAGGTGACGCTCACCGTCGGTCTCTTCGGCACGTTCGGTTACAAGGAGGCGGGTCTCTACGACGAGTACATGACGCTCCACCCGAACGTCACGATCAAGGAAACGAGCATCGAGTTCGAGCAGGACTACTACCAAGCCCTGCAGACCCACCTCGCGGCCGGCGCCGGACTTTCCGACGTCCAGGGAATCGAGGTGGCCCGCATCGCCGAGGTGACTCAGACCCAGGCGGATAAGTTCGCCGACCTCCGCGATCTCGGCGCCGACGACCTCGAGAGCACGTTCTTCCCGTGGAAGTGGGAAGCGGCCACGAGCCCGGATGGCGCGGTTGTCGGTCTCGGCACGGACACGGGCCCGCTTGCCATCTGCTACCGGACGGATCTCTTCAAGCAAGCCGGTCTGCCGACGGATCGCGAAGAGCTCGCCTCCATGTGGCAGACGTGGCCCGACTTCATCGAGGTCGGCAAGCAGTACGCGGCCAAGGCGCCGGACAACTCTGCCTTCATGGACAGCGCCTCGGGCTACTACAACGCCATCATCGGCCAGTCCGAGTCCCAGTACTACGACGAGGACGGCAACCCGATCTACGACTCGAATCCAGCCGTCAAGGACGCGTGGGACCTGGCCGTCCAGGCAATTCAGGCGGGGCTCACTGCAAAGCTAAAGCAGTTCGACCAGCCGTGGAACCAGGCGTTCGCGAACGGCCGCTTTGCAACGATCGCCTGCCCCGCTTGGATGATCGGCTACATCAAGGGCCAGGCCGGCGATGCGAGCTCGGGTAAGTGGGACGTTGCTTCCATTCCCGGGGGCGGAGGCAACTGGGGTGGCTCCTACCTCTCCATCCCCTCCGCGAGCGAGCACCAGCAGGAGGCGTACGAGCTGATCAAATGGCTGACTGCGCCCGAGCAGCAGGTGAAGATGTGGACGCAGGCCCAGCACTTCCCGTCGAGCTCGACCGCGGCCGAGGACGACGCCGTGGCGGCGGCGACCGACGAGTACTTCTCGAACGCGCCGGTCGGCGAGCTCTTCAAGGAGTCGGCCGACAACCTCACCGTCGCGGTCCTCGGGCCGAAGGACGGCGTGATCAAAGACACGATCTCGAACGGCCTCTTGCGAGTCGAGCAGCAGGGCGAGGATCCTGATACTGCCTGGCAGAAGACGATGGACGACATCGAAAGCGCCATCGGATGATCCACCGCGGGCGGCACTGACCTCCTCACCGGCGGCTCCCGGCTGTATGGTCGGGAGCCGCCGGACGCCCCCGTAGGAACCGATCGTGGCGAAGACCAGCACCGACACCGAGCTCGGCGGAGCACTCGCCCTTCGCACGGAGCCGGTAGCCCCGCGCTCTTGGCGCATGCGGCGGGCGAAGCTCGACCAGCGTCTGTCGCCCTACGCGTTCGTCTCCCCGTTCTTCCTCCTTTTCATCGCCTTCGGGCTCTTCCCACTCGTCTACACCGCCTGGGTGTCTCTGCACAGCGTGACGCTTCAGAACACGGACGAGATGAGGTGGGTGGGGCTCGACAACTACACGCGCCTCCTGCACGACGACCGTTTCTGGAACGCCGTCGTGAACACGTTCACGATCGGCGTCATCTCCACCGTCCCGCAGCTCCTCATGGCGCTCGGGCTGGCTCACCTGCTCGACTCCAAGCTGCGCGGATCGACGTTTTGGCGCGTTTCGCTCCTCATGCCGTATGCGACCTCCGTGGCCGCCGCGACGATCGTCTTCGCGATGCTTTTCGGCCGCGACTTCGGCCTCGTCAACTGGTTCCTCGGCTTCTTCGGCATCGAGCACATCGACTGGGAGAGTGGGAACTGGACGTCGCAGATCGCGATCTCCGCCATCGTCACTTGGCGCTGGACCGGTTACAACGCGCTCATCTACCTCGCCGCGATGCAGGCCGTGCCGAAGGATCTGTACGAGGCGGCTGAGGTGGATGGCGCTACACGTTGGCACCAGCTCCGGCACGTGACCATTCCCGGGATCTGGCCGACCATCGTCTTCACGATCGTCATCTCCACCATCGGGGCCACGCAGCTCTTTGGAGAGCCCCTTCTGTTCGGTGGGGCCGGCGGCCACTCAGGGGGCGCCGATCACCAGTACCAGACGCTCGGACTCCTCCTCTACGAACAGGGCTGGTTCAACTTCCAGCTCGGCCGCGCCGCGGCGACGGCCTGGACGATGTTCCTCATCATCATCGTGGCCGTCGGGGTCAATGCGCTTCTCGCCTCGCGCGGCCGGAGTGCGTTCACGTTGGGGCGGAAGGCGCGAGAGGCGTGATCGCCGTCCCGAGAACGCGCCGGTTCTTCGGCAAGTCTGTCGGCGAGCGCCGCGGTGGCCCGCTCACGTACGCGGTCCTGGCACTGGTGACGGTCCTCGCGATCCTCCCGCTCTATTGGACCGTCGTCGCCGCGTCGCGCACGAACGCGGACATCTCGAAGACGCCGCCGCCGCTGACGCCCGGCGGGAATCTCTTCTCGAATATCCGCGAGGCGCTCCACCAGGTCGACATGTTCAAGGCGCTCCTGAACTCCCTCGTCGTCTCAGGGGCGATCGCGCTCGGCACCGTCTTCTTCTGCACGCTCGCGGGGTTCGCGTTCGCCAAGCTCCGCTTCCGCGGCAGCACGGCCCTGCTCGTGATCGTGCTCGCGACGATGATGGTGCCGGCGCAGCTGGGCGTCGTCCCCCTCTTCATCCTCGTCGCCAAGGTGGGCTGGGTGAACCACCTCCAGGCCGTGATCCTGCCGACGCTCGTCAGCGCCTTCGGTGTTGTGTTCATGCGCCAATACCTGATCCGGGCGCTTCCGACCGAGATCATCGAGGCGGCAGTGGTCGACGGCGCGTCCACCTTCCGGATCTTCCGCTCCATCGTGCTGCCGGCGGCGCGCCCGGCGATGGCCGTCCTCGGCATGCTGACGTTCCTGACGGCATGGAACGACTTTTTCTGGCCGATCATCGCGCTCTCGAGCCAGAACCCGACCGTGCAGGTCGCACTCAACAGCCTGGGGCAGGGGTACGTGCCCGACCGCTCCATCATTCTCGCCGGAACGCTCATCGGTACGGTGCCCGTCCTCATCGTGTTCGCGCTGCTCGGCAAGCAGATCGTCGGCGGCATTCTCGAGGGCGCGGTCAAGGGATGAACCGGCCCACCGTTCGTCCGGAGCGCGTCCAGGAGCCGGTCGGGGGGCGCCGCTTTCCTGCCGCCTTCGTCTGGGGAGCCGCGACGGCGTCGTACCAGGTCGAAGGCGCGGTGACGGCGGAGGGGCGCGGCGAGAGCATCTGGGATCGCTTCGCGCATACACCGGGGCGCGTCTGGAACGGCGACACCGGAGACGTCGCCTGCGACCATTACCACCGATTTCGCGAGGACGTCGCGCTCATGGCGGAGATCGGGCTCGATGCATACCGCTTCTCGATCGCCTGGCCGCGGGTTGTGCCGGACGGGTCCGGCGAAGTCAACCAGGCAGGCCTGGACTTCTACGACCGCCTCGTCGACGAGCTCTTGGCGAACGGGATCGAGCCCTACGCAACCCTCTATCACTGGGACCTCCCGCAGGCTCTCGAGGATGCCGGCGGCTGGCCAGTGCGTGCGACCGCAGAGGCATTCGCCCGCTACGCCGAAATCGTGGCGGCACGTCTAGGCGACCGCGTCGGCCATCTCGCGACGATCAACGAACCGTACGTCGTCGCAGAGCTCGGCTACGGCATCGGCACTCATGCTCCAGGTCGCGTCGAGCCGGAGGCCGCCCTCGCGGCAGCGCATCACCTGCTCCTCGCTCACGGGCTTGCGACCGAAGCGATCCGGACCTCGGCGCCGGGCGTCGAGGTCGGCATCGTCCTCAACCTCCACCCGAAGCACCCGGCCACGGCGCACATGCTCGACCAGGAAGCGGCGATTCTCGCGCATGAAAGGCTCAACCGCTGGTATCTCGACCCGATCGTCGGGCGCGGCTACCCGGAAGAGGCAGTGCGTGAGGCAGGCTGGCGCCGCGACGAGGTGCGGGATGGCGACCTCGACCTCATCTCGGGTCAACTCGATTTCCTCGGCGTCAACTACTACTGCCGCCACCTCGTTCGCTCGCCCCTCCTTCCCCCGGTCACGCCCGCCGGTGCCGAAGAGACCGAGATGGGATGGGAGGTCTATCCCCCGGGCCTCGTCGAAGTGCTCGAGTTCGCGGCGTCGCGTACGGGCGATCTTCCGCTCTACGTGACGGAGAACGGCGCCGCCTACCCGCTCGACGCCACCGACGCGACGCGCGACCCAGAGCGGGTCAGCTATTTCGAGCGTCACTTCGAGGCGGCGCTTACGGCAATCGAGCAAGGGCTGCCACTTCGCGGCTATTTCGTCTGGTCACTCCTCGACAACTTCGAGTGGCCGCATGGCTACAGCTACCGCTTCGGCATCGTCCACGTCGACTTCGACACACTCGAGCGGCGGGTTCGGGACAGTGGGAGATTCGTCTCGCGGGTGGCGAGGGGCGGACGGGCCTAGAGCCTCACTCGCCGACCCGCCGGTCGGCTAACTGGCGCGGCGCAGCTGTTCCTCCACGTGCCGAAAGGCCCGGGAATCGGGCTCGAGCCTGTCGAGCGCGGCCTGGAGGCAGTAGAGCGCCTGCTCGTGACGGCCGCTTCGGCCGTGGAGGAAGCCGAGGTTCGCGAGGACCTGGCCCTCGTGATGTGCGTCGTCGATCTCGCGCAGGAGGACGACGGACGCATCGAAGTGGTCGATGGCCGCGCGCTCGTCGCCGGTGTGGGCAAGGGCGAGGGCGAGGTTGTTCAGGGTCATCGCCTCGGTGCTCGGATCGCCGGCCGAGTGTGCGATCTCGAGCGCGGCGCGGTGGGCCCCGACGGCCGCCATCGCATCGCCCTGTCGCCGCAGCTCGACCCCACGTGCGTTGAGGCGGCCTGCCTCCTTGCCCAGGTCGCGCTCGCGCAACCGCTCGCGCCGCTCGGTCTTCCGCGTGCGGAAGCCGTCGACCGGCCGGCGGGCGGCGGTGCCCACGGCGGACTGGACGGTGCCTACGGCCGACTGCACGGCGCCCGCGGAGTGGCGAAGCCTGCCTCCCCGGCGGCGCAGCGACCGTCCGACGACGAAAGCGGCTCCTCCGCCCAACGCGAGGAGGAGCAGGACCGCGATCAGCTTCCCGAGCCCGATCACGACGAGGAAGCCGAGCACGAAGAGACCGAAACCGCCGACCGCGACCGCGCGGCGTCGCAGCTGCGCGCCCTGAGCCGTCGGCTCGAGGGCAGCGCGCGCGTTCTCAGGAATGGTCTCTCTCAAGGCGCTTGCATCCATCGGTTTCCTCCGGTCCGCTGTGCTCCTCCCTCAGTTCGCGGAACGGGCGTCCACACCTTTGTACCCGGACCGTCGGAGATACGCAGAAGGTAAGAAACGAAAGCGGGCCGCCACCAAGAAGTCGAAGGAGGTGGCGATTTGACCTTTACACACGCAAACGACACTCGCCGCAATGACCCTGGCTACCAGGTGTTCATGTTGCTCCGTATCGGCTTCGTCGTCGCGCCGATCCTGTTCGGGCTCGACAAGTTCTTCAACTGGACGGTGGACTGGACGCAGTACCTCGCGCCC
>JBKPPF010000067.1:0-9521 GCA_046733475.1 Actinomycetota bacterium
GCTGGACGTTCGACCTGACGCCGTTCGGCATCCGCGATTCTCGGGCAGTGGCGACGATCGGCAATCAATTCTTCGTGAGCGACGGCTATGACTCGCGGCCGACGGGGGATCCTCTCAGGCACGCCGTCTTTGTCCTCGGCGCCACCGGCTGAGAGCGGCCATCTAAAAGGCTGTGCCCGTCGCAGGACGGCGACCTATCACGTGGCTCGCCACATTATCGGGGACGTCCGGTAGATCCTCCGCTTGGGTGTCGGCCCCCTTTTCGTAGCGGGTCGCCCGTCGCTTCACCCGGATCCTCAGCCCGACGACGATCATGCGGGCGATCGCGGAGGCTCTTTGTGCGCTGGTCGCGGAGGCAAGAAATCACTTCGTGGCCTCGGGAAAGGCGAAACCTTCGGAGGTAGGCATCGAGCCCCTTTCTGTGGCGACTGCGAGCGTCCAAGGAGTCGCGCAAGAATGAGGCATCGCGTGCTCGTGTGGCGTTGAGAGTGGAGTTTTCGGGGGAGCATGCGGAAGAGCTTTGAATTGAGAGGGGCCACCGGTTCGGACCGTCGTATCACGGCTGCTCGGGCGGAAGCCCTCAACGTGCTGGCGCGCTCGCTACAGATGCTAGGGAACCGTAATAATCCGCGGGGTTACGACGCAGTCCAAAGGGGGTGAGGCCTCGCTCCAACGGTGGGCAGTCTCCGCTGGGAGACCTTGATCTGAAGATCTCATAGGGGAGGTCAACCGTGAGTAAGTGGAGGATAGGTTTCACCGTCCTGGTGGCGCTCTGTGTCATCGGGACGATTGGTGCAACAGCGCGAGCCGCGAGGGCGTCCCAGGTGCGAGCAGGACGCGCAAGCGCGCCCCTAGCGCACTGGTGCAACACGAACGGCATAACCTGTACCGAGCCGCTACAGAACTGGGAGGACTTCTCCTGGTTCGATCAAGCGGAGAACTCCGATGTGCGGATCAACGACTACATCGGCCATGACGAGCCGCTCATGGAGTTCTACTCCGACCGCCCCGGCGCAGGGAACGACAACGTCTGGAAGGTGGTTCTGCCTCGCGACCCGCCCGTGCGACCCACGGAGACCGGCGACGGCGGCACGTGGAACTTCCAGCTTCATCCCACCTTCTGGATCGGGATGGACATCTGCGACAACGAGTCCGCGCCCAACCCGCACTATCCAGGGGCGCCGTATCCAACGAGGCGGTGCATTCCGAATAGCGACGAGAACATCTACACGAGCGACGACCCGTCGAGCCCGCGCTACATCGGCAAGGCGCCTGGCGGGGCATTCTTGGAGCTGCAGTTCTATCCGCCTGGCTGGGTCGAGTGGCCAGCGGGAAACAGCTGTGACGCAAGGCGCTGGTGCGCCGCGCTGAACATCGACTCGCTCTCCGAAAACGAAAACACCGGCGTCGCAAACAACGAGGATTGTTTGAACACCGCTGGTATCGAGCCGGTGAACTTCGCGTTTGTGACGAAGACGGGTCGTGCCACTACCTCGGCCGATCCTCTCAACGACGCCCGCTTCAACCTCGACCCGGACAAGGACTTCTTCATGAAGAGTGGAGACCGGTTGCGGGTGCATATCCACGACACGCCTGCGGGATTCGTGACGGTGATCGACGATCTGACGCAGCACACGACGGGCAGGATGGTTGCGAGCGAGGCGAACGGGTTCGCTTCCGTGGAGTTCGCCCCGCACGCCGACCACTGCACGCTGATCCGGCACGGGTTCCATCCCGAGTTCTCCACCTCAACGCCGGATACGCGCTTGATGTGGACGGCGCATACGGACAACATCTCGCTCTCGGATGAGACCGGCCACTGGGAAGCCTGCACCGAGGTCGATCTCAACAGCGATATCCTTGCCTGCGCTGACAACCCGGATGAAGAAATCGACGAGCAGGACGACAACTACTGCCTGCCGATCCCCGGCATTCCCTCGTCGCGGATCCAGATCACGGGCTGTCTCGCCTTCCTCGGAGACAACGATCTCGACTTCGACGGGATTCCCTACCAAGCGGGCAACTGGCCCGGCTCGATCGCAGATCCGACGAGGGCACGGCGCTTGACGCCGACGCCGCTTACGTTCACGAGCCCGACTACGAACGGTAGGCAATTCGCACAGGCTGCGTTCGAAGCAGACCTGCCGCGGATCGAGGACTTCCGGCCCGACGAACCGTTCGGGGGTATCGAATTCAACTGCCAGCGATTCATCGTCCATCCGTCCGATCCCAACCCAGGCGCGCACTGCGTGAAGCCACCGGGGCTGTCCGAGGACTACCCCTTCTTCGTCACTGCGAGCCAGGGTGGACGCTGCGTTTGGAAGGAAGTTGGCGGCCTGCACAATATCCCCGGACTCCTCCGAGGATTCGGTGGCATCGATGAGTACGGACCGCTGCTGAACACCCACTATCCGGACGACCCGCCCGGAGCAGTCACACAGCGGTACAACAACTTCCATCGCACGCTGGCAGGAAACCCCTGCCCAGCGTAACGACGTAGGAAGCGTCGTTTGAGAGGGAGCGCTCGGCTCGGCCGAGCGCTCCCTCTTGCCGCTCGTCTACTGACGAAGGGTCGTCGATGCGCTGTCTGGACACGGGTGGTGCGGTTTCGGCGCGGCGTGAGATGTCGCGGGACAGAGGGAGGCTCGACGAGAGTGGTCGGCGGTTGCTAGACGGCGCATTCCGGAGTGCTTCTCGACTGGGCCCGCCTCTCGCTACGCTGCCGCTCCGAGGGCTATCGTCCGTCGGGGGTGATGGCCCTCACGTTTGCCAGGAGTCGCTACCTACGAACAGCGGGTGTTCATGGTTCACCAGGCGAATGAGTCGACTCTTCTGAACATCTCGGGCGAACCGCTGCGGGACGGTGTCGTTCTCGAAAGTCGGGAGGCCAGGCAGCGGGCTCGATGGCCGCGCCGTCATCGTCTACTGGCGGCTTCTCTCTTTCTCCTTTCGTTCTCGACTCGAAAGGGAGGGGGCCTACTCAAGTCCCGTCACGCCGTACTCGGCCATCGTCTGACCCTCTTCCCGCCTGCGAATGGCGGCGAACAGCTCCGTGAGGTGGGTCATTTTGCGAAGTCACCTCGCTCTGCCATTAGGAGAGGTGAGGTTCACGCCGGGAGGAGGCGAGCGGGCTAGTATCGGGAGGTCTCGGCAAGAAATGTGTGAAGCCACATGGTTGCTTACCTTGCGAGGTTTCACAAACCTCGTGGGGGTTCAAGTCCTCTCATCTGTACTGAACATCTGAGCGTCTGGAAGGACTCGCCGCGTGCGCGACAAACCTCGGCAGGGTGGTGAGCACTGCGACGCCGTCTGACCCGGTCCTCTACCCTGGTCGAGCGGCCACCCATGGCGCCCTGTCAAGTGGGTCGCAGCCCTATCTCCCTGATTACCTCGATTCGGTCACGCATTCGTACCCTTTTGCGGGTTGAGACCGTTGGGTAACGCGACGATGGTGAAGGAGATGCGAGCGTTCATCGATCTGTGCCGGTCCCGCAAGGGCAGGATCGCGCTCAATGTCTTTTCGGCCGTGCTCGGCATCGGCGTCGCCGTCCTCGCCGCCCGGCACTTCGCCGAGACGGGCTGGCCCCTTGCCAACGCCGACTTCCAGCTCGTAGGAGCTGCCGGGGGATTCTTTCTGCTCTCGCACGCCTTCAAGGCCTTCGGCTGGCACCGCCTGTTTGCGCCCGCGCAGCGCCCGCACAAGATGGCCCTCGCCGCCGCCGGTGGCGCCGCTGCGGTCGGCGGTGCCGCGCTTCCCGGCCGCTTCGACGACGTCGTCCGGGTTGCCGTCGTCCGCCGCTTCGGGGCGAGCGACTCCTGCGTCGGGACCGTCTGCCTCTCCCTCTTCATGCTCGGGCTGATCGACACCGCCGCGCTGATGCCCCTCGCATCCTCTGCGGCGGCGACCTCCGACAGCTCCATCGGCGTCCGCGTCGGGATGGGGGTCGTGGCCGCGGCCGGCCTCGCCTCGGCGATCATCGTCTCGGTGTTGCCACGTCTCATGGCGAGCGGCCGGCTCATTCGCTTCCGCATCGCCCGCTGGCTCGCAGAGCGCACGACGGCGACGCGTGAGGCGTGGAAGGCGATGGTCTTCGTCCTCGCCTGCTGGGTCGCCCGCGCCGTCGGCCTCTTCTTCCTTTTGGCCGCTCTCGGCGTGAGCGTCTCGTTCCCGCTCGCCCTTGCTTTTCTCGTCGCGGCCGCCGCCTCCTCATCGCTTCCGATCGCTCCCGCCGGCGCCGCGACTCAGGCGGGAGCCGGCGCTGCGATCCTCGTTGCGAGCGGCATCGGCACGTCGCAGGCGATCGCCTTCGCCGTCGCCGCACAGGCGATCCTCATCGCCGTCGCAGCAGTCGTGCTCGTCGTCGCGGCCCTCTGGGGAACCGCTCAGCGCTTCCGCCCGCTCCGCGCGACCGCCTAGGGAAGCGCGTCGAGCGCCCTGTGCGAAAGGGTGGGGGCAGGGCCGCCACAGCCGCCCCGCCCCCAACTAGAGAGAAGCCCCCGGCAGCCCAACTAGACATTGGGCAGATCTGTGCTACGCCGTAGGGTGAGCCGAGGCGGCAGCTTGCCTCTCCCGGCTGCGAAGGCGATCGGGTGGCTGCCGCAGACACCGGGTCGCCGGCCTCGGCTCCTCCAGACTTTCGGTACGTTTCGAGGCACGGTCGGCCAAGGATCCCTGGCGGGCGCGTGGAGGCCCGAAGCGTGATCGCCGCCCGCACGAGCGAAAGACGTGCGTGATCGCCCGCTTGAGATCGTTTCGTGATCGAGCTCCGACTGCTGGTTGTCGGTGCCTCCCCGGGCTGGCCGGGTGAGAGGCTAGAGGTCGAAGATCGCTTCGAGGACGAAGGCTAGCGCGGTCTGCATCAGAAGACGCGTCGTCGAGTCTTGCTATCAGGCGTTTCACGCTTGTGCGGACACCTGGAGGAGGTCAAGTCGTCTCATCCATCGTCACCGCGGGGTTTCGACTGTGATGAGACCGCGGAGACAACGATTTGCTTCTGTCCGTTCGGGGCACGCTATGATGGTCAGGCGAGGTGAGGAGGCCTCGTCTATGCGGTAAGGGGAGAGATGCGGCATTGAGGGACGGCCGGTCACCATTGCCAGGTGAGGCGGCAACAATAGGGCATCAGTTCGGGCGTACAACGTCTGGACGGCACGCGTCGCTTTTCGGGGTAAGCGTGCGCGTACGACTTTGCCGACGCGGTTGCGCCTCGAGCCTGCGAAGGAGATCGCTGTGAACGTTTTCGGCGATACTCCCGCTCGCGCGTCGACGGACTTCCGCTACCGACGAGCGGCCGGGACCGTTCGTCGGCGTGCTCACACGTGGTCGCGTGTCCTCGTGGTTGTCCTCATCACCGCGCTGACGAGTGTCGTGCTCCTGACCGGCGCCCGGGACATCTCCACGTTCGGCCTGCTCGGAATCGTCGCCGGTTCTACCGCGATTTGGCTGCTCGCACTGTGGGGAGTTGTCACGCGGGCCCGAGCACGTGGGCTCGACGCCTTGACCGCGGCGGCGATCGGGACCGCTACCGGGATGGCCCTGCTCGCCGGGCTGGACTTCTTCTTCGTCGAGGGGACGATCGCGCCCGTCGAGCTCGTCGTCATTGCCGGAGGCTTTTTTCTGCTCGCGTCCGCTCTGGAGGGTGGTGTGACCTCGATCCCGCTGAGGCCGCGTCCCCGTGTCGTCTTCGTTTTCTCGCAATCCATCCCAGCGGAGTTCGAGCAGATCCGGAACGGAGTTGCCGGGCGCAACTTCGACTACGTAGGCGTCGTCTCTGATCACGAAGCGTCGATCAACGGCGTCGGGATGCGGCGCCTGGGCAGAAGCAGCGATTTGCTGAAGGTCGTCAGTCGTGAGCGTCCGGATCTTGTCGTTGTGCCCAACCAGCAGCGGCGGACAGCGGTCGTGAGCCGCCTTCTCAACGGCGGCATCTTGGTTCCGGTCAGCGACTTGCCGGCCTTCTACGAACGCGCACTACACCGAGTGGCTGTCATGTCGCCCTCGTGGTTCACGAGCGTTCTGGACCCAGACCGACCGAGCTACTCGCCGAGGAAAAAGCGCGCTTTCGACGTTGTTGTCGCATCGACGGCGCTGGTCGTCTTTCTTCCGCTCTTCCTCCTGATCTACCTTGCGCTGCGAATCAGCGGCGGCCCCGCCTTCTACCGCCAGACGCGAAGCGGCGAGGGCGGAAAGCCGTTTCAGGTCGTGAAGTTTCGGACGATGAGCCTCGACGCTGAAGACGGCATGCCTGTATGGGCGGCTCAAGATGACCCGCGCGTTACCGCAATTGGTCGAATCCTCCGGAAGACACGCCTGGACGAACTGCCGCAGTTTTGGAATGTCCTCAGCGGCGAGATGAGCGTCGTTGGCCCGCGGCCCGAGCGTCCCGAGTACCTTGCTCTTCTGGAACGCGAGGTGCCCTTCTGGAATCGTCGGCTCCTGCTCAAGCCCGGAATCACCGGCTGGGCGCAGATTCATCTCGGTTATACCGACAATGTTTCCGGGGCGGCCTCCAAGCTCTCGTATGACCTCTACTACCTCAAGCATCGAAGCCTGGGCTTCGACCTGCTCATCCTCATCGCGACCTTCCGCCTCATCATCACTGGCCGTGGCGCTCGCTGACCCGGCCCCTTTGGAGGTGCACGATCAGCTGTCGCCCGTGCAGAACGGGCGCACCACCGGTCGAATTGCGGCACCCACCGCCATGTCCATCGACGTCGAGGACTGGTTCCACGTCGAGAACCTGAGGGGCGTAGTCTCCCGCGAGAGCTGGAACCGTCGGGAACTGCGCGTCGAGAGAATGATGGATCGCATGCTCGAGCTACTGGACGACCACGACGCGAAGGCGACGTGCTTCGTTCTCGGGTGGGTCGCAGAGCGAGCACCCGGTCTCGTGCGGCGCCTCGCGGCCGCGGGGCACGAGGTCGCCTCGCACGGCTACCAACACGAACTCGTTCACGGATTGACCGAGGGGGAGTTTTCCGCCGATGTCAGGCGCTCCAAGGATGTACTCGAGGGGATCACGGGTGAACGAGTCCGCGGTTATCGAGCGCCGAGTTTCTCGCTGACCGATTGGGCAGTTCCGCTCCTTCAGGAGGCAGGTTTCGAGTACGACTCGTCCTTCTTTCCCACGACGGTCACCGGAAATCGATATGGCAAGCCGGCAACGGTGGGGGACACTGATGGGTTGAGGCTCGGGAACGGCGGATTGGCGGAAGTGCCGTTGTCGTGTCTCCCGATCGGTGGTCAGGCGCTTCCGTGGGCGGGCGGAGGCTATTTCCGTCTCCTCCCCTACCCTCTTTTCAAGTTGGGTGTCGAGAAGGTTCTCGGCCTGGGAAAGCCGTACGTCTTCTATATTCATCCGTGGGAACTGGATCCAGGGCAGCCACGAGTCGCGGGGTTGGGTCGGAGTCAGCGCGTCCGCCATTACCTAAACCTCGAGAAGGCCGAGTCTCGCTGGACGGCTCTGCTGACCGACTTCAGGTGGACGACGATCGGGGATCTGCTTCGCGCCGAGGACACGAAGCGGAACATACGGGAGGCTGAGTGAGTCTTAAGAAGATCACAGCCGTCAGGCGGGGTCGTAAGCTGCCCGGCGGCGCCGGGGTCCGCTCGTTGAGAGGGCTATTGGTTGGGTCCGCAATCCTTTTCATGTGCTCGGCGCTCGCTGGGGCGGCATCCGGGCGGGCCGGGGCGGTCTCGAGCGGAGATGCCGGCGGTTCGGGTCTCGCCAGCCCCAAGGCTGTCGTTCGGGAGGTTCGGACGCTCGAATCGGACAGGATCGGCACGACTTTGCCTGTGGGTCTCGCCTTCGGGTCCAGCGGCAAGTCCTTCTACGTTGTCCAGTCCCTGCCGCAAGTGGCTACCTCGGAGACGAAAATCGTCCGCCTCAAGCCCTTCGCCTTGCGCCGGAATACGGATCGGGTCGGGTCGACCAAGATCGCCGCGAGCCTCCGCGACCCGATCAACATCGCGTATGACGAGCTTCGGAATCGGCTTCTCTTGCTGCGAGCCGACGGTCGTCGGTTGTTTGCGATCCAGACCAATGCCGATGGAAGCCTTAATCGAACCACTCTTGTGCACTATGACGTGAGCCGCTTCGGTCTTGGCGATCCCGAGGGCATGGCCGTCGATCCGGCGAGCGGCACGATCTTCGTCCTCGATGGGAGTGGCTCTCGGGTCTTCCGCCTCGAGCCGGGCTCGGCCGGTGGGTTCGTCGAGACCAGGGTCTCGTCCATTGACCTGGCTGCGAGCGGGTCAAGCAACGTGCGAGGGATCGCGTTCGATCCTTCGAGCGGTCACCTTCAGGTCCAAGCGGACGGAAGCCTCTACGAGCTGACGACGGGCGGCGAGACGGTGGCCGTGCGCGACTTGTCAGCAATCACGCTCGGCACTCCGCAGGCGATGGTTATTGCTCCGAGCGGCGACTTGACCGACGCTCCGGACGAGCCCAGCATCTACATGGCCGACAGCGGCGGATCAGATCAGGCTCTCGGCCAGATCGTGGAGCTCTCGCTGACCGCGGCCGTCGCGCCCGCGGCGAGTCCTTTCAGCTCGTCGCTGGTGCACACGGTCGATACTGCAGCATGGGACAAGCCGAGCCCTGACCCTTCCGATCTCGCCTACCTCTCTGGAAAGAACCGGATCATGGTCACCGACGGAGAGGTCGAGGAGACCGTCGGCGGCATTACCCATTTCGAAGGCGCGAACGTGTGGGAGATGACATTCGGCGGCAGCGTCCTTCGCACCGCGAACATCTCGAAGGTTCAGCCGACGGTCGTTCCCATGACGGACGAGCCGACGGGGGTCGCCTACGATCCCGCCCAGGATCTGTACTACTTCACGGACGACGGACAAAAGGCGGTCTTCCGCCTCAATCCAGGCGCGGATGACGTCGTCGGCACTGTGGACGACAGCTGGAACTCCTTCGGCGTGAACGTCTTCGGCAACGGCGATCCGGAGGGGATTGCCTACGACACGGCGCACAATCGCATCTTCGTCGCCGACGGGGTCAACGCGGAGGTCTACCAGTACACCACGACGGGCAGCCTCATCGGGCACTTCGACGTTGGGGCATTCGGCGTCCAGGATCCCGAGTCGGTCGAATACAACCCGATCTCCGGCACTCTCTTCGTCCTGAGCAACCGAGCGAGTGGGCCGATCGTCGTCGAGACTTCGCTCGACGGTACGCTCATTCAGACGATCAACGTTGCGGCCGCAGGAGCACGCAAGCCGGCGGGCCTCGCCTACGCACCCGCGAGCGACGGATCTGGGGCATTTCGTTTCTACGTCGCGGATCGGGGAGTCGACAACAACAGCGACCCGAACGAGGTCGACGGCAAGATCTATGAGATGACCGCACCCCAGACGGCGCCACCCAACGAGGATCCGACGATCACGTCGGACGGCGGCGGGGCGACGGCCTCGAAGTCGGTGCCCGAAAACCAGACCGCCGTCACCGACGTCGACGCAACCGATCCGGATAGCGACCCGCTCACCTACTCGCTCGCGGGCGGGGCTGATG
>JBKPPF010000068.1:0-7859 GCA_046733475.1 Actinomycetota bacterium
CCCGCCACCCGCTTGGCCTCCTCCGGCGAGTACCCGCCTAGGTGCTCCAGCGAGTGGGCGAACACGCCGACGAAGCGAGCGTCGTCTGCCGGCTCACTGCCGACGTACGCATCCTTCTCCTCGTTCGGGACGAGGAAGGGGACAACCTGGGTTCGAGCCCCCCGCTCGACCTGAATCCAGTTCGCGTCATCGGCCTGAATCAGCGTTCGGTGCCAGAGACTCACATCCCCATCTCCCAACTCGCCATTGGGCAGCTGGAGCACCATGCTGCATATGTCGCCGTCGGCGAAGAAGTCGTCTCCCGTGAACTGGAACTCGTTCAGGGCACCGCCTGCGTCGTAGAAGAAGGGATCACTACGCCAGCCCGCGAAGAAGCGGTACTCGCCCGCCTGCGACACCGAAGCTTCGGGGCCCTGCGACACCGGGGCACCCTCGATGATCACTTCCCCGCCGTCGGTCTCGCCGGCGCCATCGACGCCCTCCACGCGGCGCACGGTCGCCGTTTGCGCCCCATCCCCTGACAGCGAGAACCGGAACCGATAGGTGATGTCCGCGAGCAGATCCCCGTCCGTGTCGATCCTGAGGTCGTAGATCGCCTCCGGCGCGAATGGCTCTGCAGTCGTGGCTCCCTCCGGGAGAGCCTTGGACGGATGCACGTCCATGATGAGGATCGACCTGTCCGTGTCCCCTGGCTCAGGGAACGCGTACAGGTCGCAGAAGTCAAGTCGGGCATCGCCGCGAGGGAATCCGAAATCAACCCCCGAGTAATGGTGTGACATAGGTCCTCCTCGTGCTCGGGCCGTGCCTTCTCGAACGGCACGCTCAGCATATCCGGCGGCAGCCACCGCTTCTGGAGCCCCCGAGACAGCCGACCACGACTAGACGAGCGTGCTCGGGCGCCTATCGGTGAACGTGCAGTCAGCGTTACGTCTAGCCGAACAGTTCAACAAAGCGATTCATCGCGACGACCTCATGGCGAGGATCGAAAACGCTGGATTTAGTCGAGTCCGCGAGCTCTGCTGACATCCTGCTGACCCGGGAGCGGTGCAACGGGAACCGAGCCCGGACGTACCAAGGAAAAACGCCGCGAGAGCGGGGCTTTCGAGAGGTGGGCGGTACTGGGCTCGAACCAGTGACCCCCAGCTTGTCGAGACGGTACGGCGCGTTTTAGCCGTTGTCGCCTGATTGGCGTCTCTAGCGATTTCCCTGCACGGAGGCGATGTTCACGACCTCCGCCTCTTGTCCCACTTCCGAGCTTTCTGAGGCCCCTGTTACCACAGAGTTACCAAACGCAGCCTCCATTGCTGCCCTCGACTCGTCGGCGTGAGCGGCCTCATCGAACAGATGCGCGTACACGTCTAGCGTCGTTTTCACGGAGTCGCCAATCTGACCGGCCACGTAGCTAATCGGCCTGCCCTGAGCAATGAGCATGGAGACGAAGCCGTGCCGCAGCTGGTGGAACGTCAGCCTCGGCTCATTGCTGATGCCTGCCCGCTCCCTCGCCCTGTGTAGTCCTTGGCGGTCTACGTTCGACCACCCGAAGGGCTTCCCGCTCCCAGTCGTGAACACGTAGTCCGAGTCCTTCGAGAACGGCGAGCGGGCTTTGTGCTCTCGGAGCATCTGCACGAGGAAGGGAGGGACGTGAATGGTGCGCCTTGCCTTCGCCCCCGTCTTCAGCTCTTTGCGCTCTCCCGTCTCTCTCGATAGCTGCGCACGTACTCGAATGGCCTGCTTGTCGAAGGACACATCGGCCCAGGTGAGCCCGAGCAATTCCATCTGTCTCGCCCCTGTAAACAGCGCTGTCTGAATGAGTGGGCGATAGGTGTCGGAGCACGCCGCAATGAGCTTCTGAATCTCCTCCGTGGTGAGAATGCGCTTCTCCCTCGACTCCACCCTCGGCCTCTCGTCACGCTCCAACTCGCTAACGGGGTTGGGGGAAACTCTTGCGTAGCGAAGGACACGAGAGACAGGGGTGAGCGTCCCATCCACCGTCGAGGGCGCGTACTTCTTAGAAAGCTCTCCGACCATCGCCGCAATGTCCTCTCTGCGCAACGAGGTAACGAGCCTGCCCCCGATGTACGGGTAGACGCGCTCTAGCTGTTCTTTGTACGTCTTCGGCGTACGCTCTCCGAGACTCCCACTCTTGGCCACGAAGAACTCACGCGCCGCGTCTCGAAACGTCAGCCTGCGATTGTCGAAGACGACGCGCTCTCCCCCGCGCTTGCGCCTGCGCAACTCGTTACGAGCGTCGAGAGCATCCTGCAATCCGCCCTCGACCGTCTTCCAGTGTTGCCGGCCTTCCGAGTCGCGGTAGGGGAAGGTATAGCGCTTGCCCCGCTTGTAGATCCCCGGATGCTTCTTGACCGGGACACGCTTGCTAGGTTCGTTCTGCATCGAAGGTCCCTCCTTCGGTGTCGGCCCCGGGGCGTTGCAGCGCTGCCGGGGCATTTGCGTGGACGGATGGTAACAGACGCATTGGTGGTCCTAAAATCCTAACGCTCCCAACCCCGCTGGTATTCCAGGTTTGCAGGGGTTTTCGTGCCGTCACCATCCCAGTGCAAAGTTTCCTTCGTACACAAAAACGGAGACGAGAGCCGCGTATCTCCTCCAAAGAGAAACCTTCTCGCGGCCCCCGCCTCCCCGCACTACGGAGGTAGCACGTTGAGCATTACGGTAGACCCACTGACGGCTGTTGTCGAACAGGTGGCGCAGCGAACGGCTGAGCTTGTCCTAGAGCAGCTGCCACAGACACCGGCACAGTCTGAACCTCGTCGCTGGCTCGACTTCAAGGGCGCTCTGGAATATCTCGGCTGGACGAAGGGCGGAAAGACTCGCCTCTACAACCTGACCAGCGCCGAGGCAATCAGATTCACGAAGTACGGGCAGCGTCTCTACTTTGACCGCGCCGACCTCGACGCCTATATCGAGAAGCATCGCAGAGGGCGAGCATGAACTACTGCCGCTCATGCTCAACTGACTTCAGCAGCGTCACTGCCTTTGACCGTCATCGTGTTGGCGCTTACGCCTATCCGTGGAACCCCGACCGCGAAGACGGGCGCAGGTGTCTCGTCGCAGGCGAACTCATTGACGCCGGGATGGAACTCGACTCACGAGGACGCTGGCGCATCGCGCTCACCGATGCGAAGCGGTCGGAACTCACCGCCCTACATACCCGTACAAGCAAAACAGTCGGCGCAGGACGCGCCGAGAGAGCCTGAGCGATGTTCGACTCATACGGAGGCGATTCGGCCGCCGACGGGGGGCCGGGCTTCACCGTCTCTTGGAACGGTGGCGAGGCCGACTACGAACCGCAGCGCTTCGACAGAGAGCAACCGTGGGCGTTGCATGAGACGCCGGTTTCAGGCAACCGCGACGGACACGAAACCCCGGATCCGCCGCCTGACCGTGTGCTCTGGGCACGCGAGTTTGTCCCGGTCGTCTTGGCCGAGCTCACGCCGAGGCAGCGGTTCGTCATCGAGCTTTACTGGGACGTGGGTGTTCGCGCGCATCGCCCCTACACCTTCGACGAGATCGCCCAGTTCATGGGGACTACGAAGCAAGCCGTCCATCAACTCCATTGTCGGGCGATGAAGACCCTGCGCAGCCGATGGGCCACGTAATCAAGGGGGTTGACTCAATCCCCCTATATAGAAGGGAGAAACGCATGACCAAAGGGACCGCCCGGGTGACTACACACCTTCGCCCGGAAGATCGCGACCGCCTCAAGCACCTTGCTGAAAGGCACGACCGCACGGTCGCTGCGGAGCTCAGGCGAGCGCTCGGCTGCTACTTCGAGGTGGCCGAAGGCCCCGTCTGGACGCCCCACTCCAAGAACTAGCGAGACATTCACAAGAGAGCAGCCCAGCCGAAGGAAACCAGTGGGCGCGCTCTCATCATGGAGGATTGATCGCCTGCGCCCGGGCGAACGAAATCAAGGGGCCGGCTTCCTCGCGCTGCAGCCGGCGCTCTCGTGCAAGGGGAACGGCCGCATCCCAAAGGTGATCATCAGAACCCGTCAGTCGCAGCTTTGCGAGAGTAGACGGAGACGAGCGAGAAGACCGCTGACCTGTCTTGGGCGCGTTTGAGTCTCCGGGTCGATAGTCCTAAGCGATGAACCTCATCCGACGACTAACGACGTACTGCTTCCCCCGCTCTTTGGGGGAGTAGTGCGTCTCCAGTGCCTTTCGCTCACGTCTTCCTATCCTCTGACTAGTGCAGCCTTCGGCTGCCTGAGCTGAGAGCGAGAAGGGCGTTTTGAGGGTTCGCTCTTCGAGCTCGCTTGTAGGGAGATTCTTGACGGTGTTGACTGAAGCAGGAGTCGGAGTCCTCGATGGGGATCGAACGATCGAAACGGCGAGTTGCAGATAGCCGGATAACGACGATGGTGGGCGGGCTGCTCGATGCGTCGACCCTGTGCGCGATCGCCACCGCCGATCGAAACGGCCGCGCTCACATCAACAGCGCTTACTTTGCATGGACCCCAAACCTCGAGCTCGTATGGCTCTCAGCGCCACAGGCAAAGCACTCGCGCAACATTCGCGCGAACGGGTCCACCGCGATAGCCGTCTACGACTCGACGCAGACATGGGGACTGCGTGATCGCGGCATCCAGCTCTTCGGGAGAACGCGGGAGATGGACCGGCTCGCGGCCGGTCGCTTTGAAGCTGTATACGCCGCGCGCTTCGTCGAGTACAACGGCTCCGAGACGAGCGCGTATCGCTTCTACGTGATGCGTCCGCTTCGACTCAAGCTTTTCGACGAGGAAGCGCTGGGAGAGGGCGTGTTCGTGACGGCGCGGGTCACACGAGTCGGCCGTACCGTCTGGGAGCGCACAGACATCTACCGCCCAGCTGACTAAGTCGGGCCGTCGTTGCGACAGGCAACGCTTCCCCAAGTCGCGTGAAGACGAAAGACCCCGTCCGGCAGGGGTACCCCCTGATCGCGGAAGTGGGCGTGGGACTCCACCACCCGAAGTCACCGAGGGAGGACGATAGCGTCAAGCCGCTTCACAAGGGCTCAGGCTCCCCCAGCTCCGCTGCGAGCTGGTGACGGACGCGGTCGCGGGCTTCCGCAAAGCGCAGAGCCTCGTACGCGATCAATGCAGCGAGCACGACTGCGAGCAGGCCGAGCGTCGCCAGCGCTGGCAGCTCGGTAGCCCCGGGTATGAGGGCGACGACCAGCCCTGCACACGCAAGCCGCTGCCTGTTCAGCGTGCGGAGGTTGCGCAGACGGAACGCGACGTGCGCGAGCAGGTAGACCCCCGCTCCCCCGAGCAGGGCGGCAGCTGGAATGGAGTCGAGCGGCTCTCCGACGTCGCCGAGTGTCTTCTTGAGCCCGAGCGCGACCAGCACGATGCCGGCGACCATCGGGAAGTGGACGTACGAGTAGGAGTCACGCGCCATCTCGTTCTGCTCGCGGCCGACCGCGGCGCGCGCCAGGCGTCGTGCGGCGACGAGCGCGACGACGTCGAAATAGAGCCACCAGAGTGCCGCAGCCACGGCTACTCCCAACGTGGCCGCCACGACAACGCCCGCGTCGACACTTCGTTCTGCGCCGACGCCGATCGCGACGATCGACTCGCCAAGCGCGATGATCACGATGAGGCCGTGTCGCTCCGCGAAGTGACCCGGGACGAGCTTCCAGCCCTCGGAGCCGGAGAAGTACGGGCCGCCCATGTCAAGTGCCAGCGCGAGCGCCCACAGCGCGCCCTGGAGAGTGCCGTCGGTGCCCGAGGCGGCGAGGAGCAGGCCGAGGCCGATCGCAGAACTCCCCGCGAGGCCGACCACGGAGCTGCGCAGCCCGGGATCGTCGCGGCTAGCGAGCAGGAACAGCGCGATCTGCCCCGCACGCACGACCGCGTAGGCGCAGGCGAAGAGCATTGCCTGGTCGCCGAAGGCACCCGGTACGCAGAGTGCCGCGACCAGCAGCGCCGCCATCGCGCCAAACATTGATAGACGCACAGCGCCCTCTTCGGGATCGACCACGCTCGTCAGCCAGGCGTAGCCCACCCACGACCACCAGAGCACGCCGAGCACGAGCAGGCCCCTGCCGAGCCCAGTCCATGTCGGCTCGGCCGCCATCAGCGCGGTGCACTGCGTCAGCGCCAGCACGAAGACGAGGTCGAAGAACAGTTCGAGCGGCGTGACGCGCTCGGACTGGCGGACGACCGCGGTGAGACGCAGCCCGCGGGTGGGCTCGGTCTTCACCTTTGGATTGTCGCAGCGCGCCCGAGGGAGGCGCTCCCGTCGGCTGCTCGGCCTCCTCGACCCAGCGCCTCGCCCGCGCGCGTATGTGTCTGGACGTCGGGCGGGTGGTACCCCCCTGATTCGGCGAAGGGGGTGGGACTCTCTCTGCTCCGATACGGAACCTCGCCATCCCCCGCATCACCCGCGCGCGTAATAGCTGAGCGGCCCGAGGCACCCCTCTCGCAGGACTCCCCTCCCTCGAACAAGTCAAAGGTAAGCGGTTTCGCTAACCGCTAGCACCCCCTCACTTCCCTGTTCATGCGCGATCGCAGAGCGTGCGGGCCAGCGTAGGGCCAGTGGGCAGAAGGCTCTTCCGGATCGATAGTCGGCCGGAGCCAACGGCGGCCAATCTAATTCATGGGTGAAGAGACGGCCGCGCACTCCAGAGCTCATGTCTGCACCCGGGGGTGCGCCATTTCACGATTGGCCGTAGTCGCGAGCCGTCATTGTGCCTAGCCCCCGTAGAGAGCCTTATCGACGGCATACGCGAGAATGACGAGAACGAAGGCCAAGACGCTGATGCCGATCGAGAAGTGCAGGCCGGCGTGAAGGCGACGGACCCGGTTCTGCAGGAGAGCGCAGATCTCGCGTATTGCTGCCTCTCGGGAGACGGCTCCAGCCGAGCCCGGGAACCCAGAGGTGATCACAGAGCCATCTCGGAGGCGAGTTGGCGTGACTAGCCAGCCGGAAACGATGACGCCGACGGCCAACAAGCCCCAGGCGGCCCATGCAAACGTGTGCGGCAGTGCCTCTTCGAACGTGAAGAGTTGAGTCCAGAGGGCGATCAGACCGGCAATTTGTGCCGGGACGACGATCGCGGCGCGGGTCTCCAGGCTTGCTGCGTGGGCGCCCAGGAAATGAACGTACTCCCACGCTTCCTCTTCCCAGGAACTGTGGTCGAGGGCTTCCCCAAGTTGGGGTCCCCGTTCAGTTACCTCGCCCTTTGAGTCGGGGGGCTGCTCTCTCATCGCCTAGTTCTATGCCTCGATTCCGCACCGAACAAGTGCATCGACCAGCCGTTTCTCCTCTACGCCGCACGCGACCATCGGACGAGGGCCTCGGCAATTCGCTCACAAGACCGCCTGCGGCTGAGGAGTTCCGCGAGGGCGCCCGCAGCTAGACGATTCACCGGAACCGCGGCAAGAAGCGCGAGCACCGCCTGACTTTCGCGCAGGCTAACGTCGGCACTTCCTGAAGGAACCGGGCATGCCAGCGGCCGGCGGCTCGCTCGTACTTCTCCGGCTGGTTGTCCGCGAGCAGCAGTGTCAGCTCGGGGGCTTCGGCGAGGCCGACGAACTGGAGCTCAGACGCGGCCGGCCCGGCGGAAACGCATGTAAGCCGAGCCCTGAGCGGTCACGAACAAATGTTCTCATAGGGATCAAGCTTCCTCCCTCGAAGCCGATGCAAGCGGGCCGGGGCAATCTCCCTCTCCCGAGTAGGACGCTCGATCAAGGCCGCAGTGACCAGAGCGTTCACGCCCCGGCCTCTCTTATAGCCTCTCCAGTCAGTTGTGGGGCCAGACAGCCGTTCCCCTGATCGTGCTCGGCGATCCCCGCGTCGCGTCCCGTTAGGCAACGCGGGTCGGTCCGACTCCGCACTCTTTCTATCGGTAGG
>JBKPPF010000069.1:0-10408 GCA_046733475.1 Actinomycetota bacterium
TCTTCGATCACGCGCGCGAAAGTCGAGTCCTTGTCGAACGACATCACACCTCCGTGTCGGTCGTCTGGGGGCCGAAGGTCAGCGGCAGATCATAGACGACGGCGTCAGTTGTCGGAACTTGAACAGACCTTAGTGAGGGGCACGGACAGGCCCGTTTGTCTCGGCGCACACCACACAGTTCTTTCCAGCCCGCTTTGCGCGGTAGAGCGCCTCGTCGGCGGCGGCGAACAGACCCGGTCCGGTCCCGGCTTCCGAGAACGATGCAACACCGAAGCTCGAGGTCACAGTCACCGGGTCGTGATGCGCCTCGGCCATCGTCCGCGACTCGACGGCCTCGCGAAGCCGTTCGGCCAGGGCCTCGGCGCCGGCGATGTCGGTCTGCGGGAGCAGGACGGCGAACTCCTCGCCCCCGTACCGTGCCGCCACGTCGATGTCGCGAACCGTCTCGCGGAGGATGTCGGCGAAGGAGCGAAGGACCTCATCCCCGGCCTGGTGGCCGAAGCGGTCGTTGACCTGCTTGAAGTTGTCCAGATCGGCCAGGATGAGCGCGAGGGTGCCGCCGAAGCGCTCGGCGCGGCTGATCTCGTTCGCGAGCGAGTCCTCGAACTCGCGGCGGTTGGCGAGCTCGGTGAGGCCGTCGGTGCTCGCCTGGCGCGCGACGAGGCGGTGCAGCCGCACGTTCTCGAGTGCAATTGACGCCTGCGAGCCGAGCCAGAGGGCGAGCTCGCGCGACTGGTCGCCGAAATCGGCTCCCGCCGGCGTGAGGAGGAGCATCGCATCCTCCTTGCCCTCGGGCCCGAGCGGGATGACGAGCGGGCGGCCGCCCTCGTCCGGCTCCCCGGCGCGCGCCTGCTCCTCCCCGTCGACGATGAGGCGCCCACCGGCGGCGCCGGTCGCCTCGACCGCGCTCTCGACGATGACGTTCAGGAGCATGAAAGGGTCGTGCGTCGCGGCGAGCGCCTTTCCGAAGCGGTCGACCGCGTCCTGCACGCGGCCGCGCTCGGCGGCGAGCTGGCTGGACATCTCGTTGAACGCGCGCCCGAGGGTTGCGAGCTCGTCGCGGCCGCGCACCGGCACACGCTGACCGAACTGGCCGCGGGAGACGGCCCCGGCGGCGTCGGCGAGCTCCCGTAGCGAGCGCACGATCGTCCGGCCGAGGAGCCAGGCGAGGATCGCCACGATCGCGAGGGCGAGGAAGGAGAAGACGAGGAAGCGCTCGCGGAGGGAGGAAACCGAGGTGTCGATGGCCGACTTGGGCGTGACGACGACGAGCGTGAGCGGCGGCTTCGACCGCATGATGAGGGCAGAAACGGCCCGGTAGCGTTCGTCGCCGAGACTCAAATAGCTCGGTTTCGGAAGCGGCGCGATATTGGAGCCGACGATCTCGGAGGAGCCGGCGATGACCGTGCCGCTCCGGGCGAGGAGGGCGCGGTCGGTTTTTGTCAATCCTGCGGCCGTCCGAAGCTGTGCGAGCAGGGTGCGATCGAGCGGGAACCAGACGAGGATCTCCCCGATGACGGCACCTTCCGAGGTGACGAAAGATGAACGCTCTACATGAACGCCCACAGGGGCTTCGCCGGCGAGGAGCTGGCCGTTTGCATAGAAGGCGCTGCGGGGCACAAGGTTCGCCTGACGGATGAACTCGGCACGGTTGCGGGTCTGAAAGGCCTTCTGGACGGTCGTTGCGTTGGCGAGTGATTTCGCCGTCAGCTCCAACCCTTCGACTCGGCGCGAGTAGTCGCTGATCGCGACGCGGAGCGCAGCGTTCAGTCGCGAGTCCGTGTTGCCGACCTCGCTTCTGGTCGCCACCTGACTGAACGCCCATGAAGCAGCGAGCAGCGGCAAAAGCGCCAGGAGAAGGAAATATGTGACGAGCCGAAGCTTGAAGCTACCCAAGTGCCGCGCCTAACTCTCGAGGGTTAACCACCTACCCGACCTGTCTATCGGCTCTGTCGCAATCCCTCCTTAGGGTGATCTGAGCCGAAAGGGTCAGAAAATAGGTCGTTCGAGACTGATCGCGATAACCATTCCCGCGAACCAGCAGACGCCTGCGAACGCCACTGCGAACGTGGCCAAGCCTCGCTGAAAACCTCCGATTCCCGCGGCGACGAGCGCAACGACGACCGCGCCGGCGCCCACGCGGCCGGGGTAGTAGACGAGGCCCGCGGCTGCCGCGAAGATCGCGAAGGCGGCCAGGAAACCCGCAACCGTCGAGGCCGCGCCCTCACGGGCCCGCGAATCGCTCTCGTGCGCGCTCATCAGTGCTTTTCAGACCTGGTCGGCGCGAGTGCGGGCCGCGGCCGTCGCTCCGGCGAACCGTGCGGCCCAGGATGACGCCCGGGCACCCAGCGCTTTCCCGAGCGGTGCCAGACCGGGCTGCCGCCGTCCTCCCCACCGGGAGACACGCGGTCGTAGGCCGGATCCGTTCCCGGTTCCGGCGGGTCCTTGACAGCCCACCAGATCACGTAACCCAGATACGCGGCCGGGATCTTCAGGATCACCAAGAAGAAGATGGTGAACCAGAGCATTCGCTCCTGAGTGTAACGTAGCCCGCTTCCGGTAACAGATAACACGCGCGCTCGCTGCTGCGGCCAGCTCCGGCGACGCGCGAACGACCGCTCCACTCGCCCAACACGGCGGCCCGACCTCGTTCCCTACAAGGGGGTAGCTACGTGAAGTCATTGCGCGCGGGCGGACTCGTGCTCGCCACAGTGATCGGACTCATCTGGGCCCCGGCGGCCTTCGCACAGGAAGGCACCACGGAGCCCACCACCGATACGACCACCACGGAGAGGACGGCCGAGCCGCCAGATCGCTGGGCCGAGACGCCCAGGACTCGGGATCTGAAGCGGAGCGCGCTCTGGCTCAAGCTCGTAGCCCGCAAACTCTCCAAGCTGACGCAGCATCCCCGTCCCACTCTCAGCCGCACGCGGGGCGACTTCGACTCGCTCCTCCGCTACCGGCTGTGGCTTCGCGATGCGTGGCGAATCCGCGCGGAGCGGGCGCGCTTCCGGGCGCATCATCCGCCCCACCTCGCGGAGTGGCGCTGCATCCACCGCTGGGAGGGGTCGTGGACCGACCCGAACTCCCCGTACTACGGCGGGCTCCAAATGGACCTCGCCTTCCAGCGGGCGTACGGGCCCCGCCTGCTCCGCCACAAGGGCACGGCGAACCACTGGGCTCCCTACGAGCAGATGTGGGTGGCCGAGCGGGCGCTCAGGGCCGGCCGCGGATTTCATCCCTGGCCGCTGGCCGCCTGGCGGTGCGGGCTGCTCTAGCCGGGAGGCCGTAGAACCGCGAACTGGTCCGTGACTGCGATGGCGCGGTTGCGGAAGCGATAAACCGCCGCGGGACGCCCGCCCGCTCGACCGGGCGGGCGTTGTTCCCCCGTCGGCTCGAGCAGCGCCCGGCGGAGAAGGACGCGCTGGAGGTTCGTCGCGGAGACGTCGTGCCCGAGCGCCGCGCGGTAGAGGCCGCGCAGCTCGGTGATCGTGAAGGTGGGCGGAGCGAGCGCAAAGCCGATGTTCGTGTATGAGAGCTTGGCGCGGAGGCGCTCCCGCCCTGCGAGGACGGCGGCGAGGTGGTCGAACGCGAGCTTCGGAAGGTCGTCGACCGGATGCCACGCCGTGTCCGCGGGAACCTTCGGGTCGATGCCGGCCGGCACGAGCCCCAGGTAGGCGGTCGCGATGAGCCGGCGCTCAGGGTGGCGCTTCGGGTCGCTGAGCGTCTCGAGCTGCTCGAGGTGGGAGAGCTCGCGAACGTCCACTTTGGCCGCGAGATGCCGCTGGATGGACGCTTCGAGCGTCTCGCGGGCGTCGAGCAGGCCGCCGGGCAGGCCCCAAGAGCCCTGGAACGGCGCTCTCGCGCGCTCCCAGAGCAGAACCTGCAGCTGCCCCCTCCTCACCTGGAGGACGACCGCGAGGGCCTCGTGCTCGATTGCGTGCGTGGTAGACTTAGCCATCAGTTATCGACTCACAGTCGGAAACCTACTGAGAGGTTAGCGCAGATGGCAGTCGTCGAGGCCCCAGCACCCCCGATTACCCGAAGCATGGACGTCGAGGACGTCCTTCGTGGCGGCGGGTTCACCAGGTTCCACCGCCGCGCTGTCGCGGTCACGGGCTTCGCGTGGACGTTCGTGGCGATGGAGATCCTGCTCGTCGGTTTCACCGTCCCGGTCTTCACGGCTCTGTGGGGGATCTCGGGCAGCCTGGCCGGCTGGATCGCGGCGTCGGCGCTCGCCGGTTCGCTCGTCGGTAGCGTCGTCTTCGGCCGGCTCGCCGACCGGATCGGACGCCGACACATCTTCGTGACCGCGATCCTCTGGTACGCGAGCTTCACGGCGCTGACCGCCCTCGCCTGGGGGCCGTGGTCGGTCTCGGCCTTCCGCTTCCTCGCAGGCATCGGGCTCGGCGCGCTTCTCGTCGTCGACCCCTCGATGCTCTCGGAATACCTGCCGCCGCAGAATCGCGGCCGCTTCCTCGTCTTCCTGGACTTCTTCTGGCCCGTGGGCCTGCTCCTCGCAACGGGGCTCTCGTGGGTCTTCCTCGACCAGATCGGCGGAGACTCCGGCTGGCGCTATCTCTTCCTGGCCGCCGCCTTCCCCGCCTTCCTCGCCTTCCTCGCGCGGCTGAACCTCCCGGAGAGCCCTTATTGGCTCGCCCGCAACGGGCGGCGGCGCGAAGCGGCGGAGGTCCTCGAGCAGATCACGGGTCGGCCCGTCTCCGCGGACGGGCTGACAGTCGCGGAGGAGCCGCGCGGCTCGATCCGCGAGCTCGTCTCGGAAAAGCTGGGCGGCCGCTCGGCGATGATCGTGCTTGTCTGGATCGCCCTCAACATCTCGTACTACGGGCTCTTCCTCTGGCTTCCGTTCGTCCTCCAGGAGGAGAAGGACTTCACGGTCAACGTCTACCTCCTGCTGGCCCTTTCCGCGCTCTCGCAGTTCCCGGGCTACGGCGCTTCGATCTGGCTCGTCGAGCGGATCGGGCGCAAGCGCACGCTGACGCTCTTCCTCGCGCTCGGCGGGGTGAGCGCGCTCACGTTCGCCCTCGCGGAGACGCAGGCCGTGTTCATCGCTTCGCTCTTCTTCGTCGGCTTCTTCAACCTCGGCGCGTGGGGCGCCGTGTACCCGTACACGGCGGAGCTCTTCCCCACTCGCCTCCGCTCGACGGCCTTCGGGATGGTGGAGGGTTTCGGCAAGGGCGCCGCGATCGGCGGCCCGTACCTCTTCGGCGCGCTGATCGACCGGACGGGAGACACCGTATGGTCGCTCGTTTTCGTCGCCCTGGTCATGGTCGCCGGGGCGGTGGCAACCCTCTTCGGACGGGAGACGCGCGGGACTAAGCTGACTTAGTGCCGAACCGGCTCGCCCAGGAGACCAGCCCCTACCTCCTCCAGCACGCCGACAACCCGGTCGACTGGTACCCGTGGGGGGAGGACGCGTTCGAGCGCGCCCGCGCCGAGGACAAGCCGATCCTCCTTTCCATCGGCTATGCCGCCTGCCACTGGTGCCATGTCATGGAGCACGAATCCTTCGAGGACGAGGAGACCGCGAAGCTCATGAACGAGCGCTTCGTCCCGGTGAAGGTCGACCGGGAGGAGCGGCCGGACGTGGACGGGCTCTACATGGAGGCGGTCGTCACCATGACCGGCCACGGCGGCTGGCCGATGACCGTCTTCCTCACGCCTGACGGGCGACCGTTCTACGGCGGCACGTACTTCCCGCCGGAGCCGCGCTTCAACATGCCGAGCTTCACGCAGCTCCTTCTGGCCGTGTCGAACGCCTACCAGGAGCGGCGCAGCGAGCTCGAGGAGCAGGCCGACGCGCTCGTGGGCGCAATCCGGGACGCGAGCGAGCGCCCGCCGTCCAACGAGCCGCTGACGTCGGAGCTGGTCGTGAAGGCGGTCTCGGCGCTTCGCGCGCAGTTCGACCCCGAGCACGGCGGCTTCGGGCGCGCGCCCAAGTTCCCGCCGGCGTCGAACCTCGAGCTCCTGCTGCGAACAGGGCGCGACGACGCGCTCGCGATGGTGCGGACGACCCTCGACGGAATGGTCGCGGGCGGCATGTACGACGTTCTGGGCGGCGGGTTCCACCGCTACTCCGTGGACGAGGCCTGGCTCGTCCCCCACTTCGAGAAGATGCTCTACGACAACGCGCTCCTCGCGCCCACGTACCTCCACGCCTGGCTGGTCACCGGGGAAGAGCGGTATCGGCAGGTGGCGCAGGAGACGCTCGACTACATGGCCCGCGACCTCAAGCTTCCAGAAGGAGGCTTCGCCTCCGCGCAGGATGCGGACACCGACGGCGTGGAGGGCCTCACCTACTCGTGGACCGAGGAGGAGATCGGGGAGGCGCTCGGCGAGCAGCATCCGGAGTGGCTCCAGCCCTTCGAGGACGGCCGCTCCGTCATCCGCGGCGACGTGCCGGAGGAGGCTCGCCACCTGCTCCTCGGCGTGCGATCGCAGAGGCCGCAGCCCTTCCGCGACGGCAAGGCGATCGCGGCCTGGAACGGCATGGCGCTCGCCGCCTTCGCGGAGGCCGCGCACCGGCTCGACCGGTCGGACTATCTCGAGGTCGCGCTCGATCTTGCGCGCTTCCTCGGGGAGACGATGGCGGACGGCAAAGGGGGTCTCCTCCGCACCTACCGCGATGGCGTGGCCAGGATCGACGGATACCTCGAGGACTACGCGCACGTCGCCAACGGCTACGTCGAGCTTCACTGGGCGACCGGAGACCCGCGCTGGCTGGAGGAGGCCTACCGGCTCGCGCAGCGGGCGCAGGCCTTCGCCGACCCCGAGCGCGGCGGGTGGTTCGTCGGCGACCACGACCTCGTCGCGCGGCGCAAGGAGTTCGACGACCATCCGACGCCGTCGGGGAACTCGATGATGGCCTTCGTCGCCCTTCGCCTTGCACGGATCTGGGGAGACGACAGCCTCGAGCGGGCCGCGGTCGGTGCATTCCGCCTCGCCCGGCCGCTGCTCGAGCGCGCGCCCACGGCGCTCGGGCACATGCTCTGCGCGCTCGACCTCCATTTCTCCACCCCGAGGGAGGTCGCGGTGGTCGGCGAGTCCGAGGAGCTCCGCAGCGCAGCGCTCCAGGGCTTCCAGCCGAACACGGTCTTCGCCTTTGCGCCTGAGCCGACCGACGCGGTACCGCTCCTCGCGGGGAGGGGCCTCGTGGACGGCAGCCCGGCGGCCTACGTCTGCGAGCGCTTTGCCTGCCAGGCGCCCGTGACGAGCCGCGAGGAGCTCCTCAGTGCAGCGGGTTAGACCGGCGGGGGCTCCCAGGCCGGTTCGGCCTTGGGCACCACCAGTGCCGGCTCGACCTGCTTGGGCTCGATCTTCCCGGCCTTGATGTCCTCCGCCCAATGGCACGCGACGACGCGGTCGGGCCCGAGCTTGCGGAGGAGCGGCTCCTCGTCGCGGCAAAGCGTCGGCTGCACGTACGGGCAGCGGGTGTGGAACCTGCACGCGGCCGGCGGGTTCGCCGGGCTCGGCAGGTCACCGGCGAGGAGAATCGTCTCCCGCTCGCGCTCGACGACCGGGTCGGGGATCGGCACCGCCGAGAGGAGCGAGATCGTGTACGGGTGGAGCGGGTCGTCGTAGAGCTCGGCGGCCGCGGAGATCTCGACGATCTTGCCGAGGTACATGACCGCGATCCGGTCCGAGATGTGGCGGACGACCGCGAGGTCGTGGGCGATGAAGAGGTACGTCAGCTCGAAGTCGGACTGCAGGTTCTCGAGCAGGTTGATGATCTGCGCCTGGATCGAGACGTCGAGCGCCGAGACCGGCTCGTCGCAGACGATGAAGTCGGGGTTGAGCGCGAGGGAGCGCGCGAGGCCGATGCGCTGCCGCTGGCCGCCCGAGAACTCGTGCGGATAGCGGGTGGCCGCGTCGGCGGGGAGCCCGACGATCTCCAGGAGCTCCCGCACGCGACTCGAGCTCGCTTTCTTCCCAGAAAGGCCGTGCACGCGCAGGGGCTCGCCGACGATCCTCCCGACGCTGTGGCGCGGGTTCAGAGACGCGTACGGGTCCTGGAAGACCATCTGCATCCGGCGCCGGAGCGGCCGGATCTCGTTCTGCGACATGGTCGTGATGTCGTTACCGTCGAAGACGATCCTGCCGGCGGTCGGTTCGTAGAGGCGAAGGATGGTTCGCCCAACCGTTGACTTCCCGCAGCCGGACTCGCCGACCAGCCCGAGGGTCTCGCCGCGGCTGATCGAGAAGCTGACGTCGTCGACGGCCTTGATGTCGCCGATGTGGCGGTCGAGGATGATGCCGCTCTTGATCGGGAACCAGACCCTGAGGTTCTCGACCTCGACGAGAGCGCCGTCGCGGTTGCTCCCGACCTCAGCCAATCACGGCCGCCTTTGACCTCTGCCACTCCTCGACTGGCACCGGGTTGAAACAGGCAACGGTGTGGCCAGCCTCGAGCTCTCGGAGCGGCGGCACCTCGAGGCTCGACTGCTCAACCTCGAAGCGACAGCGGGGCTGGAAGGGACAGGCCTCCGGCGCGCGGAGCATGTCCCGCGGCGAACCTTCGATCGGCTGCAGCTTCGTCTTCCGCTCGGCGTCGAGGCGCGGGACGCTCTGCAGAAGGCCGAGCGTGTAGGGGTGGCGCGGGCGGCCGAAGAGTTGCTCGGCGCTTCCCGTCTCCATGAACATCCCTGCGTACATGACGTTCACTCGCTCGCACATCCCGGCGACCACGCCGAGGTCGTGCGTGATGAGAATGAGCGCCGTCTCGCGGTCCTCGACGAGCCGCTTCAGCAGGTCGAGGATCTGCGCCTGGATGGTGACGTCGAGCGCCGTCGTCGGCTCGTCGGCGATGAGGACCTTCGGCTCGCACGCCAGCGCCATGGCGATCATCGCCCGCTGGCGCATGCCG
This sequence comes from Actinomycetota bacterium, assembly GCA_046733475.1. Classification (GTDB taxonomy): domain Bacteria; phylum Actinomycetota; class Thermoleophilia; order Gaiellales; family Gaiellaceae; genus DATEOR01. The sequence continues at coordinate 8,885 of JBKPPF010000069.1, forward strand.
CCCGAGAACTGGTGCGGGTAGTCCTTGAGGCGGATCTCGGAGCTCGGGATCCCGACTTGGTCGAGCAGGTCGGCGACGCGCTTGTTGGCCTCGGCCTTGCTCAGGTCGAAATGGGTCTCGAGAGCCTCGCGGATCTGTCGGCCGATGGTCAGCACCGGATTCAGGCTGGTCATCGGGTCCTGGAAGATCATCGCGATGTCGCGCCCACGAATCCGCCGGAGCTCGCGGTCGGAGAGGCGGAAGAGGTCGCGGTCGCCGAACATCGCCGTCCCGCTTGTGATCTTTCCGGCACGCGGGAGAATCCCCATCAGCGCGAGCGAAGTCACGCTCTTGCCGCAGCCCGACTCGCCAACGATCCCCAGCGTTTCGCCGGGGGCAATGGCGAAAGAGATCCCATTGACCGCGTGGACAGTGCCGCGCTGCGTCCAAAACTCGACGCGAAGGTCTTCGACAGAGAGGAGTGGCTGCCGGGCCATTGGCTAGCGCGACCGCATCTTGGGGTCGATCGCTTCGCGGAGTCCGTCTCCGATCAGGTTGATGGAGATGGCGGTGACCACGATCGCGAGGCCCGGGATGATGGCGAGGTGCGGAGCCGTCTGAAGGAACCGCACGGTGTTCGTCAGCATCGTCCCCCACTCGGGCGTGGACGGATCCTGCGGGCCGAGGCCGAGGAAGCCGAGCCCCGCGGCGTCGATGATCGCCGTCGCGAGCGCCAGGGTCCCGGCGACTATCACGGGCGACATGGCGTTCGGAAGGATGTGCGAGCCGAGAATCGAGCGCCGCGGCACCCCCACCGCCCGCGCGGCGAGGACGAAGTCGTTCTCCCGCTGGGCGAGCACGGTCCCACGTAAGAGCCGGGCGAAGATCGGCACGTTGATGATCCCGATCGCGATCATGATCTGCGTCAGTCCCGGCCCGAGAAGCGCCACGATCCCAATCGCCATGAGGAAGCCCGGAATCGTCAGCCAGATGTCCGTGATGCGCATGATCACCGAGTCCGTCGCCCCGCCGACGAAGCCGGCGATGGCACCGAGGATGCTTCCGAAGAAGAACCCGACCGTGACCGAGACAACGCCGATCAGAAGCGAATAGCGGGCCCCGTAGACGATGCGCGAGAACTCGTCGCGTCCAAGCTCGTCGACGCCGAACAGGTGCTCCCGAGACGGGCCGGGGCAGCAGCCCTCCCTGATAAGGGAAAGGTCCTGCTGCTTCGGCGGGTAGGGCGCGATGAGCGGCGCGAAGATCGCGATGATGACGATGCAGCCGAGAATCACGAACCCGGCGATCGCGCCCGGGTTGCGCCGCAGCCGCAGCCACGCGTCGGCCCAGAGCCCTCCGCTGCCCGACTGCTCGAACGAGACTTCCCTGGCTTCGAGCTCGGCGACGCTCATTTCGAGAGCCTGATCCGCGGGTTGAGCACGCCGTACGAGAGGTCGACGAGGAGGTTGACGAAGACAACGATGACCGCGACGAAAAGGACGCCGCCCTGGATCACCGGGTAGTTGCGGGCCTTGATCGCGTCCA
>JBKPPF010000070.1:0-7508 GCA_046733475.1 Actinomycetota bacterium
GTAGATGAGGTCGTCGCGCGAGTACTCGGAGAGCTCGTACTCGGCCTCGAGCGTGATCGCGTCGAACGGGCACGCGAGCTCGCAGTAGCCGCAGAAGATGCAGCGCGAGAGGTTGATCTCGTAGATGCGCGCGTAGCGCTCTCCCGGCGAAACGCGGTTGTCCGCGGTGTTCTCGTCGGCGACGACTCGGATGCAGTCGGCCGGGCAGGCCGCCGCGCAGAGCGAGCAGCCGACGCACTTCTCGAGGCCGTTCTCATGGCGCCAGAGGCGGTGACGTCCGCGGAAGCGCGGGTACACCGGGCGCTTGTACTCCGGATACTGCTGCGTGATCGGCTTCTTGAAGATCTGGCGGAATGTGACCGCGAAGCCCTTGAGGCTGTCGAAAGGTTGCGGGCTCATACCAGCGCCACCAGGATGGCCGTGACGAGGGCATTCAGCGTGGCGACCGGGAGGAGCACCTTCCACCCGAAACGCATGAGCTGGTCGTAGCGCAGTCGCGGCAGCGTCGCGCGCAGCCAGATGAAGGCGAAGAGGAAGGCGCCGAGCTTGAGGAGGAACCAGATCGGCCCTGGTAGCCACGGCCCGCCCCAGCCGCCGAAGAAGAGCGTCACGGCGAGGCCGGAGAGCGTGATCATGTTGATGTACTCAGCCGTCGAGTAGAGGCCGAAGCGCATCCCGCTGTACTCGGTGTGGTAGCCGGCGACGAGCTCCTGCTCGGCCTCCGGGAGGTCGAACGGGGGCCGGTTGGTCTCGGCGATCCCGGCGACGAAGAAGACGAGGAGCCCGACGAACTGGGGGGCGGCGAACCAGATCGTCGCCTGCTGCTTCTCGGCGATGTCGACGAGCGAGAGCGACTGGCCCATGATCACGACGCCGAGCACGGAGAGAGCGAGCGAGACCTCGTAGGAGACGAGCTGCGCCGCGGTTCGCATCGAGCCGAGGAGCGAATACTTCGACTCGCTGGCCCAGCCCCCGACGAGGAAGGCGTAGATCCCGATCGCGCCGAGGGCGAAGATGAGCAGGAGGCCGATGGACACGTTCGCGATCCAGCCCGTGACGTCGTAGCCGCCCACGTGCCAGACGCCGCCGAAGGGAATGACGCTGAACGCCGCAAGCGCGGTGAAACAGGCGACCGCCGGCGCGGCGATGTAGAGGAGATCGATCGCGTTCGCGGGGAAGAAGCTCTCCTTGCGCAGCAGCTTCACGAGATCCGCGATGGGCTGCAGGAGCCCGAAGGGGCCTGCCCGGTTCGGCCCGTAGCGCTGCTGCATGCGGCCGAGCAGCTTGCGCTCGAGCCAGGTCGAGTAGGCAAACGCGGCCATGACGAGGTTGATCACCACGAGCGCCTTGATGACGTCGATCCACCACGGCTGGTTCAGGCTCTGGTCCATCAGCCCGCCTTGACCTCGACGCGGTCGTGCAATCCCTCCGCGTGCTCGGACGGGATGCGGACGACCCCCTTGCGCAGACGGCGGTTCACCCGGGCGCGGAGGGAGCGGCTCGTGCCGTTGGAGGAGACCGTCACCGTGGAGCCTGCGGTGATCCCGCGAGCCGTCGCGTCCTCGTAGGAGAGCTCGACCTCATCAGCCGGGCGCTGGAACTGGAGCTGCTGGACGCGCTCGACCGCCGGCCCGCTGAACAGGGACCGGTAGCGCACGAGCGCGAGGCCCTGCCCGCGCTTCGGGGCTGCTGCTTTCGGCTCCGCGACTTCTGCGTCCGGCTCCACCATCTCCGGCAGCGCGGCGTGGTCGTCGGGCAGCATCGTGGGCCAGGGGTCGACTTCGACGCCGAAGCGGCGGGCGAGCCCGGCAAAGAAGGCGAGCTCGTCCTCGGCGGGAGGCGCGACTGCACGCCGCTGGCGCTGCGGGCGGCCCTCGAGGTTGACCGTCGTCCCGTCCCGCTCGAGGTAGCTCGTGCCTGGAAGGACCAGGTGCGACCACAGTGTCCCTTCCGCCTCGAACATCGCCGTCGTGATCACGAACCTCGCGCGCTCCGCGAGGTCGCGGACGTCCGGGTTTCCGGCGGCCTCGTCGCCCGAGACGATGAGCGCGCCTATCTCGCCCTCGGGTACGGAGCCCGGATCGCCCCAGGTCGCCGCGACACCGCGTCCGTTGGGCGTGCGCGGGACGAGGTAGACGCACGCCTTGTCGCCGAGGCTCTCCGCCAGGGCGAGCGCGTGGGCTCCTCCCGTGGGGTCGTCCTCCGACCAGACGATTGCGACGCGCCCCGCCTCGTCGAGGCTCCGCTTCGCGTCGCGAAGCTCCTCGGCAGGGCTTTCGGCCCGCAGCTCGGCGGCCGCCCAGGCGGCGCTTCCGGGCTGGATCGCGGCGGAGCCCCCCGGGTTCAGGGTGATGACCTCGGCGCCCCCGCGGCGGGCTGCGCGCAGCCAGAGGTCGAGAACCGGGGCGCGCTCGACGACCGGCTCGTCCCCGAAGATCAGGCAGACGTCCGCGTCGCGGATGGCCGAGATCGGCGCGCGGAAGCGATCGAGGGCGGGATGGAAGGTATCTGGAAGCAGCGCGCTGCCTCCACCGAGGCCCTCCTTCACGAGCCGCGCGATCGCGGTCGCCGTTTCCACTGTCTCGCCTCCCGAGAAGGCGACGACCACGGGCCCGCCTGCTTCCTTCAGGCCGCGCTCGGCCTCGTCCAGAGCCTGCTCCCAGGAGACCGGCTCGAAGCCCCGCCGGCGCACCCGCCGCCGCGGGACCGCGATCCGGTCGGCGGCCCTGAGGTGCGCGTAGGCGAAGCGGCCCTTGTCGCAGAGCCAGCCTTCGTCCACCTCGGCGTGGTTCCTGGAGAGGATGCGCGCAACTTTGCCCTCGCGCGTTGTCGCCCAGGTGTTGCATCCGACGGGGCAAAGACCGCAGACCGTGGGGACGTTCTGGATCTCCCAGGGGCGCGCGCGGAACCGGTAGGTCGTCGACGTGAGCGCGCCGACCGGGCAGAGCTCGAGCACGTTGCCGGAGAAGTGCGCGCGATAGGGCTCGTCCTCGAAGGTGGCGATGACCGAGCCCGCGCCGCGGTTGATCGCGACGAGCTGGCCGTCCTCCGCGACGGTCTCGGAGAAGCGGGTGCAGCGGTAGCAGAGGATGCACCGCTCGCGGTCGAGCGCGATCAGCGGCGAGACGGGAATCGGCTTGTCGAACGTGCGCTTTTCGAAGCGCATGCGGGTGGCGCCCGGGCCCCAGCGAAACGTGAGGTCTTGCAGCGGGCATTCGCCGCCCTTGTCGCAGTCCGGGCAGTCGAGCGGGTGGTTCAGGAGGATGAACTCGAGGACGGCGTTCTGGCCCTCCGCGGCCTTCGGGCTCGTCTGCGCGGTCGAGAGGACGAGGCCGTCCTGCGCCGTCATCGTGCAGGCCGCCTGGAGCTTCGGCATGCCCTCGACCTCGCAGAGGCACATGCGGCAGGCGCCGACCGGCGCGCCGAGCCTCGGCTCGTAGCAGAACACCGGGATCTCGATCCCGGCCTCGAGCGCGGTCTCGATCATCCCCTGGCCCTTGGGGACCTGGACCTCGCGGCCGTCGACGGTGACGGTGACGAGCTCGGGGCTGCTCATGCCGGCACCTCGATCTCCGCTCGGATACGCGCGTGGTGCTGGTCGACCGGCGCCATGACGTGGTCGAGCGTGGAGTCGCCGTGGAACGGGCACCCGCCCTCATCGATGTGGCGCTGGTACTCGTCGCGAAACTTGGCGACGTAGCTCGCCACCGGCATCGCGGCCGCATCACCGAGCGGGCACAGGCAGTTGCCGAGGATCCGGTCGCAGACGTTCAGCAGGAGATCGAGCTCTCCCTGGGAGGCCTCGCCGTCCTCGATCTTCCGGAGGATCGAGACCATCCAGCGCGTTCCCTCGCGGCAGGGCGTGCACTTCCCACAAGACTCGTGCATGTAGAACTGCGCGACCCGCAGGCCGAGCTGCACCATGCAGCAGCGGTCGTCCATGACGATGACCGCGCCCGAGCCGAGCATCGTGCCGCGGGCCGCCATCGAGTCGAAGTCGAGTGCGGTATCCACTTCTTCCGCGGTGAGCACGGGCACCGACGAGCCGCCGGGGATGATCGCCTTGAGCGCGCGCCCGTCAGGGATTCCGCCGCCGATGTCGTAGACGAGCTCTCGCAGGCTCGTGCCGAGCTCGACCTCGTAGTTGCCGCCGTTGGCCACGTTGCCGGAGAGCGAGAAGACGCGCGTGCCCGTCGAGTGCTCGACGCCGAGCTTCGCGTACTCGGCGCCGCCGATCTCGAGGATCTTCGGCACCGTCGCGAGCGTCTCGACGTTGTTGATGAGCGTCGGCGAGGCATAGACGCCTGAGATCGCAGGGAACGGAGGCTTCGAGCGGGGCTGGCCGCGCTTCCCCTCGAGGGACTCGAGAAGCGCCGTCTCCTCGCCGCAGATGTACGCGCCCGCACCGCGGTGGACCACAACCGTGAGGTCCCAGCCGGAGCCGAGGACATCGGGCCCGACGAGGCCGGCGTTCCGCGCCTCCTCGAGGGCGTCGCGCAGGATCTCGAACTCGGTCAGATACTCGCCGCGGATGTAGATGAAGGCCGTGTCCGCCCCGATCACGCGCGAGGCGATCACGACTCCCTCGATGAACATGTGCGGGATCCGGGCCATGATCTCGCGGTCCTTGAAGGTGCCCGGCTCGGACTCGTCCGCGTTCGAGACCAGGTAGATCGGCTTCGCGCTGTCCTTCGGCTTGGGGAGGAAGCTCGCCTTGCGTCCCATCGGGAAGCCGGCGCCGCCGCGCCCACGCACGTCTGCGGCGAGGAGCTCGTCGAGGACCTTCTCGCGCTTCATCTTCAGCGCCTTCCTGAGGGACTTGTAGCCCCCGACCTGCTCGTACTCGCTGAGCCTGGTGAGATCGCGCCCCTCCGCATCTGCGAAGAGGAGCTTCGTCACTGCCTTCTCACTCGGAGCCATTGTGGAGCTCCTCGACGATGGTGGGCACGTCCTCGGGCTTGACCGGCTCGCGGTAGCGGTGGTCTACGGACACGACGGTGCCCCAGCCACACCCGCCGGCGCACTCGATCGTGCGGAGCGTGAACTCCCCGTCCTCTGTCGTCTCGCCCGCGTGGACGCCGAGCTCCCGCTCGAAGGCCTCGAGCACCTGCTGCGCACCGACCAGCGCGCACGAGACGTTCGTGCAAACCTCGATCATGTGCCGTCCCACGGGCTCGAGATGGAACATGTCGTAGAAGCTCGCGACCGCCTTGCAGTAGGCGGGCGTCAGGTCGAGCGCCTCGGCCACCTCTCGGAAGGCGTCCGGAGGAAGCCAGCCGTAGCGATCCTGCGCGAGCCTGAGCGCGGGCATGACGGCCGAGAGCCGCTGCGGGTAGCGCGCCGCGATCGTCTGGATCTCGTCGTAGAGAGCCTCGGGCATCAGCGGTCGCAGTCCCCCATGACGGTGTCGAGGGAGCCGAGGATTGCGATGAGGTCGGCCACGAGCGAGCCCGCGACGGTGGTCGCCGTCGCCTCGAGCGCGACGAAGGAGGGGGCGCGGAACTTCACGCGCCAGGGCTTCGACCCGCCGTCGGAGACGACGTAGCACCCGAGCTCGCCGCGTGCGGACTCGAGGGCCACGTACACCTCGCCCGCGGGCACGCGGTAACCCTCGGTCACCAGCTTGAAGTGGTGGATGAGGCTCTCCATCGATGTATGCAGCTCGTGGCGTGGAGGCAGGACGATCTTGCGGTCGTCCACGATCCACGGCCCCTCGGGCATGCCGTCGAGGCACTGCTGGACGATGCGCGTCGACTCGCGCATCTCGTCCATGCGCACCTTGTAGCGGTCGTAGACGTCTCCGTTGAAATAGACGGGCACGTCGAAGTCGACCTGGTCGTACGCGAGGTAGGGCTGGACCTTGCGCAGGTCCCAGTCGACTCCCGAGGCCCGGAGGACCGGGCCGGACTGGCCGAGCGCGATCGCGTCCTCGGCGGAGAGCAGGCCGATGCCCTTCGTCCGCTCGAGCCAGATCGCCTGGCGGTCGAGGAGCGCCTCATAGTCGTCGACGCGGCCCGGGAACACATCTGCGAACTTCCGGCACTCCGTAAAGAAGCCGGACGGGATGTCCTCGGCGAGCCCGCCGGCCTGGAAGTAGCGCGTGTGCATGCGAACGCCGGTGACGAGCTCGAACAGGTCGAGCACGGCGTCCCGCTCGCGGAAGCAGTACCAGAGGAGCGAGATCGCCCCGAGCTCGAGGGCGCCCGTACCGAGCCAGATGAGGTGCGAGTGGATCCTCGAGAGCTCGCTTAGGAGCGTACGCATCCACGTGGCCTTCGGCGGCGGCTCGACCCCGAGGAGCTTCTCGATCGCGAGGACGAAGGCAAGCTCGTTGATCTGAAACGAGAGGTAGTCGATCCGCTCCGGGTACGTGATCGCCTTCCACCACGTCTTCTGCTCCATGTTCTTCTCGAAGCCCGTGTGGAGGTACCCGATGACGGCCTCGACGCCTTCGACCCGTTCGCCGTTCAGCTCGACAATGAGGCGGAGGACGCCGTGTGTGGACGGGTGGTTCGGCCCGAAGTTGACCTCGAGGATGTCGCCCCCCTCGCGGAGGACCGGGTCGACCTTGAGGACCGACGGGATGGGGGTCGGAATCCGGGTCCCGACGTAGATCGGCGCCTGCTTGCGCTCGGCGAGCGTCATTCGGCTCCCGAGAACCGCACCGGCTCGCCGCCGATCGGGTAGTCCTTGCGAAGCGGGTGGCCCTGCCAGTCGTCGTCCATGAGGATCCGTTTCAGGTTCGGGTGGCCCTCGAACTCGATCCCCATCAGGTCGTATGCCTCGCGCTCGTGCCAGTCGGCGGTCGGCCAGACGGAGACCACGCTCGGGACCGACTCTCCGTCGTCGCACCAGACCTGGAGGCGGACGCGCGGCGCTCCGCGGCCGCCCGAGACGACTGAGGCGAGGTGGTACGAAACCGAGAAGCGCTTTGCCTTCGGCTCGGGTTTCTTCGCGAGACCCCAGGAGCCTGGCCGGTTGATGTCGCGCCCGCCGCGATGGCCCCAGTAGCCGGCCACGGTGCGTTCGTTCCAGCCCAGGTAATCGGCCGCAGCGATGTCGGAGAGGAAATTGAAGCCGCGCTCGTCGCGCAGGTACTCCGACGCGTCGCGAAGCCGCGCCGTCTCGACGACGATCGTCGTCTCGCCGCGCTCCTCGCTCACCGACGCGAACCCCGGGACGTCGTCGAAGCTCACCGTGCGACTCCGCGGATCTCGTACGCGGGCGGGACGCCGGCGAGGATCTTCTCCTGTAGCCGGACGATGCCTTCGAGGAGTGCCTCGGGCCGGGGCGGGCAGCCGGGCACGTGCACGTCGACGGGCACGATCTTGTCCACGCCCTGGAGGACGGCGTAGTTCGAGAACATGCCGCCGGAGCTCGCGCAGGCGCCCATTGCGATCACCCACTTCGGCTCGAGCATCTGGTCGTAGATCTGCCGGAGCGGTGCGGCCATCTTGTGGGAGACGCGCCCCGAGACGATCATCAGGTCGGCCTGGCGCGGCGAGGAG
>JBKPPF010000071.1:0-53968 GCA_046733475.1 Actinomycetota bacterium
GGCCGCAGCGCGCGCGTTCGTCGCGGCCAAGCCGCCGGCCGACCGCGTGTCAGTCCTCGCGTTCGGGTCGACCGCGTTCTCGCTGACGGGCTTCTCGACGTCCACGACCGACGCCGAATCGGCGCTGCGGACGATCACGCCAGACACGGTACGCGGCACCGCGCTCTACGACGCCGTCGTCAACGGCTCCCACCTGTTGGGTGGCGAGACGATGCCCGCCCGCGTCCTCATCCTCCTCACCGACGGAGACAACGAGTCTCCCGCAGGCGCGACGCTGGACGATGCGATCCAGGCCGCCCAGGATGCAGGCGTCGCCGTGTACGCGATCGGCATCGAGGGCAATCAGTTCTCGCCCGACGCCGTGAAGCAGATCGCCGCGGACACGCACGGGCAGTACTACGCAGCCGCGTCCCCGCAGGTCCTCGCCGAAGTCTACAACTCGATCGCCCAGGATCTCCGCCGGACGTGGCAGATGGAGTACATGTCGAACGCGCGCCCCGGCGACGAGCTCGAGCTGGCCGTCAAGTTCCCCGGCGGCGACGAGGTCACGCAGACCGTGAAGGCCCCCGGCCAGGCGCCCCCGCCGCCCGCCAAGCCGTCGCCCGTCCTTCCATCGTTCTTCTACACGAGTGACTGGGGCCTGCCGGTGCTCGCCGGCGTCGTCGGCCTCCTCGCCCTCCTCGCCGTGGCCTTCGCGCTCGCAGCGCCGAAGGGCACCTGGCTGAAGGGCCGCCTGGAGCCGCACGTTGCGAGCCACAAGCGCCAGGTCGTGAAGCGCGAGCGTGAGAGCCGCAAGATGGCGGTCTTCATGCCGCTCTTCAAGGCGACGGAGAGCGTCTTCGGCAAGTTCCGCCAATGGAAGAAGCTCGACCAGATCCTCCAGCGCGCAGACCTGCCGCTGAAGACCGCCGAGTTCGCGTACATCATGCTGGCGGCTGGCCTCGTCGGCGGATTCGTCGCTGCGTTCTTCGCGCCGCCCGTGTGGGCTATCGCGCTCGCCTTCGTCGGCGGCGTTTCCGTCCCCTACCTCGTCGTCGCGCACAAGGCCCGGAAGCGCCTGAACGCCTTCGAGGAGCAGCTGCCGGACATCCTCGTGACGATGGCAGCCTCCCTCAAGGCCGGGCACAGCTTCCGCCAGGGCATGCAGAGCGTCGTCGACGAGGGCGTCGATCCCGCCCATCGCGAGTTCAAGCGCGTTCTCACCGAGGCCCGCCTAGGCCGCCCGATGGACGACGCGCTGACGGAGATGGCCGTTCGCATCGGCTCGAAGAACTTCGAGTTCGTCATGAGCGCTGTCACCATCCAGCGCCAGGTCGGCGGCTCGCTCGCCGGGCTCTTCGACATGGTCGCCGACACGGTGCGCCAGCGGCAGCAGTTCCGCCGCAAGATCAAGGGCCTCACCGCGATGGGCCGCATGTCCGCCTACGTCCTCATCGGCCTGCCCTTCGTGGTCGGCACGGCGATCTACGCCATCAACCGCCAATACATGGAGCCGCTCCTCTACACCTCGACCGGGCACAAGCTCATCCTCCTCATCTTCGTGATGATGGGCATCGGCTCGGCGGTGCTGAAGAAGATCGTCTCTTTCAAAGGCTAGGAGCCATGATCTTCGTCCTTTTCTTCGCAATCGCAGCTCTCGGCGCCGCCGTCTACCTGATCGGCGAGGCGGCCACCCTGCCTGCCCGCGAGCGCCATGGCTCGATCCGCCGCGCGGCGAACTACGGCAAGTCGCGCCGTCCGTCCAGCGGCCGGCCCGAAGAGTCGTTCGGCGCCCGCGTCGTCGATCCGATGAAGATGAGCCTCGCCCACGGCGTCCTCAAGGTCAATCCGCGGATGACTGTGGAGGCGGTCAGCGCCCGCCTGATGGGCGCGGGTCTCGGCCGCGTCATCTCCCCGACCACCTTCCTCGCTTCGAAGGCGGCGGCCGCGATCGGCGGCGGCGTCGGCGGCCTCATCGTCGGCGGCCTCGTGGGCGGAGCGTTCCCCATTCTCCTCGCGGTCGTGTTCGCGCTCCTCGGCTTCATGCTCCCGGACGTATTCGTGTCCTTCAAGGCACGCTCACGGCGCGACGAGATTCGGGCCGCGATGCCGGACGCGCTCGACCTCCTCGCGGTCAGCGTGGAGGCAGGCCTCGGCTTCGACGCCGCGATCCAGAAGCTGACGGAGCACATGGAGGGCCCACTCATCGAGGAGTTCGGGCTCGCTCTCGGCGAGATGCGGATCGGAGAAACGCGCGCGAAGGCGTTGCTGAAGATGGTCGACCGCGTCGAAGCCTCCGAGCTCGCGTCGTTCGTCCGCGCGATCATCCAGGCCGACCAGCTCGGTATCTCCCTGGGCCGCATCCTCCGCGTGCAGGCGACCGACACGAGGAACAAGCGTCAGGCCGCCGCCGAGGAAAAGGCGATGAAGGCCCCGATCAAGATGCTCTTCCCGACCGCGCTCTTCATCTTCCCGGCGATGTTCATCATCATCCTCGGGCCGGCCTTCCTGAACTTCAGAGGAATCTTCTTCTAGCCGATGGCAGCTGCGGAAGACATGGCTGAACACGCGCACACGAGCGAAACCGAGACCGGGTTCGGCACCGGCCTGCGGGCGAAGCTCGGACGCCCCCCGGAGGGGGACGCCGAGGCCCAGGCTCCGCCGCCCGGTGACGAGGGCTTCGCGCCCCCGCTTCCCGCTGTGAACGGCGTGCCCGATGGTGACGTCGAGGCGCTCCGCGGCGAGCTGGCCGCCGCCCTGGCCCGCGAACGCGACCTTCAGGCCGTGGTAGTCGACCTCGAACAGACGGCGCGCTCGCGCACGGCCGACTTCCAGGTGGACAGGAGCGGCCGCTCCGCCGAGCTCGACGAGCGGGCCGCGAGACTCGCCGCCGCCGAAACAGAGCTCGAGGAGCGCGAGCGGCGCGTCAACGAGCAGCTGACCATGGTGCGCACCGAGAAGGAGCGCCTCTCCGAGCTCGAGAACCGCGTCGTCGCCCAGGACACGATCTCCACCGAGCGCGAGGCTCAGGTCGAAGCGCGCATGCGCGAGCTGAAGGAAGCGACCAAGGAATTCGAGCGCCGCGAGGCCCAGTTTCAGAAGCAGGCCTCCAGCTTTGCCGCGCAGGAGACCAAGGTCACCCGCCGCGAGGCGGCGATCGACGCCCGCGAGGCCGAGGCCAAGGCGCGCCAGGAGGCGCGCGAGAAGGCGCTCGCCCAGCGCGAGGCCGCAGTCCGCGAGCAGGAGAAGGCGACGAGCTCGGCCGAGCAGAATGTCGCGCACCGTGAGCGCGAGCTGCAGAAGCAGCTCGCCGCCCTGACCGCGCGCCAGGAGGTCATCGAGGAGCGGGAGTCGGAAGTCCTTGCCAAGCAGGAGCGCCTGCGCGGTGACGCCCAGCGCCTCGAAGCAGAGCTCTCGGGCCAGGGCCAGGCGACCGAGGACGCCGTCGCCCGGCTGAAGGAGTTCGAGACCCGCGAGCTCGAGCTTGCCGCCCGCGAGGCCGACCTCGGCCGGCGCGAGGCGCATCTTGGCCGCGTCGAGACAGAAGGTGCCCGTGGCCGCGACCTCGACGAGTACGAAGAGCGTCTCAAGGAGCGCGAGCGCGAGCTGGCCGAGCAGGAGGCCGAGCTCTCGAACTCGGAGCAACTCACTGACTCCGCGAAGAAGCGCCTCGAGCGCAAGGAGAAGCGCCTCGCCGAGATGGAGGAGACGATCCGCGACCGGATGCGCGAGCTCGACGACCGCGAGATGAGCGTCGAGCAGCGGGAAGCGAGCGTCGAGGCGGACACCGAGATCCGCGAGGACAAGCTCGAGCGCCGCGAGACCGAGCTGGCAGACCTGGAGGAGAAGCTCGCCAACAAGGAGAGCGAGCTCGCCACGTACGTCCAGCAGATCCAGAGCCAGCTGAAGGATCGGGAGTCGACCTGGTGGAACAAGGTCACCGGCGACCCGGATTCCGAAGAAGCCGCCTGAGCACTCTGGGCGGCGGCCCTCGGGCCTAAGCGGCGGGTCCCTCTCGTAGCGCCTCCCGCCAGCGTTCGAGCGCGGCCCAGCACGCGACCGTGTCGCCCGACACCTGCGCTCCGATCTCGGACGGGGACGGGGCCCAGTGCAGCTCCGCGACCTTCGTCTCGTCGGGAACCGGCTCCGCTCCCGCGCGAAGCCGTGCGTGGTAGACGACGAGGGCCGAGCCCGAGTCGTCGTTGAGGCAGAGCGCAACCGGTCGGAAGCCCTCGAGGTCGTCCTCGCGGAGCGCGACTTCCTCGGCGGCGTCGGCGAGCACTGCGGTCCGAGGCTCCTCGCGAGGCATCAAGCCTCCTGACGCGGACGCGGTCCACAGAAGCGGGTCACGCCCGATCGACGCTGCGCGGAGCTGAAAGAGAACGACGCCTTCCTCGCGCTCGACGAAGAGCTGAACGCCCAGGGCGAATCCGAGCTTGTAGGCGAGCGTCGGCTCCTCGAAGACGACCATCGCCTCCGCGTAGCGGCCCGACCTGCGGAGCACCGCGCCGTCGGGCGAGGCGCCATGGCAGAAGGCGATCGGGCCGTCGAAACGACCGGGCGAACGAGACAGGAGCCGCTCCGCGCTTCGGATCGAGCTCGCGAGAGCCGGCGTGTCCGGGAGCGCGAACGGAAAGGGCCGGAACCGCGGCTCGTCTTCGAGAAGGACGATCGGGCGCACGTCCGAAGTGTGGTGATCGTGGCGGCTAGCCCGCATGGGCGGCGGCGAGTGCGGCGGCTTTGAGGCGCCCGAGCCCGGCCGGGCCCTCCCACATGCTCGCGACGCGATGGTCGCTCGTCAAAAAGAGCGTCGTCGGCAGCTCGCGGACGCCGAGCTTCGCCGCGATGCGTCCGTCCTCGTCGGCGACCGTCGGCAGACTGAGATCGTTGGCGGTGAGAAAGGCGCGCGCCGCCTCGGCATCCTCCTGTGTGTCTATCGCCAGGACGGCCCTGTCTTTCGCTGCGACGAACCGGCGCAACGGCTCCGCCTGCTTCGGGCAGGCCGCGCACCAGGATGCCCAGACGGTCACGACGACGGGTTTGCCTTGGAGCTTGCCCAGGCCGACCACCGCGCCGGTCGTGACGTCGGCGCCGCCGAAGCGCACCTCCGGGCCGCTGAGCGGCTCGCTCGCGCCGGTCGCGGCGGCCTCCGGGGCGCGGCCGTCGTCGTCTCCGACGAGCATGACGGCAGCCGCAGCGGCGGCCGCGCCCACGAGCAGAGCGGCGAGCACGATGACGATCAGGCGGGCAGAAGGCACAGCGTTAGGCTAGCCCGCCCGTTTTGGCCGGTGCACTCGCAGGGAAGAACGCCCGTCTATGCCGCGACTGCGCCGCAGCGACTGCTCGGGGCCCGGAATCCTCCGCAGGGGGAGAGGGCGCGGGTTCGAGTACCTGGACGAGGACGGCGAGCGGATCGAGGACGGGGAGGTCCTCGAGCGCATCCGCCAGCTCGTGATTCCGCCGGCCTGGAAGGACGTCTGGATCTGCCCGTATCCGTTCGGGCACATTCAGGCGGTCGGAACCGATGCGGCCGGGAGGCGGCAGTACCTCTACCACGAGCGATGGCGGGCCCGGCGTGATCAGGAGAAATTCGATGAGATGCTGCGGTTTGCGCGCGCGCTGCCGCGTATCCGCCAGACGGCGGAGAAGCACCTTGCCCGGCGCGGGCTCCCGCGGGAGCGCGTGCTGGCATGCTCGGTGCGGCTGCTCGACCGCGGCTTCTTCCGTGTCGGCACCGAGGACTACGCGGAGCAGAACCGGACGTACGGCGTCGCGACGATGCAGAAACGCCACGTCACGCTCGGGCCGAACGGGCTCCTTGTCTTCGACTACGTGGCCAAGAGCGGCAAGAAGCGCATCCAGTCGGTGGTCGACCCGAAGGTGTACGCCGTCGTGAAGAAGCTGAAGGAACGCCCCGGCGGCCGTGAGCTCCTCGCCTTCAAGGACGGCCGCTCTTGGGTGGACGTGCGCTCAGATCACATCAACGAGTACATCAAGATGATCGCCGGCGAGGATTTCTCGGCCAAGGATTTCCGCACCTGGCACGGGACTGTGCTCGCCGCCCTCGGCCTCGCAGTCTCCGGCCGTGCCGCCGGGTCGAAGACCGCGCGGGAACGGGCGATCGCGCGCGCGGTCAAGGAGGTCGCGTATTACCTGGGCAACACGCCGGCGGTGTGCCGCGCCTCGTACATCGACCCACGCGTCTTCGACCGCTTTCGCGACGGGATCACGATCGGCGGTGCCCTCGATCGCCTGGGCGACGTCGACCTGGGGGAGCCGGCCACGCAGGGGACGGTGGAGGAGGCCGTCCTCGACTTGCTCGAGGAGTCCGAGTCGCCGGCCCTCGAGAGGGTTGCCTGAACGTCCTGGGCCGAGGCCAGACTGCTCCGCGTGACCGAGAGCTGTCTTCGCTGCGGCGCCACGATGGAATGGCGCCACCAGACCTGGCAGTGCCCGCGCTGCCGCTTCAAGATCGGCTGCTGCGAGGGCGACGCCGGCTGCCGGGTCGAGCCCTCTGTGCCGGTCGCCCGGGCCGGTATGACTCAGGTTCGTGAACCGCGGCGACGCGGCTGAGCTCGACCGGGTCCCCGCGCCCGCGCTCGTCATCGTGGCCGTCCTGTCGGTGCAGCTCGGAGCGGCGGTGGCCAAGTCTCTCTTCGACGACCTGACGCCGACCGGCGTCGTCGCGTTGCGGCTCGTCTTCGGCGGGCTCGTCCTCGGCCTGCTCTTCCGCCCGCGGATCCGGAACAGGCCGCGGGCCGAGCTCCGGCTCGCCGTTGCGTTCGGCCTCGTGCTCGTGGCGATGAACCTCTGCTTCTTCCAGGCGCTCGACCGCATCCCGCTCGGGATCGCCGTGACGCTCGAGTTCATCGGGCCGCTCGGCGTCGCGCTCATCGGCTCGCGGCGCTCGAGTGACTTCCTCTGGGTCGCGATGGCCGCCTGCGGCATCGCGCTCCTCGCGCCGGGGATCGGCGAGGGGCTGGATCCTGCCGGCGTCGCCTTCGCCCTCGCTGCAGGCGTACTCTGGGGTGCCTACATCCTGCTGGGCGCGCGGGTGGGGAAGGCCTTCGCCGGGCCGACGGGTCTCGTGCTCGCCATGGGCGTCGGAGCTTGCGTGGCTCTCCCCCTTGGGGTCGCCACCGCCGGCTCGTCGCTGCTGGAGCCCGCATTGCTGGCGGCGGGGTTCGGCGTGGCGGTGCTCTCCTCGGCGATCCCGTGGTCGTTCGAGCTCGAGGCGCTCCGCCGCCTGCACACGCAGGTTTTCGGCGTCCTCATGAGCCTCGAGCCCGCGATCGGCGCACTCGTCGGCTTCGTCGTCCTCGGCGAGCGGCTCGGGATCCGGGCGGTGACAGCGATCGCGCTCGTGGTCGCGGCCAGCGCAGGTGCGGCGCGCGGGGCGCGGACGGCACCCGCGCCTCCCGACGTCTAGCACCCCGGTGATAGGCTCGCCGAAATGGCTGTCAGCACTGAAACCATGCAGGTTTTCGAGCCTGCGACCGAGCAGGTTCTCGCCGAGCTCCCGCGCGCAGGAGTCGACGAGGCGGACGAGGCAGTCTCGCGCGCGAAGGCCGCCTTCCCGGCCTGGCGAGACATCGATCCCGGGGACCGGGCCAAGCTTCTTCGCCGCCTCGCGCGCGCGGTCGAGGGCAAGGTCGAGGAGCTCGCGCAGCTCGAGGCGCGAAACGTCGGCAAGCCGATCACCGACGCGCGCGGCGAGGTCGGGAGCGTCGTCGACGTCTTCGACTACTACGCGGGCGCCCCCGAGCGGCTGCTGGGCTCCCAGATCCCCGTGTCGGGCGGTGTAGACGTCACCTTCCGCGAGCCATTGGGCGTCGTCGGGCTCATCACGCCGTGGAACTTCCCGCTCCCGATCGCGAGCTGGAAGGTGGGGCCTGCGCTTGCGGCCGGGAACACGATCGTCCTCAAGCCGGCCGAGC
The DNA here is from genome assembly GCA_046733475.1 of Actinomycetota bacterium. Classification (GTDB taxonomy): domain Bacteria; phylum Actinomycetota; class Thermoleophilia; order Gaiellales; family Gaiellaceae; genus DATEOR01. The sequence goes on from JBKPPF010000071.1 coordinate 7,917, forward strand.
TCACGCCGCTCACCGCGATCGAGCTCGGGAAGCTGGCGCTCGAGGCGGGAATCCCGGAGGGCGTGCTGAACGTTGTCAACGGCCCCGGCCGGACCGTGGGCGAGCGGATCGTCGAGCACCCGGACGTGGCCAAGGTCGCGTTCACGGGCTCGACGGAGGTCGGCCGCCGCGTCGGCGAGATCGCCTCCCGGTCGATCAAGCGCGTGACACTCGAGCTCGGCGGCAAGTCAGCCAATGTGGTGTTCGCGGACGCCGACCTCGAGAAGGCTGCAGCCTCGGCGCCGCTTGCAGTCTTCGGGAACGCGGGCCAGGATTGCTGCGCGCGCTCGCGCATCCTCGTCGAGCGCTCCGCGGTCGAGCCGTTCCTCGAGGCGCTCGAGCGCGAGGTGAAGGCACTGCGCGTCGGCGACCCACTCGACGACGCGACGCAGATGGGGCCGCTGATTTCCGCCGACCACCGTGAGAAGGTCGCCTCCTACGTCGACGACGGCACGCGCGTCGCATTCCGTGGCTCGGCGCCCGACGGCCCCGGTTACTGGTTCCCGCCGACCGTTCTCTCGCCGGTCTCGAACGACGACCGCGTCGCGCGCGAGGAGATCTTCGGGCCGGTCGTAGCGGTCATCCCGTTCGACGACGAGGCCGACGCGATCCGCATCGCGAACGACACCGTCTACGGGCTGTCCGGCTCCATCTGGACGCGTGCTGGAGCCCGCGCGCTTCGCGTCGCGCGGGCGCTCGAGACCGGCAACATCTCGGTCAACTCGAACAGCTCAGTGCGTGTGACGACGCCGTTCGGCGGCTTCAAGCAGTCCGGCGTCGGCCGCGAGCTCGGCCCCTTCGCGCTGGAGCACTACACCGAGCTCAAGAACGTCTTCATCTCTACTGTGTAGCCATGGGTCGAATCGTCGTGTCCCAGTTCGTGACCGTGGACGGAGTGATGGAGGACCCCGGCGGATCCGAGGGCATGGAGCGCGGAGGCTGGGCCTTCCAGTTCAACCGCGGCGAGGACGGAGACAAGTTCAAGCTGGACGAGGTGATGGAGAGCTCGGCGCTTCTTCTCGGCCGGAAGACCTACGAGGGCTTCGCCGCGGCGTGGCCGACCCGCGAGGGCGACTTCGCAGACAAGTTCAACGCGATGCCGAAGTACGTCGTCTCCTCGACGCTCTCCGATCCGGACTGGTCGAACTCGACGGTGATCGGCACGGATGACCTGGCGAAGCTGAAGGAGGACGAGGACGGGGTCATCCTCGTCAACGGGAGCCGTCGCCTCGTGGACGAGCTCGTCGACCAGAGCCTCGTGGACGAGTTCCGGCTGATGGTGTTCCCGGTCGTTCTGGGGGCGGGCAAGCAGCTCTTCGGTGACACGAGCGCGACGAAGGCGCTCGAGCTCGTCGAGTCGAGGCCGGTCGGCGCGGAAGGCGTCCTCGTCCTCGTCTACCGCCCGAAGTGACGATCACGCCGGCCCCGCCGGCGCGCCACCTGCTGCGCGCGAAGGACCTGATGGACGCCCGCTACCGCGAGCCCCTCGACGTGCCCGCCCTCGCCGATGCCGCGCGCCTCTCGCCCGCGCACTTCAGCCGCGAGTTCCGCCGCGCGTTCGGCCAGACGCCGCACCAGTACCTCCTCAACCGCCGTCTCGAGCGGGCTGCCGAGCTCCTCCGGAACACGGACCGCTCCGTTGCGGACATCTGCTTCACGGTGGGGCTCAAAAGCGTCGGCTCCTTCACGACGAGCTTCGGCCGCACCTTCGGCGCGTCTCCGACCGCCTACCGTGCGGCCTTCCCCCCGGCCTCGACCCGTGCGCGCGTCCCGACATGTGTACTCCTCGCGTGGACACGGCCAACGACAGCAGTTTTGGAGAAGACAACGCCGCTGGCCCCTGGATAGCTTGGGACGCAGGTTGTGACCAAGCGAAAACGGAGGAACGAACGATGCTGAAGAGCTTGACCAACGTGAACGTGTGGGTGCACGACCAAGACGAGGCGCTCGCTTTTTACACGGAGAAGCTCGGCCTCGAGCTTCGCAACGACACGACCCTGCCGGAGATGGGCAACTTCCGCTGGCTCACGGTCGGCGTGCCCGGGCAGAAAGACGTCAACATCGTCCTAATGGCCGTCCCGGGACCGCCCGTCTTCGACGAGGAGACCTCCTCGAAGCTCAAGGACCTGGTTGCGAAGGGCGCCGCCGGTGGTCTGTTCTTCGCCACGGACGACGTCGACGGAACATTTCAGGAGCTCCGGGATCGCGGCGTCGAGTTCTCACAGGAGCCGACCGACCAGCCGTATGGGCGCGATGCCGGTTTCCGCGATCCGTCCGGGAACCAGATGCGGATGGCGAAGCTCAGCGACTAGCGGTGTATCGCGTCATTCCTGACGGAGCGATCGAGCGGAGCCCTCGCGGGACGCTGACCTTCGAGGGGGAGGAGTACGGCTCAGGCGTCTCCTTCTTCCTCGTCCACAACCAGCCCGGCGAGGGCCCCGACCTGCACCGCCATCCGTACTCCGAGACCTGGATCGTCCGCAGCGGCAGGGCGCTCATCACCGCCGACGGAGACGAGTTCGAGGCCGGCCCCGGCGACATCGCCGTGGTCGGCCCGAACACGCCGCACATGTTCAAGAACTCCGGAACCGAGAGGCTGGACATCATCTGCATCCACGCCTCGCCGAAGATGATCCAGGAGGAGCTCTCCTAGAGCGTCGCCGGAACCTTCTTCGCCGACTCACAGATGGCGACGACGTTGAACGCCGCGATCGGTCGCTGGAACCCTTTGAGCATGAATTCGCCGACCGGCTCCGCTTCGACGTCGTCTTCGACCTCCGCGTAGAGGCGCTGCGAAATCAGAAACTGGCCGGCAGTCGCCTCATCGGCGAGGCGCGACGCGAGATTCGTCACCGCTCCGATTGCCGCGTAATCGGAACGACTTTCGAAGCCGACCTCCCCGCAAGTCGCATAGCCGAGCGCGCTGCCGGCGCCGAAGTCGAGGTCGTATCCGCGCTTCTGCCACCCGGTTGTTAGCTCGGCCATCTCTTCCCTGAGCGCACAGCCCAGGCGAACCGCCCGCATCGCCGGATCGGGCACCTCGATCGGATCGTTGAAGAAGAGCTGGACGCCGTCGCCTTCGATGAAGCCGACCGTCGCGTCGAACCGGCCGACCAACCCACCGATCGTGCCGTGGAACTCGGCCAGCACGCGCATCAACTCCTCCGGCTCGACGGTGTCGACGAACTTCGTCCAGCCGCGGAGGTCGGCGAAGAACATCGAGACCTGCCGCCGGTGGCTGCGCAGGATCGAGTCATCGCCTGAGGAAATGATCGCGTCCGTGAGCTGGGGCGACAGGAAACGACGTAAACGCTGCAACCTCCCGAGCTCCTCCAGCTGCGTCTGCACGCGCTCTTCGAGTGTCCGGTTCAATTCCAGCAGCTCTGCAGACTGAGCCTTGATTGTGTCGTGATAGCGCTTGATCCGGAGCAGGGACCGGATGCGGGTGAGAAGCTCTTCGCGGTTGAACGGCTTCGGAATGAAGTCATCCGCGCCCGCCTCGATCGCAGTCGTCTTCTCGGAGCCCTCGCTCGCGGTGAGCATGATCACAGGCAGGACCGCGGTTTCCTCCATCTCGCGAAGCCGCTTGCAGACGGCGAGACCGTCGGGCGGCGGCATCATCACGTCGAGGAGCACGAGGTCGGGTCTCGCCGCGATTGCAAGATCGAGCGCAGCGTTGCCGTCCGTGCACGAGATGACCTCGTAGCCGTGAGCGTCGAGCACGGCCTCGAGCAGGCGCACGTTCTCGGGAACATCGTCGACGACGAGGATCCTTGCAGGGTCGTCGCTCATCGGTCCCCTGCTTGGCAGTAGCGCGCCACGGTGGCCACGAGATCTACGACGTTCACCGGCTTGGAAAGGTAGCCGTCGAAGCCGGCAGCCAGGAACCGCTCGCGATCTCCCTCCATCGCCTGCGCGGTGAGAGCGAGCACCGGCAAGGATGCAGTCCGGCCGTCCGCGCGCAGTCGGCCCAGCGCCTCGACGCCGTCGATGTCCGGAAGCTGGATGTCCATGAGGACGAGATCGGGCGAATGCTCGGCGGCGACCGCGACCGCCTCTTCGCCGGTTGTCGCCTCCAGGGGTCGATAGCCAGCCGCCAGGAGGACGTCGCGAAACAACTTCATGTTCTTCTCGTGGTCCTCCACGACGAGAACCTGGGCCCCTGCCGCCAACGCTAGGCCTTCCCTGCCGGCAGCGTGAACACGAACGTGCTTCCCTTGCCGAGCACGCTTTCGCACCAGATTCGGCCGCCGTGCATCTCGACGAAGCGCTTCGACAGCGCCAGTCCGAGCCCCGTGCCCTCGGGTTGGCTGGCACCGACTTCGGTTTGCTGAAACTGCTCGAAGATCCGATCGAGATCCTGGACGGCGATACCCGGGCCGGTGTCGGCAACGGAGACTGTGACTTCGCCGTTCAGCCGGGTCGCATCGACATCGACCTGCCCGCCCGCAGGCGCGAACTTCACGGCGTTGGAGAGAAGGTTGAAGATGACCTGTCTGATGCGGCGCTCGTCTCCCATGACGAGGTCGAGGCTGCCGTTCGCGTGCAGCCTCACCTGAACTCCATCCTGCGTTGCTTGTTCCCGTACCATCGAGACGCCGCGCTCGAGCGCGTCCTGGAGCGAGAACGGTGCGATCTGTAGCTCGACCTGGCCTGCCTCGACCTTGGAGAGGTCGAGGACGTCGTTGATGAGTGCCAGGAGGTGGTTCGCCGATGTGAGGATGTCGTCGAGGTACTCCTGCTGTTTCCCGTTCACCTCGCCGGAGATCCCCTCACGGAGCACCTGAGAGAAGCCGATAATCGCGTTCAACGGCGTCCGGAGCTCGTGGGACATGTTGGCCAGAAACTCCGACTTGTGCGTGCTGGCGGTCTCGAGCGCCTTGTAGAGACGCTGCAGCTCATCGTTCATCCGGTTGACGTTGACCGCGAGCGCGCCGAGCTCGTCGCGGTTGGCGACGTCCACATGCCCCGAGAAGTCCCCGGAGGCAATCGCCGCCAGCCGGGAGTTGATCCGCTGGATCGGCCCAATCAGCGACCACGAGAGGACGAACCCGAGCAGGAGCGCAAGGACGATCGCCCCCGCCGCAACTCCGATGAAGAGATCCCGCGAGCTCGCGTACGCGCTTGCGCTCTGTGCGATCAAAGCGTCGCTCCGGGCCGCCGAGGCATTTGCGAGCTCGGTGGCGACTTGGTTGAGGTCTACGGCGAGCCGCTCAGATCTGGTGCGTAACGACGCCGGCACCTCGCCAGGGGCGAACCGGATGATCTCCTGCATCACTGTCGAGAGCTCCGTAGCTGTTGCCCGGATCCTGCGGAGGAAGCTCTCGTCCTCGGGAGGAGGTACGAACCCGAGGATGTCGGGAAAAGTCGTCGACGGGATCTCCGCGACTGCGTTCGCGATCGCCTGATCCACTGCCAACGTCCCCGTACCGGTTGTGAGGTCTTCCGCCCCCAGCGACTCGACGAAGTCACCGGCGACGTTGTCTGAGAGCAGCAGGCGGACGTGAAGTGCGTCGCTCCGGAGCTTGCCGTAGCCAAACGCCCTGTCCTGGAGCGTTCCGAGGGTCTCGACCCTCTCGTTCGCCTGCCCGAGGAGGCGGAGCCCGAGGAGCCCGACCCCTACCACGAGCAAGGCAGTCCCCACGAAGGCGACGAGCAACTTGACGTGAACCCGGGCGGGCAAACGGGCAACCGCCCGGACGAGCGGATTGTCCGCTCGGCTCAGCAGCCGCTTCTTCGCCTCGCCTGGTGTTTTGCCGTGCTGCGGCATTTCCACGTTCCGACCCGCGCTCAGATCACGAGCTCGGCGGTGCTTCCAACCATCTTGGTGATCAGCCAGCGACGGCCGATCTTGGCGACGTCGAAATCCCCTGCCGTGATCGCTGCCACCTCGCGGGTGTCGACGTCGATGAAGTGGCACTCGAAATGGAGCGTGCCTCTGTCACCGTTGACCGTTACCTGGAGCTTGTAAGCGGGATGGTCCGCGATCCAGTGCACCCCAGGCTTCCATCCGGGTGAGTTCAACCAGACCTGCCGGATCTCGTCCTTCCCCGTCGCCGTCTGCCCGGGACCGTACGTGAACGTCGCGTTGGAGGTCCACAGGCTCATCATCTCGGTGATGTCCTTCTTCGAACCCGCCTCGTGGAAGTCTCTCTCGATCTGGCTGATCGCGTAGATGTCGGCCTGCCGCTCCTGGGCGGCGTTGGATGCCGAGCTGCCGCTCGAGCCTCCGCAGGCCGAAAGCACGACCAGCAGGGCGGCGAGCGCGCCTCCAATCAACAAGTTCCGCATTCGGGATCCTCCTTCCGGTCCCGGCTCGGCCGGGACGACCGCAGGTGGCGATCTTCACGTCGCCGCCGGTGTGCGTCTAGGGGCTGAACTGCAAGATGCTGGATCGAAGCACGCTTGTCTACCCAGGCTGCTTGCTGATCAGGGGGGTGCTGGCACACCAATAGCGGCTTAGTCGCGGCCTTTGCAGAAGCCGCGCACCTGCTCCGGAAACGCGCGTACGTCGATCGGCTTCTGGAGATATCCGTCGAAACCCGCGGCCAACAGCCGGTCGCCGTTCCAGGCATACGTGGAGGCGCTGAGCGCAACGACCGGTATCCGTGCAGTTCCTGTATCGCTGCGCAGCTGGCGCGCGACGTCCGTTCCGTGCATGTCCGGGAGACGCAGGTCGAGCAGGACGACGTCCGGCTGATGATCCGTCGCGAGGGTGATCGCGTCATCGCCCCGAGCGGCTTCGAGCGTGCGGAGCCCGGCAGCCCGGAGCACATCCCGGGCGAGCTTCCGGTTCTTCTCGCTGTCATCCACGATGAGGACGAGCGGCGCAGTCACAGGCGCACCGTCCCGCGCGTGTGGAGAACGAGGCGTCATCGCCGTATCCTCAGCACGTGCCGATCCGGCTCGTGCTGGCCGAGGACAACTACCTCGTTCGAGAGGCGTTGCGAGGCTTGCTCGCGACTCGGGAGGACTTCGAGATCGCAGCGGTTTGCGAGGACCTCGACTCCCTGCTCGCGGGGGTCGAGGCCGAGCGGCCCGACGTCGTCGTCACGGACATCCGCATGCCGCCGGGAAACACCGACGAGGGAATCCAGGCTGCGACCCGGCTGCGCGAGACGAGCCCCGAGGTCGGTGTAGTGGTGCTCAGCCAGTACGCGACCCCGGCTTTCGTGCTCGCGCTTTTGGAGGGTGGAAGTGAGGGACGTGCCTACCTTCTGAAGGAGCGCGTCAAGGATCTCGACCAGCTTGTCGGGGCCATCCACGCCGTCGCGGCCGGCGGGTCGGTCATGGATCCCAAGGTTGTGGAGGCGCTGGTCGCGGAGAACGCCCGAGCCGAGGACTCGCCGCTGAACGAATTGACTCCGCGGGAGCGCGATGTGCTGCGCGAGATGGCCGAGGGAAAGAACAACGCGGGCATCGCCGAGGCGCTCGTGCTGACGGAGAGGTCCGTAGAGAAGGTGATCCATTCGATCTTCCTCAAGCTTGGGCTCACCTGGGAGACGGCCGTGCACAAGCGCGTCAAGGCTGTGATCCTCTACCTGGCGGAAAGCGGCGACCATCAGCTCGAGACCGGCAGCGAGCCGAAGACGTAGGGGCCGCGTCCGCCATCCGACTCGACCGTGAGCCGGCCGCCGAGCGCCTCCACCCGTTCGCGTAGTCCATCGAGCCTCGTACTCCATTCGCCACCGAATTCGAAGGTGAGCGCTCCGCTTTCCTCTTTCACGAGGGCAGTTGCACGTGCGTTGCCTCGGGCCTGCTCGAGCGCCTCGAGCCAGCAGAGGTAGACCGTTCGCAGGATCTCGGGCGCGTAGGTCGAGTCGACCCGTACGTCGACCGAGGCAGGGATGTCTGCGCTCACCGCCGCGAAGCGGAGGGCGACGGCAAGCCCGTCGGCCTCGAACACTGGTGGGTGGATCCGCTGAGCCAGCCGTGCCGCTTCGTCTGTCGCCTGCTGGACGTCCCGCCCCATCTCTTCGAGCAGCGCTTTCGCGGCCGCAGGATTTACGTCGGCCATTGGGCCGGCGAGCTGCAGCTTGACCGCGAGCGCGACCAGGTGCTGCTGCACGTTGTCGTGCAGATCGCCCTCGATCGCGCTTCGATCGGCGTCGGCTGCAAGAACGAGCCGTACCCGGGACGCGCGCAGCTCGACAATCTCCGCGCGGAGCCGTTCGAACTCATCGCGCCGTGATTCTTTCTGCTCGGCCTTCAGGGGTATCGACCTCCGGGTAGCGGGCCCTCCAAGACTGTCCGTCGCCGCACCCCGGCACGTCAAGTAGGCCAGCTTCGCTTCGCGGGGGTGCCAGCCTCCCGCCGCATCTGCCTGCCGCCACCGTAGTCCGGCCCGCAGCGCCCCCTTAGCGTCATTTGCACCAACGAGGACGTGCGCTGTGCCGCAGCAGGAGCGCGTCGGAAAAGGAGTGAAGATGCGAAACGCAAGAATGAAGGTGGCGCTGGTGGCCGCGCTCATGAGCCTGACGGCACTCACGGCTGCGGGGCACGCGATGAATTTCTCGGCCTGGGGCAGTGCCCAGAAGATCGACGAGATCGCGGGCAACAACTCCGAGCTGAACACGCCGTTCCAGGACGGCTGCCCGATTCAGTCCCCGGACGGGCTCAGCCTCTACTTGGCTTCGAACCGGCCCGGAGGACAGGGCCTCCTCGACATCTGGGTTGCCCACCGGGAGAGCGCGGACGACCCCTGGGGTGAACCCGAGAACCTCGGTGAGCCGGTGAACTCGGCCGCCGACGACTTCTGCCCGACCCCGGTCCGCGGCGGAGGACTCTTCTTCGTCAGCCGGGAGGCGCTTCCGGGCAGCTGCGGGATGGGAGACATCTACTTCACCCGCTACAACCCGACGCAAGGCTGGTCTGAGCCTCGGAACCTCGGGTGCGCACCGGGCGGACCGAACACCGCCCTCGACGAACAGGGTCCCTCGTACGTGGAGAACGACGACGACGCGTTCCTATTCTTCTCTTCGAGCTCGGCGGTGGTTCCGGGTGACATCTACGTGAGCAGGCGGCTCAGAGGCTGGAACTTCGGCGGATCAACGGCGGTATCGGGCCTGAACAGCGCGGCAAACGACATCCAGCCCAACGTCCGCAAGGACGGGCTCGAGGTCGTCTTCTCGTCGAACCGGGCTGGTGGGCTCGGCGCACAGGACATCTGGGTCGCGACGCGCAAGGCCTTTGGCGCGCCGTGGTCGGTCCCCGTGAACCTGGGAAGTGGCGTCAACACTGCGGCAGCCGAGAGTCGCCCCTCGCTGTCCAAGAGCGCCCGCCAGCTCCTCTTCGGGCGCACGCCGGGTCCCGAGGGGATCGGCGACATCTACGTGAGCAGGCGCTGAGCGCACGCTGACGGTTGAGGCAGTGGCCGGGCGCTCATCGGAGCGCCCGGCCACCGCAGAGAGCCGAATCACATCGAGGTGCCTTGGGGCGAGGCGGGACCCTCGGCGACCTCGACAGGAAGCTCCGCCGGCCGGTAGCGCTTCCACGTGACGCCCGCGAGAAGCCCGATCACGAGCGTGGGCACGATCGTCAGGAAGCGGTAGACGAGAACGGCGGCGACGATCTCCACCTGGTCGCCGCCGAAGCCCACGAGGGCGGTCGTGAGGCCGAGCTCCACGACGCCGAGCCCGCCCGGCGTGATCGGGATCGAGCCGAGCAGGCGGACGAGCGACCAGGCGGCGAAGGCTTCCACCGCGCTCACCTCGCCGGCGGTGACGTCGAGTACGCGAAGCGACGTGAGCAGAACCAGGAAGACGGTGAAGTGGCCCGAGAGCGTGGCAAGCGTGAGCACGTGCCACCGGCGCTTGAGGAGCGCGTTGGTCCGGTCCCGGAAGCGGACGAACGACTCCCCGTCCCACCCGACGGGCTTTCTGCGGATCAGACGCTTGGCCCACGAGACGATCCGCGCCGCGAGATCGCCGATGCGTCTGGCGAGCCTCGGAGTGCTGAGCGCAGCGGCGAAGGCCGCGACCACGACGAGGAAGATCGCCAGACCGAGAAAGGCGACCGTGTCGAGCGCCGTGTGCGCATCCCCCGTGAACGTGAGCAAGACGAGCGCGAGTGTCGGGAAAGCCAGCATGGAGAGCTGGTTCCACACGCCCGTCAGCGCGACTGCGAGCCCGACGGCCGCGCTGACGAACCCCCAGGCCCGCAGCATCGCGAACGAGAGCGCCATCCCGACCGCGACCCCGCCAGGAGCGACATACGTCGAGGCGGTCGAGGCCTGGGTGACGACGAACGCCTGGCGGAAGCCGAGGCCTGGCAGGGCCGCCATCCAGGGCGGCGCGAACGTCACGAGGTTGAGGATCGTTGCCCCGGCGAGGAGCGCGATATCCCTCAACGACAGCTCTTTGACGACTCCCCAGACGTCGCGGTAGTCGGCGATCTTGGGGAGGATGAATACGAAGGTCGCGACGACGACCGCGATCGCGACTCCCACGCCGAGCGCGTGCCGCCACGTGAATCTGCGACGGGCGGTCGTCTGCGGTTCTGTGCCGTCGGCGGTCATCTCCGGTCCGCGAATTGTGCGCGATCCCGTAATCCGAACCACAGCGTAACGATCGCCGGAGGGCGGATCAGCGTGAGGGTTCGCGCCCTGCGGCGGCGTTCCTCGCCCTAACCGAGGCCACGAGCAGCACCGCGCCGAGTCCCGTCAGGATCCCACCGGCGATCCACCACGGCATCGGGTTGATGTCCCGATTCACCTTCCGATCCCAGTGCTCTTGGATCGCCGTCGGAACACAGCGCAGGCAGTCCGCGGGGTGTGAGAGCCGCCTGTAGTCGTCGTTCGCAAGCGCGACGCCGAACGAGGCGAGCCCGAACACGAGGAGAACGCCCCCGGTTGTAAAGAGAGCCCGGAATCTGTGCGTCTTCGGCGTCAGCTGCCAGAGCGCGACGACGGCGAGAACCACTAAGACGGCGATTCCGACTTCGAGCGCGGCGATGTCCCACTCGCGCGCGACGCGGGAAAATTGCACCAAGCGATCGACGATGGACGGCGGAGCCGTGTCGCCCGGTTTCCACCCGCTCGACGCTCCGATCAGGTGCGCGACGCCGAACTCGAGTAGCCAGATCATGACCAGGAAGACGAGCAGCGAGCCCCAGGCTCGGCGAAGGGAGTAGGCCAGAAAGCTCAGGCTTTGATTGTCTGGCCGCCGCCGCTCGTACGCAAGCGACGGCAAAGGCGGGAGCGACGGGACTCGAACCCGCGACCTCCGGCGTGACAGGCCGGCGTTCTAACCAGCTGAACTACGCCCCCGCGCGCGAGGCATTGTATCGGCGCCTCAAATCTTCGATGGGCGGTGACGGGATCGAACCGCCGACCTCCTGCTTGTAAGGCAGGCGCTCTCCCAGCTGAGCTAACCGCCCAGGTGCCCCCAGCGGGATTCGAACCCGCGCTACAGCCTTGAAAGGGCTGTGACCTGGGCCGCTAGTCGATGGGGGCCCGGCTAGCCAAGAATAGCGGCGGCGCACCGATACTCTTCGTCGGGCGGGCCGGTAGCTCAGTTGGTAGAGCAGGGGACTTTTAATCCCAAGGTCGCAGGTTCGATCCCTGCCCGGCCCACCTGTAACGCGTGCGCCTCGTTTCGACAGTACTCAGCATGAGCATCCATTTCGATCGCCAGTCCGCCGAGGCGCGCTTCCGAGAGGTGTTCTCCCATCTCGGCGCCGTCACGGCGTACGCGCGGAGGCGAGGAAGCAGGGATCCCGACGGGATTGCGGCCGAGGCGATGACCATCGCGTGGCGGCGGCTCGACGACGTCCCTGCAGACGACCCTCTGCCGTGGCTGTACGGAACCGCGCGCAACCTCGTCCTCGCGGAGGCGCGGGGCTCGGCGCCGTCTGTCCCTGCAGCGTCGGCCGACGGGAAGCATGTCGACCAACCGCCCGTCGAGCTCGACCCGACCCTGGAGCGCGCGCTTCGCGGGCTCTCGCAGCTCGACCGCGAGGCGCTCCTCCTCGTCGCGTGGGAAGACCTGACACCGGGCCAGGCGGCGAAGGCCCTCAAGATCAGCCCGGTCGCCTTCCGGGTCCGGCTCCTGCGCGCGAGGCGCCGTCTCCAGGCGAGCCTCGAGCAGGCGCAGATGGCGTCTCCGTCGCCCCACCTGAACCACCTCGACGTGGAGGGAACATGAAGAACGATTCCACACTCGCCTACCTCCGTCGGCTGAACCCGGTCCCGAAGGCGGCTCCCGTCGACGGTGCCGAGCTCTTCGAGCGCATCACGTCGCTTCCGCGGGACGAGCGGCCGGCGCCGAGGCGCTCTGCCACGCGTCGCCGGGTTGCCCTCGTCGCGGTCGGGCTCGCCGTCATGGCGCTGCTCGCCACTACGGCGCTTGCGATCTCGGGCTGGTTCGGAGACGCGGTCAAGCCTCCCGTGACGAGACAGGAATACCGCAACGCGCAAGACGTGCTCACTCTGCCGCCGGGAGCGACGTGGCCCGATCTCAACGTCGATCCGAACTCCGTCACCTCGAGGGGAGGCGGCGGCGCCCAGGCGGTGATGATCGCGATGGGGTCCTGGGAGTGCTACTGGGTGGACGCCATCAAGAGCGGTGACCAGCAGGCCCAGCAGCAGGCGCATGCGGTGCTGAGCTCGCTCCTCCACGACCATGTCGTCATCGCCCCGGCCGGCGTGTCCGAGAACTGGTTCCCCACCGGCCATTCCTTCCCGGTCGTCGCGTTCGCCGACGACGGCGGCTACCAGTGGAAGCAGAAGATGTACGGCGCCGCGGCGGCCGGCGACCCGAAGAACCTCGTTCAGAGCTGCCGGGCGAACGGCCCGTAGACGAACGATTCAGGGCTTCAGGACGACCTTTCCGAAGGTCTGACGCTCCTCGATCAGGCGGTGCGCCTCGGCCGCCTGGTCGAGGGGCAGCTCACGGTCGACGACCGGGCCCACAAGGCTCCGGTCGGCGACGAGGCCGATGATCTGGTCGAGCTCGTCCGGGGTCACGGCCCCGCCTCCGCTCCCGATGATCCGCAGGCGCTTGCCGACTATCGTCCACATGTTCACGGAGACCATCGGCGAGTCGAGCGCGCCGCAGGTGACGAGCCGGCCGGTCGGGGCGAGCGCCGAGAGGCTCAGCTCGAAGCGGTCGCCGAGAACGGGATCGAAGACGACCGCAGCGCCGAGCTCCGCGATGCTCTCGCCGTCGTAGCCGAGCGGCTCGGCGCCGAGCTCTCGGAGGCGGTCGTGCTTCGTCCGGCTCGCGGTCGAGTAGATCTCGGCGCCGAGGTAGCGGCCGATGTCGATCGCCGCCTGGCCTGTGCCGCTCGAACCCGCCTGCACGAGCAGGCGCTCGCCCTTCTCGAGACCCGCGTCGGCGAGGCTTGCCCAGGCGGTCTTGTAGGCGACGCCGAGGCCGGCGGCGCGCGCTGAGTCGAGCGAGTCCGGAATTGGGCGGACATGCTCGGCCGCCGCTGCGACGAGCTCCGCGTATGTGCCGAGCGAGCCGCTGACGAGCACGCGCTCGCCGGTGTCCTCCCGCGTGCCGGCACCGTCCATTCCGGGGGTGAAAGGAGGGGTCGCTCCGGTCGCCTCGGGCGCCTGGCGCTGGTTCAGGTCGAAGTGGTTGACCCCCGCAGCCTCGAGCCGGACGAGCACCGTCCCGTCGGCTGCGGTGGGGTCCGGAACCTCCTCGTACTTCAGGACCTCAGGCCCGCCGCCTTCGTGGATGACGATTGCTTGCATGGCCCCTCCTTGCTCGAGATTGCCTCGATCGTAGCCACTCTCAAGCGTTTCGCCCCGGAACCCGATAAGTCCCGTATGGCTCCGGCAAACCGGCTTCAGGCGCTGCTCGACGTCTCGCACAAGCTCTCTTCGACCCTCGAATTGAGCGAGGTCCTGCGTGCCTTCACTGACCAGGCCACCGAGCTCACCGGCGCCACCGCGGCCGAGATTTCCTTCTGGGATCACGAGCGCGACGAGCTGGTCATGCTCGTCGAGCACCTCGAGGGGGCCCCGGAAATCACCGAGGAAGGCGGGCAGACGTACCGCATCTCCGAGTTTCCGGCCACGCGGCAGGTCCTTGAGACGCAGGAGCCCATTCAGATCCGCGTCTCGAACGAGAACGACGATCCTGCCGAGCGCGCCCTGCTCGGAGCACGCGATCACAAGGCCTTGCTCATGCTCCCGCTCATCTGCGGGGGCGAGACGATCGGGATGATGGAGATCGTCGACTCGGCCGACCGCGCGTTCGACGCGGCCGACGTGGACTTCTGCCAAGCGCTTTGCAACGTCGTCGCGCCTGCCGTGCAAAACGCGATGCTCTACCAGGAGATGAAAGAGCTCGCGGCACGCGACAAGCTCACCGGGCTCTACAATCGCCGCCTCTTCGAGGAGCAGTTCGAGGCGGCCGTCGCCCGGAGCCAGCGGAACGGCGAGCAGCTCAGCCTTCTCGTCGTCGACCTCGACGGCCTCAAGCGCATCAACGACCTCGGCGGCCATCCGTCCGGGGACGAGGCGCTCCGCGCTCTCGCAGAGTCGCTGGTCGAGTCCTCGCGCGCCGGAGACGTCGCCTGTCGGCTCGGCGGAGACGAGTTCGCGGTCATCCTCCCGGGTGCCAACCCCGACGATGCGATCAAGGTCGCGGAGCGGGCGCAGGAAGCGCTCAACCAGCGCGGTCCCTACAGCTTCTCCGGCGGCGTCGCCCGGGCCGCGATCAACCTCGGCTCGTCGTACGACCTCTATCGCTCGGCCGACATCGCGGCGTATCGCGCGAAGGCCGCCGGCGGCGCTCGCACGCTCCTCGGTGTCGAAGCTCGGGCCGCCTCCTAGCCTGAGGCCAAGTCCTAGTAACACGGGATTATCCCGTCTTTAGACAGGGTCACGTGATACGGCTTGCACAGCGAGGCGCTCCGCTCTACCGAAGCGATGCGAGGGGCGGCTCGACGACGGGCCGCTCCTCGCGCGCGGCGATCGTCTCGGCGATCACCTCGAGCATGGCCTCGATCGCCGGCGAGCGTCCGCCGGTGCGGTTGACCGCGAAGATCCGCCGCTTCAGCGGGCTCAGGGCCACCGGCCGCGCCTCGACGCCCGGGTAGAGCGTCTCGAGCGCGAGCTCGGGCGCGAGCGCGACGCCGACTCCCGCGGCGACAAGCCCCTGCCAGACGCCGTGATCGTCGCTCTCGAAGCCGATCATCGGCTCGAAGCCGGCGGCTCGGCACGCGCGGGAGACGAACTCGTGGCAGGAGGAGTTGGCGGTCGAGGTGATCCAGGACTCCTCGGCGAGATCGTCAAGCTTCACCCCGCGCCGGCGCGCCGCCCGGTGTCCATGCGGGAGCACGACGCGAATCGGATCGTCGAGGAGGTGCGTCTGCTCGACCGAGTCGTCCTCGGGAAACGGGACGAAGTCGTACTCGTACATGAGCCCGAGGTCGAGCTCTCCCGACTTGATGCGGGCCAGGCTCGCGAGCGGGTCGGCCTCGGTGAGAGACAGCTCGACCGCCGGGTGGCGCCGGCGAAACTCCGCGATCGCCTGCGGCATGATGGTCGCGTAGGCGGTGGGGAAGGAGGCGAGGCGGAGCATCCCGCCGCGCAGGCCCGCGATGGCCTGGATCTCGGCTTCCGCGGCGGCGAGACTGGCGACGATTCCGTCCGTGTGGGCGACGAGGGCGCGCCCGGCCGCGGTCAGGCGGACGGACCGCGGGCCTCGCTCGACGAGAGCCACGCCGGCCTCGCGTTCGAGGGTCGCGATCTGCTGCGAGACCGCCGAGGGCGTGAAAGCGAGCGCCTGTGCGGCGGCGGCGATCGACCCGTGGTCGGCCACCGCGCTGAGCACCCGCATCCGTCGAACGTCGAGCATAAGCGAATCTTAGTCAACCACAAGAAGATTCAGTGGTTGTGATGCTCACTCTCTGGCAGCGTTTCGGGAGGTGAAGACGATCCGCTCGGTCGGGTATCCGCTCGGGCTCGCGTGGTCGCGTCTGCGGCACCGGCCCGGCCGTGCCCTGCTGCTCGCGCTCGGGATCGCAGCGGCAGCCGGCGCACTTGCGGTCGTGCTCGGAGGAAGCCTGGTCGCGCAGGATGTCTCCGCGGGAGGGGCGCTCGGCGCGCTGCCGGAGTCCAAGCGTGCGGTCGCGGTCACGTACGCCGACCTCGGACTCACGCGGAACGGCATCACGCGCGAGGAGCTCGAGCCGCTCGTCGTCGACAGCCTCGCCGGCCTCGCGCCCGGTGAGCCCGTGCGCGCGGTGCAGTACAAGCTCCTTCGGATCGGCGGCGCGCTCACGAACCTCGCGGCCGTCGACGACGTTTCACGCTGGGTGCGCCTGACCTCGGGTCGTTACCCGCGCGAGTGCACGCCCGAGCGCTGCGAGGTCCTGCAGCTCGGCGGCGAGGGCCAGATCGCGAGCGCGCCCGGTATCCGCTTGGTGAAGGTGGGCGAAGGCGAGCTCACCTCGCCGCTGCCGTTCGGCCTTCTGCCCGGCGCGAAGGCCACGCGGGTCGGGGAGTCTTTCGGCGTCGCGGAGCCGCCGTTCCTGGTCGCCGAAGGCTTCGACGAGCTCTCCGGGCTCCCGGAGCTCGACTCCATCTACAGGACGTACGCGTGGTCGGTGCCGCTGGCGCCGCGCAGCATCCATCCCTGGGAGATCGACAGCTTCGAGTTGCGCGCGACCCGGGCCGAGTCGACGCTGCGAGCCCGCTCGCTCTTCCTCGATCTTTCGGCGCCCGTCGCCGAGCTCGCGGCGGCGCGCGAGACCGGGCGGGTCGCCGGGCGCAGGCTTCTGCTCGTCGGAGGCCAGGTCGCAGCGCTCCTGCTCGCGTTCGCCGTGCTCGCGGCGGTCGGCATGCGGCGCGACGTCGAGGCGGCGGCTCAGCGTCTGACCTGGTTCGGAGGCCGCCGCTGGCAGGTGCACCTCGTGACGGTTGCGGAGACGAGCGCGGTGGCGCTTCTCGGCGCAGTCGTGGGTTGGGCGCTCGGGAGCGCCGTCACAGCGCTTCTCGCGGACAGGGCCGGCTCGCCGCCGGGCGCCGTGCTCGGCCATTCGGCGCTCGCGGGCTCGGGGCTCGCTGCTGCCGTCGGGCTGGCGGTCGCCGGGGCGCTCGTACTCATCGTTGTTCTGACCGTTCCGGGCGTCTCCCTCGGCGGACGCACGTTGACTCCGCTCGACGCCGCCGCGCTCGGAGCGCTGCTTGCCGTCGTCCTTGCTTTCACGCGGGGAGATGCGGACGCCCGCGCGCTGGGCCAGGGCGGCGGCACGGGGACGCTGCTTCTGCTCCTCCCCGGTCTTGTGACCTTCGTCGTCGCCGTCGCGGCCGCGCGCCTGCTCGTGCCTGGCCTTCGCCTGCTCGAGCGCGCTGCCCGCGGGGGGCGGATCCACATGCGGCTGGCGGTACTCTCCCTCGCGCGGAGCCCTGGCCGGGCGGCCGTGGCGGTCACTTTCCTCGTGGCGAGCCTCGGCCTCGGGCTGTTCGCGATCGTCTACCGCTCGACGCTCGACGACGGCCTCTCCGAGCAGGCGGCCTACGGCGTGCCTGAGGACTTCACCGTGCGCGAGGATCTGTCTCCGACGGGCCTCGTCGCGCCGCTCGAGGCGGCACCGCTTTCGAGCTACGAGGCGCTGGGCGCGGGGGTGACGCCCGTTCTCCGGCGGACGGCGAGCGCAGGAGGGCCCGACCAGCTGACCCTGCTCGGCGTGCCCGCAGCCGCGATCGCGAACCTGGACGGCTGGCAGGACCGCTTCTCCTCGCTCTCCCGCAGCGAGCTGATCGAGCGCATCGAGCCGAGCCCGCCCCCGGTTCTGCGCGGGGCTCCGCTTCCCGCTGACGCCTCCGAGCTCGCGATTCCCTACACCCTGCACGGGGGAGCGGTCACGCTCACCGCCGTCGTGCTCCAGCCGGACGATCTGTTCGCGCGCGTCGCCCTCGGGACGGCGAAGCCTGGGAGAGGGACGCTGAGGGCCGCGATCCCGCCCGACGCCCTCCGCGGACGGATGGTCGCGCTCGAGCTCTCTCGCGCGCTCTCGGTGGAGGGCCACGGCGACTTTGCGCGCGTGGACGGGGTGCTGACGCTGGCCCCGGCGATCGCGGGCGGGAGCGCGATCACGGACTACTCCGGCTGGGTCGGGCTCGACAACGTCGACGCGACCGGGTCGAGGCTCCGCTTCCTGCTCTCGAACGAGGCCGCGAACCCACGCTTCCAACCCACCCAGGCAACCGACGGAAGCCCGCCCGCCGTCGTCGCGACCCCCGGCCTCGCTGCTGCTGCGGGGTCCGGCGGCATCCTGCCACTCCGGCTTCCGGGCGGCTCCGTGCCGGTTCGCGTAGTGGGAACGATCCGCCGCTTTCCGTCGGCCTACGGCGACTTCGTGCTCGGAGACGAGCGCTCGCTGTACGTCGCCATGAACGCGGCGAATCCCGGAACTGCGGTGCCGAACGAGCTCTGGCTCGCCGGGTACGAGGACCTCGGCGCGAACCTGCAACAGCCGCCGTTCGCGCCGCTCTCGGTCTCCTCCCGCGCCGAGATCGAGGATCGTCTCCGCGCCGATCCGCTCGCCCGCGGTTCGCTGGCCGCGCTGACGGGCGCCGCGGTCGTCGCCTTCCTGCTGGCGCTCGTCGGGCTCGCCGTTCTCCTTGCCGGAGACGCTCGTGACGAGCGCCGCGAGCTGTTCGATCTGGAGACGCAGGGCGCAGGGCCGGGCACGCTCAGACGGCACCTCCGCCTCCGCGCGGTCCTCGTTGCCGCCCTCGGTCTGCTCGGCGGGCTGGCGGCGGCCGCGCTTCTCGCCATCCTGGCGGTCGACCTCGTCACGCTGACCGCGGGCGCCTCCCTTCCCGATCCGCCGCTCGCGATCGCGGTGGACTGGCGCCTCGTCGCACTGGCCTGCGCGGTGTACGGCGTGCTCACGGCAGGGCTGGTCGCGCTCTCGACGAGGAGGGCGGTGTGAGCGCCGTCGAAGTCCGCGATCTTTTCCGCGTCTACTCGACGCCGGAGGGACACGCCGCCGCCCTTCAGGGCCTGACGCTCTCCGTGCAGGAGAAGGAGGTGCTCGTCGTTCTCGGCCCGAGCGGGTCCGGGAAGTCGACGCTGCTCCGGGTTCTCGCCGGGCTCGAGCGACCGTCCGCCGGAACGACACTTGTTTTCGACGCGGACCTCGGGCGCCTCTCGTCGAGCCGCCTGGCCGAGTACCGCTCGCGAACGACCGGCTACGTCGAGCAGCACTACTCCCGCTCGCTCGACCCCGACCTGAGTGCCCGCCAGCTCGTCGGCGTGCAGCTCGGTCTCGCCGGCGCGCCTGGCGCAGAAAGGGAAAGGCGGGCGGACGAGCTCCTCGAGCGCGTGGGACTCACGGACAAGCGCGCCGCGCGCCCCTCAGAGCTCTCGGGCGGCGAGCAGCAGCGCATCGCGGTGTGTGCCGCGCTCGCCCACCGCCCGAAGCTGCTCCTCGCCGACGAGCCGACGGGAGAGCTCGACGCCGCGAGTGCCGGGCTCGTCTACGAGGTCATCGGGGAGCTCGCCCGCGAGCATGGGTGCACCACGGTCCTCGTCAGCCACGACGTCGAGTCGACCACCATCGCCGACCGGACCGTCCGCGTCCGCGACGGCCGCGTCAGCGAGGAGACCGAGCGGGGTGACGGGGAAACGCTCGTCGTCGCGCGCGGCGGTTGGGTGCGCCTGCCCGAGGAGCTCCTCGTCCGAGCCCGGATCGGCTCGCGGGCGCATGCCGAGCTGGGAGACGAGGGCATCGTCGTCTCGGCCGCCGGCGAGCCCGCGCACCCGGGACCTCGGGACGGACAGCCGCCGGCTCCGGGCCTGGCGGAGAACGGCGCAGTGCTCGCGCAGGCGCGCGGGGTGGACAAGCGCTACGGGGCGGGCTCGCATGAGATCGTCGTCCTCGACGGGCTGGACGCCGACTTCCGCGCCGGCCGGCTGACCGCCCTGACCGGCCCCTCCGGCTCGGGGAAGACGACGCTCCTCCACATCCTCGCCGGGCTCCGCGACCCGAGCGCCGGGAGCGCCAGTGTGCTCGGGAGCGACCTCGTCGAGCTGGGGCGGGAGGGGCGGGCCGCGCTCCGGCGCGACCCGATCGCGTTCATCCCACAGGACCCGGCACTGACCCCGTTTCTCAGCGCGCGCGAGAACGTGGAGGTCGCACTCGCGCTACGGGACATGAGTCCCGGCGAAGCGCTCGAGCGCGCGCTCGATGCCCTCTCCGAGGTCGGGCTCGCCGAGCGCGCGGAGCAGCGCGTCGCGCGGCTCTCGGCGGGAGAGCGTCAGCGTGTGGCGATCGCCCGCGCGCTCGCGGCCGAGGCGAAGCTCCTGCTCGCCGACGAGCCCACCGCGCGGCTCGACGAGGCGAACGCGCTCGCGGTGAGCGCGCTCTTCGGCCGCTACGCCCGCGAGCAGGGCGCCGCGGTCGTCTGCGCCACGCATGATCCGCTCGTCGTCGCGGAGGCCGACGACGTGCTCGCGCTCTAGCAGTCGGGGCTGTCGCCGTTTGCGCCGGGAAGACGCCCGAGGAGATCGGCGAGGCTCGCGAGCTCGTCCGCGCTGAAGCGCTCCACGAAGAGCCGGTGCACGCCTGCGAGGTGCGTCGTGCGCGCGGACTGGAGCTTCTCGTTCCCGGCCGGGGTCAGTTTCGCGTAGACGACGCGCCGATCGGTTGCGCAGGCTTCCCGCGCAACGAAGCCCGAGCGCTCGAGCCCGTCGAGAAGCCGTGTGATCCCCGAGGGAGTGAGGAGGACGCTCGAAGCGAGATCGACCCGCCGCATGGCTTGCTCGGGTGCCCACGAAAGGTGAAGCAGGACCTCGAAGTCGTTGATCGTCAGCCCGTGCTCGGCCACGAGCTCGGCGTTCAGCTTGCCGACGATCGCAGAGTGCGTTCGCAGGAAGCTGACCCACGTGTCGAGCTCCGCGCCGCGTGAGACCGTCGAAGTGCTCACACGACTAGCCTACAACCATGGCGGACGAGCATGGGATCGTCGCGAGCGGACTGGTGCGCGAGTTCAAGAAGGGCCCGCGCGCCGTGGACGGGATCGACCTCGTCGTGCACCCCGGCGAGATCTACGGGTTCCTCGGCCCGAACGGCGCGGGCAAGTCGACGACGGTGCACATGCTCACGACCCTGCTGCCGCCGACCGCTGGCACGGCCACGGTGGCCGGCTACGACATCGTCCGCGAGGGCCCACAGGTCCGGGCCGCGATCGGCGCGGCGCTCCAGGAGGCTGCGCTCGATCCGCTGCTCACGGGTCGCGAGCACTTGCGCCTGCAGACGACGCTGCAGGGGATCCCGCGCTCAGAGCGCGCGCGGCGAGGCGAGCTCCTGCTCGAGCGCGTCGGGCTCTCGCAGGCGGCCGACCGGAAGGTGCGCGGCTACTCCGGCGGCATGAAGCGCCGGCTCGACCTCGCGCTCGCCCTGGTGCACTCGCCACGGATCCTCTTCCTCGACGAGCCGACGACGGGGCTCGACGTTCAAAGCCGTAGCGCGCTCTGGGAGGAGGTCCGCGGCCTCGCACAAGACGACGGCGTCACCGTCTTCCTGACGACGCAGTACCTGGAGGAGGCGGACGTGCTCGCCAACCGGGTCGGGATCATCGACCACGGCCGGATCGTCGCCGAGGGAACTCCCGCGCAGCTGAAGGCGGAGGTCGGGCGGCCCACGGTCGAGGTCGTCCCGGCCGACCTCGAGGACAAGGCGCGCGCTGCTGCGATCCTCGCGCGCTTCGGCGAGCCGTGCGCTGCGATCCAGGGCGTGGCGGTGCGCCTGACGACGGGCGAGGCCGACCTGGCCGAGATCGTGCGCGCCCTCGACGCCGAGGGCCTCAAGGTCGAGAACCTCCAGCTCCACCAGCCTTCGCTCGACGACGTTTTCCTCGCCAAGACCGGCCGCTCGCTCGAAGGCGCGGGCGAGGCGGAAGAAGAACCCGAGCTCGCGCTCGAACCGGCGTGAGCGAGAGGTTCGTCGAGCAGGTCGGTCAGCTCGCGCGGCGGTCGGTCGTGCGCACCGCGCGCCAGCCGGCGAACGTCGTCTTCCCACTCGTCTTCCCGCTGCTCCTGCTCGCGGTGAACTCGACCGGACTTCAGTCGGCCACGCACCTGCCCGGATTCCCCACCGACTCGTATCTGGCCTTTGCGCTCGCCGTCCCGTTCATGCAGGGCGCGCTCTTCGCGACCATGAACGCCGGCACGGATCTCGCGCGCGACATCCAAACGGGTTTCCTCAACCGCCTGGCGCTGACGCCGATGCGCGGCATCGCCCTCCTGGGCGGCCAGCTCGGCGGGGTGATGGCGATGACCGCGGTCCAGGCCGCGGTCTGGATCGCCGCCGGCCTCATCCTTGGCGTCCACTTCGCGGCCGGCGTCGGGGGGATCGCCGTGCTGTTCATCTTCTCGCTCCTGATCGGGCTCGGCTTCGGAGCGCTGGGCGCCTTCCTCGCGCTCCGCACCGGCTCGGGCGAGGCGGTGCAGGGCATGTTCCCGGTCTTCTTCGTCTTCCTCTTCATCTCGTCGATGGCGATGCCGCGGAACCTGATCGAGATCACGTGGTTCCAGACCGCCGCGACGCTGAACCCGGTCTCGTACCTCATCGAGGGCATCCGCAGCCTGATCGTCATCGGGTGGGACGCCGAAGCGCTCGCGCTTGGCTTCGGGGTCGCCACGCTGATCGCGGTGACCGCGGTCACGCTCGCCTCTGCGTCGCTGCGGACGAGGCTCACACGCTCATGAGAATCCTGTCCGTCGCCGAGGGAGTGGCCTGGCGGGTCCTCCACAATGTGTTCACGAACCCGTCGCTCCTGATCCCGTCCCTGATCTTCCCGCTCTTCTTCTTCACTGCGTTCGCGGGCGGTCTCTCGCGCATCGACCAGGTGCCGGGGTTCGACTACCCGCCGGGGTATACGGCCTTCCAGTTCGTCTTCGTGCTCCTCCAATCTGCTGCGTTCGGCGGGGTCTTCACCGGCTTCGGGATCGCACGGGACTTCGAGAGCGGCTTCGGGCGCCGGCTTCTTCTGTCCGCGCCGCACCGCAGCGGGATCGTGCTCGGCTACGCGGCCGCCGCGCTCGTCCGCTGGCTCGTCACGGCGGCAGTGGTGACCGTGGTTGCACTGCTCGTGGGAATGAACGTCGGCGGCAGCGGGATCGACCTCGTCGGCCTCTACACGCTGGCCGTCTGCCTCAACCTCGCAGCGATCCTCTGGGCGACCGGCGTCGCACTCCGCCTCCGGACGATGCAGGCGGGCCCGGTCATGCAGATGCCCGTCTTTCTCCTCCTCTTCTTCGCTCCCGTCTACGTGCCGCTCGCCCTGCTGCAGGGGTGGATCCACAATGTCGCGACGTACAACCCGATCACGCGGGTGCTCGAGGCAGGTCGTGGCTTTCTGGCGGGGTCCCCGACCGAGGTCGGGCTCGCGTTCGCGCTCGCTGCGGCTCTCGTGCTCGGCTTCTCGCTCTGGGCCCTACGCGGCCTGAGAAGCGCCGAGCACGCGGGCTGAGGATCAAGACGACGCTCTTCGGGCCGATCCCCCGGAGCAGTCGTTATTCTGCGGCCTCGGGAGAACGAAGGGCGCAACGCCCAGCCGACGAACCGACGCCCAGTGTTGTCGCTCGACCTCATCGCCCGTTCGTTCGTCGCGGTCGCCCTCTTGTGGGCGGGCGTGTCGAAGCTCCTGTCCCGAGACTCGTCGTTCCTGGCGCCCTACGGCGTGCCCTCCCGCTGGCGCGGCGCCGCGCTCGCCGCGCTGACCGGGATCGAGCTCGCGACAGGCGTCCTTCTGCTCGCGGGCGTCCGGGCCGCTGCGGTCGCCGCCGTCGTCCTCGGAGTTGTCTTCGTCGCCGCGCTCGTTAGCGTGCGCGCCCGCGGGGTGCGCCGGCTACGGTGCGGGTGCTTCGGCGCCAACGAGCGAAACACCGACCTTCTCCTCGGACGGGCCGTTCTCTTCACGGGAGCCGCCGCGTTCGGCGCATTCGCGGACGTCGAGGTCGGCCGCCCGTCGAGCGACGCGATCGTGTTCGCGGCGCTCGTGGTCCTCGGTCTCGCCGTTCTCGCTTTGGCGGCACTCGTGCTCGCGCTGTACCGCCAGATAGGTGTGCTGACGATGCGCCTCGGGCCCGGCGTCGCCCTCGAGCTTGCCGAGGAGGGCCCGCCCCTCGGCGACGTGGCTCCGGAGCTCGACGGTCTCAATGGGGTCGGGGAGGAGCTCATCGCCTTCTTCAGCGCCGACTGCCGCCTCTGTCGCGCCATTGCACCGGGCGTGCGAGCGTTTGAGCGCGAGGGAATGGCCGTGCGGACCGTGTACGAGCACGAGGAGCCCTCCGTCTTCGAGCGCTGGAGCGTTCCGGGGACGCCGTTCCTCGTCCACGTCGTCGAGGGGATCGTCGCGGCCAAGGGCACCGTAAACTCGCTCGAGCAGCTCGACGGCCTCGTCGCGCTGGGTTCCGCAAGGATGGAACATGCGCCGGCCTGACGGGCTCCTCGACGGCGCGGCACGCGCGCTTTCGACCCGTCTGGCCTCGGGGATGACGAGGAGGTCGTTTCTCGGGCGCATGGGCGGCGCGGTGCTCGCGGCAACGGGCGGAGCGGCGGTCGCGGCAGCGGTTCGGCCCGAGAAGAGCGAGGCATTCCATTTCTGCGGCCACATCTGGACGACCGGGTCGTGCCTGAACCCGCTCGGTCTCCCCCGCATCGACAAGAACGGGTTTCCGCTTCGGCCGAGCGACGGCCACCCGATCGACAATCTCGGCCGTCCGGTCAACTCCGATGGGTGGGCTGTGGACGGCTCGGGCAACCGGCTGCGCTCACCGGACGGCGAGTTTCTCCCGCGTGCTCCGCGGACTCGGCTCTGCGAGGACTGGACGAACGAGCACTACAGGATCGGCGGGGTCATGCAGGGGGCGTGGTACCGCTGCTGCAGCGGTCAGGTGCGGAAGCTCGTGGACTGCTGCTCCTACAGCAACAAGCGGATCAACGGCGACGCGTCCCTGACCGGTTACTGCTTCGAGGGTAGACGCGTGTTCTGCGTCCTGTACTACGACTCGGGGCTCAAGTGCTAGCCGTTGCCGCGGCGCTCGCGGCGACCGCTCTCCTCGCAGGTCTCTCGGGCGCTTGGTCGCCCTGAGGCCTCTCCATGGTCGAGACCCTCACTCCCGCCGTGTGCGGGAGCCGCTCCCGTCAACGGCTCGCGATCGCCCTCTTCGCATTCGCGGCACTCGTCGCGTCGGCCATGCTCGGAGCGACGCTCGGCTTCCTCGGGAGCCTCATCGGCACCCGGCCCGCGCTGATCGCGGCCGCGGCGCTCGCGTTCGTGGCCGCGCTCCGTGAGGCGGGGATCCTCCGACTGCCGCTCCCACAGTCCCGCAGGCAGGTGCCGGAGCGCTGGCAGCATGAGTTGCCGCTTCCCGTGTGGAGCGCCGGCTACGGCGCCGGCCTGGGCGTCGGCTTCCTCACCTTTCAGCCGGTCGCGACCTTCTGGGTCGCGTGCGCGGTCGCGCTCGCGCTCGGGAATCCGGTGCTCGCCGCAGGCTGCTTCGCGCTCTACGGAGCGGGGCGCGCGTTCATGGCCGTCTGGCCGCGGCACCGGGACCCGAACGGTCAGGCCGCCGTCGAAAGACTCGTCGGACGCGCCTCCTTCGTGCCGCGTGCGAACGCGATCGTGCTCGGGCTCGCGGTCGTCCTCCTTGCCGTCGCACCGGCGGCCGGCGCCGCTGTCACCTCCCTCGGCCGCGGCTTCGACCCCGCCGCCGACGGAAAGACGCTTGCGCGTGCCCGCATGGACTCCGGGACGATCAAGGTGCTCGTCGCGCCGCCCGCCCCGGACCCGATGGACACGGTGAGCCCGGCGAACGCCCCCGCGCTCGACGGCGATTACCTCGCCTACGAAGACGCCCAGGGGATCAAGGTGATCGACTGGCGCAACGACGCTCCTGTGCGGGAGCTCGACGGGCCCTATTCGCGTCCGGCCCTCGACTACCCGTTGCTCGCCTACATCCGCGACGACGGCGCCCACGAGCGCCTCGTCCTCGCAGACATCAGCAAGCCGAACCTGGACGAACAGATGATCGCCTCCGTGCGCAGCGCAGCCGACCTCGGCCGGCCGGCCCTTCGCGGCGGACGGCTCGCTTGGCACCGGATCGTCCATGGAGGTTCTGCGATTTACGTGCTCAACCTCGCGACGAACGATCGACGCGCGGTCAAGCGGACGAACGTCTGGATGGAGGCGAACCCATCCGTGACCTCGAGGCGCATCGTCTGGGTCGAGCATCGTCCCCAGGGCTCGTATCTGCGGATGAAGTGGTTCGGGAGCAAGAAGACCAAAACTCTCATGCACGTGAGCGGACGAAAAACCCTTCTCTGGACGACGGCGCTGACGGGCCGGACGGCCTACGTGACGAGGTGGACGCCGTCGACCCGAAAAGCAGCTGTTTTGCGGGTAAATTTCTAACCTCGGACGGCTCACTCAATTGAGGGACGCGCGGACCTAAAGTTCGCCGTAAAGTGCGTGTGCGGGCAAATGTCCGTGGGAGAAGCACCGAGCGGAGGAGAGGTTAGCTTTGCGGCAACCGGGACGAATTGCGCGAACCTTCATTTCGGCTACCTGCGCGGCGGTCGCGCTCGCAGCCACCTCGGCGGGCGAGGCCGGAATCGCCCTCCTGCCGGGCAATCCGGCGACGCCGGACAATCTTTCGAGCCAGCAGTGGAGCCTCGAGATGATCGGGGCTTTCCAGGCGCAGACGATCACGGGCGGAAGCCCTGACGTCCGCGTCGCGCTGATCGACTCGGGCATCGACCCGGGCCACCCCGAGTTCGCAGGTCGCATCGATACTGCCAATAGCGTCTCGTGCATCACGGGCACCCCGGTCAAGGATCCAACGGGCACCCTGTGGAGGGACAACGTCGGCCACGGCACGCACGTGGCTGGGATCATCGCGGCGGGTGACAACGACTTCGGGACCGTCGGCGTCGCGCCGAATGTCCAGCTCCTGATCGTCAAGGTCACCGATCCGGGCCTGCCGATCACGCCGCAGGCGGCCGCGTGCGCGTTCAAGTACGTGTCGCAGCAGAATGTGGATGTCGCAAACGCGAGTTTCGCGGTGGACAAGGGCGCGACCGGCTCCGCCGATCCACTCGATTTCTTCTGTGCCAGCGACCCGGCCGATGCAGCCGCCATTCAGGTCGTCGGCGGCTCCGTGAAGAGCGCACTCCGCTCGGGCACGACCATCGTCTCCTCGGCCGGGAACAACGGGGTCGACATGACGCAGCCGGCCGCGGGCTCGAGCTGCATCCGGATGCCCGTGCAGCTGCCCGGCGTGATCGGGGTCGCGAGCGAAGGCAGGAACGGCGGTCCCGTTCTGGCCACGCCCCCCGGCCCGTCGAACTTCGGCTTTGGAGCAATCGACCTCGTCGCCCCCGGCGGCGATCCCGCGCAGGGCGGAGTGCCCGGCGGGCTGATCCTCTCGACGTTCCCGTCATACATTCCGATTCCGCCCACCGCGATGCCGAACATCGTCGACGGGCCTCCGGGCGCGACGTATCGCTACAACGCGGGCACCTCGATGGCGGCCGCGGACGTGAGCGGCGTCGCAGCTCTCGTCGCGAGCCGGTTCGCGAAGCTGAAGGCGTTCGGCTTCCTGAAGCCCCTGAAGCCTCTGTTGATCCGGGCGGTCCTCGACCGGACCGCGCAGGCCAAGCCTTGCCCGCCGGATCCGCGCTGTGTCGGTACCGACCAGTACAACGGGTTCTTCGGCTTCGGCCAGGTCGATGCCTACGCGGCCGTGACCGCGTTCGGCTTCGACGACTAGTCGAAAAGCGGGCACCTCGGTGGGCCGCGGCACATGGGTTCGACACCAAGCTAAGACGAAGGGCCGGGAAACCGGCCCTTCGTCTTACTCCCCGTAGGGCACGAGCTCGAGCGCCCGCTCGAAGGCGGCGCGGTCGTGCACCGGCTCGCCATGCGACACGATCACGTGCTCGAAAGGAAGGTCGAGGAGAGCCCTGAGCGCGGGAAGCGTCCGCTCCTCGTGCCACGGCGTCCCCCAGACCCGGAGCTCGCCGCCCCGTTCCGTCAGCGCGTCGGCGAAGAGGAGCGCGCGTTGCTGGGGAGCCCAGAGCGGCGTCTCATTCCTCCCGCGCCCGTCGTAGAGGGCGACGAGCCCGCCCGGGAGCTCCGAGCCGGGCTCGATCGCTTCGAGGTCGGTCTCGGGAATGTCGTCGCGCCAGAAGAGGCTCGGCCCGAACGCTCGCGCGCCGTAGCGGCGCACGAAGAGGTCGACGTCGCGGACATGATCCGGCTTGAGGACGACGACGAGCGTTGGCGGCGCCGCGTCCAGGCGCTCCCACACCTCGCGGTCCTGCTCAGGCGGCGCCAGGGGGTCGATCAGCGCGACCTCGCCCCCTGTCTCGACCACCGTCGAGGTCACGTGCGGATCCCAATCTGCCTCGGGGCTCCAGGCGGGATGCTGTAGGCGCCAGATCCAGAGGCCGGGTGCGATGTCCATCCGCGGCATGCCTCCTTATACTCGGCTCATGGCCGAGATCGCGCACATCTGGCGCTCGCCCAAGCGCCGGGAGCTCATGGAGGAGCTCGACACCGCTCAGGTCTTCGAGAACGAGGGCGTCGAAGGCTGCGCCCATCGCCGCGGCGGCAAGCGCAACGTCCTCTTCGTCGCGGCCGAGGACATCGAGTCGCTCGGCGTTCCGCCCGGGCGCGTGAAGGAGAACTTCACCGTGCGCGGCGCAGACGTGATGAACTGGCCGATCGGCCAG
The DNA here is from genome assembly GCA_046733475.1 of Actinomycetota bacterium. GTDB lineage: Bacteria > Actinomycetota > Thermoleophilia > Gaiellales > Gaiellaceae > DATEOR01. The sequence continues at coordinate 36,666 of JBKPPF010000071.1, forward strand.
AGGCTCCAGGTCGGCGACGCCGAGTTCGAGGTCTCAATGGTCTGCGACCCGTGCGAGCTGATGGAGGAGATCCGTCCCGGTCTCCAGGCCGAGCTCGAGGGAAAGCGCGGGATGCTCGCCAAGGTCATCGCGACCGGGCGCGTCTCCCAGGGGGATCAGATCACGCTGCTTTGACGGCGGCGACGAGCTTCTCGACGGACGACTTCGCGTCCCCGAAGAGCATCGCCGAGTTCGCCTCGTAGAACAGGTCGTTGTCGATCCCCGCGAAGCCTGGGCTCATGCTCCGCTTGAGGATGACCACGTTCGCGGCCTGGTCGACGTTCAGGATCGGCATGCCGTAGAGCGGGCTCTCCGGATTGTCGCGCGCGGCCGGGTTGGTGACGTCGTTGGCACCGATGACGAGAGCGACGTCCGTGCGCGGGAACTCCGGGTTGATGTCGTCCATGTCGTAGAGCTGCGGGTAGGGCACCTGCGCCTCGGCGAGGAGGACGTTCATGTGCCCCGGCATGCGGCCGGCGACAGGGTGGATCGCATACTTGACGTCGACGCCGCGTGCTTCCAGGAGGTCGGCGAGCTCCCGCACCGCGTGCTGGGCCTGTGCGACCGCGAGCCCGTACCCGGGCACGACGACGACGCGCTGTGCGTACGCGAGCATGACGGCCGTGTCGTCGGCGGTCACCTCCCGGTAGGACTTCCCGTCGGTCGAGGCCGCCGCCGCAGTGCCTCCGGCTGGCACCGCCCCGAACGCCCCGAAGAGGACGTTGGCGATCGAGCGGTTCATCGCCCGGCCCATGAGAACGGTGAGGAGCGTGCCCGAGGCGCCGACGAGCGTGCCACCGATGATCAGCGCCGTGTTCTCGAGCACGAAGCCGGCCGAGGCGGCCGCGAGGCCCGTGAACGCGTTCAGGAGCGAGATGACGACCGGCATGTCGGCGCCGCCGATCGGAAGGACGAGCAGGACGCCGAACAGCAGGGCTCCCAGGAGGAGCAGCACCATCCAGATCCCCTGCTCGGTCGAGCCGGCGAGGACTCCCAGCCCCAGCAGGGCTACGAAGAGGAGCGCGTTCACGACCTGCTGGCCTACGTAGGTGATCGGCCGGCCGGGAAGGACTTCCTGCAGCTTCCCGAAGGCGACGAGGCTGCCCGAGAAGGAAATCGAGCCGATCAGCGCCGAGAAGAGCATCGCCCCGACCGAGTCACCGGAGAGGTGGCCGGCCGCAGGCGCGATCCGGTGAAACTCCGCGGCTGCGATGAGCGCCGCCGCGCCGCCGCCGACGCCGTTGAAGAGCGCCACCATCTGCGGCATCGCGGTCATCTTCACGAGGCGCGCCGAAACGACCCCGATCACCGTCCCGATCGCCATGCCAACGACGATCAGCCAGTAGCTCGTGATGTCCTCGTCGAGGAAGGTGAAGAAGATAGCGATCCCCATCCCGACCGCGGCGATCCAGTTGCCCGAGCGCGCCGTCGGCGGCGAGGAGAGCCGGCGGATCCCGACGATGAGCAAGACCGCGGCGACGAGGTACGTGAAGTTGATCGCCGTCTGCGACAGCGCGAGGAGGGGCGTCATTCGGAGTCGGGCTTGGACGGCTTGCGCTTGAACATCTCGAGCATGCGGTCGGTGACGAGGAAGCCGCCGACCACGTTGATCGTCGCGAAGACGACAGCCACGAAGGCGAGTGCCTTCTCGAGGTCGGAGTCGGCGGAGCCGGCGATGAGCATCGCGCCGACGAGCACGATTCCGTGAATCGCGTTCGTCCCCGACATGAGCGGTGTGTGCAGCATCGTCGGGACCTTCGAGATGATCTCGATGCCGATGAACACGGCGAGGACGAAGACGGTGATGCTGTTGAGCAGCGTCATGCTCATGCAGCCAGCGGCTCCTTCAGCACGCGGCCCTCGTGAGTCACACACGTCTCGCGCGTGATCTCGTCGTCGAAGTCGAGCGTGAGCTCGGAGCCGCCTCCGAGGAGGTGGTTCAGGAACGTCCACACGTTGCGGGAGTACATCTGGCTTGCGTGCAGCGGCATGGAGCTCGGGAGATTGAGCTCGCCGATCACGGTGACGCCGCTCTCGACGATGGTCTCCCCGGGCTTCGTGAGCTCGCAGTTCCCGCCCGCCTCGGCCGCGAGGTCGACAATCACGGAGCCGGGCCGCATTCCGCGCGCGGCCTCGGCGGTGATGAGGACAGGCGCTTCCCGTCCGGGGATGAGCGCAGTGGTGATGACCGCGTCGGACTCGGCCACGTGGTGGGCGATCAGCTCCTGCTCGCGCTCGTGTTGATCCTCCGAGAGCGCGACCGCGTAGCCGCCCTGGCCTTCCGCGCCCTCGACGTCGAGCTCGAGGAACGTGGCGCCGAGGCTCTCCACCTGCTCCTTCACCGCCGGCCGCACGTCGAAGGCTGACACGACCGCGCCGAGCCGCCGCGCGGTCGCGATCGCCTGCAGGCCGGCGACGCCCGCTCCGAGGATGAGGATGCGCGCAGGCGGGATCGTCCCCGCCGCGGTCGTCAGCATCGGCATGAACTTGGGCAGGTGGTCGGCCGCGATCAGCGTGCCCTTGTAGCCCGAGACCGTGCTTTGCGATGAGAGCGCGTCCATCGGCTGCGCGCGGGTGATGCGCGGGATCGAGTCCATCGAGAAGGCCGTCACGCGCCGCTCGGCGAGCGCGCGCACGAGGTCGCCGTTGACGAGTGGCTGCAGGAAGGCGACGAGGATCTGGCCGTCGCCCAGCTTGCCGATCTCGCCGTCGGACGGCTGCTGCACCTTGGCCACGGCGCCCACCCCGGAGAACGCGTCGCCCACGACCTGCGCGCCGCTCTCCTCGTAGGCCGTGTCCAGGAACCCGGCCTCCACGCCTGCACCAGCCTCGACCAGGATCTCGACCCCCGCTTCGGCGAGGCGCTTGGTCGAATCGGGCACGAGAGCGACTCGCCGCTCGCCAGAAGCGGTCTCCTTGGGGACGCCGACCTTCATGCCGCGCGCAGTCTAAGGTGCGAGCGTGGACGAATGGCTCCGTGAAGCGCGCGATCGGCTGGCCGAAGCGTCGGGTGAGAGCCCGGAGAGCCTCGAGCTCTCCCAGGCGGAGATCGACGAGCTGCTCGAGCTCGCCCGGCTCGCGGCCCACTCGAGCGGCGAGCGCATCCACGCTCCGCTGCTCTGCTACCTGGTCGGCCTCGCGCGTGGGCGAGCCGGCTCCGACCTCTCCGCGCTGGTGGACGCCACGGTCGGCAAGTAGCCCGGTAGGCTCCGGCACGTGCCGGAGCTGTCGGATCGCACCGCAATCGTCACAGGCGCCTCGAGCGGCATCGGGGCCGAGACCGCACGCGCCCTGGCGGGCGCCGGCACGCGGCTGGCCCTCGGCGCGCGGCGCGTCGAAAGGCTGGAGAAGCTTCTGAAAGAGCTTCCCGGTGAAGGCCACGAGATGGCGCCCCTCGACGTCACGGACGAGACGAGCTGCGCATCCTTCGTCGAGACGGCGGCCGGCACTCTCGGCCGCATCGACATCCTCATCAACAACGCGGGGCTCGCTCTCGGCCGCACGTCGGTCGAGGAGTCGAACGACGACGACGACCGTCAGATGCTCGAGACCAACGTGCTCGGCCTGGTTCGCATGACGCGTCTCGTGCTGCCCCACATGGAGGACGGGCGCGGGCACATCGTCAACCTTGGGTCGTGGGCGGGGCGGGAGGCCTACCCGCAGGGCGGCATGTACGTGGGCTCGAAGACCGCCGTCCTCGCCTTGACGCAGGTCATGCGGAAGGAGCTCGTCGGGCGGATCAAGGTCTCGACGGTAGACCCGGGCATGGTGGGGGACACGGAGTTCTCGGACGTCCGCTTCCGCGGCGACCAGGAACGCAAGGGCGCGGTCTACCGCGGCGTCGACTACCTGACCCCCGCCGACGTGGCTGACTGCATCCTCTTCGCGGTGAGCCGGCCCGACTACATGGTCGTCGACGAGATGGTGATCAAGCCTCTCCAGCAAGCGAGCCAGGACTCCATCGTCCGCCGCTAGTGGCACTCACCATCCTGGAAGGCTCGACGTTCTGCGTCTCTGACGAGTGCGGAGACATCGCCGACCCCGTGATGGGCCTCTTCGCGGAGGACACACGCTTTCTCTCGCGCTGGATCCTCACGATCAACGGCGAGCGGCCGCTCCAGCTTTCGTCAGACAAGGTCGAGTACTACTCGGCCGCCTTCTACCTTCGGAACCCGGTCGCGGGCGGCCTCGAGCAGGACGTGCTCTCGATCGGGCGCGACCGCTTCATCGGCGACGGGATGCAGGAGCACATCGTCGTCGTGAACCACGCACCGCATCCCGTCGAGTTCGAGCTCGCGCTCGAGGTCGGTACCGACTTCGCGGACATCTTCGCTGTCAAGGAGCACGACTTCGCGCTCGGACACCCGGACACAGCGCCGCCGCTTCCTGCCCTCGCGCCGTCCGAGTTCGAGTCCGACGGCAACCAGTTCGTCTTCACCGACGGGCCGAACCGGCTGACCCAGGTCCTCCTCTCCGAGCCGGGCGACGTCAACGGCAGCTCGGTGCGTTACTCCATCGCGCTCGAATCGCGGGAGGAGTGGCGCCTCCGGGCCGACGTCATTCCGTCCGCGAACGGCGTTCGTGTCGCCGTCACGCACGCGGAGCGGAAGTTCGGCGACGAGCTCTCGCGCGTCCGCTCATCTCTCTCGGCGTGGCACCTTTCGATCCCGCAGCTACAGGCCTCCTGGGAGGAGCTGGCGGTGACGTTCAGGCAGTCGGTCGCCGATCTTGCCTCGCTGCGGATGGACGAGGATCCGCGGGTCCCCGGCCAGCTTCCCGCCGCGGGGATGCCTTGGTTCATGACCGTCTTCGGTCGCGACACGCTCGTCACATGCCTGCAGACGCTCCTCTTCGGACCCGAGCTCGCGCACAATGCCCTCCGCGTCCTGGCCGCGCTGCAGGCGACCGCCGACGACCCGGCGATCGACGCCGAGCCCGGCAAGATCGTCCACGAGGTGCGCCACGGCAAGGGCGCCGAAGCATGGTTCCCGCGGTACTACGGCACGGTCGACGCGACGCCGCTCTACCTCGTACTGCTCTCCGAAGTCTGGCGCTGGACGGGCGACGCGACCCTCGCCGAGGACCTTCGGGGGCCCGCGATGCGCGCCCTCGCCTGGATCGACGAGTACGGCGACGGCGACGGCGACGGCTTCGTCGAGTACAGGCGCCGCTCCGAGCGCGGCCTCGTCAACCAGTCGTGGAAGGACTCGGGCGATTCGCAGCGCTTCCACGACGGTCGTATCGCGGACGCGCCGATCGCTCCGTGCGAGGTTCAGGGTTACGTCTACGACGCCAAGCGGCGAACGGCCGAGCTCGCGCGCGAGGTCTGGCGCGACCAGGAGCTGGCCGACCGGCTCGACCGGCAGGCGGAGGACCTGCAGGTGCGTTTCCAGGAGGCGTTCTGGTGCGAGGGCCGCGGCGGCTACTACGCGCTCGCCCTCGACGGGGAGAAGCGCCGCGTGGACTCGCTGACCTCGAACATCGGTCACCTTCTCTGGAGCGGCATCGTCCCGGCCGATCGCGCCGACGCGATCGTCGACCAGCTGATGGGCGACGAACTCTGGTCGGGGTGGGGCGTGCGCACCATGTCCTCGGGCGACGCCGGCTTCAACCCGCTCTCGTACCACAACGGCACGGTCTGGCCGCATGACAACTCCCTCATCGCCTGGGGCCTTGCGCGCTACGGGCGCTGGTCCGAGACGCAGCGGATCGGGCGGCGCATGTTCACCGCGGCTCGCCACTTTCACCACCAGCTCCCCGAGGTCTTCGCGGGCTTCTCGCGGACCGCGACACCGTTCCCGATCGCCTACCCGACGGCGGCGCGGCCGCAGGCGTGGGCCGCCGGCACGCCCGTGATCCTCCTCCAGCTCCTCCTCGGTTTGCGGCCCGATCCGGCTCGGCACGCGATCGTTTCCGACGCCCCCGCGGAGTTGCCCTCCTGGCTCGGCTCGCTCAAGCTCTCGGGTGTGCGCGCGTTCGGCCGGAGTTGGGAGGTTCGGCTCGAAAATGGGCACATAGAGGTGGACGCAGCGGAATGAAGGTCGCGGTTCTCAGCCCGGTGTGGTTCCCGGTGCCGCCGACGCGCTACGGCGGGATCGAGTGGATCGTCTCGCTTCTCGCCGAGGGGCTCGTCCGCGCAGGGCATGACGTGACGCTCTTCGCCTCCGGAGACTCGAGCACGCAGGCCGAGCTCGTCTCTGTCTACGCCGAGGCTCCGTCGGAGCACATCGGCACAACCCAGGTCGAGCTGCGCCATGCGCTCTCGTGTTTCGAGCGGGCCGGCGACTTCGACGTCATCAACGACCACACCGGGCCGCTCGGCGCGTTGCTCGGCGGCGTGGTCGAGACGCCGGTCGTGCACACCGTGCACGGGCCGCTCGGCGGGGCGCCCGGGCTCCTCTACACGTCGCTCTCCAAGGTCTGCCCAGAGGTAGGGCTGATCTCACTGTCCATGAACCAGCGCAAGCCGCTGCCCGGCTTGAACTGGGTGGCGAACTGCCCGAACGCCCTCGAGCTCGACGTCTACCCCGTGCATCCGCACAAGGGCGACTACCTGCTCTTCCTCGGCCGCCTGAGCCCGGAAAAGGGCTGCCACCGTGCGATCGAGGTTGCGAAGGAGGTCGGCGTGCCGCTCCTGATCGCGGGGAAGCTGCAGGACCGGGCCGAGAAGGAGTACTTCGAGGAGCATGTGCGGCCGAACCTCGGCTGGGGCATCGAGTACCTCGGCGAGGTCGACCACACCAAGAAGGTGGACCTCCTTCAGAACGCCCGCGTGACTCTCTTCCCGATCGAGTGGGAAGAGCCGTTCGGCCTCGTCATGATCGAATCGATGGCGTGCGGGACGCCCGTGATCGCGACGCGCTGGGGCGCCGTCCCCGAGGTGATCGACGACGGGCGAACCGGCGTCATCGTCGACGACTACAGGGACATGCCGGACGTCCTCGAGCGGGCCGCCGCGCTCGACCCGATGGATTGCCGCCGCTACGTCGAGGAACGATTCTCTTCCGACCGGATGGTCCGCGACTACGAAGCGGCCTACGAGAAGGCCCTAGAGGGGGCCGCGGCGGCCGCCTAGCTCAGTCCCGCAAGTAGGCGAGAACGAAGTAGAGAAGCTGCGTCAGTGCGGCGAGCGCGCCGGCGACGTAGGTCAGAGCGGCCGCGGTGAGCACCTTCTGGACGCCGGCCGATTCGTCCGCCGTCACGAGGCCGAGTGTCGTGAGCTGCTGGCCGGCCCGCTTGGAGGCGTTGAACTCCACCGGCAGCGTGACGATGTGGAAGAAGACTGCGACCGCGTAGATGAGGATCGCGATCGTGATCAGGTTGAGCGCGTTCAGGAGCACGCCCGCCATGAGCAGCCAGATCCACGTGTTCGAGGCGATCGCGACCACCGGGAACATCGCGCTCCGTAGGCGCAGGGCCGCGTAGCCGGCCTGGTGCTGCAGCGCGTGGCCGCTCTCGTGGGCCGCCACGGCCGCTGCCGCGACGGTCTTCGGGTCGTAGACGGGCGGGGACAGGTGTAGCGCCTTCTTGCGCGGGTCGTAGTTGTCCGAGAGCGCGCCGGCGTCGGAGCGGTCGACAGGCACCTCCTCGAGCCCGTTTCTGTCGAGGATCTGGCGCGCCACCTCGGCGCCCGTCATCCCGGACAGGAGCTGGATGTGCGAGTAGCGGTCGAACGTCCTCCGGAGCCACCACTGCACGGCGAGCCCGATGAGGAGGGTCGGGACGAGCAGCAGGATGTAGAGGCCCCAGTCGTTCATCCTCTCGAAGTGTAGATCGGAGCTAGGAGGGACTTGCGACAATGGTCGCAAGCGCATGCTCGAGATCGGCGACGAGGTCGTCGGCCGACTCGATCCCGACCGAGAGCCGGACGAGGCTCGGCGGTACCGCGAAGGGCGCGTTCGCCGTCGATGCATGGGTCATCTGTGCCGGCTGCTCGATGAGGCTCTCGACTCCGCCGAGGCTCTCGGCGAGCTTCCAGATTCTCGTTTCTTCGACGAGCCGGATCGCAGCCTCCTCCGACGCGGCGAGGAACGAGATCATCCCGCCGAAGTCCGCCATCTGTCGCGTCGCGATCTCGTGGCCCGGGTGGGCGGGCAGGCCCGGGTAGTACACGCGCTCGACGGCCTCGTGCTCGTCGAGGAATGCCGCGATCTGCCGCGCGTTCTCGCAGTGCCGCCGCATGCGGATCGCGAGCGTCTTCACGCCGCGGAGAACGAGCCAGGCGTCGAAGGGGCCGGGGACGGCGCCGAGAGACTTCTGCAGAAAGCGCAGCCGCTCCGCCACCGTCGGGTCGTTCGTCCCCGCGAAGCCCCCGATCACGTCCGAGTGTCCGCCGAGGTACTTCGTGGTCGAGTGGACGACGATGTCGGCGCCGAGCTCGAGCGGGCGCTGTAGGTACGGCGTGGCGAAGGTGTTGTCCACGACTACGAGCGCTCCGACCGCATGGGCGGCCTCAGCCGCGGCCGCGATGTCGATCACGTTCAGGAGCGGGTTCGTCGGCGACTCGAGCCAGACGATCCGCGTCTTGGAGTCGAGGTGGTCGGCGAGGCCGTCGGTGATCTCCTCGGCCGAGCGAAAGGCGAAGTCGTAGCCCTTCGGCTCATAGACCTGCGAGAACATCCGGTAGACGCCGCCGTAGACGTCGTTCACGCACACGACGCGCTCGCCCGGGCTGACGAGGTGCATGATCGTCGTCGTCGCGCCGAGGCCGGACGAGAAGGCGAGGCCATGGTCGGCGCTATCGAGCGAGGCGAGGCAGGTCTCCAGGGCGGTCCGCGTGGGGTTCCCCGAGCGCGAGTAGTCGTAGCCCTTGTTCTTGCCGACCGCGTCCTGCAGGTACGTGGAGGTCTGGTAGATCGGTGTGGTGATCGCCCCCGTGGCGGGGTCCGGCTCCTGCCCTTCGTGGATGGCTCGCGTCTCGAAGTCCATGGCCTGATCGTATCCTTGCGGCACGGGCCCGGTCCGTGCATTGCGCGTCGCCGTCGCCTCCCAGGACTTCGTCCTGGACTGGCTCAGCCGAGCGAGACGGACCCGTCCGGCCCGATCGTCCAGTGCGGGTTGTGCGCAACCTCCCACGGATGTCCGTCGGGGTCGACGAAGACGCCCGAATAGCCGCCCCAAAAGGTCGGCGCCCCCGCGCGTGGGATCTTCGCCCCGGCGGCTCGTGCCTCCTCGATCACCGCATCCACTTCCTCGGGCGAGCGGCAGTTGTAGGCGAGCGTGATGCCGCCCCAGCCGCCGAGATCCTCGACGCCGCTGTCCTCTGCGAGCTCGTCGCGGCCCCAGAGGGCGACGATCATCGAGCCCGCCTGAAAGAAGACGACGTCGTCCGCCGGCGCGGCGCCCGACGTCCAGCCGAGCGCCTCGTAGAACGTGCGGGAGCGGGCGAGGTCGGAGACGCCGAGCGTGACGAGGCTGAGCCGCTGTTCCATCAGGCCGAGCTCTGCTGGCGGGCGAGGTATTCGAGGAGGTCGGCGCGCGTGAGGACTCCAACGGGCCGGCCGCCGCTTGCGACGACGACCGCCGGGTTCCCGGCGGAGAGGTCGGCGAAGACGGTGTCTACCGACGCGCCGATCTCGACCGCGGGAAGCGGCGGCTCCATCGCGGCCGCGATGTCCTCCGAGAGCGCGTTCTGGTCGCGGAAGACCCGGTCGAGGAGCCCGCTCTCGCGGATCGAGCCGACGACGTCGGCGAGGGAGGCGGGCTCGTCGCCGTTCCGCACGACCGGGATCTGCGAGATCCCGTAGCGCTGCATGAGGTCGATGGCCTCGCCGACCTTCTGGTGCGTTCCGACGGTGACGAGCTCGGGCACCTCGGGCTCCTCGTCCTGCTTGGAGGAGAGGACGGCCTGGATCGTCGCGGCCGGCGCGCGCTCGAGGAAGCCGTGCTCGAGGAGCCAGTTGTCGTCGTAGACCTTGGAGAGGTAGCCGCGCCCGGAGTCCGGGACGATGGTGGCGAGGGTCGCGTCCGGCCCGAAGCTCTTGGCGACCTGCAGCATCGCCCAGACGGCGGTGCCTCCGGAGCCGCCGACGAGGATGCCCTCCTCGCGGGCGAGGCGGCGTGCGGTGCGGAAGGAGTCGCGGTCGGAGACGGTGATGAACTCGTCCACGAGCGCCGGGTCGAAGGTGGTGGGCCAGAAGTCCTCGCCGATGCCTTCGACGAGGTAGGGATGGACGTTGTCGGGCTGCGAGAAGATCGAGCCCTCGGGGTCGGCGCCGACGACGAGCAGGTCGGGTTTCTGCTCCTTGAGGTAGCGCGCGGTGCCGGTCACCGTGCCGCCCGTGCCGACGGAGAGGACGAGCGCGTCGATCTCCCCGCCGGTCTGCTCCCAGAGCTCGGGCCCGGTCGTCTCGTAGTGCGCCTGCGGGTTGGCCTGGTTCGAGTACTGGTCGGGCTTGAAGGCGCCGGGGATCTCCTCGGCGAGGCGGTTCGAGACCGAGTAGTAGCTCTCGGGCGAGTCGGGCGGAACGGCAGTCGGGCAGATGACCACCTCGGCGCCATAGGCGCGCAGAAGCGCGCGCTTCTCCTCGGCGATCTTGTCGGGCATGACGAAGACGCAGCGGTAGCCCTTGAGCGCTGATGCGATGGCGAGGCCAACGCCGGTATTGCCGCTCGTGGGCTCGACGATCGTCCCGCCCGGCGAGAGCTTCCCTTCCCGCTCGGCCTGCTCGATCATCTTGAGGCCGATCCGGTCCTTCACGCTTCCGCCCGGATTCAGGAACTCGAGCTTGGCGAGGAGAGTCGGCTCCACGTCCCTCGAGAGCCGCTGCAGGCGGACGAGCGGAGTGTTCCCCACGAGGTCGAGGACCGTTGGGTAGTCGCCGGCCATCGGCGTAACGATACGGCCTGTGCTCAGTGCCTGAAGTGGCGCCGGGGCGCGAACACGATCGTGCCGCCGGCCTTGGCGACTTCGGCGACGACCTCGTCGTCCCGCTTCGAGCCGCCGGGCTGGACGATCGCCTTGACGCCTGCCTCGAGCGCGAGTTGCGGCCCGTCCGGGAAGGGGAAGAAGGCGTCGGAGGCGACCACGGCTCCCTCGAGAGAATGCCCCTGTTCGCGGGCCTTGTCGAGCGCGATCTTGACGGACTCGATGCGACTCATCTGGCCGGCTCCGACGCCGAGCGTCTGCAGGTCCTTGGCGACGACGATCGCATTCGAGTTGACGTGCTTGCAGATGCGCCAGGCGAAGAGCAGGTCGCCCCAGAGCTGCTCGTCCGGGTGCTCGCCGGCGCGGACCTCCATCCCCTCACGGTCGTCCACCTCGGCGTCGGCGTCCTGCACGAGAAAGCCGCCGATCACGCGGCGGAAGTCACGCTCGCCAAGGGTCGCGCGCCTGCGCTCGCGGTCCTCGAGGATCCTCGTGTTGGGCTTCTGCTTGAGGATCTCGACTGCGTCGGCGGTGTACTCGGGCGCGATCAGCGCCTCGACGAACTCCTCGGCCAGGCGATTCGCGAGCGGCGGGTCGACGCGGCGGTTCACCGCCACGACGCCGCCGTAGGCGGAGACGGGATCGGCCGCGTAGGCCTTCGCGGCAGCGTCCTCCAGGGCCGAGGCGACCCCGACGCCGCATGGATTCCCGTGCTTCACCACGACGCAGGTGGGAAGCTCGAACTCGCCCAGAACCCCCCGAGCCGCGTCCAGGTCGGCCAGGTTGTTGAAGGAGAGCTCCTTGCCGGAGAGCTGCTCGACGCGTGAGAGGAGGTCGCGGCGGGCGCCGGCCTCGACGTAGTAGGCGGCCCGCTGGTGCGGATTCTCGCCGTACGAGAGCTCGCGCCGGCGCTCGAGGGCGACGATCAGCCTGGGCGGGAACGTCTCGCGGTCGCCGAACCAGGTGGCGATCGAGGCCTCGTACGCAGCCGTGTGAGCGAAGGCCTCGGCGGCGAGCTCGCGTCGCGTCTCGGCGTCGATCTCGCCGGTCGCCTGGATCTCGAGGAGGAGCGCGTCGTAGCGGTCGATCGAGCAGATCGGGGCGACGTGCTCGAAGTTCTTCGCAGCGGCGCGGAGCATCGCCGGCCCGCCGATGTCGATCATCTCGACGGCCTCCTCCTCGCGCACGTTCTTCCGGCCGGCGACCTGCGCGAAGGGGTAAAGGTTGACGCATACGAGGTCGAAAGGCTCGATCCCGAGCTCCTCGAGCGCCTCCACGTCGGCGTTCACATTACGCCGCGCGAGGATCGCGCCGTGGATCCGTGGATGCAGCGTCTTGACGCGGCCGCCAAGCATCTCGGGCACGTCCGTGAGCGCATCGACCGGCGTCACCGAGAGGCCGAGCTCGGAGATGTACGCGGCGGTTCCCCCGCTCGCGACGAGTTCGACGCCCAGCTCTGCGAGGCCGGCGGCGAACCGGTCGAGGCCCGTCTTGTCGAAGACGGAGATGAGCGCTCGCCGGACGGCCATCAGGGTTGGGAGGTTATTGCGCCTGCCAGATAGAGCTTGACCGCGTCGGGCAGCAGGCGGTGCTCGATCTCCCGAATGCGCGCGTAGAGCTTTTCCGCAGTGTCGCCCGGCTCGATCGACACGCGCTCCTGTGCGATGACCGGGCCGGTGTCCACGCCCTCGTCCAGGAAGTGGACGGTGACGCCGGTCTCCTCGGCGCCGGCCACGAGCGCCTGGCCGACCGCGTCGAGGCCGGGGAAGGCCGGGAGGAGCGACGGGTGGACGTTGATGCACGGGAATCGTGCCAGGAATCCGGGCGTGAGCAGCTGCATATAACCGGCGCAGACCACGAGCTCGACGCCGTGCCCGGCGAGCCATCCCGCCATTGCCTCGTCGCGAGCCTCGCGGCCGGCGAAGTCCTCCAGCGCGAACGCGGCAGCCGGCACCGAAGCCTGCTCGGCGCGCTCGAGCGCCTGCACTCCAGCCGTGTTCGAGGCGACCGCGGAGACGGGCAGCCCGGCGTCGAGGAGCGCCTGGAGGTTCGTGCCTGCGCCCGAGACGAGGACGCCGATCACGCGAGCCGGCCGATGACGAGCCCTGCGCCCGCATCGGCCTCCGGGACGACGGCGCACATCCCGATGCCGAGGTTGAAGACCCGGCGCTGCTCCTCTTCGGGGACGCCCTGCTCCTCGAGCCAGGCGTAGACGGGCGGACGCTCCCACGAGCTCCAGTCGATCTCGGCGCGGGCGTTCGTCGGGAGTGCGCGCGGGAGGTTGCCCATGATCCCGCCGCCGGTGATGTGGGCGAGGGCGCGTACGTCGACCTCGGCGCGCAGCCGGCGCACGTCGTCCAGGTAGAGCCGCGTCGGCGGCAGCAGCAAGTCGGCGTCGAAGTCCCCGTCCCCGACCAGGCTGCGGACGAGGGTGAAGCCGTTCGCGTGCAGCCCCGAGGACGGAAGCCCGAGGACGACGTCACCGGCCTCGCAGCGCGAGCCGTCGACGAGGTCGGCGCGCTTCACGAGCCCGACGCAGGCACCGGCGAAGTCGAGCTCGTCGTCGCGGTAGATGCCGGGCAGCTCTGCGCTCTCCCCGCCGAGGATCGCGCACCCCGCTTCGCGGCAGACCGACGCTGCGCCCTCGACGAGCTCGGTGACCTCCTCGAGGTCGAGAGAGCCCGAGGCGGCGTAGTCCAAGAAGAAGAGCGGGTCGGCGCCGGTCGTGATGACATCGTTGACACAATGGGCGGCGAGGTCGACGCCCGCGTCGAAGAGACGGCCGGCGCGGCGGGAAAGGATGAGCTTAGTCCCCACACCGTCCATCGTGGCGGCCAGGAGGCGCTCGTCGTCCAGCGGGTGGAGGCCCGCGAATCCGCCCAGGGATCCGCCCGTCGAGGCAACTGCGGCGCGCAGCCGCTCGACGACCGCCTCTGCTTTCCCCAGGGACACCCCGGCGGCCTCGTAGGAGCTCACGCCAGCACCTCTGCCACGAGCTCGGGGCGGCCCTCAGGCCCCGCGGGGAGGAAGCGCACGATGCTCTCGCCGAGGTGCACGCTCGTGCCCTCGCGCTCGAGCAGCAGAATCTCGGACAGCGCGACTGCTTTTTCCTCGGGGTCCTGGGCACGCAGGTGGAGCTCCCCGATCTGGAGCTCGTCCGCCTCCGCGAGCGCATCGTCGACCCAGTCCCGCGGCGGATGCACCTCGAGCCGGTAGCCGGCCTCCGTGGTGATGAAGGTGCGCTTCCCCGGGTGGTCCTGGATCTTCAGGCCAAGCTCGCGGGCGCGATCGAGGACGGTCTCGTAGTCGTCCTCGGCGAGCGCAATGCCGAGGTGGTCCACACGCGGCACATCCCAGTGACCGGGTTGCAGTACGACGTTCACGGCCCCGCGCCCGACCTCCACGAGTCGCAAGCGGAAGCCGATCTTGTCAAGGTCCTCCCAGGACGTTCCCGCCTCGAACCAGTGCGAGCTTTCGCCTCGCCAGCCGTAGCGGCCGATGAGCTCGAAGCCGAGCTTGCCGAGATACCGGGCCTCGAGCAGCCGGACCTTGCTCGTCACGAGGTGGTAGTGGAACAGGTGCACCGGCCGCCCCATCGTACTCCGCGCGGAGGAATCAGCCCCCTCGTGGGGAACGGGCGACCATGACGCAAAGCACTCCACCATCTCCGCCTCCCACCCAGGGGTACGGGCAGCCGTATTACGGGATGCCGGCGATGCCGGCCCCCAACGGCGAGCTCGTCGTCTTCCTGCTCGTCTGGGCCGTGGTCTTCATCATCACCGTCGCGTCCGACCGGGTCGACTGGCCCGAGTTCACGACCGCGACGGTGTTCCTCGCCGCCGCGTACATGATCTCCCGCGGGATCGCCAAGGCCGGCAAGGTCCTCGAGGGCTAGTCGAGGGGCCGGATCGCCCGGTCCTCTGTGGCCCGCGCGTCCAAGAAAACGCGCGTTCCTGGTTGCCCCAATGCGCCGAACGGCGTACCGTCTTGGCCCGTGCGTCGAAACACACCCACGTGCTGACGGTTCAGGAGATCGCGGAGCTCCCCGAGCTCGGCCTGGCCGTTGCCGCCGGCGCGGACGGGCTTCGGAACGAGGTGAGCTGGCTGCACGTCTCCGAGCTCGCCGACCCGACCCAGTTCCTCGAGGGCGGTGAGTTCCTCCTCACCACCGGGCTCGGAGTGGGCGAGATGGCGACGACGCAGCGCGCCTACGTCAAACGGCTCGCCAAGCACGGGCTCGCCGGGCTCGGCTTCGGCGTGGGCTTCGGCTTCCCCGACGTGCCGGCGCCGATCGTCGAGGAGGCGAACAAGCTCTCCTTTCCCGTGCTCGCGGTCCCGTACGAGATCCCCTTCGTCGCCATTACGAAGGCGGCGGTGACGCACCTCGCAAGCGAGCAGCTCGAGCAGATGACGCGTGCGCTCGAGGTGCACGAGCGGCTGGCAGCAGCCGTCCTCGAGGGCCGCGGGCTGCAGGCCCTTCTCGCCGTCGTCTGCAACCACCTCGGCTGCAGCCTCGCGCTCGTCGACGAGAACGGGCGCGTCGTGGCCGAGCGCCACGCGCGGAACCGGCTCGGCTTCGAGAACGCCCTCGAGCTGCCGGTCGTCTCACCTGGTGAGATGGTCACCCTCAAGGCCGCCCGCGAGGGCGGGGACTTCGGCGAGTACGACCGCCTCGTCCTCCATCACGGGCAATCGGCGCTCGCCTTCGAGCTTTCGCGCAGGCGGGCGGTCAGCGCGGCCGAGCTTCGTCTCGCCGGCGATCTTCTCGAGGACCTCGAGGACGACCGGCTGGACGACCGCGAGGCGGCGCGCAGGATGGCGGCTTTCGGGCTCGAGTCCGACCGCGAGTACGCGGCGCTCCTCGCCGTCCCGCGCAACGGTCTCTCCAGCGAGCGCCTGCGCGACGAGGTCGCCGAAGAGCTCGAGCGTGGGAGCGTGCCGTATCTATCCACCACGCGCCGCGACCGCGCGGCTTTCCTCGTCGGCGCCGACAGCGAGCAGGACGTCATGACCCTGGCCCGCCGGGTCGTCGAGGCGGAGCCCATGGCGAGGGTCGGCGTCGGCCGCCCGTCCCAGGGGCGCGGCCTCGGCCGGAGCCTTCTCGAGGCGCGTGCCGCGCTCGACGCCGGGACCGGCGAGGTTGCCTCCTACCAGGACCTCGGCTCCCTCGAGCTTCTGCTCAGCCTTCCCGACGCCGCGCTCGAGGCCTTCGTCGACCGAGTGCTCGGCCCGGCCGCGTCGAACACCTGGCTGGTCGAGTCCCTCACCGCCCTGCTCGACGCCGGCTGCCGCTGGAGCGACGCAGCCGACGAGCTCGGTGTCCACCGCCATACCCTTCGCTACCGGATGGACCGTCTGCGCGAGCAGACCGGCCACCATCCCGACGACCCTCAGCAGCGCATGGAGCTCTGGCTGGCCGTGAAGGCCCAGCAAGCCCTCGCCGCCCGCAACGGAAGGAGCACGACTTGACGACAGCGTCGACTGACCACCTCTGGCGGCACTTCACAGCGGCAGGCGCACCGCAGCTCGTGATCGAGCGCGGCGAGGGGTGCTACATCTGGGACAACGAGGGGAACCGGTACCTCGACGCGCTCTCGGCGCTCTACTGCGTCAATATCGGCTACGGGCCCTGGCCCGGGATCACCGAGGCCGCGCAGAAGCAGCTCGACCAGCTTCCCTTCTTCACGAACTGGGTCGGGTTCGCGACGCCGCCCGCGCTCGAGCTCGCCGAGAAGATCACCGAGCTCGTCCCGATCGATGTCGGCCGCATCTTCTTTGTCGGCGGCGGCTCGGAGGCGATCGAGACCGCGCTCAAGGTCGCGCGCCAGTACCACAGGCTGCGCGGCGAGCCGACCCGCTACAAGTTCGTCACGCGCCGCAGCGCCTACCACGGGACGACCATGGGCGCGCTCTCCATCAACGGGAGCCCGGCGCTTCGCTCCCAGTTCGAGCCACTCCTGCCCGGCTGCCTGCGCGCGCCGATGCCCTACCGCTACCGCTGCCCGTACTGCTCGGAGGAGTCCCGTTGTAACCTGCGGTGCGCCGACGAGATCGATCGCATCGTGCAGAACGAGGGGCCGGAGACCGTCGCGGCGGTCATTCTCGAGCCCGTCCAGAACTCGGCCGGCTCGATCACTCCGCCCGAGGGCTACTTCGAGCGCGTGCGCGAGATCTGCGACGAGCACGGTCTCCTGCTCGTGGCCGACGAGGTCATCTGCGGCTTCGGCCGCGTCGGCGACTGGTTCGGGTCGACCCGCTACGGGATCGAGCCGGACATGATGACCGTGGCCAAGGGGATCACCTCGGCGTACGCGCCGCTCGGCGCCCTCATCGCGAACGAGCGCACGATCGAGCCGTTCTTCGCGGAGAAGAAGACCGCATTCACGCACGGGATCAC
>JBKPPF010000072.1:0-13229 GCA_046733475.1 Actinomycetota bacterium
TCGAGCGCTCAGACCTCGCACGGCTCGCAGAGCTTCTCGAGGATCCGGAGGTTGCTGCGTTGGCAGGAGAAGGCCCCGTCGTCCTTGCCTCCCTCGGCGAGTGGGAAAAGTGGTTTGAGCAGCGAGCCGCTGACCCTCCCAGGGATTCGCTTTCATTTGCCGTCGAAGCGCAGGGGGAATTGATCGGCCAGGCAGGACTTCAGCGCGTTGACTACTTCAATCAGCGGTGCGAAGTCGGAATCGCCCTGGGGAAGAATTACTGGGGCAGGGCTTTGGCCAAGCGGCGACGCGGCTGCTGCTCGACTACGCATTTACCTACCTCAACATGAACCGCGTCTCTTTGCGCGTGTTCGCGGATGATGCTCGAGCAGTCGGCGCCTATCGCAAGGCGGGCTTTCGTGAAGAAGGTCGACTCCGGCAGGCTGCTTGGCTCGGCGGCGATTTCCACGACGAACTCGTTATGTCGGTACTGCGTGCGGAACACCACGCGCAGCCCGCTTCCTAGGTACGGCGCGAGGTCCGCGCCGTGGTCGCGGAGGAAGAACGCCGCATCGTCCTCTCCGCATCGCGCCGATCGCGGCGGTCGTGGACGTCGGGCTCGTCGCTCTAGGCGGGGGAATCGGCGCAAACGGAGACCTTCTGCTCGAGCCGGTGCGCACGCATCTCGGCGAGTGGCACGCTGGGAGGTCGAGCGATATGCCCGCGTCGTGCAATCGCTCCAGAATAGTCAGGAGGGCTCAGTGCCTCGTCCACTGGCACGCCTACCGCGCCGACCCTCCCAAACACGCTGCAACTGCTCGACTGACGAGGAGCGCCTTGACCCGGTGCGTCCCTTCGTCACGCCCTCCCGGCCTCGAGCGAACCGCTCGCCGGTCGCCGCCAGAACCTAAGACTGACCCTCCCAGCGCTCGGGGAGGGAAATGGAGACTACTCGGGGGTCGTGCGCGGCCACTCAAAAGCACGCGTCGGGCGAAAAGTCGGGGCGCTGATGTTGAAGGCGCCGCGCCGGACAGCGATTCTGTGTCGCGAACTCTGGCAAGGAGGAGTGTGATGGCTGGTTACGCGCTGCAGGCAGACGAGGGGCGGGAAGTCGCGTTCGTTCGAGCGAGGATGTGGATCAAGGCGTCAGGCGAGCAGACCGACGGCGCCTTCTCGCTTGTTGAGGCGCTCGACCCAATGGAAACCCCGAAGCACGTCCACGACCGCGAAGACGAGGCGTTCTACATCCTTGGCGGCGAGCACGAGTTCGAATGCGGCGACGAGAGCTTCCGACTCGGGCCAGGAGGCTACATCTTCCTGCCGCGCGGAATCCCCCATGCGCACCGACGACTCGGCGACCCAAGCGAGAGCAGGATGCTCATAATGGTCTCGCCTCCCGGCTTCGAGAACTTTTTCGTTGAGCTGTCGGACGCCCGCGAGGCAGGGCGCGAGCTCGATGCGGCCTTCTACGATGGGCTCGCCAAGAAGTATGGGATTCACTGGCTTTGACGAGCGAGGGAGCCGACCGCCCTCACCAGACACGGCTGAACACCATCCGCTCGACTCGCCTGCCGACGGTGCTGCTGTTGCAGTAGCGGTGCTCCGGCCCGGCGCCCAGCCCTTGCCTTCCAGGAATTGTTGCGTTAGGTCCTTCTCCTTAACGGGTGTGCGACCATGCGTTCGTGACTGCTCAAGGCTCGGCGTATATGCGTTTAGACGGGCCCTCGATCGCGGGAATGTCACCGAGGCCCTGTCAGCCGCCTCCGAGCTCAACTTTGTCGGCCTCTCGGAAGCGCTCGAGCTGACCCTCCTGCTGGTTGACGGCGACCTTGAGAAGTACAACCGCGCCGCGCTCCGCTGGCACATCCGCTTCGTCGAGGAGACGAAGAACGTTGACATCCGCGAGAGTCAGGCCGTGCTCGCCCTTCTGACGACGATCCCAGCCAACGCGTTGGCCGCTGCGGCGCTTGCCGAGCTTCTTAGCCGTCGGGGCTCGTGCGAGCGGATCGCGGAGGCCCTTGTCGGCTGGTCGCGAGCGTCTTAGGATCGAGCGATCGAGGAGTACGGACCTTCGACGTACGGCGACCATATCGCCGAGATCTACGACGCCCATATCCAGTCTGCCCTGCTTGACACCGAGGCAGCGGTGAGTTTTCTGGCATCCCTTGCTGGCGACGGCCCGGTGCTCGAACTCGCCATCGGAACCGGACGCATTGCCCTACCGCTTGCGGAGCGCGGCGTCGAGATCTGTGGGATCGACGCTTCGGAGAAGATGGTTGCTGGACTTCGCGCAAAGCCAGGCGGAGCGAGCATCCAGGTCTCCTTCGGCAACTTCGCCGATGTTGCGATCGACGGTAGATACAGACTCATCTACGTCGTTTTCAACACCCTTTTCGCTCTCCAGACGCAGGAGGCCCAGATGCGCTGCTTTGAGAACGTGGCCGCACACCTTGTTGACGGAGGCGTCTTCGTCGTCGAGGCATTTGTGCCCGACCTGACTCGCTTCGATCGGAACCAGCGAGTCGAGGTGAACAAAGTCGGCCTCAACGAGGTGTGGCTACACGCCGACCGCCATCACCCAGCCGAGCAGCGCGTGGAGTCAGAAGTCGTTCAATTGAGTGAGGAGGGGATTCGCTTCTATCCGGTGCGGATCCGCTACGCCTACCCGTCTGAGCTTGACCTCATGGCTCAGCTCGGAGGCCTTCGCCTTCGGGAGCGCTACGACGACTGGAAGAGGACGCCCTATACCGGTTTCACCGGGACGTGCGTTTCGGTGTATGAGGTTGCGAGCCCGAGCGCCGGTCAAGCCCCTTGATCGTCGCAAGGCGCCGACACTTCTGCCCTCACGACACTGCTCGTCGGTCGAATCCGCCTAAAGGGCGTGCCAACCTTCCTCGACAAACGGTCGGCGCAGCCCCAAGAAGCTCCTACGCCGTCGTCGCCCGGCTGCTCGGGCGGAAGCCCAAGGTTCAAATATCGAGACGGCTCTCGTAGTTCCTGTGCCTGAAGTCGAGTCCGTCGTTGGCCCGTGGCGTCTCCGATACGCGTCCGACGCCGCGGAAGGCATGTGGCTCATCAGAACGGGAACGCTCTCGCGGCTGCGGTAAAGGGAATGACGATGGATGTCCCTACCGACGGCGCTGGTGGGCAGACCGACCGTGACGCGATCCTCTCTTCGGTCGAGCGACCCGAGTCGTTCGAGGTTGTCTTCGATCGCCATGCACCGGTCGTCTATCGCTATCTGCGGCGGCGTGTGGGCGTTGCGCTGGCCGAGGAGCTGACGGCCGAGACATTCATCCGCGCCTTTGGCGCGCGCCGTCGTTTCGACCACTCCGGAGAATCCGCGCTTCCCTGGCTCTTTGGGATTGCGACCAACCTCGTGCGTATGCAGCGGCGGACTGAAGAGCGGCGACTGCGGGCTTACGGGCGCGCGGCCGAGCGGGGTCTCGATCCGGCGGCGACCGCCGATGCCGATCTCCGAATCGATGCGATCGCTCTAAGACCCGTCCTCGCCTCGGCTCTCGCCGACCTCCCACACGCCCAACGAGAAGTGCTGCTACTCCATGCCTGGGCTGGCCTCTCGCCGGCCGAGATCGCCGCAGCGCTTGGCGTCTCGGCGGGCACGGTCCGCAGCCGCCTGCACCGGGCCCGCGCCTCCGTCGGGGAACGACTCTCGCTGATAGGCAATGAAACGAGTGACGAACCAATGCTTGAAACGCAATGAATCACATCGACGAGCTCCTCCGTTCGTTGCCACCCGTGACACTTCCCGCCGACGACGAAGAGCAAAAGGCGGTCGATGCCGCGCGGCGCGCGCTTCGCGCTGCGATTGCGCATGACCAGCCCGAGGGGCGCCTGTTCGGAAGCCGTCGCCGCGGACTCATCGTGGGCTTCGCTGCGCTCGTGGTCGTAGGCATCGTCGTGCCGGCCGTCGGGTTGGCGACCGGCTGGTTCCGCAGCGCCGAGATCGCGGGCATCAGCGGCTCGGCTCCCCCCGAGCTCACGAGTCCGCCGCTAGTCGTTGCGTCCGGCGAACCGGAGGAGGCGTGGAAGATCGTCGTCGCACGAAGCAAGCAGGGCCTTTGCCTGAACGCCGACGTCGGCGACGAGCAGTTCTCCGCACACGGGAGCCCCCAACTGGGGGACTGCGGCTATTCGGACATTCAAGGCGATCTTCCGCCCGACGTTCGGGGGAATCCTTCCGCGCCGTGCATCGGGCCCACGCAGCTCGTTCCCTGTGGCTCGCTACCCAAGTACTCGGTCGCCATCCGCGGTATGACGCTGATTCCGGGGACGCGGAAAGTCTTGTTCTTCGGCGCGGCTGCGGCGGGGGTGGCGAGTGTCGACCTTCTTCTCATCGACGGTGCAACGAGGCATGCCAATGTCGTCGAGCGACCGCTCGGGCCCGACGTTCCGCTCAATGTCTACTGGGCGAAGCTGGGGCGCGGAGATGGCCTCCGGTTCACGAGCTCGCGAAACCCTGAAGGCGATCCCATGCCTTGCAACGCAGACTTCCTGGTTGACGAGGTCATCGCTCGCGACGCCGCAGGCAAGGTTCTCGGCGGCAGGGTCGACCAGTGGAACGCAAACCCGACCGGGAACCCCTTCGGGCCGCACAAGCCGCCCGGCGTCGACATGAACGGTGAGTGCGCATGAGTGCTCACCACTGCTCCAGGAGTCCCACGCCTTCCTCGAATCAGGGGGTACCCCTTCCGGCGCGCGAGAAGTGTGAACTGCAAGCGATCAGGCAAAGACGTTCCTCCCTCAGTCGTCGCTCGGCTGCTGGGAGAGCTCGGTTCGTCCGGACGGCGTTCGAGGACGAGATCGTGCTAAGGCTTGACTTGCGCTTCGGTGAAGCTCACGAGATGTAGCATCCCGAAGTGCAGACGCGGGCTATTGCTTCCGGCCGAGCAGCCGGGCAACGATGGCGCGTAGGAGTTTGCGCGGGGAGCGCAGCCGGAAGCTACAACGAACTCAGCTCGGCGCGACCGCGTAGACCTGCCAGTGCCCCAGGACGCCTTTCAGGTCGTGAATTCCCCTCTCCTCGAAAGAGAGCCCAGACCCTGCCACCAGGTCTTTGACTGTAGAAGAGACAAGTAGCTCGCCGGGGGCGGCGAGAGCGGCAACGCGGGCGCCGACGTGAACAGCGACGCCGTGAATTTTGCCGTCGGCCACCTCGCACTCACCAGTATGGATGCCTGCCCGAATCTCGAGCCCAAGACTCCGGACGGAATCCGCGATCATGCTCGCACAACGCACCGCGCGCGCGGGGCCGTCAAAGGCGGCCAGAAACCCGTCGCCAGCCGTATCAACCTCACGGCCTCGGAAGCGGGCGAGGAATGAACGGACGAGGTCGTGATGGGCTTGGACGAGCTCGTGCCAGCGGCGGTCTCCGATCTCGACGACCCGCTCCGTCGAACCGACGATGTCGGTGAAGAGAATCGTCGCTAGGACGCGGTCAAACTCGGCTTCCTCCTCAGTTAGCGATCGCACGAATCGCTCCACCTCGGCAACGATCTCAGGGTGGTCAGGTGAGACCAAAGGATGGTTCGACCCAGGCAGCTCAACCAGCCGGGCTCCTGGGACGCGGCTGGCGAGGAAGCGAGTCTCCTCGATCGGCGCGGCCTGATTGTCAACCCGGTTGATGAAAAGCGTGGGCACACGAATTGCCGGGAGCACATCGCGAACGTCCATCTCGAGGTCCGCCCGTATAAACGCGACAGCATCTCCAGAAGCGGACGTTCGTTGCATCCAGCGCGCGAACTGCCGGATCCATTCTGGATCCTCGCCCAGCTCAGGCCAGAGCACCGCCGCCTCCTGGCGAGCGTAGGCGATCGTTCCCCACTTGCGCTCCGCCTCGTCGAGGTACTCCTCCCGTTGCTCGTCCGTCCACCCCCAGGGATAGTCCGGGGACCACATCGAGGTCGCGCTTGGCGATTGGCCGACTAGCCCCATCGTTCTCTCGGGGTACGTTGCGGCGAACAGAGATGTGAGGGCGAAACCGGCTTCGAAGGACAAGAGCACCGCTCGCTCCAGGTCGGC
Organism: Actinomycetota bacterium; assembly: GCA_046733475.1. Taxonomy (GTDB): domain Bacteria; phylum Actinomycetota; class Thermoleophilia; order Gaiellales; family Gaiellaceae; genus DATEOR01. The sequence goes on from JBKPPF010000072.1 coordinate 6,022, forward strand.
GGCATCCATCACTGCTCGGAGATCGTCCATCCTCGCTTCGAGCGTCCACTGCCCTTCCCTCGGAAGGACGTGGTCGGACATACCGGTACCCCGACGATCGAAGAGGGCCAGGCGGGTGAATCGTGCCAGGCCCTTGGCAAAGCCGGCAGCTTGTGGCCACGACCAGAGGGCCTCGACGTCGAAGACATGAGCCGGAACGAAGACCAGACCGGGACCCTCGCCCAGAATCTGGTAGGCGATGTGGACGCCGTCTGCCGTCTTCGCGTAATGGGTCTCAGAGCCATGGTGGGAATAGTGTCCGCCCGCCCGGCTTCCTCGGCAAGAAGCGGCCCGCCGTTGCCGTTTCGCGCCCCACCCTGCTCGGGACTTCTTGACTAGCTTCCAGCGACCCGCCCTGGATAGGTAGTCAGTCCGATCCTCCAGCTTCGAAGGCGATGGGCGAGGGCCGGCCGGGCGCACATTCGGGCGCGCCGGAGGCATCGAGGGCGCCGGGCCAAGCCACTGCGCCCGGCTCGAGCGCACCGCCTGGAAGCGGGCGTTCGACTACGGGCACGCGATGGGCAACACGGGAAAGGCCGCAGCGGTGTTCGCGGACTCAAAGTTCGCCGACTTCGCCGACGCCAAGACTGCGCCGAAGCCCGCGCTTCCGGGAGACATTGGTAGGCGCAACTGCGTCGAAGCCTTTGCCAAGGCACGTCGAGCCGTCGCGGATGGCGAGCGTCTAAACCGAGGGCCGGAGACCAGTCGAGCTAGCGAGCGGCCGCTTCGTCCGCCTCGCGCAGGCGCTCGGCCACGGCCTTGAGGAGGCTGACAGCCAGCTCGGAATCTGCAGCGACGAGCTTGAGGAAGGGACGGCGGCCAATCGCCATCGCCAGCACGCGCGTCTTGGCGATGACCGTCCCCGAGCGGGGCCCCCCGTCCAGCAGCGCGAGCTCTCCGAAGAAATCGCCAGCCACGAGCGCGACGTTCCTTCCCTTGGGAAGACTCAGCGTCGCCTCGCCGTCGAGAATGACGTAGAAGGTCTCTCCGCGCTGGCCCTTGCGCACAATGGCCGAGGCGGCGGCGAAACGGCGCGGCCGCGCAAGATTTGCGATCCTCTTGACGTGCCGCTTCGAAAGCGGCGCGAAAAGCGGGATGTCATGGAGCACGTCGACCCAGTCGGCGCCGAGCGGGGCGCCCTGCGAGGAAGCCTTTTCGCCCAAAAGCAGCGTCTCGACACTGACTCTCGGCACGCTGCGACTATCTCATGTCGCCGCCACGGACACCAGAGCGGACCCGATTAGCCTGAGGCGGTGCTCTTCGCAGAAACCCCGTCCGCCTCGAGCTGGTACCCCGCCTTGTGATTGTCGGCATCTGCCTCTGAGCCTCGGTCCCTCCGGCAGTCTGCTTGCTCGCGAGATCAAGACGGGTCTAGAGTCTCTGCGTGAGCCGTGTCGAGGATCGTCTGGAGGAGCTTGGGATCTCATTGCCGGCGGCCATGGTCCCTCCCGGCAACTTCAAGCTCGTCAATGTCGATGAGGGCGTTGCCTACGTGTCGGGACATGCACCGATGGACGGTTCCCGGGTACTGGTCGAGGGAGTCGTCGGCAGTGACTTGAGCGTCGAGCAGGGATATGAGGCGGCGAGACTGACGGCGGCGAGACTGACGGCGCTCACAATCCTCGCTTCGCTCAAACAAGAGCTCGGCGATCTAGATCGATTACGGAAGTGGCTTCGCGCTGTCGGCTACTTACAATCGGCCCGGGCTTCCATGACAACGCCCGAGTGGTCAACGGCTTCAGCGATCTGATCATGAGACTTCGGGCGATGCCGGCCGGCACGCACGTTCTGCTCGTGGTCAAGGGCCGTCGCCCCTGAATGTCCCGGTGATCGTCGATGCGTTCGTCGCCATGACTCCCTAGTTCGGTGCCCTTCGACGCGCTCAGTTCGATCGACAGACAAAAGTTGGCGCCTGGTTATCTCGCTCGAGCTGTCCACGGCGAGCCGATCACGATGGCGTGGTCGAGATCGAACCGCATGCGGCCCTGCCCGAACATAGCCACGCGAACGAGCAACTTTGCCTTGATTCGGGGTTCGGTCACCTTCCGGATTGGCCAGGAAGAGAAGCATCTCGAACCTGGGGACATCTGGCGCATTCCCTCCAACACCCCGCACAGCGTCACGGCCGGCGAGTCCGGCGCGCTTGTCCTCGACGTCTTTTCTCCTTCGCGTGGAGATTGGGTGGGCCTTGACGCGTCGCTGCTGGCCCGTCTGACTGGCCGTAGGGCGAGGCGCCCGCGCGGATTACCAAACGCGTGAATGCCTCGCAACGGGTCGTCCTGTGGTGCTCCTGTTGCAATAGCGATGCTCGGGCCCTGAGTAGCGGCGGCGGTCGTTGTCATCGTGGCTGCCGAGGTCCCAGTCGGAGCCGGGGACGATGGGCTCCCCACAGCGTGCGCACTTAACCAGGCCGGTGCTTCGCCGGGTACAGGATGACGGCCTTCGGCTCCAGCGGGCCGGCACCGGATGACGCTACTCCTGCGCGGGAAGTCTCCCGAGACGACGCAAGTGCTCGTTGCGCCGGCACTCCTTGCAGCGTGGATAGCGCCCGTCGTACATCGACCGCATGAGGTAGACAGCACGCTCGACTCTCGCGGCGACAATCTGGTCGCGTCCTCCGGGTTTGCCCATTCGGGCAAAAGCCTCGACGATCTCGGGGAGAAGACAGGAAGGTGCGCTAGAAGTGGGGATTCTCACCACTTGTCAGCGACCCTCGCAAAAAACTGGCGCGGTGTCTCATTGCTCCTTCCACAAAAAAAGACTCTTACTCAAGGAACGGATGGCGTCGCCGAAAGGGCCAGTCAGAGAGTCCCATTAGGCACGGATCAGCCGGCCAGGCAGATCGCATCTCATACGTTACAAATGCTTTACGCCGACTAACGGCGGAAGGAGTACGATGCCTCGTCCTCGGGAGCAAAGCGTCCGATGTGAGTGGGGAGTCACATGGGGGAAATTCGTGCGGCGCTTGGATCTCTTACGGAGGTATGCACGCGCGCCCACTGTGAGGCTTCGCCTGCCGCATTTGCTGCGCGTGGAGGGGGTGAGGCCTTCGCGGCATCCGCACGTCCAGGCGGTCAACCAACCTACGTGAGTTAGGGGAGTGTGATGAAGAGGTCTTTGTTCTTCCTTGCTGTTTTTGTCGCACTTGCTGTTGCGACGACGGCCAGCGCCGCCTTGCAAGCACGCGTCAACGTGGCGAATCCCGATTCGCCCTTCCCGCCGAACAAGTCGGCGGAAGCCGCGGTTGCAATCGACAAGCACATGCCGAACGTTGTCGGCGCGGGCGCGTTCGATGAAGTCGACGAGGCCCCGTGTGGAACAGCGGATGCGACGCCTGACTTTCCATGTCCCTTCATAACGGGTGTTGGCGTTTCGGGCGTCTACTTCTCGTTCGATCGCGGCCATTCCTGGATGCAGCCGAGCTTCACCGGCTGGACGGCCAGAAATGGAACACCGCACTTTGGAACCATCCATACGTTGCCCTGGTACTACGAAGCGGGCCTCAGCTCGGACGCCGACTCGGCGGTCGCCTTCGGGCCGCGTCCGGTGAGCGGACACTTCTCCTGGGACAACGGGTCGCGCTTCTACTACGCAAACCTCGTCTCGGCGATCCCGGCGAAGCCCTCCGAGATCGCATTCAAGTCGACGGAGCGGGTAGCCGTATCGCGGATCGACAACCCGACTTCACCGGCGGTGGTGAGCGACAAGGACAACTGGTTCAAGCCCGTGGTCTTGCCTGTCCATGCCTCAACGACAGCCTTCGAGGACAAAGAGCAAATCTGGGCGGACAACGCGGCGTCGAGCCCCTTCTTCGGCAACGTCTACACCTGCTTCGCCGAGTATCGAAGCGCTGCGGCTCATCAGCAGGGGAACGCACCGGTGCCGCTGTTTGTGCTGACTTCACGCGACGGCGGCGACACGTGGGTAAAGAAGCAGATCACGTCCGCGGCCACGGTCGGTGTCGGCGGAACGCCGAATGAGTTCGGTGTCTCAGGCTGCTCGATCCGCACCGACAGCCACGGCGTCGTCTATCTCTTCGCCGAACAGTTCCAGAGGCCGAACACGCTTCCCACGCACGGCGCGCACGTCATGTGGAAGTCCTTCGACGGTGGCAAGTCGTGGACGAAGAAGCAGGTGCTCTACCGCATCACCGACCCCTGCTACCGGATCGATCCGAATCAGGCGCGCTGCGTGGAAGACGGGATTGGGGGAGCTCGAACCGATCTCTCCGCCTCGCCAAGCGTCGATATCGCAAATGGAGCTCCTACGGGTGCCGGGGCGACAGACGAGATCGTCAACTCGTGGGCGGACGGGCGACCCGCCTTCAACCACGAATCGGTCATGTTCTCGTACTCGACCGATCACGGAAACACCTGGGCGGCGCCGACTCAGGTGCCGGGCCCCGGGCGCGGCTTCTACTCCGCTCCGGCGATCTCGCCGACGGGTCAGTGGGTCTATACGGCCAACTCATGGTGGCTGACACCCTTCCAGACAACGACGGCCAATCCACGCATGCTGCAGAACACGTTCCAGGTCTCCGCGATCGGCGGTAACGGAGCGCCGACCGGATGGTCGACCCTGGTGGCGACACCACCTGGAGACGGACGTGGTGGAAGCGCCAACGGACTCGGCTCCGAGTTTCTTGGCGACTACAACTACGCCTCTGCCATGAACGACTACGGCGTTGGCGTGTGGACGGCCGATGCACGGAACGCCTCACATTGCGGCGCAGTCGACGCCTGGCGACAGGCGCTCGCCGACTTCCTCTCGGGGAGCGGGCCGGATCCGGGTAACCCACCGAACCCGGCAACCGATTGTCCGGGGACGTTCGGGAACATCGACATCTGGAGTGCCACGAGCGGCTAGTCGTTCGAGTCTCCGTGGACGGAGGGCCGGTCTCCCCCTACCGGCCCTCCGTTCGTCCATCGAGCGATCGGTCACGGTGCGCCCTCACGCTCCACGAACGGATGGCAGCGTGAGCACGTTCTCGAGCGCGTGCGAGCCTTCCTGGGCCCTAGGAACGATGTGGTGGACGTGAAGCCGTAACGTTTCGGTGGGGGTGACCCGCAACGCACGCACCGGTGACCGTCACGGTAAAGCCCGCCTTCCTCGCCCAGCCGGAAGCTTGAAACCAAAGTCACGAACTGCGAGAGTGGCTTCCCGATATAGCCACCGCGCGCATCCCGACGACCCCGATCGGGTGCTCAAAGAGTCGGGCCGCAATCCGTGAATGTGCTGATCCTCGCTGTGGAGAACTACGCCTCCTCCCTAGGCACGCGAAGCAACGAAGAGAGGCGGCCGGTTTCCCGGCCGCCTCTTTGGTGGCGCGACGTTTGGGTGGCGTCGCGAGCTTCAGGCCACATTGACGGTCCGCATCAGGTCGTTGTCCGGGCCGATTGTCTTCACCTCCGCCATGCCCGGCATCTCGAGCGTCTTCGTCGTGAACTTGTAGACGCCCTTCGTCGGGAACGAAATATGTGCGACGTCGCCCGTCATCATCGCCTTGCCGAGCATCACCTTCGGGCCGGCGACCTGGATCAGCTTGTGCGGGTCGACGTCCTCGTCGGTGATTCGGAGCTTCCCTCCGGCGGCGACTGTCATCTTCATCATCGCCCCCGACTTCGTCCCGTTGCTCCAGACGTGGCAACCGCGCTGCACGTGGACAATGTTCAGCGTTGAGGCCGCAGGCGTTGCCGCCGCCCCGCTGCCCATCATCCCCGAGCTCATGTGCATAGCCGGCGCCTGAACGGTCACCGTCTTCGCGTGCGCGAAGTCGTCGCCGACGATCATCGCCCCGATGATGAAGCCGGTCGAGACGATCACGGCCGCCGCGAGAATTGTGAGCCCTTCAACATCACGCCACCTCCTTCTGTCAGGCTAAGCGTGATGGAAGGGGATTCTCGCGCCATCCGTGGCGAGACAGAACTTCCATAGCAGTTTGGGGCAGGTCGGCTGCTTGAAACTACTGAGTTGTTGAAGCAGTGGGATCCACGCGGGTGCGAGCCCTGTTTCAAGGGCCGCCGGCGAATTTCGACGGGTGGGGGCCTTTAGGCCCCGGTCCGGGGCAACCTTCCGAGCTTGCGCAGCCGCTCGTCACGCCGGCACTCCTTGCAGCGGGGATAGCGCCCGTCGTACATCGAGCGCATGACGTGAAACTCGGTCAGCCGCTTGCGCTCGTGACAGCCGGTGCACATCTTGGAGGTCTCGCGCTCGAGTTCCCGCGCCGACCACCTGTTCGCCTGCTCAGGGTCGGCCCATTCGGGCAAAGTGTCGATGATGTGGGGGAGAAGGCAGGAAGGCGGGCTAAAAGCGGGGGATTTCACGATTTGTCAATGTCTCTCCCGAAAAACGGGCGTGGTGTTCGCGGAGTGCTTCTCTAAAAAAACGCGGCCTTGACGTTTGGTGTGGGAAGGGGCCGGACCAACAAAACGACCTTCACCTGCCCCGGACGACGGCGAGTACGCGCGGCCTGCTATCGAAGGTTGTGGTCCATCTTGATTCGGTCGGGATGCTCCTCGAGGTGCTCTGCGAGACGATCCCTGATCCAAACGATGGGCGCGCCGAAGATCACCATGAGGAGCGAGAGCAACCAGACGCCCACGACCACGGTGAACACGATCCCGACCACTGCCCAGAACCAACGATTCGCTTCCGCGGCGCCGGACGCGCTCTGGTGGGCAGCCGCTGCAGTCGGCGTCGCGACGAATCCAGCGGCGAGAACAACGACCCATATCGCGACAATCCTGGGGCGGATGGCCCGTTCTCCCATGCCCAACGATGGTAGCGCGTTCACAACGCCCTCTACTGGCCGCGGCTGGTTAGTCGACGGTCGGCTGGTGCGAGAACTGCCAGCTCGTCGCGGGAGCGCTGGATGATGCGTTCGAGCTCCTCGACGAAATCGTCATCCAGCGGGTTCGAGCTCGCGTGAAATGCCTCGATCGTCTTCTCGCCGCTGGCGATGAGATTCGCAGGAGCGCCATGGCTCGCTGAGGCGTCTCGGCTTCGATGAGTTTTCCTTACCGCGCGTGGCGGCGGCGAAACGGTGTGGTTGGCCCGGGAATCAACGAAAACGCGCTACCCTGGTCCATGCGGCGTCGGGGTAGCCGCAGCCCCCAGCACCGCCGGATGTTTCGGCGCGCCTCTCCCAAGCCGGAACTTCCGACTCCCGG
>JBKPPF010000073.1:0-4651 GCA_046733475.1 Actinomycetota bacterium
CCGGTATCCTGCCCGCGCGCCCCCATCGGCTAGCGGCCTAGGCCCCCGCCCTTTCAAGGCGGTAACACGGGTTCGAATCCCGTTGGGGGTATACCGACCCGCGCAGCGATGCGGAAACCGGCATTCCTCCAAGGGTCAGGCGTGCCAAGAATGCCGTCAAAGCTCGCCCGGTGCCTACCCTGGTGCCTACCCCGCCGGCAAGGCATCGGAATCCCGCGGAGAACGGTCGTGCGGCTCGTTACCGCACCCGGGCGAAGCGTGGAAGGACACCATCAACTTCCCTCGAACCGAACGGTGGCATCTACCGTACTGAGAAGGTAGGGTTGGCCGCACGTTTTCTGCTGCATCCCCGGCCTACGGTTTTTCGGCGTAGTTTGGCTCAGTAAGGGGTTGTCGGGTGTCCATAGTGCTGGTAGACAGTTAAGGTAGGGTTCGGGTACAGGGAAGATATTCCCATCCGACCGACGTCTATGGTAGACGTACCACCCATTCAGGGTATGGCAGGGATACGAGGGATGCCGATGAATCGGGTGCAGGCATCCAAAGCCCATCTCAGTGGGGGAGAGGCGAACCGTGAACACGATCCTGAAGCAGACACTGCGAAAAACGAGCATCAACCTGCCGCAAGGCGTCGTCGACAAGGTCGCGGAACTCTCCGAGCGGCTGCATTTGACCAATACGCAGGTCTATCGCGAATCCGTCGAGCTCCGCCACTATCTCCAGAAGGAGATCGACGACGGCGGTCAGTTGGTCGTCGAGCGTCGAAACGGCGACCGCGTGAAGTTGTGGCTGACCGGCATGTCACCGTCGTAGACGCCGCACCGGTCTGCGTGTAGGCTCCTCCGCGTCTATGGGCCCGGGCGGTCCTTTCCCCGACGATCACTCCGCTGAACTCGACGATTCGTGGTTCGAGACCAGCGAGGAACTCGTCGAGGAGGAGACGACCACGACCACGACGACGCGGAGGGTCTACCGCAAGCGGCTCGTCACCCACCGCGTCGGAGTCCATGATTAGGACGGACTTGAGCGCGCACTCCGCGAGAAGGCCGGAGACAGCGCCGATGAGCTCGACTTCGACACGCTGAAGAGTGCCCTCACCGAGGAACAGCACGACCACGAGTTCGGCCATCGGCTGCGCGATTGGCTCGGCGGGGTCACTGAGAAGATCACGGGCGACGTGATTGTCGGTCTGACAGAAGAGGGTGTCGCGGCGCTGATCCGCGCGTACCTCGGCATCTAGGCTAGGGCTAGTCGGTTCGGCCTGGACCAGATCCGCAGCGGCGATGACGGCGCTGCGGATAGAGTCAACGGGATATGCGCGAGAGCTCGAGCGACTAGAAACGATGGTCGTAGACCTCCACCCCACCGACGGGGCCGACCCCGCGAAGGCCGAACTCATCGCCGGCCTTAAACGGGAGCTTGAGTCGATTCGAGGTGGCCTCGAACAACTCGAGGGAGCCGTCGACGAGTAGCCGCGAGCCGAGCCGCTGCTCGCTCTGCGGTCGACTGCACCGGCCGCTCCCTGGCCGCTGCTCCGCCGGCCTCGAAACCGTCGCCTCCTCAGAGTCGGGCCGATGGCTGTGCCGCGCCACGCCCACGAGCGAGTGGCGACGCTGCGAGCACTGGGCGATCGACACGGTGATGGAGCGTCGGCGCGCGCCGCTAGGCGGGGCTTAGAGCTGGCCGGGACACTCAGCTGGTCGCGGTTCGGCGCGAGACGCTTGTCAAGTCGGTTTGAGGGGCACGAGCTTTCGGAGCGCTCCAGCAGTCGCTGGCCATCGCAGAGCATTGAACGCCGCGTCAGGGGCACACCAGCGGTGATCGTCGTGCTCCCAGTCGAGGTCGGGTTCCCAGTCATCGGGTGCGGTGACGCGAAAACACGTCACTTCCACCTGCACGACCGACGGGTCGTACTGGACTTGCCGCTCCGCAGGCTCTTCGGTGAGTGGGTTGACGTATTCGGTCACTTCGATGCCCGCCAACACTTGAGCTGTAAGACCCGTTTCTTCTTGGAGTTCCCGCTCGGCGGCCTCCGTCGCGGTCTCACCAAGCTCCACGCCGCCAGCGACGACGTGCCAGTAACCGCCGTGCCCCGGCGACCGATGCAAGATCAGGACTTCGACGTCACGCTTACGGGTCACGAACACCGCGACCTCCGCACCGGTTCGCATCGGCAGAGCATAGGCAGCTCCGACGCAGGTCGCGCCCGGGAATACCTGCCGGCCGGGCCTTGGCGGTTTGGAGTGAGTCTGCCGTGGCCCGGCCGGGGTGCGCGGCATAACGAGCGGCCCGCCACGCACCTCCACCATACGAGCGGTTCGCCCGAGCGCCTACCAGCCGGATAGGACTAGAAGCCCAGCCGCCGCCCGGCGTTCTCTCCTGCGGATTCCCTGCGCGCCGGTCCTCACGGGCCAGAACAGCGTGCCAGCACGGGCTCGGTTCCCCCCGGCGCTGCCTCCACAACTGGTCGCAGCCTCCCTGGCCAAATCGTCAGGTAGTAGCATTCGTGACGAGGAGACGTTCAAGATGTCCTACCGCCACTGGTTCGTCGTCTTGACGAAGGATGGGCGGGAATACCGCAGCGGTCCGTACGCGACCCGCAGAATGGCTAACCGAAAGGCCCGCCAGTACCACAAGCACGCCCCGAACGCCGCGGTGGAAGTGGTCTACGACACGGGGCCGTCGGCACACCGCGGCCGCTACTGACCGCTCGGGATTCGGCGGATCGCCATTCAACGAGCGCTTGGCGTTGTCGCCGCGCCTCGCCCCGTACCGGCGCGCAGGGCTCTATGTGAGCGCGCCGGTGTCGGACGGCGTGGGGCGAGGCGCGGCGTCCTCTGCAGCCCAGCTTGAGTTAGGGGGAGGCCGAGCTGCCTGTGCGAGGACTTGAAGCCGGCGATCCTAGCCCGCAACGACCCCACCCGGCATCCCCGTTTCGCGGTAACCAGAGGTTTACGAGAATCCCCCGATGCAGACCGCGCCATATCCAACGGATGCTTCGCGGATGTGGCTCGTCACCACCCGCGGCGATCTCCCAGACGACTACGAGCAGCGCGCGCACACCGCGGCGGCCACCGCTTGGAACGACTACCACGGCCGCATCCTCGAGCTCGAAATCGGCGGGTTCGCCCGTGACGGTGAGGAATCCACCCAGTACGGCCGCCGCTGGGTCTGCGACCTCTTGCGCGGCGTGGAACAGATGAGCGTCGGAATCGAGAGGACCGCCTAGCGGCGTCACCCGCCCTTGGCGCGCCTGTCGTACACTGTCTCCGCCGCCGCGCGACCCCCTGCTCCGCCGCCCCACCACCCCGCCCCGACGAGCAGCGGCGCGATGCGAGCATTGGGCGACTCGACGCGGTCTTAGCCCGACCGCGATGCGCGGTCGACGCCTAGCCGGCTTCCGCCTCGGTCGGTTAGCGCAGACGCCGCCGGGGGTATCGCCGCCGCGACACGTACATCAATGCGAGAGGGGGACGCCTATGCGACGTCATCGAGTTGTCGCGTCGGCCGTGATGGGTACGCTGGCCTTCGGGGCAGCCACCGGGGTGGCCGAGGCCAAGACGCTGGTTGTGCACCCCGGCCAGTCGATTCAGCGGGCCGTGAACCGCGCCGATCGGGGCGACACCGTGCGACTGGCACCGGGCACGTACCACCAGAACGTGACGATCCGGAAGCGGATCAGCCTCGTCGGGGCCGGATGGGGCCGGCATGGTAGTCGCCTCTTCCCGGGTGCGAGCCCGGTCCCGAGCGTCTGCAGCTCGCCGGGCAGCGTGCATGGAATCTGCGTCGCCGGCCGGTTTGATCAGAACGGGAATCCGGTCGGGCCGGTCTGGGGCGTCACGATCCGCAACCTGAGCGTGCACAACTTCAGCGGGTTCGGGATCGGCATGTTCTTGGCCAATCGGACGACGGTGCGCGGGGTCGCGGCCGTCCATAACGGCGAGTACGGGATCAGCGGATTCGTGCTCCACGACGTCCGCTTCCTCCACAACCTCGCCCGCGCCAACGGTGCTCCCGGCTTCTACATCGGCGACTCGCCGCACGCAAACGCCGTCGTAGCCGGGAACCGTTCGTTCCGAAACGGCACGAGCGGCGTCGAGGGAATCGGGATTCTGATTCGTGACTCCAGCTGGGGTCGCATGTGGGGGAACGTCGCCCGCAACAACTGCGCGGGGGTTGTGATCGTCGACACCGGCGAGAATCCCGCGCCCACGACCCACTGGTCGGCATGGGCGAACGTCGCCTCGCACAACAACCGCGCCTGTGCCGCCGAGCCTGGCGGCGGCCCGCCGCCGCTCTCGGGCATCGGCATCACACTGTTCGGCGCAAGCCAGTCGTCTCTGTGGGCGAACTGGACGAACAACAACCGGCCCAGCGGGCCGAGCGTGTTCAGCGGCGGAATCGTGGTTGCCTCCGCGGTGCCCGCCGGGGGAACCGAGCCCGTCGGCGACCTGGTGAAGCGAAACCACGCTCACCGCAACAGCCCGTTCGACATCCTGTACGACGGCAGCGGCTCCGGGAACCGCTTCGTCAAGAACGACTGCGGGACGTCGAGCCCGAGCTGGATCTGCAGCTAGCGGTAGCGGTCCCGGGCCGGGAGTACCCCCGGCCCGGGACCGGCGACTCGCGAGCAACAACGCGAATCGGGGGG
>JBKPPF010000074.1:0-14777 GCA_046733475.1 Actinomycetota bacterium
GGTACGGCCAGAGCCTGCTGCCAGGCTCGACTTCGGACATGGTCGCGCCGATCAGCTCACCGCCGATGCGTTCGCCGACACCCACACCTTTGCGGCGCCAGCCCTCGCGGTCCCGCGTCCCATCCCACTCGTCGCTGTTGATGTTGAAAGTCTTCACTCGGTGAAGGCATCCAATCAGAGCAGCCTATGTGTCGTGCTTGGTCGCTCAGTCTCCTCAGGTGACATTCCCGAACGCTGGCCCAGGTCTCAGTCCTAGGGCGTGAGCAGTTTCCAGTGCCCCTCGGAGATGACCTCGACGGTACCGTCGACCACTTTGAAGGCGGTCTCGTCGTCGATCGCGTACGCCGGGCCTGACAAGCGGGCCGCCCATTCCTCTGCGGTGGCCATCGTGTTCCACGGCAGGTCAGGGTTATCGAGGTGCGGGAAGATCGAGAAGTCGACGATCCCTAGGGTGCGGTCGTCTGTCGCTGACGGCCACATCACGAAGTCGTCACCGATCCGGGGGGTCATCACCATGCTTCCGGCGCTCACCCCAACCCAGACCGTCTCGGGCAGCGTCGCCAGGAGGTCCGCCAGTCCGCTCTGCCGCATCCAGTGGCACAGGTACGTCGCATCGCCGCCCTCGACGAGCAGGACATCCGTCTCTCGGACCAGCGGGACCCAGCGTTCCGCGTCAAGGCTCGGCAGGGCGGTGAGCTCCAGCACTCCCATCGACTTCCAGCCCAGTCCGACCGTGGGAGTGCCAGTCTCCTGCCCGCTGATGCACCGCCACGCCTGGCGAGGACCCGCCATGGGATGCCCGTACAACGCCGTGGGAATGCAGAGGGCGTCGCACTCGGCGGTCGGCTTGCCCAGCAGCTCGACCAGTGCGTCGTGGATGCTCGGGTTCTTGATGCCGGCGGACGTAAGAAGAAGCTTCAAGTTGCCTCCTGAATTCGTTGGTGTAAGCGAGAACGTTCCCGCCGCTTACGGATGCGTACGCGGCGGAAGCTGCTCCGGGCCGAGCTACCGTTCGAGGCGCTCATTGGCCAAAAATGCCCCCGAGGACTTGCCAGAGGGACTTGGTTGAGAACCCGGCCTCGAGACCTCCAACTATACGAGGGCCTGAGCAGCGAATGGCCACGCATTGGCCGTTGAGCTTCAGGGGCTGGCCTTCATAGACGCACCCATGAGCTACCGGCGCAACAGCCGGCGCAGGATCATGGAGCGCTGGCTGTCTGAGCGACCATCCGCCCGATGGAGGGCTCTCGGTGGGAGGCTCACTCCTAACGCCGAGTGCGCTTATTCCTTACCACGGAGCAGCATGACCCGGCCGGACCGGCTATGGCGACGCCACCGAGGCCCGAGCCCCTGCTGTTCGTAGCGATCAATCGTGTCGCCGATGAGCCAGAACATGGGCGGCCACAGTCCAACAAAGAGAGCGCGGCGTTCGGCGTTGCCGCGCTCCTCTTGATCGACCGTCTTCGCGCGGATCCACAGTCCTATGCAAAGACCCACCGAGGCAAACGATGCGGAGTGGACGTGCCAGCTCCTCAATCCGGTTGCGTGGAGTCGAGCGGCGAGCATGATCCTTCTTTTCCCGCTTGCGTAATCGCCACGCACAGATGGCTGGTGTCATGGCTACCGCAAGGGGTAGTCCAATGCATCGATGCCGAAGCGTCCTCCGTTCTCTCGTCGCCTTGCCACCGCCGCTACCTGGCCCTTCGGTCTCGCGTTGACGTCGTGGACATACATGTGGCGGACAACGCCGATGCACCGCCGGGAAGAGCGGGGCTCGACGGTCGTCGACGCGCCCCCGCCGCTGCCCGAAGGAGTGCCCCGCACCGAACTGCAGCCTCCAGCGGACGGCGTCGGTCCGCTCTTCCACCGGACCTATCGCACACGCATCCGTAACACTCGCGTGTCTCCGGAGGAGCTCGTCGCGACGATCCGTGCGGATCTAAACCGGGTGGCACCCACAGAGTTCGCGCGCTTCTTCAAGGTTCATGGCGACAAAGAGGAAATGGCCGTTGGCGACGAGTACCTCGTTCGCATGCCTGGGCCATGGGACGGGCCCGTGCGCGTCGTCGCGCTGACGCCGCGCTCGTTTCGCCTCGCTACGTTGGACGGCCACTTGGAAGCGGGTCAAATCGAGTTCACGGCCGCAAGAGATGATGAGCTGGTGTTCGAGATCGAATCGTGGGCGCGTGCAGGCGACCGCCTCTGCGACCTCCTCTACCAACGGCTTCGCATGGCGAAGGAAATCCAGCTCCACATGTGGACTTCGTTCCTCGAGCAGGTCGCGAAGCTCGCCGGCGGCCGGATGAGTGGGGGCATCCAGATCGTCACACGGCGCGTCGACGACGTCGGCCAGCTCGATGGCTGACTCGACGTTAAGGGATCCTCGAGCTCGGCGCGCCCTCGACGCTCTCCATGCAAAGAAGCCGAATTTCGATCCCGCTCAGCCAGCATTGTTCACTCGCGAGCACGGCTGGCGTATCGACGACTACTGCCAGCCGCTGCCCGCCGAGCCGCCCGGCCCCCCACTCGCGAACGGAAGTTGGGAAGTAGCGCGGCGGCTGATGCGCAGCTACGAATTTGCCGACCCCTCCATTGTGCGCGCTATCTACTACGACGATCGGCCTCTCGAAGGCCGGGACATGCTCCTTGAACTCCGTTTCTTCGGCCTTCGCTTCCACGCCGGTGTGCGCATTGCCGCAGTCCGCGACGAAACGACAAGGACGGAAGGCCACGAGACGCGGATCTGGGGCTGGAGCTACCGCACACTGCAGGGGCACTTGGAGATGGGTCAGATGGATTACGAGGTCTGGAAACGCCTCGACAGCGGTGCCGTCGACTTCCGCATACACGTCGTCTCGCGTTCGGCCACGATCCGCAATCGGCTCATCCGGGCCGGTTTTCACCTCTTTGGTCGGCGCGAGCAGCGGCGCTTCGCCCGCCACGCTTGCGAGCGAATGGCACGTCTAGTGACTGCAGAACTGACCCCGGAACCCTCCTCGCCGCCTGCGCGGGCTGCCGACAACATAGTGGTGTCGCCCATTGACGAATATCAATGAGGCGAAGTAAACGAGCTTGGCGTTTGCCGGCATAGGCTGCTCTGGGCTTTCCAGCCCGATGCTGATGGCTCGTATGAGGCTTGCGTGGCGAACGCCGAGCCTCATATTCGAGTTCAGCGCGCGAGGCCTTCGCTAGACCGATCTTCTGGTCTGGTCGTGGGGACTCCCGCAGGCTTGGACGGACATCCCGCTGTCTCAATACGCCGGGAGGATTGCCATCTCGCGACAGTGAGGAACTCTGGTTGCCAGTTCTCGGGCGTCGTCTTTCTCACATAGACGGCCAAGGAGCCGCCGCAGCCTCCGACGGTTGGGTGGCCACCCGTTCGCCGGGGCGGCCACCCAGATTGTTTTTTTACCGGCCTTCCGATGATTCGCTTTGAGTGCGATCCTGAAGCGTCGCGCTCAGCTCCTGACCTTGGTCGCGGCCGGATTCCTTGGCGGTCTTGACCGCCGCGCCGGCAGCCTCCTGGGCCACCTGCTTGCCCCGATCGACTGCTTCGCTCGCCGTGTCCTTGGCAGCTTCCGTCAGGCGATCAGACATCTCGCCGAAGTTCTCATTCTCGACGCGCGTCTGCGGGATGAGTGTGCCGACGAGGAAGCCCACGGCGACTCCCCCAATCGCCAGGCCCAGCGGGTTACTTTCAGCCGTGCTCCGCAGCTGGTGGACGCCACGCTTCGCAGCTTGGCGATGAGGCACTACCCCACTGACGCTGTCCTTGGCACCGGTCAACTTCGACTTCACTGCTTCCTTCTTCTCGTCGACGTAGTCACCCACGCGAGCTCCGACATCGGTCTTGTAGCTGAGCGCATCGACCTCGTCCCCGACCCGCTCCCTCGTTTGCTCTATCTGCGCGCGGATGACGCTCGTGTCTTCGCCCATTCCACGTCCTCCTTCACTGTCTCGATGGTTTGCTCTGGCACTGGCTTCCCCGCATCGGCGACCCTCTCCTTGCCTTGGCGGGCGAGCACGAAGGCAACTGCCGCGAGGACGACCCCCACGATGAGCGCCGCTGCCCAATCCGCCAGGAAGAGCGAAAAGAGGAGGACGAGAAACGCGG
This sequence comes from Actinomycetota bacterium, assembly GCA_046733475.1. Lineage (GTDB taxonomy): Bacteria > Actinomycetota > Thermoleophilia > Gaiellales > Gaiellaceae > DATEOR01. Next base: position 4,115 of record JBKPPF010000074.1, read on the forward strand.
TCAACGCGCCGGAGGCGCACAGACCGATGACCCCCGCTCCGCCGAACATCCCGAGTCCGGGTGCCGCCGTTCTTCCCTTCTCCGCCATTTCCGCCGTCGCGAGTTCGATCTCCTGCCGCACGAGCAACGAGAGATCGCTCGTGAGATCCTTCGCCACCTCTGCGATCGGGCGCTCGCGCTGGTCGCTCTGCATATCGCTCTCGCTCGCCATTCCGACTACCTGGACGAGCGTGTTGGCGACGTCTCCGCGAGGGGCTCCTCGGTTCCAAGGCCGGGGGCTTCGGACCCAGGCCGGGATGTGCTCTGGTCGTTTCCGCTCGCGAACTCCGGTTGCGATGTTGAATAGCCATCGCTCGAGCCGAGGTCGTCGCTGTAACGCCTCTCCGATGAGGCCTTCACGAAGCGCGCCGCTGCAACGCCGCCCAAGAGGCCCAGCCCCGCGAGCATCCACGGCCGCCGCCGAGCGAGGCCTTCCACATCGCGCATGAAGTCGTCACCGCTCTTCTGCTCGAGGTAGACCCCTAGACGCTCGAGGCGGTCGGCGGCTTGGCCCGTAAGCTCGGCCGCTCCCGCTCGCCCGTTTCCCTCGGCACCGAGATCGTTGCCGCTCCGTCGAAGCGCTTCTGCGACCGAGCGTACTTGCGATCCCACCTCCGTCGAGCGCTGGTCGAACTGCTCGCGCAGGCGAACGGAGCCCTGCTCGCGCAGCTCGGAACCCTTCTCCTGTGCGACTGACGTCGCCTCCTGCATCTTCGACGAGGCCTGTCCGGTCAGGCTGTCCTGAGCCGCCGCCTCGTCCATGGGCTGTGCCATTTAGACCCTCCTGTTGTTTTCGACCTTTCACCGAGACGTGAGGCGCCAACGGGCATCTCACCCCAGTGCTTCCTTGAAGTACGTACGCCTTAGTAGCGGCGCGTGCTCTCGTCTGGGTCGCGGTGGGCTGTGGCGACCTTGGCGAGACCCCTGCTGACGATGTAGGCGGCGGCGACGAACCCGACGATCACCCAAGCCCGCGGGGCATCGAAATTGTCCGCGACGGCCGCCGCAATCAGTGTTGCGACGATGATGCCAAGCATCGCCCAGAACTCCGTCGTCAGCGGAGCCCATTTGGTCTCGGAACGGCGACCTGTAAGTCGTGTCCCGGTCGACTCCATCCGCTCGCCGACCGATCTCTCGGTCGCATCCTGCGTTGCCATATCAGACCCCTTCCTCGAGTTACGAAGGCTGGATGTGCCCGGCAGCACGCTGAGGAAACAAAGACAAAGCGGTATCGAGTGGGGTAATCGACAACGCATGCAGTGGGCAGTCTTTGGAACGAGGCAAACTTGAACATTCGACAGCTCCCCCCAGCGCCGGACCCACGTCTCTGCAAAGCCCAAGGCGAGACCGTCCGACGCACACCGACGATCGCCAAGGATGAGCGCATCCGCGCGGTCGTGCCTTCGACCTGACCCCCTTCGAACAAGGCCGACACTGAGCACAAGGATTTCCACGTCTGGGACTCCTATATGGAGAAGGGACAGCGCGGGGCCGGAGCTGCTCGTGCGGCGGCAGGGGAGCGCCGGCCGGCATTTCAACCCCGGGACAAGGTCGCTCCGGCCCCGCTCGATTCTGTCGCTCGCAAGAGGCTGAGCCACTCCAAGGGCGTTCTGGAGCCGCTCTGATGCCCGCGTAGTGAGCCCCCGTCCCGGCAACGTCTTCGCGCGGCTCGACACGACGAGCGTTAGTTGGTGGTCGGCCTCGCCTTCACTGCGGCGGCGACACCCCTGCTTGCCGTGGTCGGAAACATCAGCGTTTCATGGACCCTTGTCCCGTTAACACTGGCCAGGTGTGACGCACGTCAGCGTCTCCTTCGCGCCCCCTACGGGTTTGGATTGAGCGGGCTAGCTACCTGGCAAATGTCTAGGTAGTACCGGCCTTTCTGGCGACTTCGGACCCGGCGGCAACCGTTTGGCCCTTCTCGATGACTGCTTTGCCCCCAATCACCGTCACGTCATCGCAGGCCGCCCCCACGATTGCGTCCTCTCCAATCTCCACGGACTCGGCGACGATCACCCGCTCAAGGGTGGCGCCACGCTCAACGCACGCGTCGTGGAAGAGGACCGAATCGCGAACAACGGCTCCATCCGCGATCGCGACCCCGGGCCCGAGGACCGAGCGTTCGACATTGCCGCCCACGATCGCACCCGGTGCGACCCAACTCGAGTCGATCCGAGCGGAGCTTTTGATTCGCGCAGGAGGCCGCTGCAGGCCGGCAGTCAGAATCGGCCAGCCTGGATCATCGAGGATGAGCGGTGGCTCCGTTGCAAGCAAGTCCATGTGCGCCTGCCAGTAGCTCTCCGGCGTTCCAACGTCACGCCAGTATCCGTCGAGCTCCCAAGCGCGTGCGCGGCCTTCCGATACCAACCGCGGGATCAACTCATCACCGAAGTCTTGCAATCCCTCCTCGCCGCTGGCCTCGTCGAGCTCGGCGAGGATGTCCAGCAAGATGCCTGTGTCGTAGAGAAAGACTTCTGTCGTGACGGTTCCGGTCTTTGGATGATCCGGTTTGTACTCGAAGCCGCTGACGATCCGATCCCCTCCAACCTCGAGCACGCCGTAGCGTGAGGCTTCTTCAACCGGCACTTCCGCGGTCGCCATCGTCACGACCTCATCGCTTGCGAGATGCTCTTCGATGAGCTGCCCGTAGTCGGCCTTGTAGACGTGGTCGGCGGAGAGCACGAGAAGCAGCTCGGGATCGAACTCGCCGATTAGCTCGCGGTTTCGCTGAAGCGCATCGGCGTTGCCGCCGTACCAGCCACTCTCACTGTCTCCGAGATAAGGGTGAACGATCCTGAAGCCCCCGCGTGTGCGATCGAGATCCCACGGGCGGCCGCCGGCCAGTTGGCTTGTCAGCTCGTGAGGTTCGTACTGCTGGAGCACCCAGACGTCGTTCAATCCGCTGTGCACGCAGTTCGAGAGCGGAAAATCGATCAGACGATACGTGCCCCCGAAAGGCAGAGCAGGCTTGGCGCGCTCCTCCGTCAAAGGGCCCAGCCGCCCGCCTTCGCCCCCGGCGAGGATCAGCGCCAGGACGCTTCCAGGCCGCCGGCGGAGGGTCGACGGACTCAAGCCAAGCACGCTCCCTGACCGGGCGTGCGCCGGATACCGTCCTCAATTGGTCCTCCGAAGAGCTCGCGAAGTGATCGGAGCGGGATGGGAGGCGTAGCGCTACAACCCGTCGCTTGCGTCAAGGATGCCCCCTGAAACCGGTGGGCCTCCGTGACTTTCTAACCTCTAGAGATAGCGCTTGGCGATCCATGAACTCAGCGCAACGCCGCGAGTAACGCGGCAAGCCCGCGATCATTATTAGGCGGCGACGACCTCGGTTAGCCCGCTCCATGCTCGGCGCAGGATGTGTCGATGCGGGGATCCAACAAGAGTCTGACCGGCATATTCGGGAGTCTCCTAAGTTCGCCCGTCCGGGTTGGCCCCAACCTCGTTTTAGCGTGACTTGGCCCGTGGTCAAGACGCGGTTCAACGTCCCCGTGAGTAGGGGTCGCGCCACAACCGATAGCCGAGAATGCCCGCGGCGAGCAAGAGGACAACAGGGAGTGCCAGGGCACCCCAGACCAGTTCGTGATCGCCTCGCCGGCTGAGAAGACCAACGATCGCGAGCAGCGTGAGCAGGCCAAGCGCGAACGACACCAGCGCTCCGAAAAGAAGCGTGTTCCGATCAGTTGGTCCGGTCACGTCCCCTGTCGGCACGTAGCGTGGTGCATCCGGAGACTCGGTCACGCGGCGCGCGGCGGCCTCGTCCTCGCGACCAGCCTCGGGGAGTTGTGGGAAGGTCTCCGCAATGGACGCAGCCACTGTGACTCGCAGCGCATCGTGGTCGACGCGCTCGATTTCGCTCCAGGGAATCGCCCGGCGGTCGCGCTTGAACGGCGGTAGGCCTGTTTCCACGACGAGCCAGCGCCGGTCCCCTTCCGCGACGGAGTCGACGATCGTCCCTAGCCTCTCGCCCCCGCGCAACTCGACGCCGTAGTCCTCGAGTCCGGCGGCGTCGGCTCCGCCGGGCGGGACCTCGAAAGTCTTCGGGAAATCATCTTCGACCACGGGCCGGGACTACCCTCGGCCCCGGTGACTAAACAGTCGCGCCGGCTCGAAAACCTCCGACAGTAGGTCTTGCTCGGTTGATCGAAAACTAAGTTTCCGAAATGCCTCGTTGGGCATGGCTGGCGAACACCGAGGAAAGGGGTTCACATGGCAACTGCGGAGGAAACGGGCGTCCGCATGGAACGAACCGGCGAGAGCATCGCCGGAAGGCACGACGAGACGAAGTGGGCGCTTCTGACCACAGAGTTCTGGGCCATGCTTGGCCTGATCGTCGCGGTTCTCATCGCCGCGGCTGTCTCGGACAGCCTCGACGATGTCCGCGCCTGGACGCTGGTGACCGTCATCGGTGCCGCCTACATCGTCAGTAGGGGTCTCGCCAAGAGCGGGACTGACCACGACGCGCCTTCCCGCCGAGGCCGCCGCTAGAAACCTCAGCGGGCGGGTTTCGGAGTTACTTCGCTTCGGAACCCGCCCCCGAGGCGCCCTTCAGGAGGTGCGGGCCGCAGTGGTTTCGCCTCCCTCTCCACGGGCACGGTCAGGACGAAACCGAACGACGGTCAGAATGGCAAACCGGTTCCAGCAGGAAGCGACGTTTCAGCCGGCACCTAATCAGTGCACGAACTGCGGCGACGAGAATCTGATGAGATCACAGACCCACATCCCGAGTGCCCGCAATGCCACGACCGTGAGTGGGAGACGATCAGCGGCGGAGACAGGGTTCATGACCCGTATCCCGACCGCACCTCCGCGTGACGCGCCTTCAGTGGATTGTCTTGGCATGGGTCGGGCGCAAGTCTGGTCCTCTTGGCGACGTCGGCGAGCGGCCGCAATCGATTTTGAAACCGAGCACACGTGAGTGGTGTCGTCGACCGCCGGAAGGAGGCCGAAATGGGACTTTTCACGATCAACTTCGAGTTAGGGGAAAGTACGTTGGAGACGCTCTCCGAGATAGCCCGGACCACCGTTATCCGTTTCGAGTTAGGCCCCGAGACGCGGGCCATGATCGAGCGGCTTGCTCCGTCGCCAGACGAGGGGGATAGCACGGTCGGTCGGGTCGTCAAGAAGAGTGCGGAGGCATTGCGTTCATAGAACTAGTCTTGTTCTCGACTCCGATGTGGAGGCCGATTTCTCAGAGGAAGGGGCGCACCTCGGGAGATGCCCCCCTCAATGGGTCCGGCTGAGAGGTCCGCCAGCATCTTCCGTCAAGTCAGGGAGGCCGGGGCACGGACCTCCCGCTCACCTTGGGGGACCGCCTCCCGTGCCGACGAGGAGCCCAGCCAGCGCAAGACCCCGTTCCCTGTGCCGTCGGCAACATTCCGAGAAGTGCAAGCGTTGCCTGAGGGTCCCCGACCCGCGCCGCACGCAATTGACAAGGCGTCGTTTCGGTGACAGTGAGGGAGGCCACTGCGGCCACGGGACATTTGGGAGGGCCTTTTGGGGTGCGACTGCGGCTCAGCAACCCCGAGCTTGCTGGCAATCTGCGCGATTTTCTCGAGCGGCGCGAGTGTGCGGTCATCGAGATCGACGCGGAGACACTTGAGGGTCGAGCTCACGCACGAGGTCCACGCCGAGCAAGCCCGTCTGGAACTGCTTGCGCGGCGAGCGTGGCCATTGTCGAGTGCGGCGCGCTTTCGAGGACGCGCCCGCGGGTCGTCTTCAACAAACTCCGCTCCCGGCTTCTTGGAAGCTCCTCGGCGCCGTCGACGCTCGGCTGCTCGGGCGGAAGGTGTAACGGCTAGCCGGCCTAACACAACGCGGGTTCGACTCCCGCCGCCCTCCACTCCTGGCTTTCGAGGGGCCCCTGAAAGTTCGTCGTCTGCCGTTGCCCCATCCGGCGACGATTGTGATCGGTGGCCCCGTGCGGCGCGGCCGAGCGCTACGTTGTCGGTGACCGATCGTGCGCGTCGCAGGGATCGAAGAATTCGGTGACGGTGTGACCGTGCTGGAGGTGCCTGACCCTCGCGCGCTGCGCACCGGCGAAGTTCTGATCGAGGTGAAGGCCGCCGGGGTCGGCAATTGGGATGACTTCGCCCGCACTGGACGTTGGGATTTGGGACGAGAGCCGCCGATGGCGCTCGGCGTCTCAGCGGCAGGCGTCGTTGCGGCCCTGGGCGCCGGGTTCGAGGGGTGGTCGGTCGGGGATCCGGTGTTCACCCATCCGCTCCCACTCGCGGAGCAAGGATGCTGGGCGCCGTGGCTCGTGGCCGAAGCTGCATTGCTCGCCCCCAAACCGGCGGAGATTTCGTGGACGCATGCGGCTGCGTTCCCGGTCCCGGCACTGACCGCAGTTCAGGTGTTGGACGAAGGCCTGCGCGTAAACCGCGGCGAGCGGCTGCTCGTGAACGGAGCAGGCGGAGCCACCGGAACGTTGATCGTCTCGATGGCAGGTCTCCGCGGTGTCGAGGTGATCGCGACGGCGGGACCGAGGAGCCGCGAGCGGGTAATCGGTTCCGGAGCCGCGACGGTGATCGACTACCACGACCCGGACTGGACGGCTCAGGTCGTGGCGGCGACGGCCGGCCATGGTGTCGATGCCGCTGCCAACGCGGCGCCCGGCGGTGCCGCGGGCGCGCTCGCGGCGGTTCGAGACGGCGGTCGTCTGGTCACGATCACTTCCGACCCGCCCGAGAGCGAGCGAGGAATCGAAGTCCTCTCGCTGTACGTGCGCCCCGACGGGGAGCAGCTCGCGGGCGCCGGTCAAGATTTGGCCGCCGGACGGCTCGACTTCGAGCTCCGCGCGTCTTTCCCCCTCGCGGAGGCCGAGGGGGCACTCGCTCGCGCCGTTGCAGGAGGCGGAGCCGTTGCGCTCGAGGTCTAGCTCCTGTGCTCCTTCGGGAACACGCGACAAACGCCTCTCGCGTGTGGCAGACCGACACGCAGCAGGTCGTCCGCTAGCTCCTCGACCTGGCACTCGCGTTTCTCGAGGAACGCGCGGAGGGCGTCTCGCGCGTCGGGGTCAGTCAATCGCAGAGTCACGTGCATCGGCCACCAAGTCGAGAAGAGTGCTCAGCCGCGCCTAGGCCGCCGACGACACGCGCGAGTTGCGTTCGGCGATGGACACGTGAGCACCCGGATGAATCGCTCGCCAGATCGCCAGATAGACGTTGAGGACGCGCCTCGCCTGGGCCTGTGCTTATGAAATCGATCGCGTCAAGGGCATGGCCAGAGATGGCACGGCAAGAGCGGCCGTTCTGATGTGCTCGCCTTGACAGGTCCGAGACACGAGGAGAACGACGCCCGCTAACGCACCTGACGGCACCGCTCTGAGGTTACGGCTATTCGGCGAACGGGCAACTCGTGGATCATGGAACGGGTCACGGCCGAAAGCAGCCTCGACAATCTCAGGCGGCAGCGCGAGCGCGTCGAGAAGTGGCCATCAGGGCCGACGCGCGAGCGAGTCCTCGAAGCGCTGGACGAGTGGATCGCGCAGAAGACGCTTTCCCCGCATGCGCTCTTCTCGCAGCGGCTTACACCAGCGGGTCGTCGCTAGCGAACGATCGCCGGACAGATGCGCGCCCCTCCGATTGGGCATGCGTCCCTCTGTCGCTCACCTGTTCGCGCCACGACGGAAGTCCTTGCGGCCGGGACGCAGGCGAACGAGATGATCGGTCGCACGCCCGGACCGATCCGATCGATGCGCCCGCTTCGCCACGGGGTCATCAGTGATTTCGAGGTCACCGAGAAATCCGGCACTACTTCATCGGCAAAGCAATCGGCAAGCGACGAGGGCGCCCGAGCGTCGTCCTCTGCGTCCCCAGCGGGCTCACCGGAGTTAAGCGCGATCCCGTCCGAGATGCTGCGCTCGTCGCCGGAGCGGCCGAGGTCTCGCTGATCGAGGAGGCGATGCCGGCTGCGATCGGCGCCTATCTACGAGTGGCGGAGCCGGTCGGAAGCACAGTCGTGGACATTGGTGGCGGAACCACCGAAGTGGCAATCACATCGCTTTTGAGACTTGTGGCTTATATCCAGACGGGCGGCGAAGCTCGCGGCTCGAAGTTGTAAAGAGTCTGGAAGATTTTGGATGTTTCGGCACGTGTCCTGGGGCACATCGACGGCGCGAGTGGATACGGTGAAAGCGTGCCCGTGAATGGCCGCAGTCGCTGGCTCGCGCTCTACGTACTTTGTCTCGGCGACATCATGATCGTCCTCGACAGCACGATCGTGAACGTCGCGCTGCCGTCGATTCGCGACGATCTCGGTTTCTCTCAAACGTCCCTGGCATGGGTCGTGAATGCGTACTTGCTCACGTTCGGCGGCTTCTTGCTTCTGGGTGGCCGTCTCGGTGATCTCTACGGGCACCGTCGCCTCTTCCTCATCGGGATCTCGATCTTCACGACGGCTTCGCTCGCGTGCGGGCTTGCCACCTCCCAGACGTTCCTCATCACGGCACGCGCAGTCCAGGGTTTCGGCGGCGCGATCGTCTCGGTCGTCGTCCTTTCGCTGATCATGATCATGTTCACCGAGCCTGCCGAACGGGCGAAAGCCATGGGCGTCGTCGGCTTCGTGCTCTCGGGAGGCGGGACTGCCGGTGTGCTTCTCGGCGGAATCCTGACTGACCTTCTCAGCTGGCACTGGATCTTTCTCGTCAACATCCCCGTCGGCATCGCGGTCTTCGTGCTCTCCATTTACCTCTGCCCGACCGTGCAGGCGCCGGCCGGGGAGCGGCGGCTCGACATCGGCGGCGCTATCACCGTAACTGCGGCGCTGATGCTCGCCGTCTACGCCATCGTGAAGGGCAACGAGGTCGGCTGGACCTCCGCGCGAACCCTCGGCTTCCTGGGCGCATCCCTCGCCTTGTTCGTCGCCTTCGTCGTGATCGAGGCGCGCCATCCGGCGCCGCTCATGCCGCTCGGCCTGTTTCGACACCGGAACCTCTCCGTCGCCAACATCGTCGGGATCCTGATGGCAGCCGCGATGTTCGCGATGTTCTTTTTCTCAGCGCTCTACCTGCAGCTCGTGCTCGACTACAGCCCGCTCGAGGTCGGCCTCGCCTTCCTGCCGGCGACGCTGGTCTGGGGGCTCTCGTCGCTATTCCTCTCCGATCGCCTTGTGATGAAGTTCGGCCTCAAGCCGCCGCTCGTCGGCGGCCTCGGTTTCTTCATCGTCGGCCTGCTGCTCTTCGCCCGCGCGCCCGTGGACGGGAGCTTCACCATGGATGTTCTCGTGCCGATGCTGTTCTTCGGCCTCGGCGGCGGGATCACGTTCAATCCGCTTTTGCTCGCGGCAATGGGCGACGTTGAAACACAGGACTCCGGTCTGGCCTCCGGAGTTGTGAACACCGCGTTCATGATGGGCGGTGCGCTCGGCCTCGCCGTGCTCGCGGCGATCGCGACGTCTCGCACGGACAGCCTGCTCGCCTCGGGTGATTCTCAGGCCGAGGCGCTCACCGGTGGCTACCACGCGGCGTTCATGGTCGGCGCCCTCTTTGCCGCAGCCGCAGGCGTAATCGCGGCCACGTTGCTCCGCCCGGTCTCGGCACCCGGGCATGCAATGGCAGAGCCCGCTACGGCTCAGGCAGAGTAGGCACGCCGTCCACCTTCAGCACTTCGCGTGCCGCCGCCCTCGGCGCGCCCGGCCCTGACCGTGCCGTGCGTTCCGGTTGCGGCCCTCGCCGCCTAACCGTGCGGGAAGAGCCGCGCCTCGGCATCCCGGTAGGCAGCTGGATCGCGCACGATGCGCGCCCGGGGGTGCTGGGCCTCGAGGTCGAAGACCTCCGTCGAGTCGGCATTCACGGGTAGCTCCTCGTAGACCGGGAATCGGAGCGTCACGCTGCCCCCGTTCCCGGTGGTGATCCACTCGATGGGAGCGTAGGTCACGGGGTCGACGAGGTAGACCTGCCTCCCGTCGGGAGACTCGATGCGGATCGCGTCACGCCCGTCAACCTCGACGTGTCCGGTCACCTGGGCGCGCCCGGAATTGAGGAGCGCGAGAATCTCGGACCGGAATGGATCCTCGACCGTCTCGTCGCCACCACCTGAATTCTGTGCCTGGGCACGCTGCTCGCGAAGGCGCTTGGCGCCTTCCTTGGTCGCGATGACGGCGTAGCCAGGGCCGCTCTTCGTGACCCGGTATAGCAGCGACGCGTCCAGGTCCGGAGGCGAACCCTGCGTCAGCTTGCGCAACCGGGCCTTCGAAACGACCTTGATCGGCACCGGCTGAGATGCGGCGAGCTCCTTCTGGGAGGCGATGTAGATCGTGTTCGTCTCCGCGTCGAACAGCTCGTGCGTATCGGCGCGGACCAGCGATTCCGCACGAATTCCGTCCGATCCGACCTCGATCTGCCGCCGGGTGAACGGGGGTTCGCTGAGCTGCCAGCTCTCCGACTGCCAGCTGACAACGCTCCCGTCCGGGTTGTGTTGCTCACCGCGCATCTGCATGTGCAGGATCGTGTTGTCCGAAACGTCGAGCGCGGCCGCCGCAGGGCCGACTACGGACGATCCACCACCCGGCAAAGCGGCGAGAATCCCAAGCGCAACCGCTGCAACCGCCGCCGAAAGAGCCGCGGCCCGCAGCATCCGCCGCCTGCGCCGCGCCAGATCGCGTCGGATGGCGACCTCGAGCTCGG
>JBKPPF010000075.1:0-4707 GCA_046733475.1 Actinomycetota bacterium
GCCCACCGGCAGGCTGTCGCGTTCCTCCGCTCCAAGGAGATCGCGCACATCCTCTTCGCCGAGATCGCACCGCGCTTCGCGGAGCGGCCCGGCGGGTACACGCGCATCGTGAAGATCGGGCCGCGCCAGGGAGACGCGGCCCTCATGGTCTACCTCGAGCTCGTGGACTACGTGCCGCGGGCAGCGGGGATCCCGGCCGCGCCGGTCGCCGCGTCCGCCACATAGCTCTCGGCCCTCAGCTCGTCGCGGCTCCGACGTAGAAACCGAGGACTTTCTCCCAGCCTTGGTCGTAGCTCGCCATGGCGTCAGCCATCTCCGCGCCGCGCTTCTCCCAGCCGGTGTGAGTCAGGACGACGCGCGTGCCATCGTCGTGGGCCTCGAAGACGACCTCGATCTCCTGCCCGGTCTCCTCGTCCCGCCCCGGGTGCCAGGTGCAGGCGAACATGCGCGGAGGCTCCCAGACGGTGACTGTGCCCCAGAGGTGCTCATCCCCGTCGCGGGTCCGCTCGTGGAACCTGCCCCCTTTCCGGCGTTCGAGGACAACTGTCTCAGCGTTCTCCTGTGCGACAGAGTGCGTCTGCACCGGCCACCACGTCCCGATGTCGGTGGTGAAGAGCTCGAAAGCCTCCTCGACCGGCCGCCGGACGACCACCGACTTCCTGATTACCGCCTCACTCGTCTGTTGGCTCATCCCTCTCTCCTTTCTCTGCGGCTTCCTTGAACGCGGCCAGCGCGTCCTCCCAGAAGCTCTCGAAGTACTCGCGCAGTTCGGCGAGCGCGTCGCCGTCGACGCTGTAGAAGTTGCGCGTGCCCTGGCGGCGCTCGCGGACGAGGCCGGCCTGCTTGAGAATGCGGAGGTGTTGTGAAACGGCTGGTCGGGAGACAGGCAGGCCGAGTGCGATCTCACCGACGGAGCGAGGCCCGTTGCGAAGGCGCTCGAAGACGTTCCTTCGTGTCGGGTCGGCCAGGGCCGTCATCGCATCTCCGTAAGCCATTGCTTACGGTAAGTAATAGCTTACGAAAGGGAGGCTGTCAAGCTCCAGACTGCCCTCGCCAGCGCGTCCGCCATCTCTTCGAGGATCGCGAGGTCGACGTTGTCGACTGTGTCGCAGGCGCGGTGGTAGCAGCTGTCGTGCGGCTTCCCGTCGGGCGCGGGCTCGTCCGCGCCCGTGAAGAGGCCTCCAGTCGGGATGCCTGCCGCCTGGAAGGGCGCGTGGTCGGACCGTCCCTCGAGGTCGACCGGCACCGGATCGAGCCCTTCCTCGCGCACCGCGTCGCTCAGGGCATCCTGGATCGCGCGGTCGCCTTCGTAGACGTAGGGCTCTGGATTCGGCGAACCGACCATGTCCAGGTTCACCACGGAGGCGACGTCGTCGATCGGGTCGTCCAAGCTCTTCACGTACTTCCGCGACCCGAACTCGCCGGCCTCCTCGCCCGCCCAGAACGCGAAGCGCACAGGCCGCTGGGGCTGGACACCGAGCTTTCGCGCCTGTGCGGCGAGCTCGAGCAACGTCGCAACGCCTGAGCCGTTGTCGTTGATCCCGGGCCCGCTCTCGATCGAGTCGAGGTGGGCGCCGAGGAGGAGCGGGGCCCCTTCGGCCGCGCCGGGCAGGTCCGCGAGCACGTTCGCGGCCTCGGTCCGGCTCACCTCGACGCTGGTTTGCACTCGCATGCGGACCGGCCCGGAGTCCGCTTGCCGGGCAAGCGTTTCGCCAGGTTGGTTCGCGAGCGAAAGTGCGGGCACTTCGACCGGGCGGAGGAGCGTCGCCTCGATCGGCCCTTCGTGCCCGGGCGATCCGTCGTTGAAGACGATGACCGCGGCTGCCCCCGCCGCGATGGCATTGCGCACCTTCTCGGAGAAGAAGCAGCCCCCGCGCCGGACGAGCGCGATCGCCCCGGTGTCGAAATCGTCGAAGTCCGCGGAATCACAGCCGCTCGTCTCCAAATAGGCATCAACCGTCTCGAGGGGAGCCTCGACCTCGCCGCTACCGGAGTAACGGAGAGAGACGAAGTCGTCGGGGGACCTGTAGGGGATCGGATGCGGGGAGACGCGGGCGAGCTCGGGCGGGGCGAGCTCGTGCGAGTCCGTATAGCGAACGCGCTGCAGCTGCGGCTCGTAGCCCGCTTGGCGTAGCTGCTCGGTGACGTACTCGACCGAGGCGTCGTACCCGGGGGTTCCCGAGGCGCGCGTTCCTCCGTTCTCATCGGCGATGCGCTGCAGGGCAGCGAGGTGGGTATGCAGGCCCTCCGTGGTCACCGCCCGCGCGAGCCGCTCGGCGGTGCCCGCTCCCTGTTCGGAATGGCTCGCGGACTCGTTGTCGTTCCCGGAGAAGCAGCCTACGGCGATGAGGCTCGCGGCCGTCGTCACCACGAGGAAGGCGCGCACGCTTTCTAGGACGACGGGCCGTCCGCAAAGATTGAGCCGTGGCGACGTTCAAGCTGATACTCGAATACGACGGAACCGCGTTCGCGGGTTGGGCGGCCCAGCCCGGACAGCGAACGGTGGAGGGCGAGCTCCGAACCGCGCTCGGTCAGGTCTTTCCGGGCTGGACGGGCCTCGCCGTGGCCGGCCGGACCGACGCGGGAGTCCATGCGCTTGCCCAGGTGGCGAGCTTCAGTGGCACCGCCGGCCCGCCGCCGAAGCGCGCGCCTGTCGCTCTGAACGGCGTGCTCCCCGGCGATGTCGCGGTCGTTGCGGCCGAGGAGGCGGAGGACGGCTTTCATGCCCGCTTCTCTGCGCGCGGACGCTCCTATGTCTACCGGGTCTGGCGTCGTGGAACGTCGTCCCCATTCGAGCGCCGCCGCTCGCTCTGGTTGCCGCGCCCCGTGGACGAGGGTGCGCTCGCCGAGACCGCGGTTGCCCTCCTAGGCGAGCACGACTTCCGCGCTTTCACGCCGACGCAGAGCCAGCACGATGTGTTCATTCGCGTCGTCGAGCAGGCGGAGTGGCGCCGCGACGGCGACGTGCTCGAGTTCCGGATCACCGCCGACAGCTTCCTGCGACACATGGTCAGAACCCTGGTCGGTACGATGCTGGAAGTGGATCCGGCGGCCTTCAAGCGTCTGCTCGAAGGGCGTCCACGTGACGAAGCAGGGACCACCGCCCCGCCCTGGGGCCTCTATCTCGAGCGGGTTCACTACTAGACATGCGCTATCCGACCGTCCTCTTCGATCTCGACGGCACCCTGATCGACTCGGGGGAGATCATCCTCTCCTCGTTCCGCCACGCCACCCAGACGGTCCTCGAGCGCGAGATCCCGGACGAGGTGCTCGCGGCCGCGGTAGGCGGGTCCAACATTCACGAGCAGATGCGGGCCTTCGACGAGGAGCGCGCCGACGAGCTCGTCCGCGTCTACCGGGAGCACAACGCGCCGCTTCATCACGGCCTCGTCGCGTTCGAGGGCATCGAGCGCGTGCTCGAGCGACTAAGGGCCGACGGCCGGCAGCTCGGCATCGTCACGGCGAAGCGGCGGAAGACCGTGGATCTCGCATTCGGCCTCCTGCCGCTCGAGCGCTACTTCGACGCGGTTGTCACCTCGGAGCAGACCGAACACCACAAGCCGCACCCCGAGCCGGTCCTCACGGCGCTGGAGCGCCTGGGCAGTGAGCCCGAGGAGGCTGCCTTCGTGGGGGACTCGCCGTTCGACATGGGCGCCGGCAAGGCGGCCGGCGTCTTCACCGTCGCGGTCTCCTGGGGGAAGATTCACCCCGTTGAGCGCCTGCGCGAGACGGGTGCCGACGCGGTCGTGCACTCGCCGGAGGAGCTCCTCGATGTCCTCTAAGACCAAGGCAAAATCGGACGAGGGGCGGATCGCGGAGCTCCGCGACCTGGTCGACTACCACCTCTACCGCTACCACGTCCTCGACGAGCCGGAGATCTCGGACGCCGAGTTCGATCGCCTCTGGGACGAGCTCCTCGCTCTCGAGCGTGACAACCCTGAGCTGCAGGCCGCGGACAGCCCGACGCAGCGCGTCGGCGCACCGCCCTCGGACAAGTTCGAGAAGGTAGAGCATCCGACGCCGATGGGCTCGCTCGAGAAGGTAACGACCGACGAGCAGCTCGAGAAGTGGCACGCCGATGTCGTCAAGCGCCTCGGCACCGACGAGGTGCGCTACGTCACCGAGCCGAAGATCGACGGCCTCTCCATCAATCTCCTCTACGAGGACGGCGCCTTCGTTCGCGGAGCGACGCGTGGCGACGGTGTCCGCGGCGAGGACGTGACGCCGAACCTGAGGACGATCAAGGCGATCTCCATGCGGATGCAGCTCGAGGACGGGGAGTCGGCACCGTCGCTGCTCGAGGCGCGCGGCGAGGTCTACCTCCCGCTTTCCGGCTTCAACGAGCTGAACGAGCGGCTGATCGCCGAGGGGAAGAAGCCGACGCCGAACCCACGCAACGCGGCGGCCGGCTCGCTGCGCCAGAAGGACTCGAGCATCACGGCCGAGCGGCCGCTCGCGATCTGGATCCACGGGCTCGGGCGAAGAGAGGGCCTGCCGGCCGAAGGGCACTGGGATTCCCTCCAGTGGCTGCGCGAGCACGGCTTCCGCACGAACCCTTTCGCGGAGCTCCACGACTCGATCGATTCCGTCGCGAAGGCGTGCCGCGAGTGGGAGAAGCGACGCATCGACCTCGACTACGAGATTGATGGGCTCGTCATCAAGGTGGACTCGTTCGCGCAGCAGGAGCGCCTCGGGGCCCTCCACCAG
>JBKPPF010000076.1:0-9374 GCA_046733475.1 Actinomycetota bacterium
AGCGGGAGAAGCGTCTTCGGAAGCTCGCGGGTCAGCGGCCCGAGGCGCCTGCCGGGGCCCGCCGCCAGCACGACTGCCTTCACGTCACGTCCGGGCGCATGGGACGACGGTTCTATCATGGCGCCTCGTCCCATGAGCGCAGCGAAGGCCGAGAGAAAGCGGGCGGGCTCGTCCTTTGTCATCGCGACGAGGAACAGGCCGGACGTCCTCCGCGACGCGGTCGAGAGCCTCGTGGGACAGACCGTCCTCCCGCAGGAGCTCTGCATCGTCGACTCGAGCGACGAGGCCCCGGCGCGCCAGGAGATCGAGGAGCTCTGCGCAATGGCCGGCATCCGCCTCGACTACGTCCACCCCGCGGTGCGCGGCCTCACCGTGCAGCGGAACGTCGGTATCGACCGGACGAGCGGCGACCCGGTGTTTCTGATCGACGACGACGTCTGGCTCGACCCCGATGTGCACGAGGAGATCCTCGCCGAGTACGAGCGCTGGGGCCCTGAGCTAGGCGGCGTGCGGGGGTCCCCCGTGCACCCGCCCAACCCGGCGAAGAGCACGATCCTCTGGCGCAAGCTCTTCGGCATGGGCGGCTGGTGGCCGGAGGCCAGCGGACGTATGCGCGGCGGGTTCTTCGTCGAGGGCGTCTCGGCGTCGAATGACGTGCGCCGGCTCGAGTACATGAACGGCTGGTTCATGTCGTACCGGCGCGAGGTCTTCGACAAGCTGCGCTTCGACGAGAAGCTTTCCGGCTATGCGTGGAAGGAGGACATCGACTTCTCCTACCGCGTCGTGCAGGAGGGCTACGTCCTCGTCCAGACTCCGCGCGCGCGGATCGACCACAGAAAGAGCGACGTCGAGCGCTTCACGCCGTTCGACCACCAGCGCATGAACCTCGCCAACCAGTTCTACCTCCACCGTAAGAACATGCCCCAGACCGCCAAGAACCGCGCCGCGCTCTGGTGGGCGCTCGTCGGCATGTTCGTCCTGAATGCGGGCAAGGCGGTGCATACGCGCGACCGCGGCTACATCACCGGCCTGACGGTCGGAGCCTGGGAGCAGGCGCGCGGCCGTGGGCTCATCGATCCCGCGGCCGAGCAGGCCGAGTCGAGCTAAATGCCCTGCAAATCGGCACGGGTACGATCCGCTCCGCGGTGATCATCCTCGAGATCCTCTTCTGGGCCAGCCTCGGCGCGATCCTCTGGACGCATGTGGGCTACCCGCTCTTCGTGGCGGCGCTCGCCGCCGTGCGAAGGATGCGCGTGGCGAAGGAGGACATCGCGCCGAGCGTCGCGGTCGTGATCGCGGCGCACAACGAGGAGCAGGTCATCGAGCGGCTCGTCGAGAGCCTCCTGGCGCAGGACTACCCGGGCGGGCTCGAGGTCCTCGTCGCCTCCGATGCCTCCACCGACGGCATGGAGGCACTCGTCGAACGGCTCGCCGAGCGGGACGGCCGCGTGCGGCTCGTCCGCTGCCCGCGCGGGGGCAAGGTCGCGGCCCAGAACGAGGCGGTGCGCACCGTCGACGCGGAGGTCGTCGCCTTCGCCGATGCAGGTGCGGTCTGGGAGCCGGATGCCCTCCGGAAGCTCGTCCGCAACCTCGGCGACCCGGACGTCGGGTACGTCGCCGGCAGAGTCTCCTTCGGCGAGCCCGAGGGGACGAACCGCGAAGGCCTCTACTGGCGCTACGAGCTCTGGCTGCGTGGGCGCGAGTCTGCCGCCGGTTCGATCACGGGCGGCAACGGGGCCATCTACGCCGTGCGCCGGGCCGACTTCGTCGAGGTCGATCCGCGCTTCGGACACGACCTGACCTTCCCCTACGTGACCGTCCAGAACGGAAAGCGAGCGGTCTACGACTCCGAGGCGCGCGCCTGGGACCGCCCGGCCCGCGACCTCGAGGACGAGTACGGCCGCAAGGTGCGCATGTTCGAGCACTGCTGGCTCATCCTCGTTCGGGGCGGGATGCTCCGCGGCGTGGGGCTGCTCTATGCCTTCGAGCTCTTCGCGCACCGCGTCCTGCGGTATGCGAGCGGGCTCCTGCATGTCGTCCTGCTCGCGACCAGCCTCGCCCTGGTGACGAGCGGGCTCGTCTTCGAGCTCGTGCTCGCCGCGCAGATCGCTTTGCTGGTGCTTGCTTTCGCCGGCCGGCTCCGCATCCCGATTCCGGGCGCGGCGATCGCCTACTACTACGTGCTCGTCACGTGGGCGACGGTCGCGGCGCTCTTCCGCTACGCGCGCTTCGGCGTGCCGCCCGTCTGGGAAAAGGTCGAGGGCACGCGGTGAAGCGGGCTGTCGACCTTCTCGGCGCGGGCCTGGGGCTCGCGCTCACGAGCCCGCTGGTCGGCATCGCCGCCCTCGCGATCAAGCTGGACGACGGCGGCCCCGTCTTCTACCGCCAGCGGCGGGTGGGTCGCCACGGCGAGGAGTTCGATCTGATCAAGCTGCGCACGATGATTCCCGGCGCGGAAAAGGAGGGGGCGGGCTGGGCGGTGGACTACGCCGATCCCCGCATCACCCGCGTGGGGCGAGTCCTGCGCCGACTCTCGGTGGACGAGGTGCCGCAGCTCTGGAATGTCCTCCACGGCGAGATGAGCCTCGTCGGCCCGCGCCCGACCCTCGCCTACCAGGTCGAGCAGTACACGCCAAGGCAGCGGAAGCGGCTCGACGTGAAGCCCGGCCTGACCGGCTGGGCCCAGGTGAACGGCCGCGCGAAGCTCCTCTGGACGGACCGCATCGAGCTCGACCTCTGGTATGTCGAGCACCGCTCTGCCTGGCTCGATCTCAAGATCATCGCGCGGACACCGCGTGTCCTCTTCAGCGGCACCTATCGCGGCGACACCGGCGGCTGGCGGCAGGGTTGACCGCCGTCCTCTTCACGTGCGCCGGCCAGCGCGTCGACATCGTCACCGCCTTCGGCCGCGCCGGGGGCGAGACGGTCGCCGCCGACCTGAACCCGCTCGCGCCCGCGCTCTACGCCGCCGACCGGTACTTCCTCGCGCCGCCCATCGACGAGCCCGGTTACGTGCCGGCTCTTGCCGCAGCCGCGGCCGAGCACGGCGTCGAGCTGATCGTCCCACTCACCGACCTCGACCTGACGATCCTGGCCGAGCACCGAAGCGAGCTCGGCGCGCTCGTGCTGCTGCCCGACGCCGAGGTGGCCGAACGGACGAACGACAAGTACGTGACGCACTTTTTCCTGCAGGAGCGCGGAATCGGATCGCCCGCAGCCTGGCTTCCGGGCGAGCTGCCCTCCGATCTTCCGTACCCGGTGCTGGTGAAGGCCCGGCGCGGCTTCGGGTCGCGCAACATTTTCCGAGCGGAGAACAGGGAGGAGCTCGATTTCTTCCTGGCGCGCACTCCGGCGGAATCGTTCGTGCAG
This sequence comes from Actinomycetota bacterium, assembly GCA_046733475.1. Classification (GTDB taxonomy): domain Bacteria; phylum Actinomycetota; class Thermoleophilia; order Gaiellales; family Gaiellaceae; genus DATEOR01. The sequence continues at coordinate 3,370 of JBKPPF010000076.1, forward strand.
GAAGTCTGCGCCGGCGAAGAGTTCTCCATGGACGTTTTCTGCGACCTCGAAGGCCGCTGCCTCAACGCGATCCCGCGAACGATGATCGAGTCGAAAGGGGGCGAGTCGATCAAGGGGATGACGATCGCCGACGACGAGCTCATCGCACTGGGGCGCGACGTGAGCGAGGCCCTCGGCGTTGTCGGCCCCGCGACCGTGCAGTGCTTCCGCACCGCGCCGGGCGACTGCAGAGTGACGGATGTGAACCTGCGCTTCGGCGGCGCGTTCCCGCTTCCTCTCGCCGCCGGGAGCGAGTACCCGGCGCTGGCGCTGGCGCTCGCGCGCGGGGAGAGGCCCGAACCGCGGGTGGGGGAGTTCCGGGAAGGCGTGGTCATGACGCGGTTCTTCTCCGAGACCTGCCTCGTGCGCGGCGCGGATGGCACGCTCTCGCGGTTGTCGCAGTAGGCCTTCGGGCGCCCGCGATACCCTTCTTTCCCGGGTCCAGGATGGTCCATTCCTTTGGCTTTCGTCACGCCGCGGCGCCTGTGCTGCTGGCCGCGCTCGTCGTGGGCGCCTCGGCCTGCTACGGCGAGGGTGACGATCCTGGAGCCGCGGACACGGCTCGCTACGCCACCACGGAGACCGCTGCGCCCGTACCGCCTCCACCTCCCGCCACCGCTGTCCACGTCGTGGACGGAGATACGGGCACGCCGGTGCGGCGAGCACGCGTCGTTGCCCGCGGCGGCGCGGTGAGGGCGACGCCGAAGGGCGTCGCGGTGCTCGGGGTCCCCCGCCACCGCTACGAGGTACGCGTCTCCGCTCCCGGCTACGCCGCCCGCACCGTGAAGCTCGACTTCCGGAGCCGGCTCGACCACCGGGTCGAGGTCTGGCGCCCGTCCCTCCAGTGGCCGCTCTATGGTGCGACCCCGGCCCGCACCCAGGCGCAAGGGGGGATCAAGGTGCGTCCTCCATTTCGAATTGCGTGGAGGCGGAAGATCGGAGGATTGATGGAGTTCCCCGCCACGACCTGGGAAGGGGTGGCGTACGTCCACACGATGGGCGGCTCGCTGCGTGCGGTCTCGATGCGTAACGGCCGCGTCCTCTGGAAGCGCGACGTCGGCTCGCTGATCGCGTCCTCTCCGGCCATCGACCCTGAGCGCGGTGTCCTCGTCTCGACCTCGATGCAGCCCGGCTACGTCACGGTGCGCTCGCTCGAAACCGGGAAGCTCCGCTGGCGCTACTACAGCGGGCTGACCGAGCCCTCGCCGGTGATCAGGGACGGAGTGGCGTACTTCGGCGCCACCAACGGCAACGTCTACGCGCTCGACCTCGACACGCACAGGCCGCGCTGGGTGTTCCACGGCGGCATGAAGATCACGTCGAGCCCGGCTCTCGTCGGCAACCGGCTCTACTTCGGCGACTACGCGGGCCGGGTGTTCGCTCTCGACTCGCGGAACGGCCGTGTCATCTGGCGCGGAAGCGCGGGCGGCCGGGTCTACGGGACGGTCGCAGTCGCGGGCGGACGCGTCTTTGCCCCTTCGGTCTTCTCCGGGCTTTCGGCTCTCTCTGCGGGCAACGGCCGCCTTCTCTGGCGCATCTCGGCGGGCTCCTACGTCTACTCGTCGCCCGCCGCCTATAGGGGACGGGTCTACTTCGGCGCCTACAATGGGCTCGTCTACGCGGTGTCGGCCGGCTCGGGCCACGTCCTCTGGACGCGCTCCGCCGGCGGCCGTGTCTCCGGGGCGGTGCAGGTCGTGGACGGTCTCGTCTACGCCGCGAGCCTCGAGGGCCGCACGACGGCCTGGAACTGGAAGACGGGCAAGACGGCCTGGACCTTCCCGCACGGCAAGTACGTGCCGGTCTCGGGTAGCGGCGAGCGGCTCCTTCTGCACGGGGCGACCGACCTCTTCGCGGTCGAGCACAAGCGCCGTCAATGACCAGACGGCGCTGGATCCTCGCGGTCGGCGGGCTCGTCCTGGTGCTCGGCGCCGGAGTGGCCGTCGCCGGCTACGTCGTCTGGCAGAACCGGCATCCAGGCACGATCCGCGGCTCGAGTACCGTCGAGTTCGAGGCGACCGAGGAGCCCGGCGCGACGACGAGGCCCGAGGAAGTCGTCCGCAAGGTCCCCTGGCCCACGTACGGCTACGACGAGCAGCGCACGCGCTACGCGCCCGGTTTCGACCTGCGCCCACCCTTCACGACCACCTGGGACAAGGGAACCGGCAGCCTGCTCGAGTTCCCGCCCGTGGTCGCATACGGCCGGGTCTACGTCGGGACGAACGACGGCCGCTTTCTCGCAGTGAACGCCGAAACGGGCCGCGTCGTCTGGCAGAAGAACTTCTCCCGCTGCATCGCCGCCTCGCCGACGATGGGCGAGGACGTCATCTACCAGCCGCTCATGGACCCGTTTCCGTGTCGGGAGCACAACCAGGATGCGGCCGGCTACGTCGTGGCGATCGACCCCGACACGGGGCGCGAGCTCTGGCGCTTCGAGGCCGGCGTCGTCGAGACCTCGCCACTCGTCGTCGGGCACCTCCTCTACTTCGGCTCCTGGGACAAGAAGATGTACGCGGTCGACGTGGCGACGCACAAGGCGGTCTGGACGTTCCCGACCGGCGACGAGGTGAAGGCCGGACCGGCCTACGCCGGCGGCACGCTCTTCTTCGCGTCCTATGACAACAAGGTCTACGCGGTCGACGCGCGTACCGGGAAGCTCCGCTGGTCGGCAAGCGGGACGGCGAACTTCTACGCCACGCCGACGGTCGCCTACGGACGCGTCTTCATCGGGAACACGGACGGGCGCGTCTATGCCTTCGGCCAGGACAGCGGCCATCTCCTCTGGGCGAAGGCAACCGGGGGCTTCGTCTATTCGTCGGCCGCGGTCTGGCAGAAGACGGTCTACGTCGGCTCCTACAGCAAGCGCTTCTACGCCCTCGATGCGGCCTCCGGCGACGTCAAGTGGTCGTTCGACGCGGGGGGCGAGATCTCGGGTGCGCCGACGGTGCTCGACGGCGTCGTCTACTTCTCGACGCTCGAGCAGAAGACATTCGGCCTCGACGCCCAGACGGGCACGAAGCTCTGGGAGTTCGACGACGGCAAGTACAGCCCGGTCGTCGCCGACAAGGAGCGCGTGTATCTCGCCGGCTACAAGCGGCTGTACGGCCTGTCGCCGAGCGGCTAGGCGTTCAAGAGCGCGTAGCCGTCGTGCAGGAAGGGGGTGCGGTCGATCAGCGCCGCGATGTCCAGCGGCGGGAACTCGCCTTCCTCGGTGACGTAGAGATCGATGTGCTTCGGCGACGTGAGGTCGAAGCGGTCCTCTCCCGGGCTGCGTGGATCCTCCGGTGCGAGCTTGATCACCTCGCACGCCACGATCACCGGCACGCCCGCCTTCTTTGCCGCCTGGGCGAGCTCCGACGTGCCGACCTTGTTCACCAGGGAGCCGTCGCGGAAGACCGTGTCCGCCCCGATGAGGAGCAGGTTCACCGTGCCGACTGCGTGCGAGGCGTCGGAGTCGTCGACGATGTCGACGGCGAGCTCGCTGCCGCGGAGGGCCTCCACGAGCTCGCGCCCTTCCTCCCCTGGCTCCGAGACCGTGCAGACCATTCGATCGGGCGGCGTGTGCTCCACCGCTTCGCGCACGGTCGCGGAATTCGAGTGCGTCATCACGGTGCCCTGGATGTGCGGCGAGAGGAGTACTGCGATGGCCTTGCTCGCTCGTTCGCGGCCCTCGATGACCGCGCGCGCCTCCTCGATGATCTGCTCGTCGCTTCGCCCGGATACGAGGACGCGTCCGAGCGCCCCAGCGATCGCGCCCATGGCCGGCCGAGCGCGCACGATCCGTTGCGCGAGCGCGACCGGATCCTCGCCCATCTGGACGGCCTCGCACACCGCCTCGACCGCCTCACGAGCGAGCCAGCTCGCCCCGTGACGGTCGTCCTGTTCGATCAATTCGACCCGTTCCGCCAGCCTGGAGTCCATGGCCTCCCTTTGGGTTGTCCGAGATCGTGCTGATGGTAGCCTGCGCTGCGCGATGGCAGATACAGAGCTATATCCGCGCCCGCTACCCGATCTTGCGGAGGACGATCGCCCTGACGTCTCCCTCGTCGTGCCTGTCTTCAACGAGGAGAGAACCATAGAACAGGTCGTATCCCAGGCCGTCGAGGTCCTCGAGCGCGACTCGCGCACGTTCGAGGTGATTGTCGTGGACGACGGCTCGCGCGACAGCACCTGGGCGACGATCGAGCGACTCCACACGGCCGACGCGCGGGTCAAAGCCGTGCGATTCAAGCGCAACTTCGGCCAGCACCCGGCGATGCACGCGGGACTCGTCCGCGCGCGCGGCGACATCGTCGTCACCATGGACGGAGACCTCCAGAACCAGCCTTCGGACCTCCCGAAGCTGATCGGCGCCGTGGCCAACGGCGCGGACGTCGCATCCGGCCGGCGCAAGGGCCGTGAAGACTCCTGGGGGCGCACGGTTCCCTCGAAGCTCATCAACGGGATGCTGCGCCGCTTCACGTCGGCCGAGATCTCCGACTTCGGCTGCGCCTACAACGCTTATTCCCGCGATGCGCTCACGCCCGTGCTCGGCGTGATCGGTAAGCAGAAGTTCACCAAGGCGCTCGTCCTCGCCGCAGGCGCCCGTGCCGTCGAGGTAGATCTCGACCACCGCGCCCGCGAGGACAGCTCGCGCTATTCGCCTCTTCGTCTGACGAGGCTCGCCCTCCATGTGCTCGCCGGCTTCTGGCCACAGCCGATCCAGTGGGCCGGCGTGCTGCTCGGAATGCTCTGCGGGACGCTTTCGCTCGTCGTCGGCGTGTGGGCGACCATCGTCTGGGTGCTGAACGGCGACTTCCCCGGCCAGCTCTACCTGGGCGGACTCGTCCTCGGAGTCCTCGCGGTGCAGGGATTCATACTCGCGCTCGTCGGGGAGTACCTAGGGCGGATCCAGCGGGACGTCGAGGGGCGGCCCCTCTACACGATCGAAAGGGAACTGGTTTGAGCAAACGTGTGCTGGTGACGGGCGGCGCCGGGTTCATTTCCTCGAATCTCGTGCGCCACCTCCTCACGTCGACCTCCCACGAGGTCGTCTCGCTGGACGCCCTCACCTACGCGGGGAACATGGACAACCTCGCCGACGTGCTGGGGCACGAGCGGCTGTCGTTTGTGCACGGCGACATCCGCGACCCGGAGCTCGTCGGCGAGATCGTCTCCGACGTAGACGTGATCGTGAACGCGGCCGCGGAGTCGCACGTCGAGAAGTCGATCGAGGAGGGCGCCTCCGAGTTCGTGACCACGAACGTCGAGGGCACGCAGATCCTGCTCGACGCGATCAGGCGCACGCCGGTGGAGCGCTTCATCCTCTTCTCCTCGAGCGAGGTCTACGGCACCGCCGAGTGCGCGCCCATGCACGAGGAGCACCCGCTCAACCCCCGCAGCCCCTACGCGGCGACGAAGGCCGGAGCCGACCGGCTCGCGTATTCCTACTTCGTCACCTACGGCCTCCCGATCACGATCGTGCGCCCGTTCAACAACTACGGGCCGCACCAGCATCCGGAGAAGGTCGTGCCGCGGTTCATCACACAGGCGCTCAACGACGAGCCGCTGACCGTGCACGGCGACGGGCACGCGAGCCGCGACTGGGTCTTCGTGGAGGACGTCGCCGAGGCCGTCAACGCCGTCATCGAAGCGGACGTCGGCGGGATCTCGGGCGAGGTCGTCAACATCGCCACCGGCCGGGACATCTCCGTCGAGGAGATCGCCGACCTCGTTCTCGAGCGTCTCGGGAAGCCCGCCTCGCTCAAGGTGCACACGCCCGAGCGCCCCGGCCAGGTGGACCGCCACATCGGCTCGACCGACAAGGCGGAGAAGCTGCTCGGCTGGCGAGCGCGCACCTCCTTCGAGGAGGGCCTGGAGCGCACCATCGGGTGGTATGACGAGAATCGGGCCTGGTGGGAATCACCGCTACGAACCGACAGCGCCGTCTTCTCGTCCTAGGGGCCGGCCCGGCACAGCTCGGGCTCTTA
>JBKPPF010000077.1:0-4948 GCA_046733475.1 Actinomycetota bacterium
CACCTACTCGCTCGCGGGCGGGGCTGATGCCTCCGACTTCACGATCAACCAGACGAGCGGCGTCCTCAGCTTCACCACCGCGCCCGACTTCGAGGCGCCTGGCGACGCGAACACGGACAACGTCTACGAGGTCACGGTCGCAGTCTCCGACGGCCAGGGCGGCAGCGACTCGCAGCAGATCTCCGTCACCGTCACGGACCTGAACGACACGAGTTCTTCGGCGTTCACGTTCTCACTGCGCGACGCCGCGACCGTCGGCGGAGTCTCGGTTGCGAACGAGGACATCGTCTCCTACGACGGCGCCGGCCGTTTCTCACTTGCCTTCGACGGCTCGGACGTCGGAGTGGCGGCCTACCGCATCGATGGGTTCGCGTGGCTCGACTCGGACACGCTCCTGCTCTCCGTCGACGCCGACCGAAGCAACATCTTGCCCGGAATGACCGGACCAATCGACGACTCTGACGTCGTCCGCTTCGACGCGAGCTCGCTCGGGGCGACGACGGCGGGCACGTTCTCCATGTACTTCGACGGCTCGGACGTCGGCTTGACGCAGTCGGCTGCCGACGTTGACGCTCTCGAGCTCTTGTCCGATGGGCGGATCGTGATCTCGACGACGGGCACGGTCTCGGTCTCGGGCGTGTCGGCGAGAGACGAGGATCTGCTCGCCTTCACGCCGACCTCGCTCGGCCAGACCACCGCGGGCACGTTCGCGCTCTACTTCGACGGCAGCGATGTTGGACTCGGAGAGAACCCAGAGGACATCGACGCGGTGAGCGTGGACTCCTCAGGAAGGCTCTTCTTGTCAACCGCAGACACCTTCGCCGTTCCCAGTTTGAGCGGGGCGGACGAGGACGTCTTCGTCTTCAATCCGACCCAGCTAGGAGCGACGACCGCCGGCACATACTCGCCGTCTCTTTTCTTCGATGGTTCGAGCTCCGGTCTCGCGGCGAACGACGTTTTCGGCATCGACGTGCCCTGAGGGCCGGTTGCGGCAACGTGGTGACCGGCTAAAGAGTTGACGGGTCCGAGGCTCCTTCATATCAAGGGCTCGTCGCCCTTTGGAGGCGACTGTATTCTCATGCTGGAGCTCGGGCGAGCGGCTCAGGAGCGTGGCTTCGAGGTGGACGTGCTCGCGATCGACCCGCACTTCCAGGCGTCAATTCGAAGCGCAGGCCTGGGACTGGTCGACCTCGACGTGATCCGGCGCGAGATCAGGCCTGTCTGGGATGCGCGAGGCCTCATGCGCCTCACGCGATTTCTCTCGCGATCCGAGTACTCAATCGTGCACACGCACACGACGAAACCGGGTGTTGTCGGGACGCTGGCAGCTCGACTCGGGGGCGTTCCATCAGTCGTGCACACGGTTCATCTCTTCCCCTTCCATGAGGAGACCGGGAGCGCCACCACGACCGCATACGTGACCGTCGAACGACTTGCAGCACGCTGGTGCGACCGCCTCGTGGCGGTGGGTGACTTTCAGCGACAGTGGGCTCTCGACAGGGGAATCGGCAGGCCGGAACAGGTCGTTTCCATCCCCAACGGAGTCCCGGAGGAACGAGCCACGGCTTCACGGGCCCGGGCCGAAGTCCGTGCTGAGCTCGGCATCGGAGACGCCTTCATGGTTCTGTCGACTGGTCGGCTTGCACACCAGAAGGGCCTCGAGCACCTCATTCGAGCCGCGGCGCTGCTCCGTTCGGAGCTGCCTGCGCTGAGGGTCGTGCTTGCCGGCGACGGTCCATTGCGGCGAGAGCTCGGGAAACTCGTGTCCGACCTTGGCCTGGAGGACGTGGTGCGGATCCTGGGGTTCCGTGCGGATGTCGGAGAACTGCTCGATGCTTCCGATCTTGTCGTCCTGCCATCGCTTTGGGAAGGCCTCTCGATCTCCCTCCTCGAGGCGATGGCCGCCGAGAAGCCCGTGGTGACGACGACCATCGTGAGCAATCGCGAGGTGACGAACGACGGCGAGGGCGCCCTGCTCGTCCCTCCCAAGCACCCGGCGAGCCTGGCGGCGGCGATTCGCACACTTGCCGTGGACGAGACCCGGCGAATGCAACTCGCGAGACGGGGCAGGGAAATCCAGCGAGAGCGCTACACGATGCAGCGGATGCTCGACGCCTACATGTCCGAATACGACCGGCTACTCGAGAAAGCAGGCTCGCGGGCGGCGAGGCGGCGGTTGGCCGTGGGACAAGCGCGGTGAACGGAGCGGCGGTTCCCGAAGCAGAGGCGTTGGCTGCCGGCTCCGCGCCCGCGACCGATCAGCCGCTCCAGCTGAGCATCCACCTCGGACGGCAGCTCGAGGAAGCGGGCGTCCCGTATTGCCACTGGAAGAGCACCATGGCGATCGAGCGTTCCATCTCGGGTGAGAACGACGTCGATCTCCTCGTCGAAGCGACTCAGGCGCGCCGGTTCACGGAGCTTCTCTCCGGCCTCGGCTTCGTAAGGGCTTACCGGTCGGGCCAAGAGGTTCCAGGCATCGAAAGCTTCTACGGATTCGACGCCGAGGCCGACCGGCTCGTGCATGTCCATGCCCACTACAAGCTCGTCGTCGGTGACGATCGGACGAAGAACTACCGGCTGCCGATCGAGGGTTCATACATAGGGTCGGCGCGTCCCGGCACTGTCTTCAGGCTTCCGGCCGCCGAGTTCGAATACGTCGCCCTCGTGATTCGCCTCGTCCTCAAGTACTGCACATGGGATGAGATCGGCTGGCGTGCGCTTCGCGGGCAGCGCGCCAGACCGAAGGGCAGCGAGAGGGCGGAGTTCGCAGACCTGTCCGCGCGTGCAGACCCCGGGCGCGTGCACTCGGTTCTCGAAGAATGCCTGCCCAGTCTCGAACCCCGTCTGTTTTCGGATTGCCTCGACGCATTGAGCGCGGACGCATCTGTCGGAGAGAGGGTGATGGCCGCCCGCAGGCTCGAGATCGCACTTCAGCCGTACGCACGTCGGTCACGCCGCGCCGACCGTGCGCTGCGGATCGGGCGCCGGATCGCCCTTGCGCTGAACCGGCGGAGGCACCGCGCTTCGCGTGGCCGGCTCATTGCCGGCGGCACCATCATCGGGATCATCGGGGGTGACGGAGCCGGCAAGTCGACCGCGCTGGCCGTCCTCGAGAATTGGCTGGGCTCCGAGTTCGACGTGCGCCTGGTGCATCTCGGTAGGCCGCCATGGTCGGCGACGACGTACGCAATCCGAGCGGGGCTCAAAGGGGCGGACATGGTCGCCCGCCTTCTCGCACGGGCGATCCCGGTCGCTCCCGTCCAGCGTATGTCGCGTCGAGTGTCGGCTTTTCGGCCGCTCGTGTGGCTCGTCTGCGTCGCCCGCGACCGAAGCCTCGCCTACCGCCGAGCGCACAGGTTCGCGCTGGGCGGCGGTGTCGTTCTCTGTGATCGATATCCGCATCCGCAGCTTGTTTCAATGGACGTTCCGCGCATCCCGACGATGCCCGGCGGCAAATCCGAGACTCGGATCGTGAGGAAGATGGTGGTCCTCGAGAAGCGTTATCACTGCGCGATTCTTCCTCCCGACCTCCTGGTCGTTCTCAGAGTCGATCCCAAGATCGCCGCCGCGCGGAAGACGGACGAGAATCCCGAAAGTGTCCAAAGGCGAGGGGCCGAGGTCTGGAACGTCGACTGGGCGGCCCTCGGAGTCGACGTGGTGGATGCCGGCCAGTCCCAGGACGCGGTGGCAGTCGAGTTGAAGGCGCTCGTCTGGTCGGCTTTGGGCTAGAAGGAAGGCCGATGGAGTGTCAAAAGATCGAAATCGTCGGTGTCGCCGGCACCGGCAAGTCGACGCTCGCCCGAACACTCGCCCACAGTGTCCCGGGCAACCGGATTGCCGACTCGCTGCACACGAGAGACAGTTCCCACTGGGCATACGTCGCCCACAGCGTTCCGCACGTCCTTCCACTCGTCGCCCGGAGCGCCAGAGTGCGTCCTTTGTTCGACTGGGAGGAAACGAAGTTCATCGTCTACGTCACGGAGTGGCGCCGTTTTCTCCGCCGTGACTGTCGCGACCACGCCGGGCTCATAGTCCTCGATCAGGGCCCGATCTTCGCGCTGGCTCGACTTTTGTGGGGCCGAAAGCCTGTCACGGCGACCGAGGAGTTCGAGCGCTGGCTGGACGAGCAGGTGGCGGCCTGGTCGGTCGCTTTGGACGGCATCGTGTGGCTCGTGGCGCCTGAGGAGGTGCTCCTCGGGCGGATCAACGACAGGGAGCAAGACCACGAAGCGAAAGGTCGGTCGGTCCGCGGAGGTTTCGACATCTTGCAGGCGCATCAGAACGCCTATGCGGTGCTCTTCAAAAGGCTCGAGGCGCTCGGAAGGCCGCCGATCTTGACCTTCGACACCAGCGTGATGTCCCCGGTTCGGATCGCCGAGGAAATCGAGGGCGTTCTCGGAGGCGACGCGGCTCACCGACCCGTGAACGCGGGGCCATCATGATGAACGGGACTCCGCCAGGAAATGCACGACGCCTCAGGATCCTGCATGTGATTTTCCTCCTCGGCGAGACCAACTCCCAGTACAACGAGCATTGCTTGCCCGTCAAGGACGCGCGAGACCTGGCCATCTGCACATACTTCGAACCGAAGCTGCAAGTCCCTGACGAGATCGAGGTGTTCGCCGGGGACGGAACTCTTCGTGGATTCTTCCGCGCTATCGATTCAGCGGTGCGCGCATCACGCTACGACGTCATCCATGCTCACGCCCCACCAACGGCAGTGCTCGTCATGCTGGGCCTGATCAGGCAACCGCGGCACAGGGAGCGCTTTCGATCGCTCGTCTACACGGTGCATGACTCGTTCTACGACTACAAGCTTCGTGACAAGCTCTTGATGCTGCCGATCTTCGCGACATTCCGGCGTACCGTGTTCTGTGGGCACGCTGCGCACGAGAGCTATCCGGCTCTGTGGCGAGCGGTGCTCAGGGGTCGAGGGCGCGTCGTACCC
>JBKPPF010000078.1:0-33832 GCA_046733475.1 Actinomycetota bacterium
ACGGAAAGTGGCACAGAAAGGAGACCGCCAGCGGCGAAACGTCTCTCTCCGGAGACGCCGAAGGCAAGGGTGAAAGGGTGGGGTAAGAGCCCACCAGCGTCGTGGTGACACGACGGCTAGCCAAACCCCGTCCGGTGCAAGGCGAACAGGCTCCGCTTCAGGCGGCCCGCCGAGGAGCCGGGTGCGTTGCTCGAGCCATCGGGGAACCGGTGGCCTAGATGGATGGTCACCCTCGACAGAATCCGGCTTACAGGCCTGCTACACGAAGCCCCGCTCCGGCGGGGCTTCGCACTTAAGGGCAAGATGCGCCATGCAGATCGGCAAGCCCGGTGAGCCCGTCACGCACATGAGCCAGGCCTACCCCGACCGCGTAGAGGTGCGCGGGCGGGATCTGGCAGGCGACCTCATGGGTCGGCTGACCTTCACGGAGTACTTCCATCTCCTCCTCACCGGACGCGAGCCGACCGACGACGAGCGGTACTTTCTCGACCTGTTGCTCGTGGCCATCGCCGAGCACGGGATGATGCCGACGAACGTCGCCGCGCGAATGACGCTCGCTGCCGACCCCGCGGCGCTTCAGGGCGCGGTGGCGGCGGGGATTCTCGGAGCCGGCCCCGTCGTCCTGGGTACCTCGGAGGAATGCGCCCTGCTCCTGGAGGAGGCGCAGACGAAGGTGGCGGCGGGGGCGCAGCCCGAGGCGGTCGCGGCCGAGCTGGCCGGGACGATCAAGGAGAGGGGCGGCAAGGTGCCTGGCTTCGGGCATCCGGTACACCGCCCGCTCGACCCGCGCGCGGAGCGAATCCTCGAGCTCGCCGACGAGCGCGGCGCGAGCGGACCGCACGTCGCCCTCGCGCGCGCTTTCCGCGAGTCGGTCCCCGGGGCCTGGGGCAAGCGGCTGACGATGAACGTCGCGATGCCGATCGCCGCCGTGCTGCTCGACCTGGGCTTCGCTGCTGCCACCGTCAAGGCGATTCCCATTCTCGCCCGCACTGCCGGCCTCCTCGCCCATCTAGCCGAGGAACAGGAGAATCCCGTCGGCTTCCTTCTTGCCGCCGCCGCAGAGGACGCCGTGACGTACGAGCCTCCGGCGGAGTGATGCTCGAGCCCGAGGTCGAGAGCCGCCCCTGGGAGGACCAGCTCGCCCTCGACGACGGGAGCTATCGCACGCAGGTCGCCTACCTCTTCGACCGCTCCGCGTTCTACAGAGGAAAGCTCGGCGCGGCAGGGATCTCGAGCCCGGAGGAAGCGGGCGGCCTCGGGGACATCGCGCGCCTGCCGCTCACCGAGAAGAGCGACGTGAAGGCGACCGCGACACGGAAGAATCCGATCGGAACCCACCTGTGCGTCGAGCGCGGGAAGATCGCCCGGATCTACTCCACGAGCGGCACCACCGGAACGCCCAGCTACATCCCCCTCACCGCGGGCGACCTCGACAACTGGGTCGCCGGCTCCGCGCGGAGCTATGCCGCGTCGGGTGTCAGGGCTGGCGAGCGCATCGTCTCGACCTACAACGCGGGGCCCTTCGTCGCGGGTGCGGCGCTCGACGCCTTCGAGCGCATCGGGCTCAGTCACATCCCGGTGGGCACGGGGAACACAGAGCGCCTGATGCTCGCCATCGAACTGCTCGAGCCGGACACCGCCGTGCTCACGCCCTCCTACGCCGCCCACCTGCTCGAATGGGCCTCTGCGCGGGGCACGGATCTGCGTGGCTCGAGCGTGCGCCGTGTGCTCGTGGCCGGCGAGCCAGGAGGCGGGGAACCGGCTTTCCGTGCCAAGCTGGAAGACGGCTGGGGCGCGAAGGTCACGGAGGCGATGGGCATCGGAGACATCGGCGCGTCGCTCTGGGGCGAGTGCGAAGAGCAGGACGGGATGCACCTCGGCGCGCGCGGCTTCGTGCATGCAGAGCTCATCGACCCGGAGAGCGGCGACGCCCTCGCGATCACCGACGGCGCGAAGGGCGAGCTCGTCCTGAGCCACCTGCAGCACCGCGCGGCGCCGCTCCTCCGCTTCCGGACCCGCGATCACGTCGAGTTTCGGACAAGCCCGTGCCGCTGCGGGCGAACGAGCCCTCGCGTCCGCTGCCTCGGACGCACGGACGACATGCTCATCGTCCGCGGAGTGAACGTCTTCCCGTCGGCCGTCCGCGAGGTCGTGAACTCGTTCGCCCCGCGGGTCAGCGGCAACATCCTCGTCAGGCCTCGGGATGCGGGCGTGAAGCAGGAGCCGCCGCTGCCGGTCGCGGTCGAGCTCGGCGAGGACACGTCTCCGGACGACGAGCTCGCCAAGGCGATCGGCGAGCGGCTGCGCAGTGTGCTCGTCGTCCAGGCCCGGGTCGAGCTCGTCCCGTGGGGAAGCCTGCAGCGGAGCGAGTACAAATCGAAGCTCGTCGAGCGCTGAACGATAGGCCGGCGTCGGTAGAGTCACCCCCGTGGACGCCGAACAGGCACGCGGGCTCCTTCGCCGGGAGCGGCAACGGATCGAACGGGCGCTTGCCGAGCAGGCGGGCGAGAGCAACGGCGAGCTTTCGACCGTGGACCAGCATCTCGGCGACCAAGGCAGCGAGCTGTACGAAGACGAGTTCGAGGCTGGCCTTCGCGAGCGCCTCCTGAACGAGCTCGCCGCTGTGGAGCGCGCGGAGGCCCGCGTCGACGCGGGTACGTACGGGCTCTCGGTCGAGAGCGGTGAGCCGATTCCGGACGAGAGGCTCGAGGCGATTCCGACGGCCGAGCGCACCGCCGAAGAGCAGGTGCGCTTCGAAGGCCGCCGCTGAGCCCGGCAGGGCAAGCTCCGTAGCCGCCGAACCACATCTGGGTGTCCGATCCGAAACCGGAGGGCAGCCGTCGTGAAGCCCGCGTAGAGGCGAGCGTCTTCGCGCTCGCAGCATGCGCGCTCCTTGTTCTTCTCGGCCTGGTGAGCATGGCGGCGAGCTGGGAGCTCGTCGGCGTCTCCGGCTGGATCTGGTTCGTGCTCGCCGTTCCCGAGATGCTGCTGGTCGGTGCGCTCGCGCTCGACGCTCCTCGAACCGTGGACGTGACGATGATCCTGGTGGTCGTCCTGGCAAATCTCGGCGGCCTCGGGCTCCTCATCGCCTCCCTCGTCACCGAGACGAGTCGCGACCTCTCCGGAGGGCAGCTCCTCATGAGCGGCGCGCTCGTCTGGCTGACGAACGTGATCGTCTTCGGGCTCCTGTACTGGAGCCTCGACGCCGGCGGCCCGCGAACTCGGGCCAGGCGCGGGCGGAGCCGGCCCGACTTCTGGTTCCCGCAGGACGACAACGACCGCCTGGCGCATGCCGGCTGGTACCCACGGCTCGAGGACTACACCTATGTGGCGCTCACGAACGGCATTGCGTTCAGTCCCACGGACGCAATGCCGCTGACCCGCCGCGCGAAGACGCTCATGGGTCTCGACGCGATGATCTCCGTCGGCGCCGTGCTCCTCGTTGCGGCGCGCGCGGTCAACGTGCTCGGCGGCTGAGAGCTACTCGGGCGTGACGTAGGCGGCGGTGAGGCCGCCGTCCACGAGGAAGGTCGCGCCGTTTACGTACGACGACTCGTCGCTGGCGAGGAAGAGCGCGCCGTAGGCGATCTCCTTCGCCTGGGCGAGCCGGCCCATGGGCAGGTGGACGAGCCGGCGTTCGAGTGCCCCCGGAGTCTCGTCGAAGAGCCGCATGAGGAGCGGCGTCTCCACCGGGCCGGGGCAAAGCGCGTTGACGCGCACGCCCCGGCGCGCGAACTCGACGGCGAGCTCCCGGCTCAATGAGAGGACCGCGCCCTTCGAGGCGGTGTAGGAGATCTGCGACGTCGCCGCGCCGGCAAGGGCCACGAATGAGGCGACGTTGATGACTGAGCCGCCGCCGCGGTCGAGCAGGTGCGGGATCCCGTGCTTGCAGCAGAGGAAGACGCCCTTCGTGTTGACATCCTGCACCCGCTGCCACGCGTCGACCTCGGTCTCGAGGACCGAGGCGTCGTCCGCGGGCATGATCCCGGCGTTGTTGTAGAGAACGTCGACGCCGCCGAAGCGCTCGGCCGCCGCGGCGTACATGGCCTGCACGCTGTCGGGGTCGGCGACGTCGACCTCCTGGAAGAAGGCCTCGCGGCTTTCCGCTGCGGTCGCCTCGCCCTTCTCAGGATCGACGTCCGCGACGCACACTCTGGCGCCCTCCTGCGAGAAGAGGATCGCGGCTTCCCGGCCGATTCCCCCGGCCGCGCCGGTGATGACGGCCACTTTTCCGTCCAGGCGTCCCACGGGGCGAGCTTAACTGTGGAGGCCGGAAAGAATCGAGTCGAGCCGGTCGAAGCGCTCGTCCTCAGCTTGTTCCTTCGAGCCGCTGAACCAGACGAGTACGACGTTCCCGCCGTAGCGTTTGTAGGCGACCCAGGTCTTGCTCTGCGAGTCCAGCTCCCAGTAGATGCCGTCGGCGCTCCGGTCGAGCGGCATGTCCGTGTCTTTGTCCTTGAAGAAGGACGCGAGCGAGGCGCTCTTGCCGGGCTTGCCCACGTAGACGTTGAAGATCCCGTAGCGGTCGACGAGCGACTGGGGCATGTCGAGCCCGTAGCCGAGCTGGTCCCACGCGGGATCGCTGACTGCCGCCGGCTCTAGCGGCCGCCCGGTCGCCTGCTTGAACGTCTGCCGGACCTGGGCAGGAGTGAGCGTCTGCTCCTGTGCCTGGTCGCTGTCGGCGCCGCACCCGGCCAGGGCGGCGAGCGCGAAGACCGCAAGCGAGAGCAGGGCGATGCGTCTCACTGCGTCGAGAGAGTAGCGCCTCACCTCAACGGAGGCTCCGCCGATTTGAGTCGTCCGACACCAGCGGGCAGGATGGAGGCCCCTCGAACAAGGAGCTCCTCGATGTTCACGAAACCAAGGTTGATCGCCGTGTTCGCGCCCACCGTCCTCGTCGCCGGAGTGCTCGCGATCGCCGCGATCGGTGCGACAGGAAGCGGCACTCTCGATCATGTGACGTTCAGAACGAGTAATCGGGTCGACACTCCGTCGGGCTCGTTCATCAGTACGGGCAGCCAGGTGGTCGTCAACCCGGGCACCGGCCCGATGCTCATCCGTTTCTCTGCGACCGGCTACGAGCAAGATCTCAACAGCGGAGGCGGATTCGCGGGCCACAAGTACGCGGCGATGTTCGTCCGAGTGCTCGTGAACGGCTCACAGGTTGGTCCCGCCGTGCGGTTCTTCGACAACACCGGGAAGGTCGGCGTGCAGAAGCCACGGCCGACGACGACTTCTTATGAATGGGCGGTGAACACGACGCTTGGCTCGAAGACAGTACGGGTCCAGTTCAAGAACCTGCACACCTTCGACAGCGCGACCATCCTGCACTCGACGCTGACGGTTCAGAACGGCTAGCTAGCGGCGCTCCTCGGCGTACCGCCGAGCCTCGTCGACGAGGCCCTGAAAGAGGGCGAAGTCCTCCCCTGCCTCGGGGTGCCAGAGCACGCCGACGGCGAAGCGCTGCGCCGGGTCCTCGACGGCCTCGACAGTCCCGTCGTCCGCCCGTGCCGCTTCCTGCAACCCTTCGCCGAGCTTCCCGAAGCCCTGGTGGTGGTGGCTCTTGACGGGCGCGCGGTCTCCGAGCAGGCTCTCGATGCGGGTTCCCGGGACGAGGTCGACGTCGTGGTCGGCAAAGATCCCTGGCGGGTCGTGCTTGTGCCTTTCGTCCCCGACGATCTCGGGCAGGTGCTGGACGAGGTCGCCGCCGCGAGCGACGTTCAGCACCTGGCTCCCGCGGCAGATTGCGAGGACGGGCATATCGCGCTCGAGGGCGCCCTCGAGCAGCGCGAGCTCGGCGTCGTCGCGGCGGCGGACGATGCCGAACGTCTCCTGATGCGCTTCCTGGCCGTAGAGCTCCGGGTCGAGGTCGGAGCCGCCTGAGAAGACGAGGCCGTCGAGCCCGTCGAGGGTCTCGTCGACCGCGTTCTCTGCGGGCGGGACGAGGAGCGCGCGGCCGCCGGCCTGCTCCACCGCCTGCACATACGCGGCTGGAACGAGCGCGGCCTCGAGATCCCAGTAGCTCCACTTGGCCGGCACCACGTACGTCGTGATCCCGATCAGGGGCTTAGCCACGCTCGAAGAGCCTCTCCCGCTCGTAGCCGGTCACGACCTGGTCGAAGAGCCGCTGCTCCGTACGCGCGTAGTTCAGGTAGTGGTCGACGACCTCGTCCCCGAAAGCCCCGCGCGCCATCGAGCCGGCCTCGAGCGCATCGATCGCGTCGCGCAGCGAGTGCGGGAAGCGCCCGGCGTCGGACTCGTAAGCGTTCCCCTCGAGCGGCGGCGGCAGCTCCAGCTGGTTCTCCACGCCATGGAGGCCGGCCGCCAGGACCGCGGCGAAGGCGAGATACGGATTGACGTCCCCGCCGGGAATCCGGGTCTCCGCGCGCAGGGCGTTGCCGTGGCCGACGATGCGAAAGCCGCACGTGCGGTTGTCGTGCCCCCAGGCGAGGGTGGTAGGCGCCCAGCTGCCGGCGGCGTAGCGCTTGTAGGAGTTCACGTTCGGCGCGAGGAAGAGGGCGAGCTCGCGGAAGCACGCGATCTGGCCGGCGAGAAACTGCTTGAAGACGTCGGACTCGCCCGCGAATGCGCTCTCGTCGCCGCGCCAGAGGCTCGCGTGGATGTGGCAGGAGTTGCCGATCCACGTGTGGTCGGGCTTCGCCATGAACGTGATCGAGCAGCCGTTCAGATGCGCGATCTCCTTGGCGCCGTTCTTGTAGACCGTGTGGTTGTCCGCCATTGCGAGGGCCGGCGCGTAGCGGAAGTTGACCTCCTGCTGGCCGGGCCACGCCTCGCCCTTCGAGCTCTCGACCGGGATCCCCGCCGCCTGCATGTGGTTGCGGATCTGGCGGAGGAAGGGCTCGTCGTAGGTCGTGGCGAGGATGTGGTAGTCGAGGATGTAGGGCACCGACGGCGTCAGGTCCTCGTAGCGCTTCGCGTGCGCCTCGGCGTAGGTCTCCTTGAGGAGGTAGAACTCGAGCTCGGAGCCGAACATGGGCGTGTAGCCGAGCTCTGTGGCGCGCTCCACTTGACGCGTCAGGATCTGGCGCGGCGACGGGTTGACGGGCGTGCCGTCGTGCCAGAGGACGTCGCAGAGGACGAGAGCCGTGGCTTCCAGCCACGGAATCGGCCGTAGCGTGTCCAGGTCGGGCTGAAGGAGGAAGTCGCCGTAGCCGCGCTCCCAGTTGGCGATCGAATAGCCGGGAATCGGGTCCATCTCCATGTCGAGCGCGAGCAAGTAGTTGCAGCCCTCGACGCCGTGCTCCGCCACCTCGCCCTCGAGGAAGAACTGCCCCTGGACGCGTTTGCCCATGAGGCGGCCCTGCATGTCGGTGAAGGCCACGACGATCGTGTCGATCGCGCCGCTCTCGATCTCGGCAGTCAGCTCCTTCAGCGTCATGCGGGCGATCCTAACGGCCGGATGGCTTGACAGCGTGCGCCCCAGGACGTCCTAATACGCGGTCTCAGACCCAGGAGGAAGCGGCATGAGCACGCAAGAACCAGTCGGACGTCCGGCGGAGCAGACGGACTATCTCGATGACGAGGGTCTGCTCCACCGCCTCGGATACGCACAGGAACTCTTCCGAGCCGTCGGCGGATTCGGCAACTTCGCCATCTCGTTCACGATCATCTCGATCCTCGCCGGCTGCCTCACGTCGTACTGGATCGCCCTCGGCTGGGGCGGCCCGGTCGCGATCACATGGGGGTGGCTACTCGTCGGCGGCTTTTGCATCCTTGTGTCGTTGGCAATGGGCGAGATCGCGTCCTCGATGCCGACGGCCGGCGGCCTCTATTACTGGGCGTCCAAGCTGGGTAGCCCGGGCTGGGGCTGGTTCACAGGGTGGTTCAACCTCGTCGGTCAGATAGCCGTCACTGCGGCAATCGACTTCGGCGCGGCGATCTTCTGGACCTCCCTCCTGAACCTCTGGTTCGACTATCCGAACTCCCAAGGCTGGATCTTCGTTGCCTACTCGGTGATCATCGGCCTCCACCTGCTGCTGAACCTCTTCAGTATTCGCATCAACGACTTGCTGAACCGAATCTCCGCGTTGTGGCACATGGTCGGCGTGCTCGTCATCACGGCTGTCCTCTTCATAGTCCCGGATCAGCACGCCTCGGCAAGCTTCGTCTTCACGGAGACGATCAACAACTCCGGTTTCTCGGGGCACGACTTCGGTGACATCGGATTCTGGTTCGTCTTCGGTCTCGGGCTCCTCATGGCTCAGTACACGATCACCGGCTTCGACGCCTCGGCGCACATTTCCGAGGAAACGCGGCAGGCGTCTCGCGGCGCCGCACTCGGGATGGTCATGTCCGTCGTCGTTTCGGTGATCTTCGGCTTCATCATCCTGCTGGCGGTCACATTTGCCATCCAGGACGTCGACGGGGCTCTGGGTGCCGGCGGGTTCGCCGTTCAGGAGATCTGGACGACCGCCTTGGGCAACAAATGGGCTGAGTTCTGCCTCTTCATCGCGTGCGTCGCGCAGTTCTTCTGCGGCAACGCGTCCGTCACGTCGGCGTCGCGCATGATGTTCGCGTTCTCCCGGGACCGCGCGATCCCGGGGCATCAGCTCTGGCGGCGAGTGGCCGGCGACCGCGTACCCGTCTTCGCGGTTGCGGCCATCGTCGTCCTCGCCTGGGCACTCATGCTTCCGACGCTTTCCAATGCGATCGTCGGGTACGCGGTCGGCACCTCGATCGCGGTGATCGGCCTCTACATCGCTTTCGTATTGCCGATCATTCTCCGGTACCGAGCCGGCGAGAGCTTCCAGCGCGGCGCCTGGCACTTGGGAAGGCACTACAAGTGGATCGATCCGCTTGCGATCCTCTGGATCGCGGTGATCTGCGTCCTCTTCATGATGCCGCTCTTCCCCGACGGCTTCCCGTGGACGGAGGGGCCGCTGAACTGGAACGACGTGAACTACGCACCGCTCACGGTGGGCGGCGCATTGCTCTTCTTCGGAGGCTGGTATCTCATCTCGGCCCGCAAGTGGTTCAAGGGCCCGGTGCGGATGACAGACGAGGAGGTCGCGACTCGTGAGCGCGGCGTCGCCGCGCGCGCGGCACCTGCGGGCAAGTAGCTAGCCGGCGCCGAGCTCTTCGGCCAAGAGAGAACAGGCATATGCGCGCCACGCCACATCCGGCGTGGTGCGCAGTGCCGTGAGCGCCTCGGAGACGTGGGGAAGGCCCTTGGCCGCCGCCTTCAGCTCGTCCAGGCCGCGTTCGAGGGCGAGCTGCCGGTCGACGGTTCGCACCTCCTCGGCGAGCGCCATGACTGCGCGGCCGTTGAGGTCGAGGCCGCGGTCGGGGTCGCCGCCCGCAGTGAGGAGCAGCAACGCCCGGCGGCTTGCCCCGTGCGCCTCCTCTTCCTCGATCTGAATCTCCTGACCGGCCACCGAGGCCAGGACGACGAGCGCGGTTGCGAGCTCGTCTCCGCCTTCGTCCTCGGCCAGCGAGCCCTCGAGGCCGCGGAGCCAGGCCGCCCTGCCCGTCACTGGCGCTCGAGCCAGAGCGCGAAAGCGGCGATGGACGCCGCGTCGTCGAGCGCCTCCAGCGCCCCCACGAGCGCGAGCCGCTCGACCTCGATGTCCTCGTCCTCGTCGAGCTCGGCCGGATCGGCCTCGCTGAGGCCGCTCGCCTCGAAGACGTGCACGAGCTCGGTGGAATAGCCGGGCGCGGCCCAGAACGTCCCGATGGCGCTCAGCACCTCGGCGGCCAGCCCGCATTCCTCCGCGAGCTCCCGGGCGGCGGCGCCCGCGGGAGCCTCTCCTTCCTCGATCTTCCCGGACGGAAGCTCGAGCGTGCGGCCCCCTGATCCCGGTCGAGACTGGCGCACGAGCACCAGCTCCCCGCCTTCGACGACGACCAGAACGACCGACGGAGGGTGTTGGACGAGTTGCACCATCGCCGTAGTATCGCCCGGTGGTCGAGGGAAGAATCGCGTGAGGTCGAGCGCCCGCGCCGTTGTGATCGGCGGAGGGGTCGGCGGCGCGTCGATCCTCTACTGGCTCGCCCGGCTCGGCTGGGACGACGTCGTGCTCTGCGAGCGCGCAGACCTGACCAGCGGCTCGACCTTCCATTCGGCCGGCCTGGTCGGGCAGCTGCGCGGCTCCATCAGCCTGACCAAGATGATGATGAACTCGGTCGACCTCTACCGGACGCTCGAGGAGGAGGTCGGCCTCGAGACCGGCTGGCGCGAGGTCGGCTCCCTCCGGCTCGCCTCGTCGGAAGAGCGGATGCAGGAGCTTCGCCGCCAGGCCGGCTGGGCGACGACCTTCGGGCTCCCGCTCGGGCTCGTCTCGGCCGAGCGGGCGGCCGAGCTCTTCCCGCCGATGTCCGCGGACGGGGTGCTCGGCGCGGCCTACCTTCCGACGGACGGCTACATCGACCCGAGCCAGCTGACCTTTGCCCTTGCCGAGGGCGCACGGCGGCGAGGCGCCGAGATCAACACGAACACGCGGGTGACCGGGATCGGGCTCGAGGGTGGACGCGTGATCGGCGTCGAAACGGACAAGGGCTCGATCGAGACCCGCATCGTGGTCAACGCGGGAGGCATGTTCGCGGGGGAGATCGGGCGCCTTGCGGGCGTGACCGTGCCGATCATCCCCATCGCCCATGAGTACCTCATCACGCGGCCGAACGGGATCCCGCTGGACATCCCGACCATGCGCGACCCGTCGCTCCTCGTCTACTTCCGCGGCGAGTCGGGCGGGCTCGTCATGGGCGGCTACGAGCGGAACCCTGCCCCCTGGGGCCTCGACGGCATCCCGGACGACTTCAACGGGAAGCTGCTGCCCGAGGACTGGGAGCGCTTCCACGAGCTCATGGCCAACGCGTGCGTTCGCGTCCCCGGCCTCGAGGACGCCGAGGTCGTTAGCCTCGTCAACGGGCCCGAGGCGTTCACTCCCGACGGCGAGTTCATTCTCGGGGAGTCCGACGTGCGCGGCTTCTGGGTCGCGGCCGGCTTCTGCGCCCACGGCCTCGCGGGGGCGGGCGGGATGGGTCGGCTCGTCGCCGAGTGGATCGTCGAGGGTGTCCCGAGCCTGGACGTGTGGGAGATGGACTCGCGCCGGTTCGGCCCGCACTATCGGAGCCGCGAGTACACCCTCGCGCGCACGTACGAGATCTACTCGACCTACTACGACATCAAGTACCCGGGCCAGGAGCGGCTCGCCGGCCGGCCCCTCAGGCTCTCGCCGACCTATGCGCGGCTCCAGGAGCTCGGCGCGTCCTTCGGGGAGAAGTCCGGCTGGGAGCGCGCGAACTGGTTCGAGCCCAACGCGGCGCGCGGCGACGAGGGTCTCCGCCCGCGCGGCTGGGCCGGGGAGATCTGGTCGCCGGCTATCGGCGCCGAGCACCGGGCCTGTCGCGAGGCCGCGGCGCTCTTCGACGAGACGTCCTTCGCGAAGATCGACGTCGTCGGCCCCGGGGCGGCGGAGTTTCTCGAGAGCGTGTGCGACAACCGGGTCGCCCGCGACATCGGCGCGATCACGTACACGCAGATGCTGAACCAGCGCGGCGGCATCGAGGGCGACTTCACTGTCACGCGCCTCGCGGAGGATCGTTTCCGGATCGTGACCGGGACGGCGTTCGGAAACCACGACGCCGCCTGGATCCGCCGTCACCTCCCTGAGGACGGAAGCGCGCAGGTCGAGGACGTCACGTCTCGCTTCGCCTGCCTCGGACTCTGGGGCCCGGCCGCGCGGGAGATCCTGCAGCCGCTCAGCGACGCCGATCTCTCCAACGACGCGTTTCCGTACATGCGAGCGCAGGAGATCGCGGTCGGACCGGTTCCCTGCCTTGCACTTCGAGTCACGTACGTCGGCGAGCTCGGCTGGGAGCTCTACTGCCCGATGGAGTTCGGACTTCGGCTCTTCGATACGGTCTGGGACGCGGGCAAGGAGCACGGCCTGGTCGCGGGCGGCTACAAGGCCATCGACTCGCTCAGGCTCGAGAAGGGCTACCGCGTCTGGGGTGCAGACATCACTCCGGACGAGAACCCCTACGAGGCCGGGCTCGACTTCGCCGTCAAGTTCGACAAGGACGACTTCATCGGCCGCGAGGCGCTCGAGGAAGCGTCGAAATCCGAGCCGGAGCGCCGGCTGGCCTGCCTCGTGCTCTCCGATCCACGTTCGGTCGCGCTCGGCTCCGAGCCGGTGCGCGTCGAGGGGGAAGCGGTCGGCCGCGTGACGAGCGGCGGCTACGGCTACTCGGTCGAGCGCTCGATCGCGTACGCGTACCTGCCGGGCGCGGCCGCGTGGCCCGGTCAGGCAGTCGAGGTCGAGATCTTCGGCGACTGGGTCGGCGGGGAGGTGGCCGAAGAGCCGCTCTGGGATCCGAGCGGCGACCGCATCAAGCTCTAGACGACTCTGCCGAGCGCCGTCCCCGCCATGACGGCGAGAACGCCGACCACGACGCTCGCCGTCAGGTTCAGCGCCGCCTCAGCGTACTGGCGTGCCGTTGTCAGGTCGTAGAGGTCCTGGGCGAACGTCGAGAAGGTCGTGTACGCCCCGATGAATCCGAGGACGAGGCCGACCCGCAGCCACGCGGGCGCCTCGTGGCGATCGACGAGCGCGCTCACGACCAGGCCGACCAGAAAGCAGCCGGTGACGTTCACGACGAAGACGTCCCAGGGAAAGACGGACAGCGTTCGCCTGTCGACGAACATCATCAATCCGTAGCGGCAGAGAGCTCCGAGCGCACCTCCGATCGCGACAGCCAAGACGACGGCCATGCCGAGCTCCTTTCACCAGTAGGAGCCATCAGCCGTCGCGGCGGTTAAGGCGAGCCCCATCGCCCCCGGTGACTCTAGCGTTCTAGATCGGGAGCTCGGTGCCGATGCCGCCATCTTGCGCCGCGGCAAGGACGCGCGCCGCGAACGCGGCGTCGAGGGCGCCGATGCCGAGGTTGCAGCACACCACCCGGGTCGGCGAGCCCTCCCGCGAGAGCGCCTCGCCGACGCTTCCGTCCGGATCCGGCCAACCCTGGAAGTGCCCGAGCGAGCGGTAGTACTCGAACTGGCTCACGTGGTCGACGAGGAAGAGCTCGGCGGAGGCCACCGCGTCGGCGCTGAAGTAGAAGTCGAAGTCGATCGGCAGGCCGAGCGAGGGCTCGGCAAGCCAGTCGGACGTGAGCGGCGAATCAGGCTCCTCCACGATTGGCCCGGCGGTGACTACGACGTCGGCCTCCTCGACGGCCTCCCGCGCGCCTGCCGCCGCCTCGACCCTTTCGCCCAGCGACCCAATGCGCTCGGGGTGCGGATCCCAGGCCTGGATGGCGACCTTCGGGTTCAGCTCCCTCAGCACCTGCGCGTGGAACCGTCCCTGTTCTCCCGCTCCGAGCACGGCTGCCCGGCTCCAGCCCTCGGGGGCGAACCTCCGAATACAGACGCCGCTCGCCGCAGCTGTGCGCGCGGCGGTTATCTCGGCTCCGTCCATGATCGCCTTCGGCACGCCCGTCTCCGAGTCGTTCAGGACGATGAGGCCGGTGATGTAGGGCAGGCCGCGCTCCTTGTTCGCCGGGTAGCCCGCCACCCACTTGAGCGCGGCGACGTCGTCGTCGCGCAGGTACGCGGGCATTGCGTGGATGAAGGAATCGGGCCGCGGATGGATCCCGGGCTTCGGCGGAAGCTCGACGCGCCCGGCGCCTACCGCGCGATACGTCTCTTCGACCAGGTCGAGTTGCTCCTCCACCGGCGGCATGAGGCTCGCGACCTCGCTCCGGGAGAGGTAGACGACCGTCTGGCTCAAGAGTGGGGCCCTACTCGGGTTCGGCCCTGACGAGGATGCGGGTCTCGCCCTTGTACCAGGGATACTCGTCCGTCCCGAGGTACTTCTTCGCCATCTTGTCGATGTGGGCGCGAGCCTCGTCCCCGTCGACCATCTCCACGACGCGGCCCTGCACCGATGCTCGTTCGTACGGATCGTCGCGGTTCACGACCGAGAAGGCCACGCGCGGGTCCCGGCGCATGTTCTGCTCCTTCACGCGTCCGGCCGCTGTGTTGAACTCGATCATTCCGTCCTCGACGTGCGCCCAGATCGGCGAGACCTGCGGCGAGCCATCGGGCATCACCGTCGCCAGGTGGACGATGTTTGGCTCCGAGAGGAGGCGCTTCGCCCTGTCGTTCAGTACGGCCATGACCGGATGCTAGCGAGCTGACAAGGGTTAGTTGCGTCTTACGTAAGTATCTGCTTACAATACGAGCCATGGAAAACGCCCTTCGCGCCATCGCGGAGCCGAACCGGCGCCGCATCCTCGAGCTCGTGGCCGACCGAGAGCGCTCGGCAGGTGAGATCGCGGCTGACTTCTCGATCACGCGGCCGGCGGTGTCCCAGCACCTCACGGTTCTCAAAGGCGCCGGGCTCGTGAGCGAGCGGCGCGAGGGCACCAAGCGTCTCTACAGCGTTCGAAGCGAAGGCTTCGAAGACCTGAGCGCGTTCCTGGAAACGTTCTGGGGCGGGGGGCTCGAACGCCTGAAGATCGCCGCAGAGCACGAGGAGGGAAGGAGGCGACGTGGCCGTCGACCAGCCTGAAGTCGCAACCGTCGTCGAGCGCGAGGTCAGGATCGCCGCCCGGCCGGAAACCGTGTTCGAGTTCTTCACCGATCCAGACAAGATGGTGCTGTGGAAGGGGCGCGAGGCGGACCTCGACCCCAGCCCGGAGGCATCTACCGCGTCGAGATGGGCGACCAGATAGTCGCCCGCGGCTAGTACGTCGAGATCGACCGGCCGAGCCGCGTGGTCTTTACGTGGGGCTGGGAGGGGCAGGAGTCTTCCGGGCCGCACGGCGTGCCGCCCGGGTCCAGCCGGGTCGAGGTCACGCTCGAGCCCGACGGCGAGGGCACGCTCGTCCGCCTTCGCCATCTCGGCCTTCCGGAGGAGGCCCGGCAGATCCACGGCGAGGGTTGGGATCTCTATCTCGGTCGGCTCGTGCTCGTGGCCACCGGCGGCGATCCCGGGATCGATCCAGCAGGAGTTCCGCAAGTGGACAAGGAGGAGTAGCAGTGCCGAAGTTCGTCGACCACCACGAGATGAGCGACGTCGCCCCCGAGATGGCCGCGGCGATCGGCGAGCGCATCAAGTCCGGCGAGGCCGACGAGCACGGCGTGAAGGGCCTGAACGTCTTCCTGGGCAAGGACGGGACCCCGTTCTGCCTCTCGGAGGCTCCCGACGCGGAGTCGGTCGTCAAGGCGCACCAGGCGTACGGCTTCACGCTCGACTCAGCCGACCTCGTCGAGGTGCAGCGCGTCGTCTAGGGCACTACGGTACGGGGGTGCCGCTCCTCACTGGCACCCGCGTGCTGGCCTGCGAGAACGGACTCGCCGGCCCACTCTGCACGCGGCTTCTCGCCGACCTCGGCGCTGATGTCGTCAAGGTCGAGCGCCCGGGAGTCGGGGACGTCACGCGGCGTTGGGACTCGGTCGCAAAGGGTGAGTCGAGCGGCTTCGTCTGGATGAACCGTGGCAAGCGCAGCGTCGCGCTCGACCTGAAGGACGACGCTTCGCGACCCGCGCTCGAAGCGCTGATCCGCGGGAGCGACGTCTTCCTGCAGAACTTCACCCCGGGATGGGCGGCCGACCACGGCGTGGACGAGCCGGCCGTGCGGGCACACCGGCCCGACGTCGTTTACACGGAGATCTCGGGCTACGGGCCGGACGGTCCCTACGCAGAGCGCAACGCATACGACCTCGTCGTCCAGGGCGAGACGGGCCTCATCTCGATCACCGGCACCCCCGAGGAACCGGCGCGCGTCGGGGTCTCGATCTGCGACGTCGGCGCGGGGAGCTACGCCGCCGTCGCCACGGCCGCCGCGCTCGCGCGCCGCGCCCAGACCGGCGAAGGGGAGCGCGTCTCCGTGTCCCTCTTCGACACGATGATCGACTGGCTCGGCTACTTCCCGCACCAGTGGTGGCACCGGCAAGAAGTTCCGCCGCGGACGGGAATGCGCCATCCGCATTTCTGCCCCTACGGGCCCTTCCCGGCCGGCGACGGGCGCCTCTTCGGCTTCGCCGTCCTCTCCGACGAGCACTGGCGTTCGTTTGCGCAGGACGTGGTCGACCGGCCGGATCTGCACGCGGACGAGCGGTTTGCGAGCAACGAGTCGCGGGTCGCGCACCGAGAGCATCTCGAGGCCGAGCTCGTGCGCGCGTTCTCGGCTCGCCGCGCCGAGCAGTGGCTGGAGCGCCTGCAGGCCGCCCACATCCCGTGCGGGGCGGTGAATGCGATGCCCGAGGTGATGGAGCACCCGCAACTCGCCCACAACCGGCTCGTGGTCGAGGTCGACTCGCCGGCCGGACCGATCCCGACGGTGGGAAACCCCTTCCTCGTCGGCGGCGCCCGGCCCGAGCTAGGAGCCGTGCCCGGGCTCGGCGAGCACACCGCGGAGGTTCTGCGCGAGCTCGGCGTCGAGCCAGCCTGACCGCCCGCCCTCACGGCTCCAGACGACCGGGAAGTACGACTCGTCCATGCTCATGTCGCCTGCCTTGCGGTAGCGCGAGTAAACGGGGTCGGCGTTCACGGGGTGGAACTCGGTGTCGGCGGGGATGAGGTGCGAGATCACCGCTCGGCGGTGGAGGGTCGCCGTGTTCGGGCCCGAGCCGTGGAAGGTGTTGTAGTGGTGGAACGAGGCTCCGCCGGCTTTCACCTCGATCGGCACGAGCCGAAGCTCCTCGCCCTCCGGCAGCGCCCGCTCGAGCGGCGCGAGCCAGTCGGGCGGCGCGTGAAACTCGCCGCGGTTCTTCGGCGAGCGCGGCCAGTTGTGGGACCCGGCCGCGTAGGTGATCGTCCCGGCCTCGGCCGAGGTGTCGTCCAGCGCGATCCAGCACGTGATCATCTCGGGCGGGACGAGGTAGTCCAGGTAGCTCCCGTCCTGGTGCATGCCGAGCGACTTCGTCCCGGGTGGCTTCCAGATGCAGTTGTCCTGGAGGATCCGCACGCCGTCCCAGCCGATGAGCTCCGCGGCGAGCCGGCCGGTCCGCTCCGAGAGAACCTGGGTCGCGATCTCCGGGTCGGCCTTCCAGCCGTTGCAGATCTGCCGCGTCCGGTCCTCGGGATCGCGGCCGGCGACCCAGTTCACCTCGTCGGGTCGGATGCCCGTGAGGTAGTCGCCCTCGAAGAGCCGGTCGAACCGCTCGCGTAGAAGCTCCACGGACTCGTCGTCGATGAAGCCCTCCTCGACGATGAGGAAGCCGTCGCGGTCGAACGCCGCGCGCTGCTCGCTGGTCCAGTCCTCGGTCAACCTACGAGCTCTTCTACCATCCTCCGCTGCTCGTCGTCCAGCCACGGCGGCTCCCCCGCGGCGGCGTTCTCGGCTGCGTGGGCGGGATCCGCGGTCGCCGGGATGACGCAGGTCACGCGCCGGTCGGAAAGGATCCACTTCAGGAGCGCCTCTGCCCAGGTGGAGACGCCGATGCGCTCGAGGTGCGCGGGTCCGGGGCCGGGGAGAAGGCCGCGCTCTGCGAAGGGCCGCATGACGACGACGCCCAGGCCGAGCTCCTCCGCGAGCGGAAGGATCCTCCGCTCGACATCGCGCTCCACGGGGTTGTAGGGCACCTGGATCGCGTCGATCCGTCCGCTTCGCATCACCCGCTCGAGCTCCTCGAAGGCGGAGCTCTGGTAGTGCGTCGCGCCGAGGAAGCGGACGCGATCCTGCTCCCGTTCGTGCTCGAGCCACGCGAGGTGCTGCTCCCACGCGACGAGGTTGTGCACCTGCTCGAGGTCCACCCGGCCCGCGAAGTAGCCGAGCTGCGCCTCGAGCTGGAGGCGCCCCTGCTCCTGCGAGGGCGTCCAGATCTTCGACGCGATGAAGACGTCGTCTCGGCGGCCTTCGACCGCCCGGCCGAGCACCGCTTGGGCGCGGCCGTACATCGGCGAGGAGTCGAAGACGCGCGCGCCGCTTTCGTGCGCGGTCTCGACGACCTCGTCGGCGACCTGCTGGCGATCCGGCCCAACGTCGAAGGTGAGCCAGGTGCCGAATCCGACAACGGGGACCCCGACCCCCGTCTTTCCAAGGCTTCGGCGCTCCATACTATGGGGGGCCATGCCCGCGACGAGTCTTCTCGAAGCGCCAGAGCTGGCGGCAGAGCGCATCGACGCTCGGGCGAGCGGAGAGAACTTCCCGGTCGTCTCGGTGTTCGCGCCGCGGTACGCGCGGCCGCACCTGTGGTCTGTCTACGGGTTTGCCCGGCTCGTGGACAACCTCGGCGACGAGGCGCATGGAGATCGCATGGCACTCCTCGACGAGCTCGAGCGCGAGCTGGACGGCTCGCCGCGCACCGAGATCATGCACCGCCTGCACGAGACGATCGACGCCTGCAGACTCCCGCTCGATCCGTTTCGGCGCCTGATCGAGGCGAACCGGATCGACCAGCACAAGACTCGCTATGCCAACTGGGAGGAGGTGCGGGAGTACTGCACCTACTCGGCCGACCCGGTGGGCCGCCTCGTGCTCGGCGTCTACGGGCGCGCAGAGGAGGAAGAGCTCCTGCGGATGAGCGACTCGATCTGCACGGGCCTCCAGCTCGTCAACTTCCTCCAGGACCCGCCGCGCGATCTGGCGCTCGGCCGCGTCTACCTTCCCCAGAACGACCTCGCGCGGTTCTGCGTCGCGGACGAGGACCTCGCGGGTCCGCTCACCGACGAGATCGTCGCCCTGCTTCGCTACGAGGGGGATCGCGCGCGGAGCCTCCTCGAGGCCGGCTTGCCGCTCGCCAAGGCCCTCGGCGGCCGCGCGGGGATGTCTGTCGCGCTCTACGCGCGCGGCGGCCTCGCCGCGCTCGACGCCCTCGAACGTGCGGGGTGGGACGTGTTCACCGGTCGGCCGGCTCCCACGAAATGGACCTTCGCCGGCCTCGCCTTCCGGGAGCTCTTCCGGCGGTGAAAACCGAGCAGGCCTACGCCGAGACGGACCGGATCACGCGCGAGACCGCGCGGAACTTCGCCTGGGGGATCCGTGTCCTCCCGGGCCCGAAGCGGCGGGCGATCGCCGCCCTCTATGCATTTGCGCGCCGCATCGACGACCTCGCCGACCAGGAGGAGCCAGCGCGCGCCGAGCTCGAGTCGTGGCGGGCGGCCGTCGAGGCGCTTCCCAACTCCCAGGACGGAGACGCGATCCTCGTCGCGCTCGCGGATGCGATGAGCCGTTATCCCGTTCCACCCGATGCGCTCGTCGACCTCGTCGACGGTGCGCTCATGGACTGCGAGCGGAACCGTTACGCGTCATGGGACGAGTTGCGGGAGTACTGCCGGAGAGTCGCCGGTGCCGTGGGGGTCGCCTGCGCGGCCGTGTACGAGCCTTCGAGCTGGGAGGCGGCGAGGCCCCGCGCGGAGACGCTCGGCCTCGCGCTGCAGCAGATCAACATCATGCGAGACGTTGCCGAGGACTGGTCGCTGGGGCGCGTGTACCTTCCTCAGGACGAGCTGAGCCGGTTCGGCGTCAGCGAGGAGGAGATCGCCGCGGGTAGTCCGTCCCCTGGCTGGCGTCCGTTCATGGAGCACCAGGCGGTCCGCGCGGATGTACTCATGCGCAAGGGCCTGGAGCTCCTCCCGCTCCTCGACCGGCGCAGCGCGCTCTGCGTCCGCAGCTTCGCGGGGATCTATCGTGGCCTCCTCACACAGATGCAGGCGCGGGGCTACGACGTCTTCGGCGAGCCGCCGCACCTCTCGACCGTCGAGAAGATGAAGGCAGTCGCGACGCTGTGAGGGTCGCGGTCGTCGGCGGTGGGCTCGCCGGGCTCGCGGCGGCGCTCGAGCTCACGAAGCAGGGCCACGACGTCCACCTCTTCGAGGCGCGGCCGACGCTGGGCGGCGCCGTGCAGACCCTGCCGGAAAGGGAGGGCGACCCGAGCCCGCCGCCGGACAACGGCCAGCACGTCGCTCTCGGGTGCTGCACCGCGTACCTGGACCTCGTCGCGGAGATCGGCCGGGCCGCGTCGCTGCGGCGAGTGCGGCTCGGGCTGCCGGTCGTCGCCGAGGACGGAAGCGTCGCGACCATCCGTCCCGGGCTCGTCGCGCTTCTGCGCTACGGGCACATCGGCCTGGGCGAGCGCCTTGGGACGGGACGCGTGGCGCGCAAGCTGGCAAAGCTCGACGCGGGCGCTCATGACGGCGAGACGTTCGGCTCTCTACTCCGCACGCTCGGCCAGTCCCAGGCGGGAGTCGACCGCTTCTGGGACGTCTTCATCCGGCCCGCGCTCAACCTGGGCACGGACGAGGTGAGCGCCGCGCCGGGCATCTTCACGGTGCAGACGGCGCTCCTCGCCGGTGGGGGAGCGAGCGACCTGCTGCTCCCGACCGCCCCCCTCGGCGAGATGCACGGTGACGCGGCCGGCGCCGAGCTCGGCCGGCGCGGCGCGGAGATCTCGCTCGGGACCCGTGTCGCGTCGCTCGAAGAGCTCGAGGCGGACGGAGTCGTCGTCGCCTTGCCGCCACCCGAGAGCGCGCGGCTTCTCGGCGAGCCGGAGCCCGAGCTCGAGGACTCGCCCATCGTGAGCGTCCACCTCCTCTTCGACCGCGCGATCATGAGCTCTCCGCTCGCCGCGCTTCTGGGGAGCGACGCGCACTGGCTTTTCGATCGCGGCGCACTCACCGGCCACCATCCCGAGCGGGGCCAGTACGTCACAGTGGTCTCGAGCGGAGCTCCGGAGTTGCTCGAACTGCGCGGCCGGGAGCTCATCGACCGCATCGCAGGGCAGGTCACCGAGCGGCTCGGAGCGGCCGAGCTCCTGTGGTCGCGCGTGAGCCGTGAGCCGGCTGCGACGTTCGCTGCGCGCCCGGGGGCCGAGCGGTTCCGTCCCGGAGCGGCGACCGGCCGGCGCAATGTCGTCCGCGCAGGCGCCTGGACCGACACCGGTTGGCCCGCGACGATGGAGAGTGCGGTGAGGAGCGGCCGGGAGGCCGCGCGTGTGCTCACCGCCTCGGTTCGTGAGAAAGTGACCGCGTGAGCACGACCGTCGGCACCGACCTCGACCGGGCTCTGGACGCAGGCGTCGAGCGGCTGCTCTCGCTCCAGAAGCCGGACGGCTTCTGGGTCGCCGAGCTCGAGTCCAACGTGACGATGACGGCGCAGCACATCTTCTGGCACGAGTTCCTCCGCATCGCCGACGAGGACACCGTCCGCCGCTGCGCCAACGAGCTTCTCGCCCGTCGGGGCGACGATGGCACGTGGGCGATCTACTGGGGCGGCGAGCCCGATCTCGCCGCGACCGTCGAGGCCTACACAGCGCTTCGCATGGCCGGCCTCGCCGCCGACGACCCTCGCCTGGCCGGTGCCCGCGGCTACATCGAGGGCCAGGGAGGCATCGGTGCCTCGCGGGTCTTCACGCGCATGTGGCTCGCGCTCTTCGGCCTCTGGCCCTGGGAGGAGATCCAGGCAATCCCGCCCGAGCTCGTCCTCCTCAGGCCCGAGCTCCCGCTGTCGGTCTACAGCTTCGGCTGCTGGGCGCGTCAAACTCTCGTCGCCCTCTCCATCGTCATGCACTACCGGCCCGTGCGCCGGCTTCCCGAGGACCGCCTCGCCCGCGAGATCGACCTCGGGCCCATGGAGCGGCCGCAGACAGCCTGGAACCTGATCGACTCCGCCATCCGCTGGTACAACGGCCAACCCGTCCAGCCGGGCCGCGAGCGCGCGCTCGCCTACGCGGAGCGCTGGCTGATCGACCGGCAGGAGCTCGACGGCTCGTGGGGCGGGATTCAGCCGCCATGGGTCTGGTCGCTGATCGCGTTCGCGTGCCGCGGCCACGGGCCGGAGTCGCTGTATCTTCGGCGCGGGATCGAGGGCTGGAAGCGGTTCATGGTCGACGACGGCGACCGCCTCCGGCCCGAGGCCTGCCAGTCGCCCGTCTGGGACACCTGCCTCGCGCTCGTCGCGCTTCGCGCCGCCGGGGTGGCAGTGGAGGAACCGGCCCTTCAGAACGCCGGCGAATGGCTTCTTCGGGAAGAGGTCAGGGCGCGTGGAGACTGGGCCGTCCGACTCCCCGGAGTCGAGCCCGGCGGCTGGGCGTTCGAGTACGACAACGATCTCTATCCCGACATCGACGACGCGGCGGTCGTCGGCATCGCGCTGAACGAGCTCGGCATCGGCCGCCCGGCGGTCTCGCGCGCGTGCGCGTGGATCGAGGCGATGCAGTGCCAGGGCGGCGGTTGGGGCGCCTTCGACAAGGACAACGACGCCTACTGGCTCTACGAGATCCCGTTCGTCGACTTCGGCGCGATCATCGATCCGCCGAGCGTCGACGTCTCGGCCCACGCCGTCGAGCTTCTCACAAAGGAGCTGGGCTGCGAAGACTCCGCCCGCCGCGGCGTGGACTATCTGCTCTCCAAGCAGGAGGAGAACGGATCCTGGTTCGGGCGCTGGGGTGTGAACTACATCTACGGCACGGGCGCTGCTCTGCCCGCCCTCGAGGCCGCCGGCATCCCGCACGACCACCTGGCGATGCGCCGCGCCGTCGCCTGGCTCGAGTCCGTGCAGCAGCAGACCGGGGGGTTCGGCGAGGACTGCCGCTCCTATGACGTCGAGGAGGACGGGGAGGGCTGGCATGGCCGCGGCGAGCCGACCGCATCCCAGACCGCCTGGGCGCTCCTCGGGCTCGTGGCCGCCGGCGAAGCCCATTCGGAAGCCGCGACGCGCGCGGCCGCCTGGCTCGCCGAGAACCAGCGCGAGGACGGCGACTGGGACGAGCCCCATTTCACGGGCACGGGCTTCCCGCGCCACTTCCTCATCAACTACCACCTGTACCGCACCTACTGGCCGGTCATGGCGCTCGGCCGCCTCAAAGCCGCCCGCGCTTGATCGTCTACGTGTCAGGCGCGACGGGTTTCGTCGGGAGCCATGTCGCGCGCGAGCTGCGCGAGCAGGGAGCCGAGGTGCGCGACGAGCGCGTCGACCTCCTCGACAGAGACGGCCTCGAACGCGTCCTCGACGGCTGCGACGCGGTCGTCCACGTCGCCGCGCTCTACAGCTACGAGGCCCCGGAATCCGAGTTCCAGCGGGTGAACGTGGAAGGGACGAGGACGATCCTCGCCGCGGCGCACGCCAGGGCCGTGCGCCGCTTCCTCTTCACGAGCACGGCCGGCACGTGCGGGCCCGTCCCCGGCGCGATCGCGACAGAGGAGGACGAGCCACCCGAATGGGAGCTCTCGGTGCCGTACAAGCGGACGAAGCTCGAGTCGGAGCGGCTCGCGCTCGCGGCCGGAGCCGTCGTCGTGAACCCCACCACCCCCGTGGGCGAGGGGGACGCGAAGCCCACGCCCACGGGGCAGATGATCGAGGACGTCGCCACCGGCAGGATCCGCGGCTTTGTCGCGACGACCGGGCTCAACGTTGTCGACGTCCGGGACGTCGCTCGCGGCCACGCCCTCGCGCTCGAACACGCGGAGCCGCGAGAGCGCTACCTCCTTGGGGGAGTGAACCTCTCCCTCGAGGAGCTTTTCGCCGTCATCGCCGACCTCGCCGGAGCGCCGCGACCGAGGCTCCGGCTCCCGTATCCTGTGGCAGTAGCAGCCGCGAAAGCGGGTTCCGCGAACGCACAAGAGGTCAAGCTCGCGCGCATACCGATGTATTTTTCCTCGGAAAAGGCTCGGGATAGACTCGGGTACGAACCAGGCCCAGTCGAGCCGGCCTTGGCCCGCGCCACGGCCGAAGCGCTGACACGGAAGGGAGGCGCATGAAGTTTCCGCTTCGCAGCACCGTCCAGATCGGGCGCTACGTCGCCTCGCAGAAGAAGAACGACCGCTACCCGCTCGTGATCATGTTGGAGCCCACTCTCGGCTGCAACATCGCCTGCATCGGCTGCGGGAAGATCCGCGAGTACGAGTCGAACAAGGCCCGGCTGACCGTGGAGGAATGTCTCCAGGCGGCGGTGGAGTGCCCGGCTCCGGTCATCTCCGTCTGCGGCGGCGAGCCGCTCATCTTCAAGGGCATCGAGGACGTCGTTGGCGGCTTCCTCGAGATGAAGCGGAACATCCAGCTCTGCACGAACGCGCTGCGCCTCTCCGACATGCTCGAGAGGTTCGAGCCGAACCCGCGTCTCACGTTCGTCGTCCACCTCGACGGCATGCAGGAGATCCACGACTACATCTGCGACTACCCGGGCCTCTGGGAGATCGCGGTCGCGGCGATCCGCGAGGCCCGCGAGGCCGGCTTCCGCGTGACGACGAACACGACCACGTTCAAGGAGACGGACGTCAACGACGTGCTCGAGATGATGCGCTTCCTCACTGACGAGGTCGGTATCGACGGGATGCTCGTCGCGCCGGGCTACCAGTACTCCCAGATCGATCCCACGCTTACGATGACGCGCGCGGAGCACGAGGAGAAGTTCCGCACGATCCGCGACGGCGTGCGCAAGAACGGCTACAAATGGCTGGCGAGCCCGGTCTACCAGGACTTCCTCACCGGCGACCGCAAGCTCCCGTGCGCCCCCTGGGGCTCGGTGACGCGGAACCCGTACGGCTGGAAGGGCCCCTGCTACCTCCTCACCGACGGCATCTTCCCGACCTACGAGGCGCTCATCGACGGCATCGAGTGGGAGCGCTACGGGCCGGGGAACGACCACCGGTGCGAGCACTGCGGCATCCACTCCGGCTTCGAGCCGTCGGCGACGATCGCGACGACGTCGAGCGTCAAGGAAACGGTGCGGAGTCTCGCGTGGACGCTGCGGTAATCGCGAAAAGTGCTGACGCATTTTCCGCGAAGGGAAGTGCACTCACTCTCGTCTGCGCACTGAAAATCGAAGAGCACGCAGCGCGTAAGGCAGGTGCGAAGACAGCCGTGGTCGGTCTCGGCGCCGGCCTTCCTCTTCCCGAGGGACAGCTCGTCTCCTTCGGCTTCGCGGGGGGTCTCGGTGACACATTTCGCCCCGGCACGCTGGTGACGGCGACGAAGGTCGTGGATCCCTCCGGGCGAACCCTCTGGGACGGGCCCGCACTCGAGGTCCCCGGCGCCGAGCCCGCAGTCGTATGCGCGTCCGATGGCGTCGCCAACGAGCCGGAGGCCCGGCGAGCGCTTGCCGAGCGCTCCGGGGCGGCGGTGGTGGACATGGAGAGCGGCGTGCTCGCGTTCACGGGACGGCTCGCCGGAGTCGTGCGCGCGATCTCCGATTCCGGCGACCAGCCGGTCGGGCGGCTCGTCTGCGCCGGCAAGGCCGACGGCGGCACGGACTGGAAAGTCGTCGCCACCGCGTTTGTGACGGAGCCGGTCCGGTCGATCCGCACCGCGCGTGACGCTCGCAAGGCGACCGCCGCGTTGACGCGCGCGGCCGAGGAGCTGTCATGAGCAAGCGAGTTCTCGTCGCCGCACCCCGGAGCTTCTGCGCAGGCGTGGTGCGCGCGATCGACATCGTCGAGAAGCTGCTCGAGCAGCACGGGCCGCCGGTCTACGTGCGCCACGAGATCGTCCACAACGTCCACGTCGTGCGCGACCTCGAGGCGCGTGGCGCCGTGTTCGTCGAGTCCGAGGACGAGGTGCCCGAGGGCGAGCTGATCGTCCTCTCGGCCCACGGTGTTGCGCCCAAGGTCTACGAGAAGTGCGCGGAGCGCGGGCTGAAGGTCGTGGACGCGGTCTGCCCGCTCGTCTCCAAGGTGCACGCCGAGGCGCGTCGCTACGCCGGCCGCGGCCTCAAGATCGCACTGGTCGGCCACGCGGGCCACGTCGAGGTCGAGGGCACGATGGGGGAGGCGCCCGATTCCATCGTCCTCGTCGAGACGCCCGACGACGCTCGGGCCCTCGAGGTCGAGGCCGGCGGGCAGGTCGCCTACATCACGCAGACCACCCTTTCCCTGGACGATACGGCCGACGTCGTCGACACGCTGCGGGAGCGGTTCCCGGATCTCGTCGGGCCCCCCTCCGCCGACATCTGTTACGCGACGCAGAACCGCCAGGACGCGGTCAAGCGCATCTGCGAGGAGGCCACGCTCGTGCTCGTCGTCGGCTCGCGCACGAGCTCGAACGCCAACCGCCTGGTGGAGGTCGCTCGCGACAGCGGCGCCGATGCCTACCTCATCGACGACGAAACCGACCTCGATCCGCCCTGGCTCGAGGGCCACGCGACAGTCGGCCTGACCGCGGGCGCATCCTCGCCGGAGCTCATCGTCGACCGCGTCTTCGAGCGGCTCGCGGGGCTCGGCTTCACGGAGCGCGCCGAGGTCGAGATCGCCCGCGAGGACGTCGTTTTCCGCCTGCCCGCGGATCTTCGCTCCTAATTCCGCTTAGATTCATCCGTGGGAGTGAACGTCGCCTATCCCGGCCGTGACGGCGCGCACAGTGCCGCGGCCTGCGACAGCCTCTTTCCCACCGGCACCGAGCTCGTTCCGCTGCCCAGCTTCACGGCGGTGGTGGCGGCGACGGCCGAGGGCGAGGTCGCTTTCGGGGTCCTGCCGATCGAGAGCTCGCTGACCGGCCCGGTCAACGAGACGCACGACCTCCTTTACGAGTCGCCACTATCGATCACGGGCGAGACGGTCCTGCCGATCCGGCACTGCCTGGTCGGGCCGAAGGAAGTTTCGCTCGAGGAGATTCGCATCGTCCGCTCGCATCCGGCCGCCCTCGACCAGTGCCGCCGCCTGCTCGCGGCGATGCCCTGGGCGACCGCGATCGCGGCTGCCACGACCGCCGATGCGGCGTCCGAGGTGTCTGAGCGTGGGGACCCGACGGAGGCGGCGATCGCCAGCGAGCGAGCCGCGCGCATGTACGGGCTCACGATCGTCGCGGGCGACGTGGGCGACCATCCCGAGGCGTACACGCGCTTCGTCTCGGTCGCGCCGTACACGCGTATCGACCGTGAGGGCGAGAGCTGGCGTACCGCGTTCTCGTTCGCGACCGATCATCGGCCGGGGGCCCTACACAAGGCGATCGAGCCCTTCGGCCGCCATTCGCTGGACCTGGTGCAGCTCGTCTCCCGGCCAATCCCGGCGACGCCGTGGCGCTACCGCTTCGACGCGGTGCTGGCCGGCCATCCTCTCGACCCGATCGTCACCGAAACCCTCGCGGAAGTGCAGGGCCTCACCCGCGAGCTGCGCGTCTTCGGCTCGTATCCGGCCTACACTTAGAGCGTGGACGGTCGGCTGGCCCCACCGGGCTGGTGGCAAGCGCTCAGCGCGGCGGGAATCGCGCTCACCGTGGATGCGCTCTACCTCGCCATCATCCAGGGCGAGGGGGAGGGAGAGCTGACGAGCCGCAGGGTGCTCTTCGTAGCCGCCTGCGTCGCGGCTGCGGCTCTCGCGCTGATCTCGGCGCAGTTCGTGGCGCCGAAGGGGCGGGCGATTCTCCTCACCGGAGCGGCTGCCACGCTCGGCGTGTGGGCGGTGCTCGGCTCATTCTCCATCGGCCTCCTGCTCGTCCCAGCCGCGATCCTCGCGGGCTTTGCCGCAGGGCATGTGGTCGCCGATGCGAAGCGGGAAGCCTGGCTCGCGGGAGTCGGAGCCGTCGCGCTCGTGGCCGCCGGGCTCCTTCTGACCTAGGCGGAGAGGACCGCGCCGACGAGAGCCGGCAGGTTCTCGATCGTGTAGCCACCTTCGAGCACGAATCCCACGCTCGGTGCGAGTGCCTGGGCGCGCCTCGTCATCTCGGCGAAGCAGTCGGCTGTGACGCGCATCCCGCCGAGAAGGTCGCCGGCGGCCGCGTCGAACCCTGCCGAGACGAGCAGGAGCTCCGGGTCGAACGCCCCGATCGCCGGCTCGACCAGCTGCTCCATCGCGTCGAGGTAGGTGTCGTCGCCGGAGCCCGCCGGGAGCGGCACGTTCAGCGTCGTCTCGTTCCCCTCGCCCGGCCCGCCGCTCCCTGGCCAGAACGGCCATTGCTGGATGGAAACGAGGAACACCGACGGATCGCTCCAGAAGATGTCCTGCGTGCCGTTCCCGTGGTGGACGTCCCAGTCGAGGATTGCCACCCGGTCGATCCCGAGGTTGACCTGGGCGAAGCGGGCGGCGATGGCCACGTTCGCGAAGACGCAGAACCCCATTGCCCGACCCGGAAGCGCGTGATGCCCAGGCGGGCGGACCGCCGCGAACCCGCCGCGCTCGGCGACGGCGATCGCCCCGCCGGCCGCGAGCCGAGCCGTCTCGTAGGTCGAGGGGGTGCAGACTGTGTCCGCGTCGAGCATCACCGTCTGCCCGCTCTCCGAGATCTCGCGGATGCGGCGGATGTAGTCCGGGTCGTGGCAGAGCGTGAGCTCCGTTTCCGTCGCGCGTCGCGGCTCCTCATAGTCGGGAAATGCCTCGAGGAGGACGCCGACCCGCTCCGGCCGCTCGACGTGGTCGCCGGTCGGATGCAGGCCGGCGAAGTCCGCATGGCTGACGAAGGCGCGGGTCAGGGGGCCTCGCCCCGCTCGCGGAGCCGCGTCGTGAGACCGCCGAGGCCCCACTCCTCCGCCAGGGCGGCGGCGCGTTGCCAGTCCGGCGTCACGTCGGGGAGCTTGCGCATTGGCGCGTCGTACTGAAGGGTCGCGATGCGGAGGTATTCGCGGAGCTGGTCGGCGATGGTCGGGAAGCCGCCCGCCTCGAGCGCGGCCTCGAGCGATCCGTGCTTCTTGACGATCGCCGCCGCCCGCCCCGGGCCGACTCCCGGAGCGCCGGGGATCCTGTCCGATGGATCGCCACGCAGCGCGATGAAGTCCGGAACCCGCTCGGGCTCAACGCCGTAGCGGTCCCGCACCTCCGCCGGCCCGACGCGCTGAAGCTCCGACACGCCGCGCTTCGGGTGCAGGATGGTCGTCCGCGGCGAGGCGAGCTGGAAGAGGTCGCGGTCGTTCGTCAAAACGAGGGTGGAGCCCTTGCGCTTCTCCTCCGAGGCGACCGCGGCGGCGAGGAAGTCGTCCGCCTCGTACCCCGCTTCCTTTGCCCAGGGAAAGCCGAGCGCCTCCACGAAGTCAGGGAGCCGGTCGAGCTGGTCGGTGAGATCGCGGGGGAAGTCGCGCCCCGACTGGTACGCGGGGAGGAGCTCGTGGCGGTACGTGGGCACGGTCAGCGTGTCGAAGGCGACGAAAACCGTGCGCGGCTGCTCGGCCTCCCACGCACGGATGAGCATGTTCGCGAAGCCGACGATCATGTTCGCCGGCTTGCCGTCTCCACCCTTGATGGAGCTCGGAAGAGCGTGATAGGCGCGGTGCGCCAGGTTGTCGCCGTCGACTGCCAGTAGAGGTCGCGCGGCCATGGGGCCGAATAATGGCGTGTTCTTGCGCGGTGTGAATTGGCGCTCGGCTCGCCGTGTGCGGTGCGACCAAGTGCGGTACCTGATGGGGTATCGGTCAAAACTTCCAAGTTTCCTAACGTCTTCGCCTAAACTCGCGCGACCGCAGAAGACGCTAGGCCCCTCCCTGATCGCCCGGCGTCCTCTCCCAAAGGCCGCTCTCGGCGAAGAGGGCGGCCTTGCTTTAGCCGTCCCCGGGGCTACCTGCAGGCGGATCGTGTGGACGCTCTGCGGATACGTCTTTCGCCGCAAGGCGTCCCTCTCGAGCTCTTTCTCGACCGGGGCAGACAGCAGGAAACCCACGGCTCCGCATGAATGGCGTGTTTTTGCGCCTTCGCTAACGTGTTTCACAGTGCCGACGGATACAAAGCCAGCGACAAAGGACGGCGAGCGCCGTCTCGTCATCGTCGAGTCTCCCGCGAAAGCGAGGACGATTGCCGGCTACCTCGGCCCTGGTTTTGTCGTCGAGTCGAGCATCGGACACGTCCGCGACCTGCCTGAGCGCGCCGGCGACATCCCGGCGAACATGAAGAAAGTGCCGTGGGCGCGGCTCGGCGTGAACACTGAGGAGGACTTCGAGCCCTTCTACGTCGTCGATCCCGACAAGAAGCACGTCGTCGCGAGCCTGAAGAAAAAGCTCGCCGAAGCGGATGAGCTTCTACTCGCGACGGACGAAGACCGCGAGGGGGAGGCGATCGCATGGCACCTCATCGAGGTGCTGAAGCCCAAGATTCCGGTGCGTCGCATGGTCTTCCACGAGATCACCCCGGATGCGATCCAGCGCGCCCTCGAGGAGACCCGGGACGTAGACCGCAGGCTCGTCGACGCTCAGGAGACGCGCAGGATCCTCGACCGCCTCTACGGGTACGAGGTCTCGCCCGTTCTCTGGAAGAAGATCACGAAGGGCCTTTCCGCCGGCCGCGTTCAATCGGTGGCCACGCGCCTTGTCGTCGATCGCGAGCGAGCCCGGATCGCGTTTGTCGCGGCCTCGTACTGGGACCTCGACGGCGTCTTCGACCCCGGCGAGTTCACCGCGCGCCTCGTCGCCCTGGACGGGCGCACAGTTGCCCAGGGACGAGATTTCGGGGCAGACGCGCAGCTCCGGAGCGCCGACCTCGTCCACCTCGACGAAGCGGCCGCCCGTGCTCTTGCCGAGTCGCTTGCCGACGCCGACTTCACGGTCCGCACTGTCCAGCGGAAGCCATACAGGCGGAAGCCCGCCGCGCCCTTCATGACTTCGACCCTTCAGCAGGAGGCGAGCCGCAAGCTCCGGTTCAGCTCGCAGACGACGATGAGGGTCGCCCAGCGGCTGTACGACAACGGCTACATCACCTACATGCGAACGGACTCGACTACGCTCTCCGAGTCCGCGCTCAAGGCCGCGCGCGACCAGGCACGGTCGCTGTTCGGACCTGACTCGGTTCCCGCCGACGCGCGTCGCTACGACCGGAAGGTGAGGAACGCGCAGGAAGCCCACGAGGCGATCCGTCCCGCGGGCGACAGCTTCCGCACCCCGGAGCAGGTCGAGCGCGAGCTCGATCGAGATGGCCTGGCGCTCTACGACCTCGTCTGGAGGCGGACGGTCGCCTCGCAGATGGCGGACGCGACCGGAGAGACCGTCTCGGTGCGGCTTGGAGCCGCTGCGTCGGGCGGTGAAGATGCCGAGTTCGCCACGTCCGGGACGGTGATCACATTCAGAGGCTTCCTTGCCGCTTACGAGGAGGGCAGTGACGACGAGGTTGCCGAGGATGAGGCCGACCGCCGCCTGCCGCCGCTCGAGGAAGGGCAAGAGCTCGAGAACCGGAGTCTCGAAGCCGTCGGGCACGAGACCACTCCGCCCCCGCGCTACACCGAGGCGACGCTCGTGCGCGCGCTCGAGGAGCGCGGGATTGGCCGGCCCTCGACGTACGCGTCGATCATCGGCACGATCATCGACCGCGGCTACGTCTTCAAGAAGGGCTCGGCCCTCGTCCCTTCGTACGTCGCGTTCGCCGTCGTGAAGCTGCTCGAGGGCCACTTCGACCGGCTCGTCGACTACGAGTTCACCGCCCGGATGGAAGACGTTCTGGATCGGATCGCCACGGGGGACGAGGAGCGGGTCGGCTGGCTGCGGTCGTTCTATTTCGGCAACGACGGCGACGAAGGACTGAAGAGCCTCGTCTCCGATCTGGACGAGATCGACGCGCGCGAGGTCAATTCGGTCGACCTCGGCAACGGACTCGTCGTCCGCGTCGGCCGCTACGGCCCGTACATCGAGCAGGAGGGGCGCCGTGTGTCGCTTCCGGACGACCTCCCGCCCGACGAGCTGACTCCCGCGGTGGCGGAGGAACTCCTCTCCCGGGCGTCGGAGGGCCGCACCCTCGGCCAGGATCCCGAGTCCGGCCACGACATCGGCGTCCGGGACGGGCGCTACGGCCCGTACGTGACGGAGCTGCTTCCGGAGGGCGACACGGCGAAGCCGCGCACGGCATCGCTCTTCAAGTCCATGTCCGTTGAAACCATCACGCTCGACGAGGCGCTCCAGCTTCTGTCGCTCCCGCGCGTCGTCGGCGCCGACCCTGCCGACGGCAGCGAGATCGTCGCGCGCAACGGCCGGTACGGCCCCTACCTGCAAAAGGGCGACGACACTCGTTCGCTCGAGTCGGAGGATGAGATCTTCAGCATCGGGATCGAAGCTGCCGCGGAGGCGTTCACGCGCCCAAAGACGAGGCGGCGCCAGGGACCTTCGGCCGCCCCTCTCCGCACGCTCGGGCCGGACCCGGTGAGCCAGCACGAAATCTCGCTGAAGAGCGGCCGCTTCGGCCCCTACGTGACCGATGGGGAGACCAACGCCAGTCTTCGCAAAGGCGACGATGTCGATGAGCTCACGCTCGAGCGAGCCATCGAGCTTCTCGCCGAGCGTCGTGCGGCACCCAAGCGCGCGCCTCGGAAGCGAAAGAAGAAGTAGCCAACCAAACCGCGCCCGAGGCGTCTGAAGAGACAGAGGGCGACGAAACGGCCGACGCGGTAACCAGTGGGTAACCGCGAGGTTAAACGTCAGTTAAGGGAAGGCGGAACGCCTGTGAAACCCAGGGAATTCGTCTTACAGTGCGAACGTTTAGTTGGACAGGAGCCATCCGTCCACGACGTTTCAGCGAAAGGACAATAGGAACTACGTGAGTCAAAGCCAGAACTCAATGCATGAACTTCTCGACACTCTTCAGGGCCGCTCCATCGTCGAAAACGCCGAGGAGCGCGGCTACGTTGAGCCGGCCGAGCTGGAGGCGCTCGCCCTCGAGCTCGACCTCGGCGACCAGGAGATGGCCGACTTCACCCAGGAGCTCGAGTCTCTCGGGCTCGAGATCGGCGCGCCGGTCGACGAACCGGAGGAAGAGACCCCGGCGGCCGCCCCGGTCACGGAGCACGTCCATCACGGTGCCGGCGACAGCCTGCAGCTCTTCCTCGCGGACGTCGGCAAGCACAAGCTTCTGACCGCCTCCGAAGAGGTCAC
This sequence comes from Actinomycetota bacterium, assembly GCA_046733475.1. GTDB lineage: Bacteria > Actinomycetota > Thermoleophilia > Gaiellales > Gaiellaceae > DATEOR01. Next base: position 32,669 of record JBKPPF010000078.1, read on the forward strand.
GCTGGCCAAGCAGATCGAGAAGGGCGATCTCATCGCCAAGCGGAAGATGATCGAGTCGAATCTCCGCCTCGTCGTCTCCATCGCCAAGGGCTATCGAGGGCTCGGCGTCCCGTTTTTGGACCTTATCCAGGAGGGGACTCTCGGTCTCAACCGTGCGGTCGAGAAGTTCGACTGGCGGCGGGGCTTCAAGTTCTCGACCTATGCCACCTGGTGGATTCGCCAGTCGGTGCAGCGCGCCGTCGCCAACAACGCGCGCACCATCCGCGTTCCCGTCCACGTCGTCGAGCGCCAGCAGAAGCTCGGTCGGGCCGCCCGCCGGCTCGAGGTCGAGCTCGGGCGCGAGGCGACGAAGGAGGAGCTCGCGGAGGCGACCGGCCTCCCCGTTCAGCACGTCGACGAGGCGCTGGGCGCGGCTCAGGCCTCCGTGTCGCTCAACCAGAGCGTCGGAGCGGACGACGAAGGCGAGCTCGGCGATCTCTTCGCCGACCGCGAGGCTGCGGACCCGTTCGACGAGGCCGAGGAGTCCTTGCGCAAGCAGGGCGTTCGCAAGGCGCTCGACGCGCTCCCCGAGCGGGAGCGGCGCATTCTCGAGCTCCGCTTCGGCTTCGAGGGCGACCCGTGGACGCTCGAGGCGATCGGCCACGAGCTCGGGCTCACGCGGGAGCGCGTGCGCCAGCTCGAGGGCCAAGCGCTGCAGCGTCTCGCTGCGCTTCGCGACCTCTCCTCGGTCGCGGCATAAGTCACAAGAGGTACGTGAGGTAGGTATTGGGGCCGCACACGCGGCCCCAATCCCCCTTTCCGGGCTGAGCTAGCGGTTGACGCCGGCCGATCTTCGCTTTCGGGCCGCCGTTAACTTCCGAAAGGGTTCAGCATGTTCACGCATATTCGCCTCGCCGCGATCCGCTTCAGCATCGTCGCCGTTTTGCTCGTCACAGCCGCCGTCGCCGCCGGCTGGAAGTGGAACCGGCTGCCGCTGCCCTAGCGCTTTCGGTTTCCTCGAGCTCCTCCAGGAGCGCCGCCACCACCTCCGGGTCGAACTGCGTCCCCGCGCAGCGCTCGAGCTCGGAGATGGCGCGATCGTGCGAGAGCTTGGAGCGGTAGACGCGGTCGGTCGTCATCGCGTCGTAGGCATCGGCGACGAAGAGGATGCGCGAGCCGAGCGGG
>JBKPPF010000079.1:0-15650 GCA_046733475.1 Actinomycetota bacterium
CCCTCCAGGAGGGACAGCGCGTCGAGTTCGAGGTCGTTCAGGGCCAGAAGGGCCTGCAGGCGGCGAACGTTTCGGTCATCTAGCCCGAAGTTCGAGCAAGCCGCTGACGGGCCCCCTTCAACGGGGCCCGTCTCTTTTTAAAGTGTTCGGAGGCTTCGGAGGTCGTATGGCGATCACGAGAGAAGACGTATTGCACGTAGCACGCCTCGCGCGCCTCGAGATTCCCGAGGGCGAGGTCGACCGCGTGCGCGACGAGCTCGGCGCGATTCTCGAAGCGGTCGGAAAGGTCGCGGAGCTCGACCTCTCGGATGTCGAGCCGACCTCGCATCCGCTCGCGGTCGTCAACGTGTGGCAGGAGGACGAGTCGCGGCCCTCTCTCTCGCCGGAGGATGCTCTGGCCAATGCGCCGGACCCTGTCGGCGGCGCGTTCCGAGTTCCGGCGGTCGGGTCGTGACGTTTCCTCGATCTCTCGACTTTCCGCGAGCCGTGGGTGCGCTTTTCGGCGCTAGCGTGAAAGCGGGTGGTGGTGTGGGGTGGCCCCGAGGAATCGCCCCGTGATCGACACCCTTCGTCTCACCGCGGAAGAGGCCGTCGGCCTCCTCGAGTCCGGCGAGGTCTCCGGTGACGAGCTCGCGGGTGCTTATGTCGAGGCCATCGGCAAGCGCGACCCCGAGCTCCACGCGTACCTGCACGTCGTCGGCGAGCCCGGAGACGGCGTTCCGATCGCGCTCAAGGACAACATCACGACGCGCGGCGTACCGACCACGGCCGGCTCCCGCATCCTCGAGGGCTACATCCCTATCTTCGACTCCACCGTCGCGACGCGGGTCAAGGACGCCGGCCTGCCGCTCATCGGCAAGACCAACCTGGACGAGTTCGCCATGGGCTCGTCCACCGAGAACTCGGGCTACGGCCCCTCGAAAAACCCCTGGGATCCCGACCGAGTGCCCGGCGGCTCGTCCGGCGGCACCGCGGCCGCCGTCGCAGGCGGGCTCGCCCCGTGGGGCCTCGGCTCCGACACGGGAGGATCGATCAAGCAGCCGGCGTCGCTCTGCGGCCTCGTCGGCCTGCGCCCGACCTACGGCACGGTCTCGCGCTACGGAATCGTCGCCTTCGCGTCGAGCCTCGACCAGGTCGGACCGATCGCGAAAACCGTCCGCGACTGCGCGCGACTCTACGGGACGATCGCCGGTCGGGATGCCTGCGACTCGACAACCGTCGAGCTCCCGGAGCCCGTGGCCATCCCCGAGTCCGAGGAGCTCAAGGGCATCCGCATCGGCATTCCCAAGGAGTTGAACGAGGCCGAGGGCATTGAGCCCGGCGTGAGCGAAGCGGTCGCGAAGGCGATCGAGCTCGCCGAGGACCTCGGAGCGGAGGTCGGTGAATGCCGGCTGCCGCGCTCGGTCGATTACGGCCTCGCCTGCTACTACCTCGTCGCGCCCGCCGAGGCGAGCTCGAACCTCGCCCGCTACGACGGCGTTCGCTACGGCTTCCGCGCGGCCGGCGACGGCGACCTCACCGCGCTCTACTCCCGCACGCGCTGGGAGGGCTTCGGCCCCGAGCCGCGCCGCCGCATCCTCATCGGGACATACGCCCTCTCCGCCGGCTATTACGACGCCTTCTACGGGCAGGCCCAGAAGGTGCGAACGGTGATCGCGCAGGAGCATGCGGCGGCGTTCGAGGACTACGACCTGCTGCTCAGCCCGACGAGTCCCACCGTGGCCTTCAAGGTCGGCGAGAAAGCGGAGAACCCGCTCGCGATGTACCTCTCAGACCTGCTCACCATCCCGGCCAACATGGCTGGACTACCCGGCCTCTCGATTCCGTGCGGCCTCTCCGAGGGACTTCCCGTCGGCCTGCAGATCCTCGGCCCGCAGTTCTCGGAGAACCTCATGTTCCGCGCCGGCCACGCGCTCGAGCAGGCCCTCGCCTTCGACTTCGTTCCGGAGCGCCTCCGTGACTGAGTGGGAACCGGTCGTCGGCCTCGAGATCCACGTCCAGCTGAAGACCCGGACGAAGATGTTCTGCCGCTGCGAGAACGTCTGGGGCGAGCCCGAGAACACACGCACGTGCCCGGTCTGCCTCGCGCACCCGGGGACGCTCCCGGTCCCGAACAAGCGCGCGATCGAGTGGACGGTGAAGCTCGGCGTCGCGCTGGGCTGCGAGATCGGCTCGCGCGCGCTCTTCCACCGCAAGAACTACTTCTATCCGGACCTGCCGAAGGGCTACCAGATCTCCCAGTACGACATCCCGCTCTGCGCGGGCGGGAAATTCGTCGTGCCAGGCCCCGACGGCAACCGCGTGATCGGGATCGTGCGCGCGCATCTCGAGGAGGACGCGGCCAAGACCATCCACGTGGGGGGCAGCGGCGGCCGGATCGCCGGCGCCGAACACTCCCTCGTCGACTTCAACCGCGGTGGCACACCGCTCGTCGAGATCGTCTCGGAGCCGGACGTGCGCTCGGCCGACGAAGCACGGCGGTTCCTCCAGCTGCTGCGCCAGACGGTCGTCGAGCTGGGCATCTCCGACGCAGAGATGGAAAAGGGCTCGCTTCGCTGCGATGCCAACGTCTCGGTCAGGGAGGCCGGAGAAGCCGGCTACCGGACGAAGACCGAGCTCAAGAACATGAACTCCTTCAAGTTCGTGGCGGACGGGATCGAAGCCGAGGTACGCCGGCAGATCGAGATCTACGAGGCCGGGGGAAAGGTTGAGCCGGAGACGCTTCACTTCGACCCGGCGAGCGGTTCGATCGCGTCTCTCCGCTCGAAGGAGGAGGCGCACGACTACCGCTATTTCCCGGAGCCCGATCTCGTTCCGGTCGAGCCGCCGGTCGAGATGATCGCGTCGGCCATGGACGACATCGGCGAGCTGCCTTCGGCGCGCATCCGCCGACTCGAGGCGGAGATCGGCTTCGACCTCGCCGAAGGGCTCGTGGCCAGCGGCCGTGACGGCCTCTACGAGCGAGTCTCGGGCGACCGGCGCGCCGTGGCCAACGTCGTCATGAACCAGCTGGCGGCGACGGGCATCGACCCCGAGGCCGTGAACGGCTTTGAGCTCGGAAAGCTGATCGCCGAGCGTGAGCGCATCCCGCGCGCGGCGTTCACCGAGGCGCTCGAGCGAAGCGGCGACCCCGGATTTTCCGCGGACGACTTCCTCGGCGAGACGGCGATCTCGGATGCGTCCGAGCTCGATCCCATCATCGACAGGGTGTTGGCCGAGAACGAGGGACAGGTGGAGACTTTCAAAGCCGGCAAGGAAGGCGTGCTCGGGTTCTTGGTCGGCCAGGTGATGAAGGAAACGGGCGGCAAGGCCGATCCCAGGGTCGTGAACGAACGCCTGCGCGAGAAGCTCTCGTCATGAGCGCCCCCGAGGCAAGCCGGCCACGCTTCCACGCGAGCTACGGGATCTGGGCCGCGGACCAGGGCGCGGGGCTGCTCGAGTGGGGCTGGGCGGCCGAGCGGCTCGAGCGCGCCCACAACTACTGGGTGGCCACCGCCTCCGAATCAGGGCGACCCCACGCGGCGCCCATCTGGGGCCTCTGGCGAGATGACGTCTTCTTCTTTTCGACCGCACGGGGGTCCCGCAAGGGACTGAATCTCGCCGCGAACCCGCTTGCGGTCGTCCACCTGGAGAGCGGCGACGAGGTCGTCATCTTCGAGGGCGAGGTCGAGGAAGTCACAGTGCGAAAAGATCTCGACGTTCTCGCCAAGGCGTACGGCGAGAAGTACACCCTCGAGATCACGTTCGAGGATCCCGGGTCCGTCGTCTACGCGCTCGTGCCCAAGCGTGCCTTTGCCTGGCGCGAGAGCGACTACCCCGAAAGCGCGACCCGCTTCACGTTCTAGGCACTCCTTCGAGTCTCCGGACCGCGAGGGGGGCGGCCGATACCGGCTCCGTGGGCCGCTTCGCCTCCGCATTCGCATTTCTCGCCGTGCTCGTCGTCATCCTCGGCTCGGCGGGCTGTGGGCAGCGATTCGACGAGCTCGGCGGCGGTTCGCCTCCGGGCCAGGCGTCGCTCGCCGCGGACGCGTTGACCGCGCTCGAGGGAGCCGGGAGCGCGCACGTGGTCGTCGACGCGGAGGCCGGGGCGATCATGGGCACCAACGCGCAGGTCGGTATCCATTTCGAGGGCGACGTCTCCCCCTCTGCGCTCGCCGGAGACCTCCGGCTCAGCTTCCCGGGCGGGACGCTCGGTGCTCGGATACTCGCCGGCGAGCACGACGTCTACGTCCGGTTCATGGGCGCCTGGTACCACGAGGACGCGGGCGTCGCAGATGCCTTCGACATGGCCGGCGAGGAAAACGGCGAGCTGTTCTCGCGGCTGACCACCCCGGCGAGCCTCGGAAAGCTTTTCACCCAGCTCTTCGAGGGCGAGATCGCACAGGGCCCGGACCTGGGCGGCGCCTCCACGTGGGAGTTCGACGGCCGCCTGCGCGCCGAAACGTTCGCGAACCTCGTCGAGGAGTACGGCGGCATCGAGCTGACGGCGAAAGACAGGGCTTTCTTCGACAAGGTCGCCGCGACGAGCCACCTCGTCGTGGACGTCGGGCAGGAGGATGCCTTGCCCCGAAAGCTGGAGCTCACGCTCGACCCGCCGAAGGATCTCCAGTTCGACTCCGAGGAGCTCGAGTCGTCGGACGGCGCCTTCTCGGCGACCGTCGAGCTTTCCGATTTCGGCGAGGAAGTCTCGTTCAGCCCGCCGACGAGCCCGAAGCCGCTCGACGAGCTGTTCGGTCAGCTTTTCGGCGCGATGGGCTGAGCGACACCCGCTCGCCGCTCGAGAAGAGAAAGCCTGCATAGAGCAGCACCGCGGCCGCGGCGATGAAGACCGCCGTCGGGGCAGCCCCGAGACCCGCGACGGCGCTGCCCGTTGCCGCGACTGCGACACCCGCCAGGATGAGCCCGTTGCCGACGGGCCGGCGGCGAACAGTCGAGAGAGCGACCACGACCACGGCCAGGGTCCCCAGCGAGTTGCCCAGGATGGCGACGAGACGGGCGGGCCAGAAATCCAGGTGCTCCTGTGCCTCCGGGATCGAGCTGCCCGTGACCGGCGCGGTCAGCGGGACCGCGAGCGCGATCCCGACTGCGAGCCCGGCGTAAAGGAAGCCGAGTGGCGCGGCCCATCGCCGTCCGGAGAGGAGTAGCGAGCCGACGCCGAGGAGCGGCGCGGTGAGGAGGCCCCCGCAGAGGTAGTACACCCTGAAGGAGCGGTCGTCCCAGCCGGCCGCGGCGCCCCAGGCGAGGGCAGCTGAGGCGGCAGCGTAGGTGAGGAGCGAGGCTGACCACGCGGCGAGCTGGGGTGCCCGGCGCGTCCTCCAACGGCGGAGCAAGTCGCCGGTGAGTCGGAGCGCGAGGAGCGCGGCCGCGAATGCAAGCAATGCTTCCATGGCGTGAGTTAGTCTCATTGAAGATGCCTGAGAAGCGCTACCTCGTCACCCCTGGGCCGACGCCGGTACCGCCTGAGGTGCTCGCTGCAACGGCCGCGCCGATGATCCATCACCGCTCGCCGGACTTCCGCGGAACGCTCGAGCGCGTGACCGAGCGGCTCCAGCAAGTCTTCCGCACCGAGAACGACATCGTCCATCTCACCTCGGCAGGCACCGGCGCAATGGAGTCGGTCTTCCAGAATCTTTGCTCGCCGGGCGACCCCGTCCTCGTCGTCTCACACGGCTTTTTCGGCGAGCGATTCGCCGCGCAGGCGGAGGTGTACGGCTGCGAGCTGACCCACGTTCGCTACAGATGGGGCGAATCGCCGAATGCGGACGAGGTCGGCGCGCGGCTCGAGGAAATGGGCGAAGCCAAGGTCGTCTTCCTGACACATTCCGACACGTCGACCGGAGTCGTCTCCGACGTCCAGTCGATCGCCGAGCGGGTTTCGGGGTCGGATGCGCTCGTCGTCGTCGATGCGATCTCGAGTCTCGCGGCGGTGCCGCTCGAGACAGACGCGTGGGATCTCGACGTCGTCATCACGAGCTCCCACAAGGCGCTCATGAGCCCGCCCGGCCTTGCGTTCGTCTCCGTTTCCGAAGACGCCTTCGAAGCTTCGCGCTCAGCGACTTCTCCGCGCTACTACTTCGACTGGGAGCGCGCCCGCGCCGCCCAGGAGAAGGGCGAGAACCCGTTCTCGCCGGCGATCTCGCTCTTCCTCGGCGTCGACGTGGCGCTCGGGATGATCCTGGAGGACGGGCTCGAGGCTGCGTTCGAGCGCCACGTGCGTCTGGGTCGTGCCGCCCGCGCGGGCGTGAAGGCGATGGGGCTCGAGCTCTTCTCGCCGGACGAGGATCGGTCGGCCGTAGTGACGGCGGTCAAGATGCCCGAGGGGATCGACGGCGGGTCGATCGTCCTTTCCATGCGCGAGCGCTCCGGCGTGACGATCATCGGCGGGCAGGGCGAGCTGCGCGGGAAGATCGTGCGCTTCGGACACATCGGCTACATCGACGTCTTCGACGTGACGACAGCGCTCGCGGCCCTCGAGCTCGCGTTGGCAGAGGCCGGGGCGGACATCGAGCGCTCAGTGGCCGTGACTGCGGCGCTCGAGGCGTTCGCAGAACCTGTTTCCGTGTGAAGGTCCTCGTTCGTGAACCCATAGCCGAGGCGGGGATCGACCTCCTGCGCGAGCGCTTCGACGTCGACGTGGATGCGGCTGGCGACCTCGCTGCACGGATCGGCGACTACGACGCGATCATCATCCGAAGCGGGACGCATCTTGATGCCGGCCTGATCGAGAAAGCGACGAAGCTCAAGGTGATCGGCCGGGCCGGGGTGGGAATCGACAACGTCGATCTCGACGCGGCCTCCCGGCGCGGGATCGTCGTCGCGAACGCGCCGGAGTCCACCATCGTTTCGGCAGCGGAACACACGCTTGGTCTCCTGCTCGGCCTCTCGCGCTCGATTCCCCAGGCCCACGCCGCGCTCAAGGAAGGCCGTTGGGACCGCTCGCGGTTCGCAGGCCACGAGCTCGCCGGGAAGACGCTCGGCCTCGTCGGTTTCGGCCGCATCGGGCGCCAGGTGGCGCGACTCGCGCGCGGTCTGGACATGACGGTCATCGCCTTCGATCCGTACGTGAGCGCCGAGCGCTTCGCCGAGCTCGGCGTCGACCGGGTCGAGACGCTTCCTGAGCTTCTCGCGGCATCCGACTTCGCCTCGCTCCACCTCACGCTCACGGAGGATACGCACGGGCTCATCGGACGGAAGGAGCTCGCGGCGGCAAAGGACGGGATCAAGCTGGTCAACGCCGCCCGTGGCGAGCTCGTCGACGAGGAGGCGCTCGTCGAGGCGCTCGGCTCCGGCAAGGTCGCGGGCGCCGCGCTCGACGTGTTCGCCGAGGAGCCGTACGCGGGACCGCTCCTCGCGCTCGACAACGTGGTCGTCACCCCGCACCTCGCCGCCTCGACCGAGGAGGCCCAGGACCGTGCAGGCGTGATCGTGGCGGAGCAGGTCGCCGCCGCTCTGGAGGGCCGCGTGGTCACGAACGCCGTCAACGTCCCCGCGGTGGCCGCGGACGAGGTCGGCTTCCTCGGCCCGTTCCTGCCGCTCGCCGCCAAGCTGGGAGCACTGGCGGTGGAGCTCGCCGATTCGAGCCCGACTCGGCTCGACTTCGCCTACCTGGGCGAGCTGGCCGAGCACGACACGCGGCTCCTCACCGTCGCGGCGCTCAACGGCGCGTTCCAGGGCCGGGTCGAGCAGCCGGTCAACTACGTGAACGCGCCGCTCCTCGCGGCCGAGCGCGGCATCGAGGTGACCGAGGAGCGCCGGCGGGCGTCCCGAGACTTCACCAGCCTCGTCCGCGTGACGGCGGCCGCGGGCGACCAGGAGGTCGTCGTCGCGGGCACGCCGCTCGGCCGAAATGCCGAACCGCGACTCGTGCGCGCGCTCGGGTACGAGATCGAGATCGACCTCGCCCCGTTCATGCTCTTCGCCGTGAACGACGACCAGCCCGGCCGCATCGGCCGGCTGGGCACTCTCCTCGGCGAGGCGCATGTGAACATCGCCAACATGGCCGTCTCGCGGCGCTCGCAAAGCGCGAAGGGCGCGCTCATGGCGCTCACCCTGGACAGCGTTCCGGAACCCGAGGTGCTCGAGCGAGTCGAGGCCGAGCCCGGCTTCACCGACGTTCGCTTCATCGACCTCTCGAAGACGTGAACGCCTGGCCGGAGCCGGTCGAGCGGGTCGCCGAGTTCCTGCAAAGGGCGGCCGTGGAATCCCGGGTCGAGGAGTTCCCCGCAGGGACGCTGACCGCCGAAGATGCAGCGAAGGCGGTCGGCTGCGACCTCGCGCAGATCGTCAAGTCGCTGGTTTTCGTCTGTGACGGGAAACCGGTGCTGGTCATGGTCGGAGGAGACCGGCGCGCCGACCGCGCCAAGATCGAGGCCGCGGTCCCGTGCGAGAAGGCGAAGATTGCAGGCCCCGACGAGGTCCGCTCGGCCACCGGGTTCGAGCCGGGAGCGGTCGCCCCGTTCCCGCTGCCCGCGATCCAGGCCATCCTCGTCGACAACGAGCTGCTCCTGCACGAGGTCGTCTGGACGGGAGCGGGCTCGCACCGGCACGTGCTCGCCATCGCCCCGTACGATCTCGTCCGACTGACACGCGCGCGTTCCGTCGACGCCGTCGCCGAAGACGCTTAACCTAGGATTAGGCCGGTGCAAGAGACCGAAAAGATCTGGATGAACGGCGAGCTCGTCGACTGGGCCGATGCGAAGGTCCACGTCGGCGCGCACGGGCTCCACTACGGCTCCGGCGTCTTCGAGGGCATCCGCTGCTACGAGACCGATGACGGCCCCGCCGTCTTCCGGCTCACCGACCACCTGAAGCGGCTGGAGAGCTCCGCCCGGCTCCTGCACATGGAGCTGCCGTTCAGCGTGGACGACATGCGTGCGGCGACGCTCGAGCTCATCGGGGCGAACGGCCTCGCCGAGTGCTACATCCGCCCGATTGCCTTCTACGGCTACGGCGAGCTCGGCGTGCACCCGCGCTCGAACCCGGTCGACGTCGTGATCATGAGCTGGCCGTGGGGCGCATACCTCGGCGAGGAGGCGCTCACGCAGGGGGTCAGCGCGAAGATCTCTTCGTGGAAGCGCGTCGGGCCGAACACGATCCCGCACGTCTCGAAGGCGACCGGCATCTACCTGAACTCGATGCTCGCGGTGATCGAGGCGACGAACGCCGGCTATGAGGAGGCCATTCTCCTCACCGACGAGGGCCACGTGGCCGACGGATCCGGCGAGAACGTCTTCGTCGTGAAGGACGAGATCATCTCGACACCGCACCTCTCGACCTCGATCCTCCCGGGGATCACCCGCCAGAGCGTGATGGAGATTGCCCAGGCGCACGGCTACGCGGTGCACGAAGGACCGCTGATCCGCTCCGACCTCTACCTCGCGGACGAGGTCTTCATGACGGGGACCGCCGCCGAGGTCACTCCCGTGCGCGCGATCGACGACCATGAGATCGGCCCGCCCGGCCCGGTGACGAAGGCGATCCAGTCGACCTTCTTCGACGTCGTGCGCGGTCGGGACGAGCGCTGGACTCGTTGGCTGGAGTACGCGGCCAAGGCCCCGGCGGGCTCCTGACCGCCGAGATCGGGCTCTCCGCTCCTTGGCTCGAGGAGCGGGAGGAGGAGCTCGTCCTGGAGACGCTTCGCTCCGGGCAGCTCTCGCTCGGGCCCATGATCGACCGTTTCGAGCAGGCGCTTGCCGAACGAGTCGGCGCACCGTACGTCGCCGCGGTCTCGAGCGGCACGGCCGGCCTCCACCTCGCTGTGCGCCTGGCCGGGCTGGGGGAGGGGGACGAGGTCGTCACGACGCCGTTCTCCTTCGTCGCGTCCGCGAACTGCGTCCTCTACGAAGGCGCAACGCCTGTCTTCGTCGACATAGACCCGCGCACCCTGAACCTCGATCCGGCCGGCGTTGAAGCGGCGATCACGCCGCGCACGAAGGCGATCCTTCCAGTCGACATCTTCGGCTACCCGGCTGAGTACGCCGCGCTCGAGGCGATCGCCGAGCGCCACGGGCTCGCCTTGATCGAGGATGCCTGCGAGGCGCTCGGAGCCGAATACCAGGGCCGGCCGCTCGGCTCACGGGGCGCGCCTGCCGTCTTCGCCTTTTACCCGAACAAGCAGATGACGACGGGGGAGGGCGGCGCCGTCGCCGTCCACACCGAGGAGGAGTGGTCGCTTCTGAAGAGTCTCTCAAACCAGGGCCGCAGCGACTCGGGCGAGTGGCTCACGCACTCGCGCCTGGGCTACAACTACCGCATCGACGACGTCTCGGCTGCACTGGGGGTGGCGCAGGTCGAGAAGCTCGACCGCATCCTCGAGCTGCGGGCCGAGGTCGCCGCGCGCTACGCGGACGTCCTGGACGAGATCGAAGGCGTCGAGGTTCCGCTCGCGGACGACGCCGGTCACAAGCGGTCGTGGTTCGTCTACGTGCTCCAGGTCGCGGACGGAATCGACCGGAACCGCGTCATGGCGAAGCTCGGCGCGCAGGGCATCGCCTCGAAGCCGTACCTCCCGTCGATCCACCTGCAGCCCTACTGGCGCGAGCGGTTCGGGACGGGGGAAGGGATGTTTCCGGTTTCGGAGGACGTGAGCCGCCGGTCGCTCGCGCTCCCGTTCCACACCCGACTCGAGCGCGGCGACCAGGAGCGTGTAGCCGAGGCGCTTGCCTCGGCCCTGCGATAATCAGCATATGGCCGAGGGCGCCCCCAAGATGGTCTTTCTCGGATTCGGGAAGTTCGCGCGTGCGGACAAGATCTACGCCCTCGAGCCGCTGACGGGCGGCGACCGCGGCGACGGTCGACGGACACGCGTGTGGGTGGAGGGGATCGCCGAGCCGATCGTCGCCTCGCGCACCGAGCGCTCGATCCTCGGTGAGATGGGTATCCGCGATGCTGGCCGGGTCCAGATCCTCGACGACGCCGTGAAGCTCGCAGAGCGCATCGTCGAAGACGCGGGCAAGGGACGGGTCGACCTCGCCGACCTGGACCGGCGGGCACGCAAGTTGCTCGAGGCGACCACGAATCCACGCGACGACGACCAGCTCTTCTAGCGCGTGGCGCTCGGCCGCGAGTTCTTCGCGCGGAGCGTGCACGAGGTCGCGCCCGACCTGATCGGCTGCACGCTGCTCGTCGACGGTGTCGGCGGCCCGATCGTCGAAGTGGAGGCTTACGACCACGAGGATCCGGCGAGTCACGGTTTCCGCGGCGAGACGGCGCGCAACCGCTCGATGTTCGGCCCGCCGGGCCATGCCTACGTCTACCGCTCCTACGGCATCCACTGGTGCCTCAACCTTGTCTGCGAGAAGGCGGGTGTTGCTGCCGCGGTGCTCATTCGTGCGCTCGAGCCGGCCCACGGCGTCGAGGAGATGTGCGCGCGGAGGAACCTCGACGAGCGCCGCCTTCTCTGCTCGGGCCCTGGCCGCCTCTGCCAGGCGCTGGCCGTGACGGGAGAGCATGACGGACTGACGCTCGACCGCGCGCCCTTCGAGCTCCGTGCGCGGGACGGCGAGCCTGAGGTCGTCACGGGACCGCGGGTCGGGATCACGCAGGCCGCCGACCTTCCGTGGCGGTACGGCCTCGCCGGGTCGCCCTACCTGTCGCGCACCTTTGGGGTCAGCGCCCGACGACCAGCTTGATCGTCATGTTCTCGACCGAGGCGAGCCCGGCCTTCGGGAACTGCTGCAGCACGCGGTCGGACTTCCCCTCCGCATAGGCCTGAACGAGCCCCGCCAGGTCGTGGCGAGCGAGCTCCTTCCGCGCAGCCTCGAGGCCGAGGCCGGTGACGTCCGGGATGCGGCCGTTCACCGCCAATGGCACGACGACGCGCACGGTGTCGAACGAGGACAACGTTCCCCTGGCCGGGAACTGCGCGACCACGCGTCCGAGCCGCTCGCCTCCCTCGGCTGGCCGCGTGACCACTTCGACGGACAGCGGCATGCTCTCGAGCCGGACTTTGGCGTCCGTCAACCTCGCGCCGACGACGGGCGGCACGTCCACCTCGTTCGGCTTGCACGGCGCCTGCTTCGTCGGCTCCGAGCCGGCGATGTAGGTGACGAGATGCCCGTCGTGGCAGTTGCCGTTGTCGAGCAGCCACTGGTTGTTCCGATAGACGACGTCGCGCGCGACCGTCGACTCGTAGGCAGGGGTGGGGAAGCTCTCCGGTGGGTCGTTCTCGGCCTTGAGCGCCTTCTCGACGAAGCTCTTCCAGATGAGCGCCGGGTAGGTGCCGCCCACTACCGGCCCGCCCTCGAACTGCGTCAGCATCGGGACGAGCTTGTTCGGATATCCGACCCAGACCGCGACCGCGAGCTGCGGCGTGTAACCCACGAACCAGGCGTCGCCGTAGTTCTCGGTCGTGCCCGTCTTGCCCGCAACGGCTCTGTCCGTCAGGGCGGCGCGCTGCCCGGTTCCCGTCGTGACCACGTTCTGGAGAATGGAGTTGAGCGTCGCCGCGTCGTTCGGGTCGAGAACCTCCTTCTCGACCGGCTCGTTCTTCTCGACTCGGTTCCCCTCGACGACCTTCGTCACCGCTCGCGGAGTGTTCCCGAGGATCGACCCGTCGACGCGCACACCGTTGTGCGCGAACGTCGAAAAGGCGCGGGCCATCTCGAGCGGATTGACCGCCTCGGTGCCGAGCCCGATTGCGAAGTAGTCGTTCAGCGGGCTCTGGATTCCGAGTCGCTTCGCCATCGTAGCCACGTTCCCGGGGCCGACCTGTGCGGTCAGCTGCGCGTAGACCGAGTTGTCGGAGTAGGTCGTCGCGTCGACGAGGTCGATCGTCCCGAGATAGGAGTTCTCGTAGTTGTGCACCGACCAGAGCTTGTCCCCGAGATTGATGACGGTCGGTTGCGAGGTGAACTGCGTCTGCGGCGAGATGCCTTCGCTGAGTGCGGTCGCGAGCACGAATGGCTTGAAGGAGGATCCGGGCTGGCGCTCGCCCTGCACGGCAAGGTTGAACTGGCTCTTCTTGTAGTTCCGCCCGCCGACCATCGCGAGGACACGCCCGTCGCGCGGGTCGATCGCGACGAGCGCCGCAGCCGGATCGTCCCGTTCGGGAAGCCACTCGTCGATCGCTTCCGCGGCGAGCCGCTGCAGGTCGAGGTCGATGGTCGTGTAGACCTTGAGCCCGCCGCCGAAGACCTTCCCGGAGCCGTAGTAGGGGACGAGCTGCTGCTTCACGTACTCCGCGAAGTAGCCCTGCCGGCCGGCCGTGACGGGCAGGTGGATGTCGTTGGGCTTCGGCAACTTCTGGGCATCCGCGGTGAGCTGCTCCTTCAGGCTGATGAGGCCCTCGTCGCGCATCATCTGGAGGACGATGCGCCGACGCGCCTCGGCGGCCTTCGCGTTCGTCGCGGGGTCGTACGCCCCGGGGCTCGCCGGCAGGCCTGCGAGGAGGGCGGACTGCGCAAGGGTCAGGTCACGCGCGTGCTCGTGGAAGTAGACCCGCGCCGCCATCTCGATCCCGTACGCGCCGTTCCCGAAGTAGATGGTGTTGAGGTAGGCGGTGAGGATCCGGTCCTTCGACCACTTGCGCTCGAGCTGCCAGGCGAGCGCCGCCTCCTTGAGCTTCCGGCTGATCGTCCGCTCCTGGTGCGTGTACGTGTTCTTGACGAACTGCTGCGTGATCGTCGAACCGCCCTCGACGACCGCCTTGTGGCGGACGTCGGCCCAGACCGCACGGAGGATGCCGCGATAGTCGACGCCCTGGTGCTCCCAGAAGCGGCGGTCCTCGACCGCGACGATCGCCTGCTTCATGATCGGGGAGATGTCGTCGCTCGCCACCACGATCCGGCTCTCGTCGCCGTGCAGCGTGGCGAGGACGGTCTTGCCGTCGGAGGCGTAGATGTAGCCGAGCTGCTGCGGGCGCTTGCTCGTCGAGGGCTCGAGCGCCGCGACGTCGCTCGCGATCGCGCTCACGAGGCCGAAGACGAAGGAGACGAGCGAGACGAATACGAGGACGCTGAGCAGCGCAAGAAATCTGAGCTTGCGGATCCTGCGGCGCTTGGGAGGGCGACTGCTTCGTCGGAACAACACGAAGTTCGTGATTCTAGCCCCGGCGTCGCGGACCGGATGCGACTCTATGATCGGGCAGCCATGGCGCCACGAATCGCCGAGCTGACCCGGAACGCGGTGGACGTCCTTCCCGAGGGCGAGCTGGAACGCAAGCTCGCGCGCGGCCGTCCGCTGCGCGTGAAGCTCGGGATCGACCCGACCGCGCCGGACGTCCACGTCGGCCACGCCATTCCGCTCCAGCGCATGGCGGCCTTTCAGCGCGCCGGGCATACAGGCGTCCTCATCGTGGGCGATTACACCGGGCGGATCGGCGATCCCTCCGGGCGCTCGGCGGAGCGGCCCGTTCTCTCCGACGAAGAGATCGACGCGAACGCGAAGCGCTACTTCCAGCAGGCTGCCCAGATCATCGACCCTGAAAAGACAGAGCTGCGCTTCAACGGCGAGTGGCTCGCCAAGCTCGACTTCGCGGATGTCGTCCGGCTCACACGCACGATCACCGTCGCGCGGCTGCTCGAGCGCGACGACTTCGAGCAGCGCTTTTCGGCCAAGACCCCCATCTCGGTCTCGGAGCTTCTCTATCCCTTCATGCAGGCCTACGACTCGGTCGCCGTCGAGGCGGACGTCGAGCTCGGAGGCACCGACCAGCTCTACAATCTGCTCGCCGGCCGCGACGTCATGCAGGCCTACGGGCTCGAGCCGCAGGTCGCGCTCACGACTCCGCTCCTCATGGGCACCGACGGCCGCAAGATGAGTGCGTCGCTCGGCAATTACATCGGGCTCGCGGAGCCTCCCGAAGAGCAGTTCGGGAAGACGATGCGGATCTCCGACGAGGCTCTGCCGGAGTACTACCGCCTCGTGATGGAGTCGGAGGTCGACCCGACCACGCTCGCCCCGATGGACGCGAAGCTCGCACTTGCGCGCTTCGTCGTCGGCCGCTCGCACGGCGAAGAGTCAGCCAGCGAGGCGGAGGCGCATTTCACTCGCGTGGTGCGCCAGGGGCAGGCTCCCGACAAGGTTCCCGAGGCGGAGATCCCCGCCGGAGATCCCGTCCATCTGCCGGCACTCCTCGCCGAGCTCGGGCTCACCCCGTCCACGAGCGAGGCCCGCCGCCGGATCTCTCAGGGGGGTGTGCGCCTGAACGGCGAGCCGGTGACCGATCTCGACGTGCCGCGAGCCTCACTGGAGGGTGCGCTTCTACAGGCTGGGAAGCGGCAATTCATCAGGCTTCGCGTTTCTTGACGGTCTTACGATCGCTGCTATCATGCACGGGCTGTCGGAAACGGCTGCGCACGTAAGAGTCCACCCGCGACACAACTGGAGAAGCCCTTCGAGCGAAGCTGATACGGTGGTATCGACTTCTGGAGGGCCTCCGCGCGGGAGGCCTTTTTCGTGGGTAGCCCGAGCCGGGCGCGGTCTTTGAAAACTCAACAGCGTGAAATACGTCGAGATCCTCGGCAGCGCTTCGGCGTGGTCGAGGTCTAAATGAACCCGTCTCCTCTCTACGAGGGGACTTTGAGCTCAAGCTCATCCTGAAAGTCAGCAACCGGTCTTCGGACCGAATGCGAACAACTTCACGGAGAGTTTGATCCTGGCTCAGGACGAACGCTGGCGGCGCGCTTAACACATGCAAGTCGAGCGAGAAC